>DASZSL010000085.1:0-28721 GCA_035548715.1 Dongiaceae bacterium
CGTCGGGCCCTTCCACTCCGTCTGCGGCTTGGTCCGCTCCGCAACCAGAGCCTTCGCCTCCTCAACCGTCATCTTCGACTGGATCACTGGCTCCGCCCACGCATCGAACGGCTCCGAACGGGGCCCCGCATACGCAGAGCCTCCGTGCAGCGCCGTCACCACCATGAACGCGGAAAAGGCAGCCGCGCCGGTCAGCGCCCACCGCCTCGCCCGCATGACATCGCCTGACGCCGATATCGGTTTGGTCATCGAACTCCTCCCATAGGATGTTGGTTGTGGATGTTGGTTGTGGATGTTGGTCGATCGGATCGGATGCGCGGAAGCCGCCGGTCCAGGCGACGCCGGCCCATGCGACGCCAGCCCAGGCGACGCCAGCCCAAGCGACGCCAGCCCAAGCGACGCCGGCGGCCTCGCCCGGGGATCGTATGTCTGGCTGCCAGATGTCTGGCTGTATGACAAGTAGGGAGACAAAGACGATCTGCCCTCCCAGGGCATTGTACTTGAACGGCTTTATTGAAGACGGCGGCACCGTCGCCCGGCGCGCCTTTTCCGGCCAGTCTAGTGGGCGGCCATCCCGAGTCAAGCGCGATCGGTCTGTCGTCGCCCGCTCGCCCGATCGTTCACCGCTCCGGCAGGTAGTTGGTGGTGCAGTTCTGGTGGTTGAGCGCCTGATAGAAGCGGCCCTCCGGCGAGATCATCGCAGCGGGCACCCGGCGATTGGCGGCCATGACCTGCTGCCCCTCGGCGATGAAGATCGAGGACGAGAAGCCGATCAGCCATTGCTGCAGATCGTCGAACGCGGCGCGGCGATGCTCGCGGTCGTGATCGCAGAGCAGCCGGCCGATGCGCTCGATCGCTTCCGGATTCTTCTTCCAGCGCGGCCGCCAGTTTCCCACGCGCGGCGCGCCGCCCGGCAGCGGGAAGATCGGGTTCATCGCCGCGTAGTCGTGGACGATATCGTATACCGGCTCGGAGAGGTTGTGGCCGCATTCCGGACGCAGGAAGAGCGGCGGCAGCCAGCCGGCGGGCGCGTCCTTCACGTCGCGCAACGTGATCTCGACGCCGATCTCGCGCCAGGCGTCGCGGATGATCTCTGCCATGCGCAGGCTGTCGGCGCGATGCGTCAGGTAGAGCTCGCTGCCGAAGCCCGCGCCGTGGCCGGCCTCGGCGAGCAGCCTGCGGGCGCGTGCCGGATCGAAGCCGAAGTCCCAGCCGGCCTCGGAATACCATTGGCTGATGCTCTTCACCGGGCTGCGCCACGGTTTCGCCTGGCCCAGCAGGCCTTCGCGGATGATCCGCTCGGTCGGCGTCGCACAGGCCAGGGCATGGCGCACGCGGATGTCGTCGAACGGCGGCAGGGTGAAGTCGATCTCGACCGAGACATGGCCCGCCCAGGTCCGCACGACGGCGACGTCGTCGCGCCCGAGCAGCGCCGCCGTTTCATCCGGATCGAGGCCGGCCAGGACGACCGGGCGCGCCTCGTCGAGCAGGGCGATGGCATCGCGGCGGCTTGCGATCTTCCGCGCCTCGATCTCGTGCGGCTCGGGCACGCCCTGCCAGGCACGGGTGCGGCCGGTGTAACGGATGTGATCGGCGTCCATCTCCGCGAGATCGTAGGCGCCGAACCCGGCCACGTGGCGATCGAGCCAGGCGACCGACCAGGGATCCTCCCCCGTCGACCTTTCGCGCACCGCCTTCGAATCGAGCACGTTGGGCGAAACCGAGAGCAGCCAGTTGGGAAAAGTCGGGTAGGGCGCGCGCAGGCAATAGCGCAGGGTGTGGCGGTCGATGAGGTCGACCTTCTCGACGCCGACCACCTCGCGCCAGCGCCAGCAGCCCATCACCCCGTGCGCCGTGGCGCGATCCAAGGTCCAGGCGAGATCGTCGGCGGTGAATTCGTTGCCGGCATGGCTGAACACGCCGGGGCGGAGCTGCACGATCCAGTCGCCGTTCGGCAGTTCCTGCCAGCCGACCGCAAGACGGCGCTGCATCGTCCGATAGTCGGGCTGGAGGATCCCCTGGGCGTCCGCCCGCACGGTCGGGGCCGCCAGCGAATCGTAGGCCAGCGCCAGCGTGACATAGGTGTCCGGCGTGAAGACGTAGCCCGGCGCGTCGTTGTCGAGGGTCTGCCCGATCCGGCCGACCGGAACGAGCACGGAAGTCGCGGAATCCCTGGCCAAAGATGCGTTCCCCCCGCTCGCGCAGCCTCGGGGTTCTTGCCGGCCGGGCGCCGGGCTCCCCCTTGTGTCCCTGAACGAAATGCGCTTAAAGCGCACAGTCATGCGTATATCGCACGAACCGAAAATGGCATTGATGATGGCGCGCTGTCAACCGGCGCAGGGAATCGGTCGGCGGCGGGGGAACGCGCGCTCAGCGCGCGAGCGGGGCGTAGTCGGCTTCGATCATCGCGGCGGCGTGCTGCACCGGGGGCAGCATGTCGCGCAGGATGTCCTCGCGCGAGGCGCTGCTGGCGAGGGTCGAGACGCTGACCGAGGCGATCACCCGGCCCCTGGGATCGCGCACCGGCGCGGCGACCACGCGCAGGCCCTCCTCGAGCTCCTGGTCGACGTAGGCCCAGCCCTGCTTGCGTACCCGCGCGAGCTCGGCTTCGAGCTGCTTGGGATCGCTCTTCGTGAACCGGGTGATCTGCGGCAGCCTGCACTTGACCAGCAGCACGTCGATCGTCTTCTGGTCCAGCCAGGCGACCAGCGTTCGGCCCGACGCGGTTCCGAGCAGCGGCAGCCGCGTGCCGACCGTGATGGTCGCCGTCCAGATGCGGCGGATCGGGAAATGCGCGATGCAGACGTTCTCGTTGTTCTCCATGATCGAGACGTAGGACGATTCATGGACCTGCTCGGAGAGCGCGCGCAGATGCGGGCTGGAGATCTCGGGCAGGCGCAGCGAGGAGAGATAGGCATAGCCGAGCTCGAGCAGCTTCGGCCGCAGCGAGAAGTTCCGGCCGTCGACCCGCATGTAGCCCAGATCGACGAAGGTATAGAGGAAGCGGCGCGCCGCCGCGCGGTCGAGGCCGGTCAGCCGGGCGACGTCGCTGAGGGTGAGGCTCGGATGCTCGGCGTCGAAGGCTTTCAGCACCGAAAGGCCCCGCTCCAGGCTCTGGACGAAGGCCTTGCGCGGGACGTCGGATTCGACGCCGGCCTCGGGGCCGGGCTCGGCGTCCAGGTCCGGGCTCGTGCCCTTGCTCTCGCCGCCCGAGGGCGCCGGTTTGCGCGGCCCCGGCATCAGGCGGCGCCCTCGGCGGCCCGGTTCGGCTGTTTCATGGATCGAGCCCCCTGCATGCCGGCCACACTAACCACAACCTTGCCGCCTCCGGCAATCGGGGAGTGGCGCCGTCGCGTTCGGCAATCGTGCAAATCGAGAGGTGATCGACGGATATGACCCAGGGCCTTTATCTGGAAGTCGACCCGCGCTTCCGTCCGCTGATGATCGGACCGGCAAGGCTGGAGCAGCTCATGACCGGCTGCCGCTGGGCCGAGGGACCGGCCTACTTCCCCGCCGGGCGCTACCTGGTCTGGTCCGACTTTCCCAACGACCGGCTGATGCGTTTCGACGAGACCGACGGTTCGGTCTCGGTCTTCCGGCAGCCCGCCTTCGCCGCCAATGGCAGCACCCGCGACCGCGAGGGCCGGCTGCTGACCTGCGAGCACGGCAGCCGCGCCGTCACCCGCACCGAATTCGACGGAAGCCGGATCGTCCTCGCCGACCGCTACCAGGGCCGCCGCCTCAATTCGCCGAACGACGTGATCGTGCAATCCGACGGCAGCGTCTGGTTCACCGATCCCAGTTACGGAATCGAGGGGCATTACAACGGCGGTCTTGCCGAGCCCGAGCAGGCCGCCAACCGGCTTTACCGCATCGATCCGGGCGGGAAGGTCCATGCCATGGCGGATGATTTCTTCCAGCCCAACGGCCTCGCCTTCTCGCCGGACGAGAAGACGCTCTACGTGGTCGATTCCGGCTTCACCCACGGGCCGGACAAGCCGCGCCACATCCGCGCCTTCGCCGTGAAGGACGGCGGCCGGCGGATCGCCGGCGGCAAGGAGATCGCGACGTGCGACAACGCCTGCTACGACGGCCTGCGGGTCGACACCGCCGGCAACCTCTGGGTCGGGGCCGGCGACGGCGTTCACGTGCTGGCCTCCGATGGCGCGATGCTGGGCCGGATCCTGATCCCCGAGATCGTCGCCAACCTCTGCTTCGGCGGGCCGCATCGCAACCGGCTCTACATCTGCGGCACGACCTCGCTCTATGCGCTTTACGTGATGGCCTATGGCTGCGAGCACCGGATATGATCGCCCATGTCCGTGCTTGAAGACAAAGACGCGATCCGCGATCTGCTCTCGGCCTATTGCCTGTGCATGGACAACGGGCGCTGGCGGGAGATGGCGGCGCTGTTCACCCTCGACGGCGACTGGAACGGCACCGTCGGCCGCGCCGCGATCGAGGCCAAGGTCGCCGCGGTGGTGCCGTCGCCCGGGGCCGGGCCGCGCCGCATCCACTTCCTCTCGAACGTGATCATCCGGGTCGATGGCGACCGGGCGGAGGCGACGTCGAACTGGCTGGTGATCCGCGCCCCGGCCCCTGGTCCCGCCGTCGGTGCGGGTGGCCCAGCGGTTGGCCGAGCGGTTGGTCCGGTGGTCGGCGCCGCCGGCACCTATCGCGACGACCTGATCCGGCAGGACGGGTCATGGCTGATCCGGCGCCGGCGCATCAGCCATGACATCGACGGCGATCTCGGGCTGCTCCCCGGCGCCGGCTAGGCTAGGCTAGAGCAGCAGGCGCGCCAGTGTCCTCTGCACGTCCAGCAGCTTCGGCAGGAATTCCTTGACCATCCGCTCCGGCGTCGCCCGTGCCGCCTGGAGGCCGGTGTTGAGCGCGGCGACCGTCCCGCCGGCCGAATCCAGGATCGGCACCGCGATCGAGCGGAGGCCCAGCTCCAGCTCCTCGTCGATGACCGCATAGCCCTGCATGCGTACCCGGCCGATCTCGGCGGCAAGCGCCTTGATCGAGGTCAGGGTCTTCGGCGTGCGGGCGATCCGCTCGCCGCGGCGCAGCGTCTCCAGCATCTCGTCCTCCGGAAGCGCCGCCAGCAGCACGCGCCCCATTGACGAGCAATAGGCGGGAAGCCGGCTGCCGACGCTGAGGCCGATCGACATGACGCGGCGCAGCGAGGAGCGCGCGATGTAGACGATCTCGGCGCCGTCGAGGATCGCCGCCGACGAGGATTCCTGCGTCGCCTCCGAAAGCTGCTCGAGGAAGGGCTGGAGCTGGCGCGGCAGCGGCGTGGTGGCGATATAGGCATAGCCCAGCCGCAGCACCCGCGGCGTCAGCGCGAAGAACTTGCCGTCGTAGAAGGCATAGCCGCCATCGACCAGCGTCAGGAGACACCGCCTGGCCGTCGCGCGGTCGAGGCCGGTCCGCTTCGCCGCCTCGGCAATCGTCAGCCGGTCGCCGCCCTGTCCGAAGGCCTCGATGACCGAGAGGCCCTTGGCAAAGCCGCCCATCTGCTCCGGCGCACGGTCCTTCTTCAAAATCGAATCTTTCACATTGCGCACAGCTGTGCGATTGACGTACATATTACTCGAAGCGGTTCTGTACGAAATAAGAACAATGTTCGGATAACGAACTATCGCATGGCCGTCAAGCCGGCCGACCACAACCAAGTCGACCGCGTTCCCCGCGCGGGACGCGCCCAATGGGAGGGATGACATGAAGCTCGTCGGAGTAACGCTTTCACTGGCGATGGTGCTGGCCAGCACCACCGCCATGGCGAAGACCACGGTGACGCTGGCCTTCGTCAACAATCCGGACATGGTCGTGTTGAAGGAGCTGGCGCCGGAATTCACGGCGAAGAACCCCGACATCGACCTGCAATTCCAGGTGCTGCCGGAGAACGTGCTGCTGAACTCGATCACCCAGGACGTCGCGGTCGGCGGCGGACGCTACGACATCGTCAACACCGGCACCTACGAGGTGCAGGGCTCCTGGGTGAAGAACCAGTGGCTGGCGCCGCTCGACCCGCTGTTCGCCGCCATGTCGGACGACGAGCGCAAGGCCTACGACCTCGACGACATCATCAAGACCGAGCGCGACGCGCTGTCGGTCGACGGCAAGCTCTACGCGCTCCCGGTCTACGGCGAGAGCTCGTTCACCATGTATCGCAAGGACCTGTTCCAGAAGGCCGGCCTCACCATGCCGGACAACCCGACCTGGGAGCAGATCCGCGAGTTCGCCTGCAAGCTCAACGATCCCGCGCATGGCATCTACGGCATCTCGATGAAGGGCGTGTCCGACTACAGCCAGCTCGCGCCGTTCATCACCCTGATGCATTCCTTCGGCGCCAAGTGGTTCGACATGGGCTGGCACCCGCAGATCACCAGCCCGGAATTCAAGAAGGCGTTCACCTTCTACATCAACCTGCTGAAGGATTGCGGCGAGCCCGGCGCCAGCTCGGTCGGATTCAACGAGGGCCTGACCCTGATGTCCCAGGGCAAGGCGGCGATCTGGGTGGACGCGACCGTCGGCGCCAGCATCCTCCAGGACCCCAAGTCCTCCAAGGTCGTGGACCAGATCGGCTACGCGCTCGCGCCCACCCAGGGGTCGTCCAACGGCTCGGCCTGGCTCTGGGCCTCGGGCATCGGCATCGTCGCCAGTTCGAAGCACCAGAAGGAGGCGTTCAAGTTCATGACCTGGGCGACCTCCAAGGAGTACATCAAGCTGGTGGCCGCGAAGTACGGCGTCGTCCGCATGCCGCCCGGCACCCGCTACTCGACCTATAAGGATCCGGATTACCTGAAGGTCGCGCCGTTCGCCGAGGAGACGCTGAAGGCGATCGAGTCGGCGGACCTCACCCATCCGGCCAAGGACCAGGTCCCCTATACCGGCACCGCGCATGTCGATATACCGGAATATGCCGCCTGGGCCGCCGACTTCGCCCAGAACTTCTCGGCGGTCGTCGCCGGCACGATGTCGATCGACGACGCCCTGCAGCATTCGCAGGAGACCGCCGAGAAGGTCATGAAAGAGGCCGGCTACATCAAGGACTGATACCGATTGACCACGCTTTCCGAGACCATCGCGGACTATCCGGCCGGCGCCCAGCGCCGGCCGGTCTCCGGGCGGTGGATGACCTGGCCCGCGGTCGCCTATCTCCTGCTGATGACCCAGGCGCCCTTCGTCGTCACGGTCTATCTCAGCCTGCATTCCTGGAATCTGCTCTACCCCATGAAGGGCGTGCGCTTCGTCGGCCTGGCCAATTACGGCAGCCTGGTCGCCGACAACGCCTTCAGGATGGCCGCGGTCAATACCGCGGTCTTCACCCTGATCACCGTCGTCGCCACGGCGCTGCTCGGCCTCGGCCTGGCGCTGCTGCTCGACCGCATGACCGCCGGCCGCGGCTTCGCCTACACCCTGCTGCTGGCGCCCTTCCTGCTGATGGAGACCGTCGTGCCCATCATCTGGAAGAACATGATCTTCCACCCGATCTACGGCCTGCTGAACTGGTTCATCGGCCTGTTCGGGCTTGCCCCGCTCGATCTCGTCGGCCAGCACCCGACCTTCGCGATCCTGACCATCGTCTCCTGGGAATGGACGCCGTTCATGATGCTGGTGCTGCTGGCCGGGCTGCAGTCGCTGCCGCAGTCGCTGCGCGAGGCGGCGGCCCTCGACGGCGCCGGGCCGCTCGCGGTCTTCCGCTACCTGATCCTGCCGCACCTGAAGCCGTTCTTCGCGGTCGGCATGCTGCTGGAGACCATCCTGCTGCTGCCGATGTTCGGCCCGATCTACGTGACGACCTATGGCGGGCCGGGCTATTCGACGGAGAACCTGACCTTCGACGTCTTCCGCCTGCTGACCCAGCAATACGAGGTCGGCAAGGCCGCGGCCGGCGGCGTCGTGACCGCGGCGATCACCATCGTCCTTACCATGGCGCTGCTGCGCTATCTGCGGCCGGTCATCGAGAGGCGCTAGCCGGATCATGGAACGCAAGACCGCCTCGACGCTCGCCATCAACGCCGCCGGCATCGCCGTTGCGTTGGTTCTGTTCTTTCCGGTGCTCTGGATCTTCCTGACCGGCTTCAAATCCGAGGCCGACGCGCTGGCGATCCCGCCCACGTTCTTCTTCGCGCCGTCCTTCGAGAAGTACGCCTACGCCTTCCAGGAAGGCGAGTTCCTGTCCTTCTTCTCGAACACGATCATCCTGGTCGGCGCCTCGGTGCTGCTCTCTTTCGCCTTCGGCCTGCCGGCGGCCTTCAGCCTGGCATTCTTTCCGGGCAAGCGCGCCAACGACATCCTGTTCTTCGCGCTGTCGACCAAGTTCATGCCCGGCGTCGCCGTGGTGGTGCCGATCTACATCCTCTACACCAAGCTGCACCTGGTCGACACGCTGTTCGGCCTGGTGCTCATGCACGTGGCGCTCGGCATCCCGATCGTGCTCTGGCTGATGCGGCGCTTCTTCACCGAGCTGCCGGCCGAGATCATCGAGGCCGCCCTGGTCGACGGCGCCTCGCGCGCCCACATCTTCTGGAAGATCGCCCTGCCCCTCTCGATCCCGGGGCTCGCCACGACCGCCTTCCTGCTCATCATCATGGCCTGGAACGAGTTCTTCTTCGCCGTGAACCTGGCCGGCCGGTCGGCGGCGCCGCTCACCGTCTACATGGCGTCGTTCTTCACCTCCGAGGGGCAGACCTGGGCGCAGATGTCGGCGGCCGCGACCCTGTCGGTACTGCCGATCCTGCTGCTCGGCTGGATTGCCTCCCGCGGTCTGGTGCGCGGCCTCACCAGCGGCAGTGTGCAGTAGCCGCGTGGACGCCGCTCTGCTCAACGGGTCGGTCATCCATTTCGAGGACCAGGGCGCGGCGGAACGGCCGGTCCTGGTCTTCGCCAACTCCCTCGGCACCGACCTGCGCATCTGGGACGAGGTCGTTTCCCGCCTCGGATCGCGGTTCCGCACGCTGCGCTACGACAAGCGCGGCCACGGCCTCTCCGGGATCGGCCGCCCGCCTTACGCGATCGACGATCACGTCGCCGACCTGGCGGCCCTGCTCGAGCGCCGGGGGATTCGGCGGGCGACGGTGGTCGGATTGTCGGTCGGCGGCCAGATCGCCCTCGGCCTCACCGCCGGGCGCCCCGACCTGGTGGGCGCGCTGGCGCTCATGGACACCGCGCCGCGCATCGGCACCCGCGAGACGTGGAGCGCGCGCATCGCGGCGATCGAGCGCGGCGGGCTGGAATCGATCGCCGACGCACTCCTGGAGCGCTGGCTGTCGCCGGACTATCGCCGCGACAACGCCGCCGCCGTCCGGCTGTGGCGCAACATGCTGACTCGCACGCCGGAGGCGGGCTACATCGGCACCTGCGCCGCGCTTCGCGATGCCGACCTCACCCGGGCGGCGGCCGGCCTGGCGATCCCCACGCTCTGCCTCTGCGGCGAGGCGGATCTTGCAACGCCGGTCGAGCTGGTCCGCGCCATGGCGGCGCTGATCCCCGGCGCGGCGTTCCGGGTGATTCCCGGCGCCGGCCATCTGCCGTGCATCGAGAATCCGGCGGCGGTGGCCGCCTCGATCGAGCGCTTCGCCCTGTCCTGACGGACGGGGCGACGCCTTCGCGCGGAACCGGCCCCCCTGATCCCATCCGTCGAGCCGCTTGCATCGGAGCCGGGTCCTGGCCATATCCAGGCGGACCCAGTACGCTCAGTTGGTTGGAGCAGCCCATGCCGGAATACCGGAAAACCCCCGAAGCCGTCGCGGCCTTGTCGCCCGAGCAATACCGCGTCACCCAGGAAAGCGGCACCGAGCGCCCCGGAACGGGTGCGCTCCTCCACAATAAAGAGCCTGGGATCTATGTGGATATCGTCTCCGGCGAGCCGCTCTTCGCCTCGTCGGACAAATTCGACTCCGGCTGCGGCTGGCCGAGCTTCACCAAGCCGATCGAGCATGCCCTTGTAAAGGAGCTGACCGACCACAGCCACGGCATGACCCGCATCGAGGTGCGCTCGAAATATGGCGACAGCCATCTCGGCCATGTCTTCCCGGATGGACCGCGGGACCGCGGCGGTCTGCGCTATTGTATCAACTCGGCGTCGCTGAGATTCGTCCCCCGCGACCGGATGGAGGCGGAGGGCTACGGCGCCTATCTCAACCAGGTGGAGGACGTCCGATGACACAGGAACGCGCGGTTCTGGCCGGTGGCTGCTTCTGGGGCATGCAGGATCTCATCCGCCGCTATGACGGCGTGATCGCGACGCGTGTCGGCTATACCGGCGGCGACGTGCCCAACGCCACCTATCGCAACCACGGGACCCACGCCGAGGCGATCGAGATCATCTTCGATCCGGCTCGGCTCAGTTACCGCCGGTTGCTGGAGTTCTTCTTTCAGATCCACGACCCGACGACGCTGAACCGCCAGGGCAACGACCGCGGCACCAGCTATCGTTCCGCGATCTACTTCACCAGCCCGGAACAGAAGCACGTCGCCGAGGAGACCATCGCCGATGTCGATGCCTCCGGCCTGTGGCCGGGCAAGGTCGTTACCGAAGTCGCCCCGGCGGGGCCGTTCTGGGAGGCCGAGCCCGAGCACCAGGACTACCTGGAGCGCATCCCCTACGGCTACACCTGCCACTTCATCCGGCCGGATTGGAAGCTGCCGGCACGCAAGACGGCCGTGAAGTCGAACGCCGCCGAATAGCGCCTCAGCATCCCCGCGCGTCGACCGGCCAGATATCGACCAGCGTGTCGCCCCGCACGCAGTGATAGCGGTCGTAGAGATTGATCGTCGGGTCGCAATGCGGCGTCAGGAACTCCACCAGATCGCCGATCTTCAGGGCGCCGCTCTTGGGGTCGTAGTCGATGCCGCCATGCTCGTCGCCCATCAGCCGGTACTTGGCCTCGGCGAGCTTCGGTGAGAGCACCCGCGGCATGCCGCCTTCGGTCGCGAAGGACTTGTAGCCGGCATTGACCACGGCGAAGCCAGCCGCATGGGTGCTCACCACCGAGGCCTGCACGAACAGCGACGCAGCGAAGGGCGCCGGGCGATCGACTCCGACCGGGATATCGAGGTATTCCCGGTCCATGAACGGATAGGAGCCGGGCTGGATCTCGGTATAGACCTTGCCCATCGGATCGATGTCGAACGTGCCGGTGCCGCCGCCGGTGACGATCTTCGGGGCAAGATCCGCCGCCGCGAGCCGCGCCAGCAGCTCGCGTACGCGGCCCATCTGCGTTTGCGCCGCCTTCTCGCGCTCGGCATAGACGGCGATATGCTGCAGATGTCCGTAATACGCCTGGACGCCGCAATAGAGCAGATGCGGCGCGGCTTTCACGCGGCGCGCCAGCGCCACCGCCGCCTCGATCGAGCGGGTGCCGGTGCGGCCCTGGCCGACGTCGAACTCGACGATGACGCCGAGACTCTTTTTCGCCCGCTGTGCGGCGGCGGCCAGCGCGTCGACATTTGCCGGATCGTCGGCAGCCACCATCAAGCCGTCGGCCCCGGCGTTCAACGCCGTCAGCCGGTCGATCATGGTCGGCGTCACCACCGGCGAGGTGATCAGCACGCCGCCGATCCCGCTGCCGGCCATCACCTCCGCCTCGCCGAGGGTCGAGCAGCAGACGCCGACGGCGCCCGCCGCCACTTGGCGCTTGCCGATCTCGATCGACTTGGCACCCTTGGAATGCGGGCGCAGCTTGAGGCCCATCGCCTTGGTATGCGCCGCCATGGCCGCGATGTTGCGTTCCAGGGCATCGAGGTCGAGCAGCAGGTTGGGCGTGCTGAGCCGGGCTCGCGAACCCTTGACGCCGATGAACATCGCGTTCGGACCGAGGCCCTTGGGCTGCACTCCCGTCATCGTCTTTCCCCCTGTTCAACGCCGGCGAGGCCCGCGCACCGGTTTTCGAGATTCGCGCACGCGTCTTCGTCGGCAATCTGCCCTACTCCCGCCGGCTCCGGAACAGGTCGCGCGGGAATCTTCGCCCGTCCGGCGCGAAAACGGCGTAACCCCGCCCCGCACAACGATTTCACCGGGGATTTCACCGGGACTTCACCGGGCGATATTAGGATTAAAAGCTTCAATCGGACTGGTTGAGGTTGAGATTCGGGCAGAAGCCGCAAGTTATCTATCCGTGACGTTAAGCCTTTCGTAATCACGTTATAAATAGCCTGAATTTATAGCCAATTTGGCGCGATCGATTCGACGGAAGGCAGTCAGCGGCCCCATGGCTATCGATGTCGAGAACGTGCTCCTCTTTCAGAGTGGTCCTATCCGCTTCGGCGTTGCGGTTGATCTGGTTCAAGCCGTGATCCCGGCTTGCGAGATCAGCCCGCTGCCCGGCGCGCCGGCCGCCGTCGAAGGCGTCTTCACGATGGGCGGCGAAGTCGTGCCGGTGGTCGACCCGCTGCACGCCTTCTACGCCGATCGCGCGACACGCATGGATCTCGGCACCCGCTTCCTGCTGGTCGGCACGGCGCGTCGCAAGCTCGCGCTCACGGCCGAGCGCGTCGACGGCGTCACGCAGCATGCGCGCGGCGACGCGGAGGCGACGCGCCGCCTGGCACCCGGCGCCGCGCAGCTCCGCGAGATCGCCGCGGCGGCCGACGGGCTGATCTACATCACCGCGCCCGACGCCTTGCTCTCCGAAAGCGACGAGATCCGTCTCGCCGGCGCGATCGTGGAGTTCACCCGTGGACAGTGAAGCCGCCGCCGCGCTCGCCGCGGTCGTGACCGCCAGGCTCGGCCTCGCGCCGCAGAAGCGCTGGGCGGAGGGGATCGACCGGCTGATCGGCGACATCGGCGGGCTCACCGGCGCCGGCGATCTCGATGCGGCCCTGCGCCAGCTTCGCGATGCGCCGCTCGACGGCCCGGCCTGGCGCCGGATCACCGCGGCGGTCACGATCGGCGAAACCCGCTTCCTGCGCCAGCGCTCCTGGTTCGAGCGGATCGAGCGCACGGCGCTCGCCGCGCTCGTCCGGCAGAAGCGGCTGCAAGGCACGAGGAACCTGCACGTCTGGAGCGCCGGCTGCTCGACCGGCGAGGAGCCTTATACCCTCGCCGTCATCCTGCGGCAGGCCCTGCCGGATTTCGACGAATGGCGGGTTGACGTGCTCGGCACCGACACGCGGGCCGAGGCGATCGAGGCCGCCGAGCGCGGCGTGTTCGAGACCCGCCAGCTCCGCGAGCTCGAGCCGTGGCAGATCGCACGCAACTTCGTGCCGGTCGCGGGCAAGCAGCTCGCCGTGATTCCGGAGCTTCGCCGCAGCGTCCGCTTCCGCGTCGCCAACCTGATGGACCAGGCGGCGGGTGAGCCCGCCCTCGAGCGCTTCGACCTCATCCTGTGCCGCAACGTTCTCATGTACATGGAGCCGGCGGCGCAGCGCCGCATCGCGCGCCACCTGGTCTCGACGGTCACCGAGGGCGGCTGGATCGCGGTCAGCCCGGCCGAGGCCTTGGCCGACTGGTTCAAGCCGCTGAAGCCGGTCAACAGCGGCGAGGCCATCCTGTTCACGCGCCGGCCGGCGGTGCGGCCGGAGCCCGCCCTATCGCCGGCGGCCCTGGCGCCGATGCCGGCGACCGCCGCGCCGAAGGCGAATCCCAAGCCGCACCCGCACGTCGATCGCGCATCCGTCGATCCCGGCTCGGCCCTTCGTCAGGCACGCGATCTCGCCGACCGCGGCCATCTCGAGGAGGCACGCGCGCGCTGCCAGGCGGTTCTCGCCGCCGACCGCCTGAACGCCGAGGCGGCCTTGCTGCTGGCCGAGATCTGCAGCGACCTCGGCGACGATTCCGCGGCGCATGCCGCCGCGCGCACCGCGATCTACGTCGTCCCGGATTCTCCCCGGGCGCATTTCCTGCTGGCCGGCGCGCTTTTCCGCCTGGGCAAGCCGGAGCGCGCCGCGAAGGCCATGACCACGGCGCGCAGCCTCGCGGCGGCGGCTGACGGCGCGCACAGCGCCGCCACGACCTAGGGATCGGGGAAGGCGGAATGACGACATCCGATGCCAACGGCGACGCGACGAGGCGCAGGTTCGACTGGGACGCCGCCTATCGCCGCTTCGAGAGCATCCAGCAGGCGCTGGAGGCCGCCGAGCATCCCGATCCGCAGCAGGTCGCCGCGGTCCTGCGCGAGCGCGCCCGGCAGTACGCGAAGCATGCCGCCGATGCCGGCGGCGAGGCCATGCTGGAGGTCATCGCCATCGAGGTCGAAGGCGAGCGTTTCGCGATCGAGATCGGCGGCGGCGCCGCGGCGACCTCGCTGAGCGGCCTGACCGAGGTGCCGGGACTCCCCCCGTATTATCTCGGCCTCATCGGCCATCGCGGCCAGGTCTTTCCGGTGATCGACGTGCGCACGCTGATGGGGCGGCCGCGCGGCGAGGGCAAGGCCCTGCGCTACGCCGTCCTGACCCGCAGCGGCCGCGGCGCGCTGGGGCTGGCGGCGAGCGAGATCCTCGGCATCCGGCAGTATCCGGCGAGCCGGATCGCCGCCGTGCGCGACGAAGCCTCCCGCCACCACGCGCTGATCGGGATCGGACCGGATTCGACCGCGATCTTCGACACCGCGCGCCTGCTTCAGGACAACCGACTGCTGGTCGATGACCAACCCGGCATCGCCGCCCGCAACGAAGGAGATGGACTGTGATCGAGGCCTTCTTCAAGAACCGCAGCCTGCGCACCATAACGCTGGTCGGCGGGCTGATCTGCGCGATAGTCCCCGCCCTGGTGCTCGCCGCGGGCTCGATCTTCGCGATCCAGTCGTGGACCTTTCACGAGGAGACCACCCGCGCGCACGCCCATGCCAGGACCCTGGCCGACCTCTTCCAGCAGCAGCTGAGCGCGCAGCTCCGCGCCGTCGAGACGGTGGGCGACACCGGGCGGCTGCTCCCCGGCGTGACCCCCGAGAGCATCGCGCCGGTATTCGCGGAATTCATGGCCGACCGGCCGATGATCGACCGGATCTCGATGACGGACACCAAGGGCACGATCGTCGCCGCCAATCCGGCGCGCAATCCCGACGGCACGAGCTCGATCGGCAGCAACATCAGCGACCGCCAGTACTTCCAGGACGCGATGGCCAAGAAGCAGGGCGTGGTGAGCCGCGAGGCTCTGATCGGCAAGACCACGGGCAAGCTGGTGATCGTGCTCTGCGCCCCGGTCTACGACGCGTCCGGCACGGTCGCCGGCGTCGTGCTCGCCACGATGGGGGCCGAGGACCTCTCCGCCGTGATCGGCAAGTTCAGGTACGGCACCTCCGGACATGCCGGGGTCACGACCGAGACCGGCATCGTCATCGGCCACGAGAACCAGAACCTGGTGCTGAACCGCGCCGACTTCTCCAAGGAACAGCTCTGGCAGTTCATGGGCCAGCAGAACGACGGCGAGATCGCGCGCTACACCGACGAGCTCGGCCATGACCGGATCGGCGGCTTCGCCACCGTCCCGATCGTCGGCTGGAAGGTCTGGGTGAGCCGCTCGGTCAGCGAGATCGACGGCCTCATCCTCGAGAGCTACCTTTATGACATCATCTGGGTCGGCCTCGCCATCGCGCTGGCGGTCGGCGCCACGGTGCTGCTGGCGCGCCAGATCGCCCGCCCGGTCGATGCGGTCCGCCTCACCGCGGTCAAGATCGCCGACGGCGAGCTCGGCGCGCGGACGTCCGAGGAGGGCCCGACCGAGGTCGTCGAGCTGGCGAGGTCGATCAACAAGATGGCCGACGCCCTGCAGGACAGCCTGGAGAAGGAGCGCGACGGCATGCAGAAGCTGCAGCAGACCGTGCAGGAATATGCCGGCCTGGCGGCGCGGGTTGCGTCCGGCGACCTCACCGCGCGCGTGTCGGAGGCCAAGGATGCGACGATGAGCGAGCTCGGAACCAGCCTCAACCGGATGACCGGATCGCTCGCGCAGCTCGTCCGCGAGATCCGCGGCGCGGTCAAGAGCGTCGCCAGCGCCTCGGCGGAGATCCTGGCGGCGACCAGCCAGCAGGTCTCGGCGACCGCCGAGGAAGCAACCGCGGTCCGCCAGACCGCGGCAACGGTCGCCGAGGTCCGCCAGACCGCGGAAGCCGCGGCGCGCCGCACCCGCAGCGTGGCCGAGATGGCGCAGCGCATGGCGAACACCGCGGAGGACGGCCGCAAGTCCGTCGAGGAGAGCATCCTCGGCAGCGACGCCGCGCGCCAGCGCATGGAGGCGCTGGCCGAGCGCATCCTGACCTTCAGCGAGCAGGCCGAGGCGATCGCGGAGATCAATGCGACCGTCGGCGAGCTCGCCGAGCAGTCGAATCTCCTGGCGGTCAATGCCGGCATCGAGGCGGCCAAGGCGGGCGAGGCCGGCAAGGGCTTCGCGGTCGTCGCCGCCGAGGTGAAGGGCCTGGCCGAGCGCTGCAAGGAGGCGACCGTGCAGGTGCGCCGGATCGTGGTCGAGCTGCAGAAATCGGCCCAGACCACGGTCATGGCCGCCGAGCAGGGCGTCAAGGCCGCGGAGAGCGGCGCCGTCACCGCGCAGCGCTCGGGCAACGCCATCGGCGCGCTGGCCAGCAGCGTCACCGAGGCTTCGCAGGCGGCGCAGCAGATCATGGCGGCGGCCGAGCAGCAGGAGGCCGGCATGGACCAGATCGCCGCGGCGATCCAGAACATCGAGCAGTCCTCGGCGCAGACCGTGGCGGCGATGCAGCAGGTGGAGCGCGCGACCAAGGACCTGAACGAGCTGGCCCAGCGGCTCTCGGACACGGTCCAGACCTCCGTCGTGGAGGCCTGACCGGTATCCGCCGATGCCCAGCCGCGAGGAACTGCAGAAGCGACTGCTCGCCACGTTCCGCGCCGAGGCCGCGGAGCACGTGGAGTCGCTGCAGCGCGAGCTGGCGGCGATCCTCTCGCCGAGCCATGCGGCGCCGCGGCGCGATCACCTGGAGACCCTGTTCCGCGTCATGCACACGCTGAAGGGTGCGGCGCGGTCGGTCCGCGCCGAGGCGATCGAGCAGATCTGCCAGGAAGGCGAGGTCCTGCTGCGCAGCCTGGTGCACGGCCAGGCCAGCGCGACCGAGGCCGATCTCGCGATGCTCAAGCGCTCGACCGAGCGGCTGCACGACCTGCTCTTCGCCGAGACGCTGGACGGCGCGCCCGCGGCGCCCGCAGGGCCGCCGCCGGCGCCCGCCATGGCAGCCTCCCCGCCGGCCGCGACGCCTTCCGACCGGACGACGGCGGAAGCGCCGGCCCCGGGCTCCGCCCCGGCCCCCACCCCGGGCTCCGTCCCGGCCGCCGCCGGTGCGCCGAGCGCCGACGCGGCGGCGGCGGAAGAGCCGGAGCAGCAGCGCTACGAGACCGTCCGCGTCGATGTCGGCCGCCTGGACCGGCTGGTCCTCGCCGCCGAGGAACTGCTGATGCCGAGCCTGATCACCTCGGAGCGGGCGCGGACGGCGAAGAAGCTCGCCGAGGATATCCGCCAGTTCCGCGCCGAGATGCGGGCGCTGAGCGGCAAGGCGGTCGAGAATCCGGGCCGGCTGCTGCGCACGCTCACCCTCGGCACGCTGAAGGAGATCGAGACCGGCAGCCGCCAGCTCGCGACCGCCCTGTCCGACGACCAGCGCACGCTGCGCAGCCTGGTCGCGGACCTGTTCGCGGAGACCCGCCGGGCGCGGATGATGCCCGCCGCGGCGATGCTGGCCGCCTTCCCGGCGATGGTCCGCGACATCTGCCGCGAGACCGGCAAGCAGGCCAAGTGGCATCTCAAGGATCCCGGCGTCGAGCTCGACCGCAAGGTGATCGAGCTGGTGAAGGACCCGCTGATCCATCTGGTGCGCAACGCCATCGACCACGGCATCGAGGCGCCGGACGACCGCGAGGCGGCGGGCAAGCCGCGACGCGGGCGGATCGCCCTCTCGATCGCCGGCCTCGAGGGCTCCAAGGTCTCGATCACCGTCACCGATGACGGCCGCGGCATGAACCTCGCCGGGCTGAAGGAGGCCGCCGTCCGCTCGCGCAACCTCACGGCGGTGCAGGCGAAGACGCTCGGCGACGACGAGGTGATCGACCTCGCCTTCCGCGCCGGCGTCAGCACCAGCCCGGTCATCACCAGCATATCCGGGCTGGGCCTCGGCCTCGCCATCGTCCGGGAGCAGGTCGAGCGGATCGACGGAACGGTCGCCGTGAAGTCGATCGCCGGACAGGGGACGACGATCTCCCTGGTGCTCCCGGCGACCATCGCCAGCTATCGCGGCCTGCTGGTCGGGGTCGGGAATACCCGCCTGCTGCTGCCCGCGGAATCGGTCGAGCGCGTGGTCGGCGTGCCGCGCTCCGGCGTCACCGCCGCGCTGCAGACCGGGATGCTGCCCCAGGGCGGTGAGACCCTGCCCTTCGCCCGCCTCGCCTCGATCCTGGAGACCGCCGCCGGACCGCTCAGCGACGCGCGGCGCCTGTTCCCCTGCGCCATCGTCACCAACGGCCCGCGGCGCGCGGCCTTCCTGGTGGACGAGATCCTGGGCGAGACCGACGTCCTGGTCAAAGACCTTCCCCTGCCGCTCCGCCGCGTGCGCAACATCTCCGCGGCCGGCCTGCTCGGCAGCGGCGATCTCGTCCTGATCGCCCGCCCCTCGGACCTGCTGGTCGCGGTGCACAGCCGCCGCAGCGTCAGCCATGAGGTCGAGGCCGCCGGCGCCGGCGCGGCGATACGGGTGCTGATCGTCGATGACTCGATCACCACCCGGACCATGGAGAAGAACCTGTTCGAGGCCGCCGGCTACGCCGTCACGACCGCGGTCGACGGCATGGACGCCTGGTCGATCCTGCAGACCCGCGACGTCGACCTCGTGGTGTCCGACATCGACATGCCGCGCATGAACGGCTTCGACCTCACGGCGCAGATCCGCGCCGACAACCGCCTCGCCGAGACGCCGGTCGTGCTGGTGACGGCGCTGGAATCGCGCGAGGACAAGGAGCGCGGCATCCGCATCGGCGCCAATGCCTACGTGCTCAAGTCCTCCTTCGACCAGACCAACCTCCTGGAAATCGTCGGACGGTTGATATGATGCAGGCGCCGCCCAGGACGATCTCCGTGTTGATCGCCGAAGACTCGCCCACCCAGCGCGAGATGCTGGCGATGATGCTGGAAGAGGCCGGCGGATTCACGATCGCCGGCATGGCGCGCGACGGCGTGGAGGCGGTCACGGCGACGGAGCGGCTGCGCCCGGACATCGTGCTGATGGACTGCTACATGCCGCGCGCCAACGGCTTCGAGGCCACGGCGGCGATCATGGAGAAGTGCCCGACGCCGATCGTCATGGTCAGCAGCGCGCTCTCGCAGGAGGAGATGACGCAGACCTTCGAGTCGATCAAGAACGGCGCGCTGGCCTTCCTCGCCAAGCCCTCGTTCGGCGAATCCGCGGAGGAGACCGCCGGCCGCGACGCCCTGATCCAGACGCTGCGCCTGATGTCGGAGGTGAAGGTGGTCGGCCGCCGCCGCGTGGCGCGCAGGCAGCCGGCGCCCCAGAATGCCGGTCGCGCCGTCAAGCTGATCGCCATCGCCGGGTCGACCGGCGCGCCCGGCGTGGTGGCCGAGATCCTCGCCGGGGCCGGCGGCGGCCGCGGGATGCCGCCGATCCTGATCGTCCAGCACATGGCGCGCGGCTTCGTCGGCGGTTTCGCGCGCTGGCTCGGCGAGTACGTGAAGTTCCCGGTGCGCCTCGCCGAGGAGGGCGTGACGCCGGTCCGCGGCGAGGCCTATCTCGCGCCCGACGACCGGCATCTGGGGCTCGACCCGTCGGGCCGGATCGCGCTCAGCCTTGCGCCGGCCGAGGAAGGCTTCCGCCCTTCGGCCAACGTCCTGTTCCGCTCGGCCGCCGCCGTGAGCGGCGCCTCGACGCTGGGCGTGCTGCTCAGCGGCATGGGGCGCGACGGCGCGACCGGGCTGCTGGCGCTGCGCCAGGCCGGCGCCACCACCATCGCGCAGGACGAGGCGTCCTGCGTCGTGTTCGGCATGCCGCGCGAGGCGATCGCGCTGGGCGCCGCCGAGCACGTGCTCGCGCCGCACGAGATCGCGCGCATGCTGGGATCGACCGCGGATCATGTTGGAGGGATGCAGCGTGTCAAACGATAGGAACCAGAGAACGCCCGCCACGATCCTGATCGCCGAGGACAGCGCGACCCAGGCCCAGGAACTCTCCTTCCTGCTGGAAGAGCACGGCTTCGCGGTCAAGGCCGCGCAGAACGGCCGCATCGCGCTCGAATCCGCGCGGCGCGAGGTGCCCGACCTCATCATCAGCGACATCGTGATGCCGGAGATGGACGGCTACACGTTCTGCCGCTCGGTCAAGGCCGACGCCAAGCTGAGCCAGGTCCCCTTCATCCTGGTCACGTCGCTGTCCAGCCCGCACGACGTCTTCAAGGGGCTCGATGTCGGCGCCGACAATTTCATCGTCAAGCCGTACGACGCCTCGCTGCTGCTCTCGCGCATCAACTACCTGCTGACCAACCGCGACCTGCGCAAGGCCGGCAAGCTGCAGGTCGGGATCGAGATCGAGCTCTCCGGCCAGCGGCATTTCATCACCGCCGAGCGCCAGCAGATCCTCGACCTCCTGATCTCGACCTATGAGCAGGCGGTGCGCCTCTACGACGCGCTCGACGCGCGGCAGCGCGAGCTGACCCGTTCCTACGAGACGCTGAACGCGCTCTACGGGATCGCCGAGGGCCTCAACCACTGCCAGACCGAGGTCGAGGTCGCGACCAGCGCCGTCGAGCGCGGCCTGACCCTGCCGGGGGTCAAGGCCGGCTGGTTCTACACCTTCCGCGACGGCGCGTTCCGCCTGGTCGCATCCCGCGGCGCGCACAAGGACCTGTTCGAGCCGAGCGACGAGCCCTGCGAGGAGTGCCATTGCCAGCGCATGGTGAGGCGCGGCGAGCTGCGCGCCTCGGCGAACATCGTGGAATGCGAGCGCCTGACCGGCGCCGCGAGCGGTCTGCGCTACCATGCCTCGGTGCCGCTGATGGTCGCCGACCAGGTCAACGGGATCCTCAACCTGGTGGGCGGGGACCAGCGGATGTTCAGCGAGGACGAGCTCCGCACCCTGTCGAGCATCGGCAACCAGATCGGCGTCGCGCTGGAACGCGCCCAGCTCCACGAATCCCTGGAGCGCAAGGTGCGCAAGCGCACCGCCGAGCTCTCGTCGATCCTGGATTCGACGCCGGTCCCCACCGTCACCATCGACCGCGAGGGCCAGGTCACCACCTGGAACCGCGCGGCGGAGTCGGTGTTCGGCTATCCCACCGAGGACGTGCTCGGCAAGGCCGATCCCCTGGCGGGATCCGACGCGGATCCCGAGGAAACGCGCGCCGCCCTGCAGTCCGGCAGGACCGTCCGCGGCATCGAGGTCCAGCGCCGGCACAAGAACGGCCACGCGATCGACGTCCGTATCTCGGTGGCGCCGCTGCTCGGCCGGGACGGCGAGGTCCGGGGCCAGGTCCGCATGCTGGAGGACCAGCGCGAGCGCAAGCGCGTCGAGGACCAGCTCCGCCAGGCGCAGAAGATGGAGGCGATCGGCAACCTCACGGGCGGCATCGCCCACGACTTCAACAACCTGCTGACCATCATCATCGGCAATGTCGACATGCTGGCCCGCGTGGTCGAGGAGAATGCCTCCGCGCGCGACATGGTCGAGGAGGCGCTCTCCGCCTGCCTGCGCGGCGCCGATCTCACCCGCCAGCTCCTGGCCTTCGGGCGCCGCCAGACGCTGAAGCCCGAGATCGTCGACGTGAACCGCCTGACCCGCAGCATGGTGAAGCTCCTGAACCGGACCCTCGGCGAGAACGTCCGCATCGACTTGATCGAGGGCGAGGCGCTCTGGCCGGTGGTGATCGACGCCGCCCAGCTCGATGCGGCGATCGTCAATCTCGCCGTCAACGCCCGCGACGCCATGCCGGGCGGCGGCCGGCTGACCATCGAGACCACCAACGTCCAGGTCGACGAATCCTTCGCCGCCAGCCATCCCGGCCTCAATCCCGGCGACTACGTCGTGACCTCGGTGACCGATACCGGCACGGGCATCCCGCCCGACATCGTCGCGCGGATCTTCGAGCCGTTCTTCACCACCAAGGAGGTCAACAAGGGGACCGGCCTCGGCCTCGCCATGGTCTATGGCTTCGTGAAGCAGTCCGGCGGCCACATCACCGTCTACAGCGAGGTCGGCGCCGGCACGACCTTCCGGCTCTACCTCCCGCGCGCGGTCGACGGCGCGCGGGCCGGCGAGGCGCCGACGGCGCTGCCCCCGCGGCAGGCCGCCCGCGGCGGCGAGAGCGTCCTCGTGGTCGAGGACAATGACGGCGTCCGCCAGATGGTGGTGCGCCAGCTCAAGGAGCTCGGCTATCGCGTGGAGGCGGTGGCCGAGGCCGGCGCCGCGATCTCGGCGATCGAGCGCGGCGCCGGGATCGACCTGGTGTTCTCCGACGTCGTCATGCCGGGCGAGATGAACGGCATCAAGCTGGCGGCGGAGATCGAGCGGCGCTGGCCGCGCATCAAGGTGCTGCTGACTTCCGGCTTCCCCGAGGCGGCGCTCAGCCGCACCAACGGCGAGAACCGCGCCAAGATCCTGAGCAAGCCCTATCGCACCGACCAGCTCAGCCGGGCGATCAGCGAGCTCCTGCAGTCATGAGCGCTTGCAATCCCATGCACCGGATCGGATCCGGGAGCGAGGTCGAATGACCACCCAGGCGAAGCGAATCCTGATCGTCGATGACGACGACCAGATCCGCAATCTGTTGCGCACCGTATTGGAATCGCACGGCTATGCCGTGCGTCACGCCGCCAACGGGCTTGAAGCCGCCAAGCTGGCCGAGGCCGAGACCCCCGACCTCGTCATCACCGACATCTTCATGCCCGAGGCGGACGGCTTCGAGGTGCTCGCGGTCATCAAGAAATCCCATCCCGAGATCCCGGTCATCGTGGTCAGCGGCTCGCAGGTCACGCCGAACGTCGATTTCCTGCATCTGGCCGGGCGGCTCGGCGCCTATTCCGTGCTGCACAAGCCGTTCCGCCCCCAGCAGCTCGTCGAGGCGGTGGAGACGGCGCTCGCCAATCCGTCGGGCCGCTCCTGAGCCTCACGCGCGCCGGCGCAGGACCGGCGCGCCGACGCTCTGCCGCCGGTCGTCGCGGGGGCGGCAGCCGAACGCGCGGCGATAGAGCCGGCAGAAGTGCTCCAGCGAGCCGAAGCCCGCCCCGACCGAGATCTCGGTCACCGAAAGATCGGTCTGCTGCAGCAGCGCATGCGCCCGCGACAGCCGGATGCTCTGGTAGTGCCGCACCGGGGTCGTGCCGAGCGCGCGGGCGAACAGGCGCTGCAATTGCCGCGACGAGACGCCGACCCGCCGCGCGATCGTGCGGCAGGAAAGCGGCTCCTCGATATGGCTCTCCATCTGCGCCAGCGCCTTCTCCAGCACCGGATCGACGGTGCGCCGCGTGGTGACCCAGGGCGCCGGCTGGTCCTCGTCGCCGCGCCGCCAGCCGGGCAGGATCAGATGCGCCGCGACCTCGGCGGCGAGGCTGCCGCCCTGCTCCTGCTCGATCAGGTGCAGCATCATGTCGAGGATCGCGCTGTGCCCGGCGCAGGTCAGCCGCCCCGGCGCCGCGGTGTAGAGCTTGGCCACCGCCTTGCAGCGCGGATGGGATTCGGCGAAGCCTTCGAGATTGTCCCAGTGCATCGCGACCGGCAGGCCGTCCAGCAGCCCGGCCGCGGCGACGATCTCGCTCGCGGTCTCGACGCTGCCGATCGTGGCGCCGTGCCGCGCCACGCGCCGGAGCCAGGCCTTCAATTCGCGGTCCCGGGCCAGGCCCTTCAGGTCGAAGCTCGCCAGCACGAACAGCGAATCATAGTCAATGCCGTCTTCCATCCCGGCATCGACCGGCGCCTTCACCTCGCTGCTGGCGACCGCGGGCCGGCCGTCGCGCGACAGGGTCCGCCAGCGATAGAGCGTGCGGCCGCTCAGCCAGTTGGCGATGAACAGCGGCTCGATGATCGCCGACATGGCGAGATGCGAGAAGGCGGGCAGCAGCAGCAGCCCGATCTTGCGCGGATTGGCGGCCATGCGGGGCTCCCTCCCGGGTTGGGCTGATCGATTACGACGAAGGCCTGGCGCTTTAGGTCAAGTCACTCTGTCGCACCCCCGTAGGCTCGGGTCAAGACCGATCACAAGAGGCCTGCCATGATCATCGACAAGACGCTCGACTGGGCTCGATCCGCACCGGAACGCGCGATGACCCTGCCCGCCCGCTATTTCTACGACGAGGGCGTGTTCGAGGCGGAGCGCGAGCACGTCTTCTATCCCGCCTGGCATTGCGTCGCGCATGTCAACGAGCTGAAGGAGCCCGGGGCCTTCGTCACCTTCGACATCCTCGACCAGTCGGTCGTGGTGATGTGCGGCGACGACGGCGGGATCCGCGCCTTCCACAACGTCTGCCAGCACCGCGGCAACCGCCTGCTCGCCGCCCGCCGCGGCCGGCTCGGCAGCGTGCTGCGCTGCGGCTATCACTCCTGGTGCTACGGCCGCGACGGCGCGCTGAAGAGCGCGCCGCGCTCCGAGCGCCTGCCGGATTTCGACAAGAAGGATTTCGGGCTGAAATCCGTCCGCGTCGATCGGCTCGGCTCCTTCGTCTTCATCAACCTCGATCCCGGCGCGGCGCCGCTCGCCGGCCTCGGCGCCGGCGCCGAGGCGAAGATGGCGCATTACCTGCCCGACCTTCCCGAGATGACGCTGATCGAGGAGGTCGATGTGGTCGTCCCGGCCAACTGGAAGGTCATCATGGACAATTCCATCGAGGGCTACCATTTCGGCCTCTCCGGCCCGGTGCACAAGGAGCTGGCGGCGCTGATCGACTTCAAGCGCTACAGCCTCGAGGCGCACGACAAATGGTGGACCTATATCGGCCCGCCGAAGGAGGGCGTGCAGGAGGCCTATGGCGCGCCGCTCGCCGGCGCCACCTGGCAGACCGACTGGTTCTTCAACATCGGCATCTGGCCCAACACCACCTTCTACTGCTTCCCGTTCGCCGACATCTGCGGCACGTTCATCATGCTGCCGCTCGAACCGGAGAAGTCGCTGCTGCGCTTCGGCTATTACGGCCCGCAGCGCGCGATGCCCGACGCCACCAAGGCCTGCATCAAGTGGATGAACGAGAAGCTCGGCCCGGAGGACATCGAGCTCAACGTCACCACCCAGAAGGGCCTGCGCTCCTTCGGCTACGACCAGGGCCGCTACCTGATCGACCCCGAGCGCAGTAACGAGAGCGAGCACCTGGTGCACCATTTCCACAGCCTGGTGCACGACGCGGTGAAGGACGCCATCGGCGCCCGCGGGTGATCGGCGTGAACGGCTACGACTACGTCATCGTCGGGGCGGGCTCCGCGGGCTGCGTGCTCGCGGCCCGCCTGACCGAGGACAGCGCCTGCAGGGTGCTGCTGCTGGAGGCCGGGCCGCGCGACCGGGCCTGGGAGATCGACATGCCCTCCGGCCTCGGCCGGCTGCTCGCCAACGACCGCTTCAACTGGGCCTATGTCTCCGAGCCCGAGCCCTATCTCGACGGCAGGCGCCTGAGCCATCCGCGCGGCCGGGTGCTCGGCGGCTCCTCCTCGATCAACGGCATGATGTACGTGCGCGGCCATGCCCGCGACTACGACCGCTGGGCGCAGAGCGGCTGCAAGGGCTGGCGCTATGCCGACCTGCTCCCGTACTTCCGGCGCGCCGAAGCGAACCAGCGCGGGGCCGACGCCTATCACGGCGCCGACGGCCCGCTGCGCGTCACGACCCCGAACGGCGATGCCTCGCCGCTCGGCGCCGCCTTCATCGCCGCCGGAATCGAGGCCGGCTATCCGATGACGCCGGACTGCAACGGCGCGCAGCAGGAGGGCTTCGGCCCGACCGACCGCACGACCCATCGCGGCAAGCGCTGGAGCACGGCGCGCGGCTATCTCGACCCGGTGCGCGACCGCCCGAACCTCGCCGTCGTGACCGGCGCGCTGGCGCTGGAGATCCTGTTCGACGGCAGCCGCGCGACCGGCATCGCCTATGCCGTCGACGGCCGGCGCCATACCGCGACCGCTGACCGCGAGCTCCTGTTGTGCGGCGGCGCGATCAACTCGCCGCAATTGCTGCAGCTCTCCGGCATCGGCCCGGCCGATCTGCTGCAGCGCCTCGGCATCCCGGTGCGCCAGGAATTGAAAGGCGTGGGCGCCAATCTCAGCGACCACCCGGACATCGTCGTCCAGCATGCCTGCAAGCAGCCGGTAACCCTGGCGAAGAAGGCGCGGGCGCCGGGCAAGTACCTGACCGGCGCGCAGTGGTTCCTGACCAAGACCGGCGCGGCGGCGAGCAACCATTTCGAGGCCGGCGCCTTCATCCGCAGCCGCGCCGGCATCGAGCACCCGGACCTGCAATTCACCTTCATGCCGCTGGCGGTGATGCCGGGCACGGTCGATACCAGGCCCGGGCATTCCTTCCAGGTCCATATCGACCTGCTGCGCCCGGAAAGCCTCGGCCGCGTCGAGGCGCGCAGCGCCGATCCGCGCCAGCCGCCTTCGCTCCTGTTCAACTACCTGGAGCGCGCGCGCGACCGCGACGACTTCCGCACCAGCGTCGCTCTGCTGCGCGAGGTCCTGGCGCAGAAGGCGCTCGACCCCTATCGCGGCGAAGAGCTCTTCCCCGGCCGGGACGTGAAGAGCAGGGACGCCGTCGATGCCTGGGTCCGCCGGGCGGTCGAGACCTGCTACCACCCGGTCGGCACCTGCCGCATGGGCCGCGACACCGACGCGACCGCGGTGGTCGATGACGCATTGCGGGTCCATGGGATCGAAAACCTGCGCGTGGTCGACGCCTCGATCATGCCCTCCATCGTCAGCGGCAACACCAACGCGCCCACCATCATGATCGCCGAGAAGGCCTCTGATATGATCCGCGGCAGGGCGGCGCTGCCGCCCTCCGATGCGCCGGTCTGGATCAATCCCGCCTGGGAAACCGCGCAGCGGTAGTCGCCAACCCCTGACCACGGACGGAACCCGATGTCCCTCTCCCGCTTCAGCCTCGCAGGCAAGGTCGCCGTCGTCACGGGCTCGGGGCGGGGATTGGGCCGCGCCATCGCCAAGGGCATGGCCGAGGCCGGCGCCGCCGTCGTCACCACGTCGCGCCATGCCGCCGAGGCGGAGTCCGCCGCCGCCGAGATCCGCGCCGCCGGCGGCCGCGCCATCTCGGTCCGCACCGACGTCTCCGACCCCGCCGCCTGCGCCGCCCTGGTCGAGCGCGCGGTGGCGGAGTTCGGCCGCCTCGACGTCATGGCCTGCAATGCCGGCATCATCCTGACCAATCCCGCCGACCAGGCGACGGCCGACGAGCTCGAGCAGACGGTGAAGATCAATGTCGGCGGCGTGATGTACTGCGCCCAGGCGGCGGCGAGGCAGATGGAGAAGCAGGGCGGCGGGTCGATCGTCGTCACCTCGTCCAATGCCAGCCTGGTCGCCTTCCCCGATCTCCTCACCTACAACATCTCCAAGGGCGGCGTGGACATGCTGGTGAAGACCCTCGCCGTCGAATGGGCGCCGCGCAACATCAGGGTCAACGCCTTCAACCCCGGCTATCTGGAGCATGCGATGTCGCGCTCCGAGGGCTACGATTCCGATCCCGAGACCGAGGCCGCGATCCTGCGCATGACGCCGATGCGCCGCCGCGGCAGGGTCGACGAGATCGTGGGCGTCGCGATCTTCCTCGCCTCCGATGCGTCGTCCTTCGTCACCGGCACCGTGCTCCCGGTCGATGGGGGATGGTGTGCGCTTTGAACGCCGCCACGCAATCGATGCTCGCCTCGGCCGCGGTCGCCCTTTGCGGCGCGGTGTGGGGGATCTACTGGCTGCCGCTGCGGCACCTCGCCAATACCGGCTTCACCGGAAGCTGGGCCAGCGCCGCCTTCTTCGTCGCCAGCGTGCCGCCGGGCCTCGTCATGGCCTGGCTGGCGCGGCGCGAGCTGCGGGCGGCTGGCTGGGGGCTGCTCTGGCTGTCGGTCGCCAACGGCGCGGTCTTCACGCTCTATTCCAACGCCTATACCCGCACCACCGTCTTCAACGTCCTCTTCCTCTTCTATCTCTCGCCGGTCTGGAGCGTGCTGATCGCCCGCTTCCTGCTGGGCGAGCGGATCGGGCGCGGGCGGCTGGCGGCGGTCGCCTTCGGCCTGCTCGGGCTCGTGATCATGCTGAGCGAGGGCGGCGGCTGGCCGATCCCGCGCAATCTCGGCGACTGGATGGCGCTGATGGCCGGCCTGCTCTGGGCGGTGGTCACCATCTATATCCGGCGCAACCAGCAGGTCGGCGCCCTCACCAACACGGTCGCCTTCTTCTTCGGCGGCTTCTGGCCGGCCTTGCTGTTCGCCCTGGCGACCGACGGGAGCCGGATGCCCGGCCTCGACGCCGTCGCGGCCTCCTGGCCGCTGCTGCTCGGCGTCGCCTGGCTGGGCTGGCTGCCCTCCCAGCTCATCCTGTTCTGG
Organism: Dongiaceae bacterium; assembly: GCA_035548715.1. GTDB lineage: Bacteria > Pseudomonadota > Alphaproteobacteria > Dongiales > Dongiaceae > Dongia. The sequence goes on from DASZSL010000085.1 coordinate 28,502, forward strand.
GGGGTCAGCCGGATCAGCCCGGTCCGGACCGGCATCCTGCTGATGACCGAGATCGTGAGCGGCGTGGCGACCGCCGCCTGGCTCAGCGGCGACCCCCTCTCGCTGCAGCAAGCCCTTGGCGGCGCCTTGATTCTGGCCGCGGGCCTGGGCGACGTGCTGACCACCCGGGAGCGGCCCAAGCCCGCCCCGATGCCCGTAACAATCGCCCAGGATTAGCGCG
>DASZSL010000086.1:0-74437 GCA_035548715.1 Dongiaceae bacterium
GCACGGCCCGTTCAGGCTGTTGCAATCGCGCCTGCAGCATGCATTGATTCCGGATGCGCGGCTGGAGTTGGGCGGAGACCGAACGCAGCCGCAGCGGTCAGGGGCCAGAAGTCTGCGATAAAGACGGGGGCTGCCCTTGAGCATTCAGGTCGCGCTGCGCCATCGCACCGAATACCGCTATGACCGGCCCATCGCGCTGGGACCGCAGACCGTGCGGCTCCGGCCGGCGCCGCACTGCCGGACGCCGATCCTCGCCTACGCGCTGGACGTCGAGCCGGCCGGCCACTTCCTGAACTGGCAGCAGGACCCGCAGAGCAACTTCCTGGCGCGCCTGGTCTTCCCGGAGAAGACCGACCGGTTCGCGGTGACGGTCTCCCTCATCGCCGACATGGCGGTGATCAACCCGTTCGACTTCTTCCTCGACCCCGCCGCCGAGCGCTTCCCCTTCGCCTACGATCCCGTGCTCGACGAGGAGCTGGCGCCGTTCCGCAAGGCGGCGCCGGCCGGCGCGCTGCTGCGCGACTACCTCCGCACCATCCCGGCCTCGGCCGAGCGCACGATCGACTTCCTGGTCGGGCTCAACCGCCGGCTCCAGCAGGACGTCGCCTATCTGATCCGCATGGAGCCGGGCGTGCAGACGCCGGAGGAGACGCTGGCGAAACGGAGCGGCTCGTGCCGCGATTCCGGCTGGCTGCTGGTACAGATCCTCCGGCAGCTGGGCTTCGCCGCCCGCTTCGTCTCCGGCTACCTGATCCAGCTCGTCCCCGACCTGAAGCCGATCGAGGGACCGGCCGGACCGGCCGCCGACTTCACCGATCTCCACGCCTGGTGCGAGGTCTATCTGCCGGGCGCCGGCTGGGTCGGGCTCGATCCCACCTCCGGCCTGCTCGCCGGCGAGGGGCACATCCCGCTCGCCTGCTCGCCCGAGCCGCAGAGCGCCGCGCCGATCAGCGGCCTCACCGACAAGGCGGAGGTCGATTTCTCCTTCACCATGTCGGTCGCCCGCGTCGCCGAGGCGCCGCGCATCACCAAGCCCTACGACGCCGAGACCTGGAACGCGCTGCTCGCCCTCGGCGACCGGGTCGATGCCGCGCTCGGCGCCGACGACGTGCGCCTCACCATGGGCGGCGAGCCGACCTTCGTCGCGGCCGGCGATCCCGACGGCGCGGAATGGAACACGGCGGCGCTCGGCCCGACCAAGCGCGCCTATGCCGGCCGGCTGCTGCACAAGCTGGCCGACCGGTTCGCGCCGGGCTGCCTGCTGCATTACGGACAGGGCAAGTGGTATCCCGGCGAGCAGCTTCCGCGCTGGGCGCTCGGCTGCTACTGGCGCAGGGACGGCGAGCCGATCTGGCGCGACCGCAGCCTCTTCGCCGACGACGACTCCCGCGATCCGCGGCTCGGCGCCGACCACGCGCTCGGCTTCATGCATCGGCTCGCTAACCGGCTGCAGGTCGATCCCAACTTCTCGGTCCCTGGCTACGAGGACGCCTGGTACTACCTCTGGCGCGAGCGGCGGCTGCCGACCAATGTCGATCCGCTGCAGAGCGAGCTCAAGGACCCGCTGGAGCGGGCGCGGCTCGCGCGCATCTTCGAGCAGGGTCTCGACCGCGTGGTCGGCTACGCCCTGCCGCTGACGCGCGCCGAAGCCGGCGGAGAACGCTACTGGAAGAGCGGCCCGTGGTTCCTGCGGCCGGAAACCATGTTCCTGATCCCCGGCGACTCGCCCATGGGATTCCGGCTGCCGCTGGATTCGCTGCCCTGGGTCACGGCCGCCGACTATCCCTACGTCATGCCGCAGGACCCGATGGAGCCGCGCCCGCCGCTGCCGGCCCATGCGAAGCTGCGCGGCAACGGCGCCGCGCGCAACGGCCTGCCGCTCGGCCAGGAGCGCCGGGAGCAGTACCCGGGACCGCCGCAGCCCGGCCAGTCGGACAGCGGCGTCGTCCGCACCGCGTTCTGCGCGGAAGTGCGCGACGGCGTGCTGCACCTCTTCATGCCGCCGCTGCAGGATGCCGAGGATTATCTCGATCTGGTGGCGGCGATCGAGGACGTCGCCGCCGAACGCGGCCAGCCGGTGATGATCGAGGGCTACCATCCGCCCCAGGATCCGCGCATCAACAAGCTGACGGTGACGCCCGATCCCGGCGTGATCGAGGTGAACATCCATCCGGCCGATTCCTGGAGCGCGCTGACCGCGATGACGGAGGGCGTCTATGCCGATGCGCGGAGCGTCGGGCTCGTCGCCGAGAAGTTCATGCTGGACGGCCGCCACGTCGGCACCGGCGGCGGCAACCACGTGGTGCTGGGCGGCGCCACCGCCGCGGATTCGCCGCTGCTGCGCCGGCCGGACCTGCTGAGGAGCCTGGTCGGCTACTGGCACAACCACCCATCGCTCTCCTACCTGTTCTCCGGGCTGTTCATCGGACCGACCAGCCAGCATCCGCGGGTCGACGAGGCGCGCGACGATTCCACCTACGAGCTGGAGATCGCCTTCAAGGCGCTCGACCGCGCCGAGGCCCAGGGCAACACGCCGCCCTGGCTCGCCGACCGGATCTTCCGCGACATCCTGGTCGACATCACCGGCAACACGCACCGCACGGAGTTCTGCATCGACAAGCTCTATTCGCCCGACAGCAGCAGCGGCCGGCTCGGCCTGCTGGAGCTGCGTGCCTTCGAGATGCCGCCCGATGCGAGGATGAGCCTGGCCCAGCAACTGCTGGTGCGGGCCCTGGTCTCCTGGTTCTGGCGCGAGCCCTATCAGCACCGGCTCGCCCGCTACGGCACGCGGCTGCACGACGAGTTCATGCTGCCCTACTTCTGCGCCCGGGACTTCGAGGACGTGCTCGACGACCTCCGGCGCGCCGGCTTCGCCTTCCCGGCGGACGCCTTCGCCGCGCATCACGAGTTCCGCTTCCCCAGGATCGGCAGCACCGCCTATCGCGGCATCGAGGTCGAGCTCCGCCAGGCGCTGGAGCCCTGGCACGTGCTGGGCGAGGACCCGGCGGCCGGCGGCACGGTGCGCAACGTCGATTCCTCGCTCGAGCGGCTGCAGGTGAAGATCGACGGCGCCACCGACGGCCGGCACGTCCTGACCTGCAACGGCCGCGTCGTGCCGTTGCGCGCGACCGGGACCGAGGGCCAGTTCGTCGCCGGCCTGCGCTACCGCGCCTGGCAGCCTGCGCGCGCGCTGCACCCCACCCTGCCGGTGGATTCGCCCCTGGTCTTCGATCTCCACGACCGCTGGAACGGGCGCTCGGCCGGCGGGTTCACGTACCATGTCAGCCATCCCGGCGGGCGCAACTTCGAGCGATTCCCGATCAATGCCAACGAAGCCGAGACCCGGCGGCGCGCCCGCTTCTTCCCCACCGGCCGGCCCGGCGCCGATACGGCGCCGGGCGTCGTCGCCCCGGCCGGCGAGCATCCGGTCACGCTCGACCTGCGCCACGCCGGCTGAGCCGCCCCGATTGACGGGCCGGGACGGGCGCTCCAGATTATCGGCGGCTTGAAGGGATGGAACGCGAGTCGGTCGGGCAGCGTATGGCCGTGGGCGCAACCCGGGCATGACCGGGAATTACGACGAGATGGTCTCGGGCAAAGGGGCACTGCGCCCCCATTGGCGCCAGACCATGGCCGCCATCTGGGGCATGCCGCCGGAAGCGCTGCGGGAGAAGCAGGCGCGCGCCAGCGCGCATCTGGCCGAGGCCGACAGCCTGCTGGCGCAAGGCGACCAGGCCGGGCAGCGCCCGAACTGGTCGCTGGACCTGCTGCCGCTGATCCTGCCGGAATCGGAATGGCAGAGCATCGCCGCCGGGCTCGCGCAGCGGGCGAATCTGCTCGATCTCATCCTCGGAGACATCTACGGCCCGCAGGCACTGATCCACGACCGCCTGCTGCCGCCTTACCTGATCTTCAACAATCCCGGCTTCCTGCGGCCGCTGCGGAACATCGCGCCGGTCGGCGCGGCGCCGCGGCTGCAATTCTACGCCGCCGATCTCATCCGGATGCCCGAAGGGCACTGGGCGGTGCTGGCCGACCGCACCCAGGCCCCGGCCGGCGTCGGCTACGCGCTGCATCACCGCAGCATCCTGGCGCGCACCTTCCCCGAAGGCTTCCGCAACGCGCCGGTCGCGCGGCTGCAGTCGAGCATCGATCTCTGGTATTCGGGCCTGCGGACGATCGGCGCGGCGCTCTCGCCCGATCCGCGCATCGTCCTGCTGACGCCCGGCCCGCATAACAGCGCCTATCTCGAGCACGTGCTGCTGGCGCAGGAGCTCGGCATCACGCTGGTGCAGGGCTCCGACCTCACCGTGCGCAGCGGCGTCGTCTACCTGAAGACGCTCGACGGGCTGGAGCGGGTGGATGTGATCTACCGGCGGCTCGACGGCGAGTATTGCGATCCCCTGGAGCTGCGGGCGGATTCGGCGCTCGGCGTCGCCGGCATGATCGGCGCGATGCGCGCCGGCAACGTGATCGTCCTGAACGCGCCCGGCACCGCCGTGATCGAGACGCCGGCCTTCGCGCCCTTCCTGCCGAACCTGGCGCGGCGCCTGCTCGGCACCGAGCTGAGCCTGCCGGCGGTGACCACCTGGTGGTGCGGCCAGCGCGGGCCGCTGGAGCAGGTGATGGCCGGGATCGACGGCTTCCAGCTCCAGCCGGTCTTCGATCCCAACCTGCCGCCGCTCAGCACCGCCACCCTGCCCGCGGCCGAGCAGGCCGCGCTGCTCGCGCGGCTGCGCGCGGCGCCCGAGCAATACGTGGCGATCCAGCGGATCGACCCGAGCCTCGCCCCGCGCCTGGGCAAGGACGGGCTGGAGCCGCGGCCGGTCGTGCTGCGCGCCTGCGTCTTCTGGGCCGACGGCGCCTGGCATGCGGTGCCCGGCGGCGTCGGCCGGATCGCGCCGCCCGATCACACCAGCCCCGGGCCGATCGACAACACGGCCACGGTGAAGGACGTCTGGGTGATGTCGGACGAGCCGGAGGCGCCCGACCGCACCGGCGCCTTGCGCGTCGTCGCCGAGGGCCGGCGCCTGAAGTCCACGCTCGACCGGCTCGGCAGCCGCACCGCGGACGATCTCTTCTGGCTCGGCCGCTATGTCGAGCGGCTGGATTACGGCGCGCGCCTGTTCCGCGCCGTGCTGGGCCGCGTGGCGGACAGCAATCCCGGCCCGCGGGACATGGCGGAGATCACCCTGCTCACCGGCACGCTCGCGCAGTCCGGCTGGATCCCGCTCTCGGTCACCGATATTCCCGCCGACAGCAAGTCGCTGGCGCCGGCGGTCATGGACGCCGTCGCGGCCAGCCCGCTGACGCAGAGCCAGGCCGCCTTGCGGCGCCTCGGCCTCTCGCTGCGCGACCGGCTCTCGCGCGACATGTGGCGCACGCTCGGCCAGCTCGCGGCGGCGCCCGCCGCCGGCCGCGACATCGACCGGCTGCAGGGCGAGCTCAACGGCATCGTCACCAACGTCGCCACCTTCGGCGGCCTGGTCGCCGAGAACATGACCCGGGGCGCCGGCTGGAACTTCCTCGAGGTCGGGCGGCGGATCGAGCGCGGCATCTCGATCTGCGGCATCGTCGGCAGCCTGGTCTCGGCGCGTTCGGCCTGGATCGAGCTCAGCGTCCGGCTCGCCTTCGAGCTCTGCGATTCCATTATCACCCACCGCAAGCGCTACCTCGCGGATTCCTACTCGCTGCCGATGCTGGACCTCGTCCTCTCCGACCGCAGCAACCCGCGTGCGCTCGGCTACCAGCTCGGCGCGCTGCAGCGGCATCTCGACGCGCTGGTCGGCCAGGATCCGCTGGCCGGGGAGAACCAGCTCGTGGACCGGCTGCTCATGGGCCTGACCGACGCGGAATCGATCGCCTCCAACACGATCGCGCTGGCGGCGATGACGGAATCCATGGGCGAGAGCCTGATGGTGCTCTCCGACATGATCGCCCACAAGTTCTTCACCCATGTCGATCCGGCGCGCAGCGTGATCTTCGGCACCCGCAACGCGCAGGGATACGCGAGGGGGCCGGCGCGCGCCGGCGGGCGGGCGGCGTCATGAAGCGCTACACGGTGCGCCACGAGACCCACTACCAGTACGGCGCCGTGGTCGATCACGGCCTGCACCAGCTCCGCCTGACCCCGGTCAGCGCCGGGCGGCAGCGCCTGGTGCAGCACGCGATCGCGATCACGCCGGAGCCGGATTCGCTGACGCAGTTCAGCGATCATTTCGGCAACGGCGTGCACAGCGCCTCGATCGAATCCCCGCACCAGGCGTTCTCCGTCGTGCTGCAGGCCACCGTCGAGGTGGCAGCCACCGACGCGACGCCGCCGGACGGCCCGGCCTGGGAGACGATCCGCGACCAGATGCAAGGCGACGGCTTCCCGACGCCGCCGGAGATCGCCGAGCTGACCTATCCCTCGCCGCTCGCCCAGCACAGCGACGCGGCGACCGCCTATGCGGCGCAGTCCTTCGCGCCGGGCGCTCTCGTCGTTCCGGCATTGCGCGATCTGCTCGCGCGGATGAAGGCGGATTTCGCCTATACGCCGGGCGTGACCGACGTGACGACCGCGGTCTCGCAGGTGATGGAATCCCGCGCCGGAGTCTGCCAGGACTTCGCCCATGTGATGATCGCCGGCCTGCGCGGCCTCGGCCTCCCGGCGCGCTACGTGTCCGGCTATCTGCGCACCTATCCGGCGGAGAAGGACGCGGGCGGCGGCCTGCAGGGCGCGGATGCCAGCCACGCCTGGGTTTCCGCCTGGTGCGGTCCCGAGCTCGGCTGGATCGACTGCGATCCGACCAACAACCTGATCGTCGGCGACGAGCACATCGCCGTCGCCCATGGCCGCGACTTCTCCGACGTGACTCCGCTCCGCGGCGTCATCTTCGGCGGCGGTTCGCACGGCCTGTCGGTGGCCGTGTCGGTAACCGAGGAACCGGCCGAGCCGCCGCGTTAGGCCGGTTCAGAACCTTCCCGCGTTTCAGCGAACGCGTCTCCCTCGCGTCGGGGCGCGGCGCAGTGAAGCACTTCACCTTGCGGTCGCGCGCGGCGTATGATTTCTCCATCTTTCGCGGTGTTCGTTCGTCCGCCACCCTCCCCCATCGCCGCGCACGGAGCATGCATATGCCGTATCTCGCCGCCGCCGACCGCTATTCCCGCCTGCCCTATCGCCGCTGCGGCCGCAGCGGGCTCGACCTGCCGGCGATCTCGCTCGGACTCTGGCAGAATTTCGGCGCCGTCGATTCCGCCGAGACCGGGCGCCAGATCATCCTCAAGGCGTTCGACCGCGGCGTGACGCATTTCGACCTGGCGAACAATTACGGCCCGCCGCCGGGCTCGGCGGAATCCCTGTTCGGCGACATCGTCAACGGCGATCTCAAGCCCTATCGCGACGAGATCGTCGTCTCGACGAAAGCCGGCTATCGCATGTGGGACGGACCCTACGGCGAGTGGGGCTCGCGCAAATACGTGCTCGCCAGCCTCGACCAGAGCCTGCGCCGGATGAAGCTGGACTACGTCGACATCTTCTATTCGCACCGGGTCGATCCCAATACGCCGCTCGAAGAGACGATCGGCGCCTTGGAGACGGCGGTCCGGTCGGGCAAGGCGCTCTATGTGGGCATCTCGTCGTATTCGCCCGAGGCGACGCGGGCCGCGCACAAGATGCTGAAGGAGCGCGGGATCCGCACCCTCATCCACCAGCCGTCCTATTCGATGCTGAACCGCTGGGTGGAGAACGGGCTGCTGAAGACCCTGGAGGAGCTCGGCATGGGCTGCATCCCGTTCTCGCCCTTGGCCCAGGGCTTCCTCACTGAGAAGTATCTCGACGGCAAGCCCGCGGATGCCCGCGCCAGCAAGGAGGACTCGTTCAAGGGCAGCATGATCACGCCGCAGAACCTGGAGCGCGTCCGCGCCCTCCACGCCATCGCCAAGAAGCGCGGCCAGAGCCTGGCGCAGATGGCGATCGCCTGGGTGCTGCGCAACAAGCAGGTCACCTCGGCGCTGGTCGGCGCCCGGACCGTGGCGCAGCTCGAGAACTCGCTCGACGCCCTGAAGAAGCTCGACTTCTCCACGGAGGAGCTGGCCGAGATCGACAAGCACGCCCAGGACGACCGGGCCATCGACCTCTGGAAGACCTCGTCCGGCGCGAAGGTGATGCTGGACTGACCGGCGGGCCGGCTTCAACCCACCACGGCTTCGGCCTCGATCTCGACGTCGTAATCGCCGACCAGCTTCGCCTCGACCAGGGTGTTGGCCGGGCGGATGTCGCCGAAATAGCGGCCGTGCACCCGTGCCACCGGCTCCCACTGCGTCACGTCGCGCAGGAAGATGCGGGTACGCACGACGTCCTCGAGGCTGCCGCCGAGTGCCGAGATGCTGGCGGCGATCTTGTCCAGGATGTAGACGGTCTGGCCGCGCGGATCGCCCTTGCAGACGACCTCGCCGCCGCCATGGGTCGCCGTCGTGCCGCTGACCAGGACGCGGTCGTGGATGCGGACCGCGCGGCTGTAGCCGCAGATCGATTCCCAGACGCTGCCGCTGTCGACGCGCTTCCTGTGCGGGCGGCCGGGCACCGGCACCGCGTCGAAGGCCTTGGGCAGCGAGTCCAGGTGATGGCTGAGATCGCCCGACGCGGTCAGGTAGGGCGGCTTGCGGTATTCCTGGCCGCAATCGCCCGGGATGCGGATCGTTTCCTCCAGCGCCGCGTCGATCACGCGGCGATCCTCGGCATCGAGGGCGAAGGAGAACAGCGCCAGGTTGTCGGCGCGATGCTCGCTCTCGCCCAGGCGCGCGCCGACGATGACCGCGCCGACCGCCGGCTGCTCCAGCACCCAGCGGGTCGCCACATTGGCGATCGACACCTTGTGCTTCTTCGCCACCACGGCGAGCGCGCGGAGAATCTCCTGCAGCACGTTCCAGCCGCCGATCGCCTCGACGAAGCGCTGATACTTCATCTTGCTCCAGTCGCCGATATCGCCCGGCCTGGGCGCCGGCTGGTCGAGCCAGCGCTCGGTCAGGAGGCCGCCCGCGAGCGTGCCATAGGCCAGGAGCTTGACGCCGTGGGCGAGGCAGAAGCCGGTCATCTCCTCGCCGGCGCGGCGGTCGAGCAGGGAGAAGCAGACCTGGTTGGTGGCGATGCGGTAGCCCTGCTTCACCAGCACATGCAGGTGGTCGGTGTCGAAATTGGTGACGCCGAGATGGCGGATGCCGCCTTCCTGCTGGATCTTGGCGAGCTCGCGCATCGCGTCGAGATAGGCCGGATGCTCGAAGATCCACCAATGGAGCTGCAGCAGGTCGATGGTCCTGGTCTGCAGCCGGTCCATGCTGCGCTGGATGCCGGCGCGCACGACTTCCGGCGTCATCTCGCCGGGCGTCGGGCACCATTTGGTGAAGGCGGTGGCGGGCCGGTATTTGCCCGCGGCGACCCCTTGCCGGAAGCGGCCGGTGATGTCCTCGGCACTGCCGTAATGGTCCGCCATGTCGAACGTGTCGAAGCCCGCCGCCGCGTATTCCCCAAGCGCCGCGGCGGCGCGGTCGAGGTCGAGCTTCGTGCCGCCGCGCTCCATGTCCGCGACCTGCCAGAGGCCGGTCACGACGCGGCTGATCTCGAGCCCTGGCGCCAGCTCGGTGCGGTCGGGTCTGGTGGGATTCCTGTTCATCGGCTGCCGGCACCTCGAGAAGTCGGAGGCAATCCTCGACCCCTCACCCTGTCCTTCTCCCTCAGGGGGAGAGGGAACCCTGTTGCACTAGCCTTCGCGCCGCCGCTGCGTAGCGAACGGCCGCGCCATCACGATCCGCAGCCAAGAATCCCCCTCTCCCCTTGAGGGAGAGGGGAATAAGGGGGTCGATGACTTTGTCCGCCCGAGAGCTCAGTTCCCCATCTTCGCCTTGATGGCGTCGACATCGGCGGCGGACATGGTGCCGACCGTCGTCACCTGGCCGCCGGTGATCTTCCACAGGCGGAACGGACCGGTGATGTCGCCGTACTGGTCGAACTGCACGGCGCCGATCACGCCCTCGTACTTGATCGGCTTGCCGTCCTTGATGAGCTGCAGCGCCTTGGCGAACTCGTCCTTGCCGGCATGGATCACCGTGCCGTTGGGATCGAGCACCTTGCGCATCGCGTCCTGGATCGCCGCCGGATCGGGCTTGCCGGCCTGGGCGATGGCGAGGCCGACGATGGCGCCGGCATCGTAGCCCTGCACCGCCGCGGGGGCACCCGGATCGATGTTCGAGAAGGCCTTGTAGTTGGCGTTGAAGTAGTCGGTCGAGGGCGTGGTGTCGGTGCCCGAGGAGGTGCCGTAGGCGTTCTCCAGGTACTTGGCGCCGACCGCCTTGATGAAGTCGTCGCTGTTCATGCCGTCGTTCAGCAGGAACTTCTGCGGCCCGCCCTGGCTGATCCATTGCCGCGCGATGGTCGCGCCGTCGACCGGCGTCGCGACGAGATAGAGCGCGTCGGGGCTGCCCTCCAGCGCCTTGGTGACCTCGGCCTGGTAGCTGGCCTGCTTGGCGTTGTACGGCGTGTCGGAGACGATCGTGCCGCCGAGCGCCTTATAGGCCTTGGAGAACTCCTGCACCATGTTGACGCCGAAATCGTCGTTCACGTGGATGATGGCGAGCTTCTTCAGCCCCTGGTCCATCGCGTACTTGCCGGCGGCGACGCCCTGCAGCGCGTCCGAGGTGATCATGCGGAAGAAGACGCCGTTGGTCTTCCCCTCGCGGCCGAGCTCGGTCAGCGTCGGCGAGGACGAGGCCGGCGACACCTGCACCACATGCGCCGGCGCGGTGACCGAGGTCAGGATCGGAATCGACACGGAAGAGATGATGCCGCCGATGATGACCGGCACCTTCTTCACCTGCACGAGCTGGGTCGCCACGTCGACCGCGACGTTGCCCTGGCTCTGGGAGTCGCGCGTGTCGGTCACCAGCTTGCAGCCGCCATCGACGCCGCCTGCATCGTTGATGTCGCGGAACGCCATCTCGACCGACTTGGCGCCGGCCTGGCCATACTCGCCGGCCGGGCCGGTCAGCTCCATCACCAGGCCGACCGTGACGTCGCAATCGGCGAACGCCGCCCCGCCCGACAGCAGCGCCGCCGACGCGGCCGCCGCGAACAGAATCTTCTTCCCGAACATGAAAGCCCCCTTCGTGGATCGATTTCTCACCTGAAGATCATTCGCCGGACTGCAGCCAGGTTTCCTGCAGGTGGCGCCAGACGACCCCGCACGGCGCCTCGGGCGCCCGGCAGAACAAGGCGGTGGAAAGCCGCTTGGTCGTCTTGCCGTCAATGTACTGTGTCTCGACATATTCCAGCAATACGGCCTCCGGCGACTGCCAGACCGCCACGAAGTCCGCGACGTCGATCCAGAAATCCGCGCCGCGGCTGCCGCGGACCCCGGTGATCCAGTCGATCAGGGCCTGGCGCTCGCGGACGCCGCCATCGGGCGCCACCAGCCGGAAGCCGGGGTCCAGCACCCCCGCGAGGCGGGCGATGTCCAGCTTCTCCCCGCCCTGCGCGCGCAGCCAGCGGCTGAAGAAGTCGTGCAGCTCGACCGACTCCCGGATGGCGAGGTCGGCCAAAGATCCGCTGGGCGATTCCGTGGTCATGCGGGTTGCCTGCTCAGATTGTACTTCATGATGCTGCCGTGCCGGCCGGTGCGGTCGCGCTCCAGCTCGAACGTGTCGCCCTCGGGACCCTGGCGCTGGGCGAGGATCGCGCCGATCTCGCGGCGGTCCTGCTCGGTCAGGCGGATCCCGGTGATCTTGAGATTGGCGGCGAGATGCGCCTGGCTGCGCGCGCCGACGATGACGGCGGCGACCTGCGGCAGGTCGAGCATGTACCGGCTGGCGACGGTCGCGATGTCGACGCCGTGCCGGTCGGCGACCGCGCGCAAGGTCCGCAGCAGGGCCTGGAACAGATCCCAGCCGCCGAAGTCGTCGATGATCAGCTTGTACTTGGTGAGCGAGCGGTTCTCCAGGGGCGCCTGCGGCTCCGTCGCTCCAAGCCAGCGGTCGCCGAGGAAGCCGCCGGCCACCGTCCCGTAGATCAGCAGGTGGATGTCGTGCTTCTTCGCCGCGGCGACCAGCGCGTGCTCCGGCCGCGCGTCGAGCAGCGAATACTGCACCTGCATGCTGGCCAGCGGCACGCCGGCCAGGACCAGCTTCTCGGTATGCGCGGTGTCGAAATTGGTGCCGCCGATCAGGTCGATCTTGCCCTCCTCCCGCAGCTCGTCCAGCCAGACCGCCGCATCGACGCAGCCGGGCACGGCGTAGTCCCACCAATGGAACTGCACCAGGTCGAGCCGCTCCATGCCGAGGCGGCGCAGCGAGCGCTCGATGATGGTGCGGACATAGACGCGGTCGACCTCGTGCAACGTGGCGAGGTCGGGCACGAACTTGGTGTGAACCTTGAGCGCCTTGAGCGCCGCGGCGCCGTGGCGGTCGGCATAGGCACGGCGCGCGGCGCCGATCAGCTCCTCGACGCCGGTATAGATGTCGGCGCAGTCGAAGGTGGTGATGCCCGCCTCCGCCGAGGCGACGAGATCGGCGACCGCGGCCGCGCGGTCGATCTCGCCATGGCCGCCGGCCAGTTGCCAGCCGCCGCGGATCACCCGCGAGATCCGATAGCCGGGACGAAGCGCGCTATATTCCATCGGTCACTTCTTCTTTTTCAGCGGCACGGCGGTGGTATCGGCATGGTTGAACCGGCGCTTGCCCAGGCGCGTGATCCTGAACCGGGTCGAGCAGTTGGGATCGGGGCACGCGACCTCGGCGTCGGTGCTCATCCAGTCATTGGGATCGGTCGGCCGCTGCTTGGCCGCCAGCAGCGGCAGCAGGGCGCCCAGCGAATAGATCGAGAAGCCCTGGCCCGGCGGCAGATGCAGCATCTCGCCGCGGAGCTCGAAATGGTCGCCGGGCCTGGCGCCGCAATAGATCCTGCCGCCCTTGGGCGCCGTCACCTCGACCCGAAGATCGTAGAGCTCGAAGCTGTGCTCCGTCCCCTTGGCTCGGGGCTTGGTTTTCTTCGCACACATGGTTAGCCCAAGGTTAAGGCGCTTGCGCCGGTAAAAACGCGCAATTAGGTTGACGCATCAAGCGGGAAAACGCCGGAACTTTCAAGAACAAGCGCGATCGGCATGTCGTCTCGGATGATGGTCTAGGCATGCTGGAAACCCGATCGGTTTCGCGGCATTTCGGCGGCGTCGCCGCGGTCGATGCCGTCTCCATCGGGATCGCCCAGGGCGAGGTGGCCGGCTTGATCGGCCCCAACGGTGCCGGCAAGACCACGCTCTTCAACCTGATCGCCGGCAGCCTGAAGCCGAGCGGCGGCGAGGTGCTGCTGAACGGCCGGCGCATCGACCATCTCGCCACGCACCGGCGCCTCGATCTCGGCCTCGGCCGCACCTTCCAGATCCCGCGCCTCTTTGCCGAGATGAGCGTGCTCGAGAACATGCTGACCGCCGCGCGCGGCCAGGTCGGCGAGCGCATCTGGCCGAACTGGCTGCCCGGCCGGGCGGTGCGCGAGCAGGAGCGCTCGAACGTCGAGAAGGCGATGCGGCTGCTGGAGTTCGTGACGCTGACCAGGCTCGCCCGCGAGCCGGCCCGGGTCCTGTCCGGCGGCCAGCGCAAGCTGCTGGAGCTCGCGCGCATCCTGATGGCGGATCCGAAGCTGATCCTGCTCGACGAGCCGGCGGCCGGCGTCAATCCGAGCCTGCTGGAGACGATCATCGACCGCATCCAGGCGATCAACGCCACCGGCGTCACCTTCCTGATCATCGAGCACAACATGGACATGGTGGCGCGGCTCTGCAGCCGGGCGCTGGTGATGGTCGAAGGCCGCCTGCTCTGCGAAGGCGCGCCGCGCGAGGTGACGCGCGATCCGCGGGTGATCGACGCCTATCTCGGCGGAGCCGCGGCGTGACCGCCCGGGTTGTCCTCAGCGCGACGGAGATCGTGGCCGGCTACGAACCGGACCTGCCGATCCTGAACGGCGCCGGCTTCGTGCTGCGGGAGCGCGAGATCGTGACGCTGCTGGGGCCGAACGGCGCCGGCAAGTCGACCCTGATCAAGGCGGTGGCCGGCCTGGTGCCGGTCACGTCCGGCACGGTCAGGCTGGGCGACCAGGAGATCACGCGCCTTCCCGCGCATACACTGATCCGGCGCGGCCTCGGCTTCGTGCCGCAGACCGAGAACGTCTTCGCGGCGATGTCGGTCGAGGACAACCTGCTGCTGGCGGCCGCGATCCTGCCCAGGGACCGCCGCGCCGCGCGGGTCGCCGCGATGTACGCGATGTTCCCCGACCTCGCCGCGAAGAAGTCGCTGGCGGCGGGAAGGCTCTCCGGCGGCCAGCGGCAGATGCTCGCCGTCGCCCGTGCGCTGCTGGTCGAGCCCAAGGTGCTGATGCTGGACGAGCCTTCGGCCGGCCTCTCGCCGAAGATCGTCGGCGCCGTGTTCGAGACGCTGCAGCAGGTGCGCGCCTCGGGCGTCGCGATAGTGCTGGTGGAGCAGAGCGTGCGCGCGGCGCTCGCCATCGCCGACCGCGCCTATGTGCTGGCGGAAGGCCGCAACCGGCATGAAGGGCCGGCGCCGCTGCTGCGCGACGATCCCATCATCGCCCACCTCTATTTCGGCGGCGATCCGGTGGCTGCACCATGAGTCTCCAATTCCTCGCCGACGGCCTGCTGATGGGAGCGATGATCGGGCTGGGCGCCATCGGCGTGACGCTCACCTACTCCATCCTGGGCTTCGCCAACTTCGTCCATGGCGAGTTCGTCGCCTGGGGCGCCTATGCCTGCCTGGTGATCGCCGGGCTGATCGGGCTGGGGCTCGGCATCCAGGCGGAACCGCTCGGCCCCTTCTCCATCGGCTGGGTCGTGCTGCTGGCGGGTGCCGCGGCGATGGTGTTCACCGGCGGCCTGGCGCTGGCGCTGGACTGGCTGCTGTTCCGCCGGCTGCGGCGGCACGGCAATGCGATCGTGATGGTGATGGCGAGCTTCGGCGCCTCGATGGCGCTGCGCAGCCTGCTCGAGTTCCTGTTCTCCTCGGCGCCGGCCTATTTCAGCCAGGAGATCCAGATCGCGGTGCCGCTCGGCCTCGGCGTCCGGGTGACTCCGGACCAGATGCTGATGCTGGGCCTCACCGCCGTGCTGGTGGTGGCCATGCACCTGCTGATCACCCGCACCACGATCGGGCGTTCGATGCGCGCGGTCGCCGAGAACCCCCATCTCGCGGCGGTCGCCGGCATCGACGTGACCTCGGTCATCCGCAAGACCTGGCTGATCGGCGGCGCGCTCGCCTGCGCCGCCGGGGTCGTCTCCGGCATCACGGTGCAGATCCGCCCCTTCATGGGCTTCGACCTCCTGCTGCCGATGTTCGCCGCGGCGATCCTGGGCGGCATCGGCAGCGTGCCGGGAGCGGTGGTGGGCGGCCTGATCGTCGGCCTCGCCGAGTCCATGGCGGTGCAGTTCGTCGGCGCCGAGTACCGCGCCGCCATCGCCTTCCTGCTGCTGATCGCCGTGCTGCTGGTGCGCCCGGCCGGCCTGTTCGGCCGGGCGGAGGCGTGATGCTCGACACCGTCGGCTATCTCGCCTTCTTCCTGACGACGGCGCTGTCCTATGGGCTGATGTGCCTGGGGCTCAACCTGCAATGGGGACAGACCGGCCTCTTCAACGTGGGCGTGGCAGGATTCGCCGCGATCGGCGCCTACGCGTCCGCCATGCTGACCACGCCGGCCGGCAATCATTGGGGCGGATACGGGTTGCCGATCTTCGTCGGCTGGATCGGGGCCATGCTCGCCTCGGGCGCCGCGGCGGCCGTGATCGGCGCCATCACTTTGCGCCTCAGGGCCGACTATCTCGCCATCACCACTTTCGGCGTGGCCATCGTGATCCAGCTCTTTGCCTTGAACGCGCAGAGCGTCACCGGCGGCGCCTTCGGCATCGGCTTCATCCCGCGCCCGTTCGTGAGCCTCGCGGAACATGCGCTGGCCTTCAACCTGGCCAACCTGGCGCTGGTCGCCGCGGTGACGCTGATCGTGTTCCTGGCACTGGAGCGGCTGGTCAGGAGCCCCTGGGGCCGCGTGCTGCGGGCGATCCGCGAGGACGAGACCGCCGCGCGGTCGCTCGGCAAGAACTCGAACAGCTTCCGCCTGCAGGCCTTCGTGCTGGGGAGCGCCGTGATCGGCCTGGCCGGCGCGGTGCAGGGACATTTCATCGGCTTCATCGCGCCGGAGAACTATCTCTCCGCCATCACCTTCCAGGTCTGGGCCATGCTGATCATCGGCGGCTCGGGCAACAACAAGGGCGCGCTGCTGGGCGCGATCCTGGTCTGGGCCCTATGGAGCGCCACCGGCGCCGCCATGACCGCGATCTTCCCGCCGGAGCAGCAGGCCCGGGCCGCGGCGCTGCAGATCGTCGCGATCGGCGTGCTGATGGCCGCCATCCTGCTGCTGCGGCCGCGCGGCATCCTCGGCGAGCAGGTCACCGTTTCGCGGCATGTCGACGCGGAGGGTTGATTCTCAGTCCCTCGGCCACAGCCAGGCGGCGCCGCGGATGCCGCTGGAATCGCCGTGCAGCGCCGGGCGGATCGGCGTCGCGAATTCCTGGCCGAAGACATAGGTCTTCAGGTCGGCTTCGAGCGCCGGGTAGAGCCGCGCGATCTGCGACATGCCGCCGCCGAGCACGATCACGTCGGGATCGAGGACGTTGATCACATACGCGAGGCCGCGCGTGAGCCGGCTTTCGTAGCGCCGGACCGCGGCTTCGGCCACCGCGTCGCCCTGCTCGGTCAGCGCCAGGATCTCACGGCCGGTGCGATGCGTGCCGGTCGTGCGTTCGTAATCGGCTTCAAGGCCGGTTCCGGATATCCACGTCTCGAGGCAGCCGTGCTTTCCGCAATAGCAGGCCGGCCCGGGAACCTCGTCGGGATCCGGCCAGGGCAGCGGGTTGTGCGCCCATTCGCCGGCAACGCCGTTCGGCCCGTTATGCGGCCGTCCCTTGAAGGTGATGCCGGAGCCCGACCCGGTGCCGAGGATGACGGCCCAGACCACGTCGAAGCCGGCGCCGGCCCCGTCGGTCGCCTCGGAGACCGCCAGGCAGTTCGCGTCGTTGAGGCAGCGCACCTCGCGCGCCATCGCCGCCGAGAGGTCCTTGTCCAACGGCCGGCCGATGAGCCAGACCGAGTTCGCGTTCTTGACGAGCCCGGTCACCCGCGAGATCGAGCCCGGGATGGCGACGCCGACCGTGCCGCGGTGCCCGGTCTCGCGCTCGACCTGGGCGACGAGGTCGGCCATCAGCCGGATCGAGCCCTGGTAGTCGCCGCGCGGCGTCGGCACGCGGTGGCGCACCAGCTCCTTGCCGTCGCGATCGATGGCGAGGATCTCGATCTTGGTGCCGCCGAGATCGATGCCGATTCGGATATGCTCGGTCACGCGTTCCCCCTCAGAGCGCCAGGCTTTCATCTTATCCGTCATTACCGGACTTGACCTCGCGCCGAATGGAGCCAGATGCTCGGGTCAAGCCCGGGCATGACGATGCAAGCGCCTACATATCCAACGCCAGCCGCTGCATCAGGCGCCAGAGATCGGCGACGTGGTCGCGCCCGGTCGTCATCGATCCGATCGAGACCCGCACCATCCAGCGCCCGTCGAGCGTCGCCGGCGTCACATACGCCTCGCCGGAGCGGTTGACCGCCTCGGCCCAGGCCAAAGTATGCTTGTCCAGCGCCGCGCCGGAAAGGCCCGGCGGCTCGTGGCGCAGGCACACGGTCTGCAGATGCGCCGGCGCCAGCACCCTCCAGTCCGACGCCTTGCGCGCCTCATCCGCCAGCCAGCGCGCGTTCTCCATGTCGCGGCGCAGCCGCGCGCGGATCGCCTCGGCACCGCTGCTCCTCAGCAGGAACCAGAGCTTCAGGGCACGGAACCGCCGGCCCAGGGGAATGCCCCAGTCCCGGAGATTGGCGACCCGGCCGTCGACCGAGGATTGCAGGTAGCTGGGATTGGTGCTCATCACCCGCACCAGATGCTCCGGGTCCTGCACCAGGTAGACCGAGCAGTCGAAGGAGGCGCCGAGCCACTTATGCGGGTTGGTCACCATCGAATCCGCGGCCTCGATCCCGTCGAACATCCAGCGGCATTCCGGCAGGATCATCGCCGATCCCGCCATCGCCGCATCGACATGCAGCCAGAGGCCGGACTCCTTCGCGATCGCGCCGATCGGCCGCAGCGGATCGACCGCGGTGGTCGCCGTCGTGCCGACGGTGGCGACGATCGCGCAGGGCGCGAGGCCCGCCGCGCGGTC
This sequence comes from Dongiaceae bacterium, assembly GCA_035548715.1. Taxonomy (GTDB): domain Bacteria; phylum Pseudomonadota; class Alphaproteobacteria; order Dongiales; family Dongiaceae; genus Dongia. The sequence goes on from DASZSL010000086.1 coordinate 18,288, forward strand.
CTGCTCGATCGCCGCGCGCAGGGGCTCGGGCCGCATGGCGAAGTCACCGTCGGTTTCGATATGGCGCACGTTGGCCATGCCGAAGCCGGCCAGGGTCGCCGCCTTGTCCACCGAGCTGTGCGCCTGGGCCGAGACGTAGACCGTCATCGCCGGGCCGCCCGACTGCAGGCCGCCGCGGGCCAGCGCATAGTTCGAGCGCTTCTCCCGCGCCGAGATCAGCGCGACCAGCGTGCTGGTCGAGGCGGTGTCCTGGATGACGCCCTTCCAACGGCCGGAAAGGCCGCTCAATTGCCGCAGCCAGTCGCAGGCCACTTCCTCGATCTCGGTCAAGGCCGGGCTCGACTGCCAGGAGAGGCCGATCACGCCCAGGCCGCTGCCGAGGAAATCGCCGAGCACCGCGGCGAGATCGGCATTGGCCGGGAAATAGCCGAAGAAGCTCGGATGCTGGAAATGCGACAGACCGGGCGCGATGACCCGGTCGATGTCGTCGAAGATCGCGTCGAAGCCCTCGCCTTGCTCGGGCGCCGATTCCGGCAGCAACGCCTTGACATCGCCGGGCCGGACCATCGCCATCACGGGCCGGTCCTCGATCCCGGCACGATAGTCGGCGATCCAGTCGATCAGCCGATGCGCCTCTCGTCGGAACTCTTCCGGTGTCATCCGTTCCTCCCGCGTCCCGGATCGGGTCCGGGTATGCAGGAGAGAATACCGAACGATGGCGGTCGGTTGCTACTTCAGCATCGCGGCAAAGTTACGGACGCTCTCCCGGACCGATTTCGAGATCTGCGGATGGTCCAGGGCGAAGGCGATGTTGGCCTCGATGAAGCCCGCCTTGTCGCCGCAGTCGAAACGCTTGCCCTTGAAGCGCAGACCGTGGAAGCGGCCCTTGCCGGTCATCTTGGCCATCGCGTCGGTGAGCTGGATCTCGCCGCCGGCGCCGGGCTCCTGCTCGCCGAGATGCTTCATCACCTCCGGCTGCAGGATGTAGCGGCCGATGATCGAGAGCGTGGACGGCGCGACGTCGGGCTTCGGCTTCTCGACCAGGCCCAGCGCCTCCACGACGCCGCGGCTCTCGCCGCCGGTCTTCAGGATGCCGTAGCGGTCGGTATGCTCGCGCGGCACGTCCATCACGGCGACCAGGTTGCCGCCGAGCTTGTTGTAGACGTCCACCATCTGCTTCAGGCAGGGCACGTCGGCCTTCACCAGGTCGTCCGCCAGAAGCACCGCGAAGGGCTCGTCGCCGATCAGGTTGCGCGCGCACCAGACCGCGTGGCCCAGGCCGCGGGGCTCCTGCTGGCGGGTATAGGTGATGTTGCCGGGCGTGGGGAGCAGGCTCTCGACCACTTTCAAGTCGGCCTTCTTGCCGCGCGCCTTCAAGGTGTCGTGCAGCTCGTAGGAATAGTCGAAGTGATCCTCGATGGCGCTCTTGCCGCGGCCGGTGACGAAGATCAGCTCCTCGATCCCCGCCGCGCGTGCCTCTTCGACCGCGTACTGGATCAGCGGCTTGTCCACGACGGGGAGCATCTCCTTCGGCATGGCCTTGGTGGCGGGAAGGAAACGCGTGCCGAGGCCGCCGACCGGGAAGATGGCCTTGCGCACGGGCTTTTTCATTGGGGGAGTCCTCTGTCGAGATGATGCAGGATTGGTGACACAATCCGGAGCGGGGTTCAACTCTTGCGCGGCTTCCTGGTTCCCGGAAGTTTCAGAGCGGTGACGAGATCGCGGATCTCCTGCCGCGCGGCCACATGCGACATGGCGAGCTCGATGCCGCTGTCCACGCGCGCGAGGTCGAGCAATGTGAGGCCGCGCGGGAAGAGCTCGCGAAAGATCACACGCTCGGTGAAGCCGGGCACGATCCGGAAGCCAATTCGTTTCGAAAGCTCGCCCAAGAGTCGGGCGATTTCCCGCTTGTTGCGCGCATCGAGTGTCGTCAGGCGATTGCGCAGCACCACCCAGTCGATCGAGCGGCCGCCGGCCGCGGCGCGGCGCTTGCGCTGATCCCAGACCATCTCGGCATAGATGCTGGGCCGCGTCACCTTCTTCCCCGCCCGGTCCACCCTGCCCAGCAGGTCGAGGTCCAGGAAGCTGTCGTTGAGCGGCGTCACCAGGGTGTCCGCCAGGGCATGGGCGTGGCGCGACAGCGGATTGTCGCTGCCCGGCGTATCCATGACGATGAAGTCCATTTTCCCGAGGCGCTTCAGCGCCTCGTCGAGCCCCGCCGACTCTTCCTCGGCCGCCGCGGCGACGCTGGCCGCCTTGCTGCGCGGGACGGCGATATGCTCCGGCATCGGCAGGGGCCTGGCCATCGCCTCCGACGAATGCCGGCGGTTCTCGACATAGCGGCTGAGCGTGCCCTGGCGGGAGTCGAGGTCGATCGAGCCGACCTTGTACCCCTCCGTCAGCAAGGCGACGATCAGGTGCATGGCGACGGTGGACTTGCCCGAACCGCCCTTCTCGTTGCCGACGACGATGATATGCGGCCTGCCGCTCATCCTGTCCCCCTGTCCCCCGCCGCCTCTCCCTAGGCGGCCGGCCTCACCCATACCGCCGTGTCGTGGAACACCGCCCCGCCGCCGGGCCGCCCCGGCTCGGCACTGGTCAGGGCATTGACGCCGAGGCCGCCCGGGAAGTCCTTGTTGGGCCAGATGCTCTCGATCACCACGGTGCCCTGGAGCAGCCCGTCGAACAGCCCGGCATGCAGGCTGATCGTCGCCTGGCGATTGCCGACCTGGACCGGGGCGCCCTCGCCGATATTGAGGTTGCGCGCATCGGTCGGATGGATGAGCAGGGTCGGCCGCTTCTCGCGGGCGCGCGAGCCCGGCGTCTCGGTGAAGGTCGTGTTCAGGAACTGGCGCGCCGGCGCGGCGACCAGGCGGAACGGATGCTCGGCGCTGGCGAGATCGATCACCGGCGAGAAATCCGGGAACGCGGCAAGACCCTCGGTATTCGTCCCGAGGCCCTTCCAGTCGGCGCGGAAGCGGAACTTCCCGTCGGCATGGCCGAAGCCGTCGAGGAAATGCGCGGTCTCGAAAGCGGGCATGCAATCGTGCCAATGCGCCGCATGCATGTCGTCGGCGCCCGGCATGTTGGAGCGCCGCAGCATGTCGTCGATCAGCTCCCACTCGGTCATGAAGAAGCCGCGATGGGTGCAGCCGAGGCGCTTGCCGAGCTCGCAGATGACGTGATGGTTGGGCCGCGCCTCGCCGACCGGCTCGACCACCTTGCGGGTCACCTGCAGGAAACTGTGGCCGCTGCCGCGATAGATGTCGTCATGCTCGAGGAAGGTGGTGGCGGGCAGCACGATGTCGGCCATCGCCGCGGTCTCGGTCATGAACTGCTCGTGCACGCAGACGAAGAGGTCGTCGCGCGCGAAACCGTCCCGCACCCGGGTCGAGTCCGGACACACCGCCATCGGGTTGGTGTTCTGGATCAGCATCGCGGCGACCGGCGGGCCGTCGCCGAGATCGCGCCGGTCGCCGGTCAGGATCGGGCCGATGCGCGACTGGTCGAGGGCGCGGATCGAGGGATCCTTGAGCTCGGCCGCGGTGATGGTCGCATTGTCCATCGCGTAGATCGCGCGGTTGGAATAGAGCGCGCCGCCGCCCTTGTACTGCCACGCCCCGGTCACCGCCGGCAGGCAGGTCACCGCATGGAGGTTGGCGGCACCGTTGCGCGAGCGCGAGAAGCCGAAGCCGACCCGGATGAAGCTCCGCTTGGTGCGGCCATAGAGCCGGGCGAACTCCCGGATCGTGTCCGCCGGCACGCCGGTGACCGCCGCCGCCCATTCCGGCGTGCGCTCCCGGACATGCGCCTCGAGCGCTTCCGGCGCGTCGGTGTATTTCGCCATGTAGGCGCGGTCGGCCATTCCCTCGGCGAACAGCACTTGGATCACCGCGGCGACCAGCGCCCCGTCGGTGCCGGGCTTGACCATCAGATGCAGGTCGGCGGCCTCCGCGGTGCCGGTGCGGTAGGGATCGACCACCACCAGCTTCGCGCCGCGGCTCTTCCGCGCACGGCTGACATGGGTCATCACGTTGACCTGGGTCGCGACCGGGTTGCCGCCCCAGACGACGATGAGATCGGACTCGTCGATCTCGCGGGAATCGACGCCGCGCAGCGTGCCGACGCCCGCCATCCAGCCGGCATCCGAAAGTGCCGCGCAGATCGTGTCCTTCTGGATGGAATAGCGCTTCTCGTGGCGCAGGCGGTGGATGCCGTCGCGCTGCACCAGGCCCATCGTGCCGGCGTAGAAATACGGCCAGACCGCCGTCGAATCGTATTTCTGTTCGGCCTGGACGAACCGCTCGGCCACGGCATCGAGAGCCTCGTCCCACGAGATGGGCTCGAAGGCCGCGCGGCCGACGCCTTTGGCGCCGACCCGGCGCAGCGGCCGGGTCAGCCGGTCCGGATGGTGCTGGCGCTCGGCATAGCGCGCGACCTTGGCGCAGATCACGCCCGCCGTGTAGGGGTTGGCGGCCGCGCCCCGCACCCGGCCGATCCGGTCGGGCGCCAGGCGCTCGACCTCCAGTGCGCAGGTCGAGGGACAATCATGCGGGCAGGTGGAATGCACGAAATCGGCAGGTCTGGTATCCAGCGGCATGAGGCCTAGGCAAGCTCCAGCAGGAATTGCATAATCCTGGAAAATACCCTCTCAGCAGGTCTGCTGGCAACGTGACCCAACAATCCACGATCGATGCAGGGGCACCCGCGGCTCCCGGGGCGGGACGCGTTGCCTTGCGCAACCAGCCCGGCCGCGCCGTGGCCTATATGCTGACCCAGGCCTTCCTGCTGACGGTCATGGACGGCTTCGTGAAGTGGATGGCGACCGGCCACCAGGGCTCGACCGTCTATACGGTCGGCCAGATCGCCTTCGTCCGGTACTCGATCGGCCTCTGCATGATGCTGGGCGTCGCCATGGCCACCGGCGAGGGGCTGCGCGGCCTGCGCACCCGGCGGCTCGGCGGGCATATCATCCGGTCGTGCTGCAACCTCTTCACGATGCTGAGCTTCTACCTGGCGCTGAAGCTGATCCCGCTGCCCAACGCGATCTGCATCGGCCTCGCCTCGCCGATCTTCGTCACCATCCTCTCGATCCCGATGCTCAAGGAGCATGTCGGCATCCGCCGCTGGTCGGCGGTCGCCGTCGGCTTCCTCGGCATCATCCTGATCGCCCAGCCGACGGCGGAAGGCATCAACCTCCAATCGCTGCTGTCGCTGTTCACCGATCCCGCCGCCGCGGGGCCGCAATGGGGCACGATCCTTGCCCTGCTCTCGGCGGCGGCCTGGGCGGCGACCCAGGTGTCGTCCCGCCAGCTCTCCACCAGCGAGCCCAGCCACCGCATCCTCTTCTACTACTCGCTGGTCGTCGTCGTGGTCCTGGGCGCCGCGATGCCGTTCTACTGGATCCAGCCCAGCGGCCGCGACGTCCTGATGTTCCTGACGATCGGCCTGATGGGCACGGCCGGACAGTTCTGCCTCAACCAGGCCTTCCGCTACGGCGAGGCCTCGCTGGTGGCGCCGCTCGACTATACCGGCCTCTTGTGGGCGACGCTGATCGGCTGGCTGTTCTGGGACGACGTGCTGACCCCGACGATGATCCTCGGCGGCGCCATTGTCGTGGCGAGCTGCATCTACATCAACCAGCGCGGCGCCAGGAAGAAGCGCGCCGCCACGCAGTAGCGGGTCCTACTCGGGGTCGCCCGGCACGCCGAATTTCGGCGCCTTGTCGGGATCGAGCGCGCGGATGACGTAGTCGTGCATCTGCGGGCGGTAGTCCTCCCAGAGCTTGCGCAAGGCGCCGATCGGGTTCTCGTCGGCCCAGTCGACCCGCAGGTCGACCAGCGGCCAGACCTGCTCGTGCACCACCAGCAGGCCGGCGGAATGCACCGGGCCTTGCTCGCCGCCGGCGACCACGCCGTCCTCCAGCGCCTGGAGCAGGCGCTCCGGCAAGGTCATCTCCATGTTGGCCTCGAAGCTGCGGACGACGGCGCGCGGCACGCCGGTATTGTGCAGCAGGTTGCCGCCGGAGATGCAGTCCTTGCCCTCCGCCACGGCATGGGTGCCCAAAGCCTTCGCCCCGGTGAAATGCGCCGTCCGGCCATGGGCATCGACCATGATGACCTGGCGGTATTCCTTGTGCGGCGCATGGGCCGTCAGCTTCGCCATCGCTTCGGGCGCCGCCATTCCCTCCTGCAGCAGATCGAGCCCCTTCGGCCCCAGCCGCGGATCGGTCACGTTCTGGGTGGAAACCGCGCCGACCTTGGCGCGGACCCAGGGGCAGCGCGCCGAGACCGCGATCGACGAGGTCGAGATGGCGATCCCCAGCATGCCGGTCCGGGCGCAGCGCCCGGCGATCGAGAACGTCATTTGCGGCCCCCGCTGCGCCCTCGCGCCGATTTCTTCCGCGCCGCGCGGCGCCGGTCGGCGCGGTCGGCGGTGTCTTTCCACTGCAGTTCGTCGGCGGGTGCGGCGATCGCGTTCATCCGCTTCTCGGGAATGACCGCGAAGACGTCGACCTCGACCAGCCATTCCGGCCGGGCCAGCGCCTGCACCACGATCCCGGTCGAGACCGGATAGACGCCCTTCAACCACCTGCCGACGACGCGGTAGACCGCCTCGCGGTAGCGCGGATCGATGATATAGATGTTGATCTTGCAGACATCCGCGAGCCGGGCGCCCTGCTCCTCCAGGAGCTGCTTGACGTTCTTCATCGCCTGCTCGGCCTGGGCCGCCGCATCGCCGACGCCGACATTCGTCCCGTCCAGCGCCTGGCCGACCTGGCCGCGCAGGAAGATGAAATTACCGGCGCGCACCGACATCGAGAGATCGTTGTCGAGCTTCTGCTCCGGATAGGTCTTGGCGGTGTTGAACTTCCGCAGGCGGATATGGCTGTAGGCCATGGCTCTCGATGCTCGCTCTCTCTTATCGACCCTAAGAACCGGAAAACGACGCTCGCTGTCCACCCCAAACTGAGTCGCCCCTCCAGGGCTCGGCCTTGGGATGACGAAGGACCGTGGAATAGGCAGCGGGCATCGACCTGGTGGCCGGTCAAGTTGACATCAGGACCGGCAGAGGGAAATTCTTTAAATCCTGCCGATTGGATCGAGATTTCCTATGCCCTTCACGCTGAAGCAGATCCGCTATTTCGTGGCCGCCGCCGAGACCGGCAGCATCACCGAGGCCGGCAAGCGCCTCCACATCTCGCAGCCCTCGGTCTCCGCCGCGATCGCCGAGCTCGAGGCCCGCTTCAAGGTCGACCTCTTCGTCCGCCACCATGCCCAGGGCCTGAGCCTCACCCCGGCCGGCGCGCGGCTGCTGCGCGATGCACGCAGTCTCCTGGATCATGCCGAGGAGCTGCGCCAGGAGGCGCAGGGCCTGGGCCAGGCGCTGGAGGGCGATCTCCATATCGGCTGCTTCCAGACCTTCGCGCCGATCGTGATGCCGGGGCTGATCCGCGCCTTCGCCGCGGCGCATCCCGCGATCGCGATCACGCTCCACGAGGATCACGTGCAGGGCGTGCTCGACGGGCTCCGTGCCGGGCGCGTCGAGCTGGCGCTGACCTACGACCTCAATCTGGGGCCCGACCTCGCCTTCGAGCCCCTGGTGCCGATCCCGCTCCACGCGGTGCTGGCGCGCCGGCACAAGCTGGCGAACCAGCCGGCGGTCGGCCTGGCCGAGCTGGCGGAATGGCCGATGGTGCTGCTGAGCCTGCCGCAGAGCCGGGACTACTTCCTCTCGCTCTTCACCGCCCGGGGCCTGAAGCCCCGGATCGCCCAGGAGACGCCGAGCTTCGAGACGCTGCGCGGCCTGGTCGCCTCGGGCAGCAGCTTCGCGGTCATGCATTCGCGCCCCGCCAGCCGCCAGACCCTGGACGGCCGCCAGGTCGCCTATGTCCCGATCAAGGACCGGATCCCGCCCCAGGCACTGGGACTCGCGCGGCTTGCGCGAATCCGCGCGACCCACCGGGCCGAGGCCTTCGCCGCCCTGGCAAAGTCGGAGATCACCCGTATCGGGATGGAATGAGCCGAAGCCAATTGGTACAGGGCCGAAGCCCTGGCATTTCAACACCTTGGCTCAAGAATTAGACTGTTTTTCAGTCACTTAGGCACCGACGCCCCATGCCGGAGCCCGTGTCAGTCTTTACACTCCCTTAACGAACCGGCATAATTTCGGTCGTAAAGCGACCGAATGTCGCATGGTCGATCAAGCAGGGCCGGAGGGGGACACGGGGGCGCCGCATGGTGCGGATGGCCCCGGTGGAACGATCCAGAGTTCAGGCTCGAAGAAAGCCGTCGCGCCGCAAGGCGGGCTCTGCGCGATCCAGGGAAGGGGACTTTGATGTCAACGCAACACCACGATGAGGACGTAAAAGTCCTCCACAGCATGGGCTATGCCCAGGAGCTGTCCCGGCGCATGGGGCTGTTCCAGAACTTCGCGATCTCGTTCTCGATCATCTGCATCCTGGCGGGCGGTATCGGGGCCTACGCGGTCGGCCTGGGTGCGGCGGGCGGCGGCTCGATCGGCATCGGCTGGATCGTCGGCTCGGTCTTCGCCCTGATCGTCGCCGCGGCCATGGGCCAGATCGCTTCGGCCTATCCGACGGCCGGCGGCATCTACCACTGGGCGTCGATCCTCGGCGGGCGGGGCTGGGGCTGGGGCGCGGCCTGGCTCAACCTGCTGGGCCTGCTCTTCGTCGTCTCCTCGGTCAACTACGGCGTCTACCTGCTGGCGCGCGACCTGGTGTTCGTCGGGGTGTTCGGCATGTCGCCGGACAGCTTCACCGGCACGACGCTGCTCGTGGCCGTGGCGCTGATCACCCTCACCCAGGCGATCCTCAACTATGTCGGCATCCGGATCACCACGATCCTGACCGACGTCGCCGGCTACATCATCTTCATCGTCTCGGTGATCATCATCGTGGCGCTGGTCGCCTGGTCTCCGGTGTCGCTGGACTTTTCGCGGCTGACGAACTTCACCAACTACACCGGCGATCCCGGCGCCGGGAGCTGGCCGCCGCACTCCAGCCTGTTCTTCGCCTTCATCCTCGGCCTGCTGCACGTCTGCTACACGATCACCGGTTTCGACGCCTCCGGCCACACCTCGGAGGAAACCCGCGACGCGCAGCGCTCGGTGCCCAAGGGCATGATCACCTCGGTATTCTGGTCCGGCCTGTTCGGCTGGTTCCTGGTGGTCGCGATCCTGCTCGCCATGCCGTCGGTGGATGACGGCGCCAAGCAGGGCTTCGGCGTATTCGGCTGGGTGCTGGCGCAGAGCCACATGCCGGACGCGCTGAAGAGCCTGATCGCGATCGGCATCGTGGTATCGAACTACCTCTGTGCCCTGGCCGGCATGACGTCGCTCTCGCGCATGATGTTCGCCTTCTCGCGCGACGGCGGCATCCCGTGGGTCTCGAAATACCTGCGCAAGGTCAGCCCCACCTATCGCACACCCGGCACGGCGATCTGGGTCGGCGCCGTGTTGTGCTTCATCCTGGGCTGGGTCTGCGGCCAGGACTCGCGGGCCTACATCATCCTGGCGTCCGGCTGTGCGGTCTTCCTCTATGTGTCCTACATCATGCCGATCGCCGCGGGCATCCTCGCCGAAGGAAAGACCTGGACAAAAAAGGGGCCGTTCGACCTCGGCGGCATGTCGAAGCCGATCGCCGTGCTCGCGGTCGTCGGCGGCGGCGTGCTGGCTTTCGTCGGCTTCCAGCCGCCCTATGAGCTGGTCGGCGAATTCCTCGCCGGCGCGATCGTCGTCCTGATCGTGATCTGGTTCGCAGTCGAGCGGAACCGCTTCGCCGGCCCGCCGCTGACCCCGGAAGCGGTGGCCGCACGCCAGGCGGAGATCGCCCGCGAGGAAGCCGCGCTCGGCGGCGCGGGCTGATATCCCGGCTTAACGATAATCTTACGCAGCGATGCGAGGGGAGGCGGGCAACCGCCTCCCCTTCTTCTGTGCCCGTTTCATCCCGTCCGATGTGGAAACGATGTGGGAATCCTGTGGCGGCTGGCGGGCGCCCTGGCTATGGTGTCGACCGTTCACGGGGAACTCGAAATTCTCGAGCCAAGCCATAACACGCCGATCGCCGATGCGAATCGCGGGGCCGTAAATTCAGACAGGGACCGACCATGCCGATGAAGCCGGAAAACGTGAAAACCGTCGCCGATGCGAAGAAGATCGTCGAGGAGCGCGGACTGACGCACGTCAAGGTCGCCGTGTTCGACGGCGACGCGATCATGCGCGGCAAGTACATGTCGAAGGCGAAGTTCTTCTCGGCGCTGGAGAACGGCTTCGGCTTCTGCGACGTGGTGCTCGGCTGGGACAGCCATGACCAGCTCTTCGACAACGTGAAATACACCGGCTGGCACACCGCCTATCCCGATGCCTGGGTGCGGCTGCTTCCCTCCACCTGCCGCGACCTGCCGATGGAAGGCGACATGCTGCTCTTCCTCGGCGAGTTCACCGACAAGGCGGAGGCGATCTGCCCGCGCGGCACGCTGCGCCGCGTGCTCGATAAGGCGGCGAAGATGGGCTACGACGCCTATAGTGCGCTCGAGTTCGAGTTCTTCATGTTCGACGAGACGCCGGAATCGATCCGCGAGAAGAACTACAAGAACCTGACGCCGATGACACCCGGCTGGTTCGGCTATTCGGTGATCCGCAACACGGTCTGGTCGGAGCTCTACCACGAGATCCTCGACACCTGCGAAAAGATGCGGATGCCGATCGAGGGCCTGCACACCGAGACCGGCCCCGGCGTGCTGGAAGCCGCGATCACCGTCGACAAGGCGCTGGAAGCCGCCGATCGCGCCGCCCTGTTCAAGACCATCATGAAGGTCATCGCCCAACGGAAGGGCATGATGGCGACCTTCATGGCCAAGTGGTCCAACAACTGGCCCGGCCAGTCCGGCCACATCCACATCTCCTTGAAGGGCAAGGACGGCAAGACCGTCTTTCACGACCCGAAGAAAGAGCACAACATCTCCGACAAGATGCGCTGGTTCATCGGCGGCCAGCAGGCGCTGATGCCGGAGCTGCTGTCGATGATCGCCAGCACGGTGAACTCGTACTCCCGCCTGATCCCCGGCTTCTGGGCGCCGACCGACGCGACCTGGGGCATCGAGAACCGGACCTGCGCCTTGCGCGTCATCCCGGGCTCGGAGAAGTCGCAGCGGGTCGAGTACCGGATCGCCGCCGCCGACTGCAATCCCTACATCGCGCTCGCCGCGGCGATCGGCTCCGGCCTCTACGGCATCGAGAACAAGATCGAGCCCACCAAGCCGATCGTCGGCAATTCCTACGAGCAGAAGCATCCGGCGAAATTCGATCTGCCGCGCACGCTCTGGGAGGCGGCGCAGCGCCTGCGGAAGTCGAGCGCCGCGCGCGAGCTGTTCGGCGACGATTTCGTCGAGCACCATGCCGCCACCCGCGAGTGGGAGGAGCGCGAGTTCCGCAAGGCCATCACCGACTGGGAGCTGGCGCGGTACTTCGAGATCATTTGATGCCGCTGCCGGCTAGGCACAATGCTGCCGCTCTCTCGGTCGTCCTGGTCGGCCGTCCGCGCAGGCGGACATTCGTCCGCTGGGGCCGACCATCCGCGAGTTTGCCGGCCACAAGGTAACTCGTGGATGGTCCGCCTGCGCGGACCATGACGAAGACGAAGCAGGAGACCATCGACACCATGCCCGCGACCCAGAAGACCATCACCCCGATCGACAGCTCGGTCTATGTCGAGCGGCCCTATGCGACGCCGGCGGAGATCGCCGCGACCCTGCAGCGCGCGCAGCAGGCGCAGAAGGCCTGGAAGGCGACGCCGGTCGCCGAGCGCGCCAAGCTCGTCGGGAAGGCGGTCGATATCTTCCTCACCCACAAGGACGCGCTGGCCGAGGAGATCACCCGGCAGATGGGACGCCCGATCAGCCAGAGCCCGGGCGAGATGCGCGGCTTCGAGGAACGCGCGCGCTACATGATCGCCATCGCGCCGGAAGCCCTCGCCGACATCGAGGCCAAGGACAAGCCGGGCTTCACCCGCTTCATCCGCCGCGAGCCCCTGGGCGTCGTCTTCATCGTGGCACCCTGGAACTACCCCTACCTCACCTCGGTCAACGGCGTGGTGCCGGCGCTGATGGCGGGCAATGCGGTCATCCTCAAGCATTCGGCCCAGACCCCGCTCTGCGCCGAGCGCTTCCAGGAAGCGTTCGACGCCGCGGGCCTGCCGAAGGGCATCTTCCAGCACCTGGTGCTGACCCATGACGACACGGCCAAGGTGATCGCGGCGCCGGAAACCGCCTACGTCAACTTCACCGGCTCGGTCGCCGGCGGCCATGCCGTGCAGCAGGCGGCGCTCGGCAAGTTCATGGGCCTCGGCCTGGAACTGGGCGGCAAGGACCCGGCCTACGTTCGCGCCGACGCCAACCTGGCGCACGCGGTCGAGAACCTGGTGGATGGCGCGATGTTCAATTCCGGCCAGTGCTGCTGCGCCATCGAGCGCATCTATGTGCACGAGAGCCTCTACGACAAGTTCGTCGAGGGCTTTGCGGATCTCACGCGCAAGTACAAGCTCGGCAACCCGCTGGACAAGGATACCAATCTCGGGCCGATGGTGCGCACCTCGGCGGCCGAGTTCGTGCGCGGCCAGATCGCCGATGCCGTGAGGGCCGGCGCCAAGGCGCTGATCGACACCAAGGCCTTCGCGGCCGACAAGCCCGGCACGCCCTATCTGGCACCCCAGGTGCTGGTGAACGTCGATCACAAGATGTCGGTCATGGCCGAGGAGAGCTTCGGACCGGTCATCGGCATCATGAAGGTGAAGTCGGACGACGAAGCCGTGAAGCTGATGAACGACAGCCATTACGGCCTGACGGCGGCGCTCTGGACCATGGACGAGGCGGCGGCGAAGAAGATCGGCGACCAGATCGAGACCGGCACCGTCTACATGAACCGCTGCGACTATCTCGATCCGGCCCTGGCCTGGGTCGGGATCAAGGATTCGGGACGCGGCGCCACGCTCTCCCGCGTCGGCTACGAGATGCTGACGCGGCCCAAGAGCTTCCACCTGCGAACGCAGATTTGAACGAGATGTCAGATGTCAGATATCAGATGTCCGGGAAGAACGCCCGCCAGGCGTCATCCGCCGCTGATCTTCTGACATCTGCCATCTGACATCCGATATCTCCGCCATGGCCGAGCCCGACCACGCCGATGTCGTCATCATCGGCGGCGGCGTGGTCGGCTGCGCCATCTTCCGCCGCCTGGCGATCGCCGGATTGAGGCCGCTGCTGCTGGAACGCGGGGCCGACATCCTCTCCGGGGCCAGCAAGGGCAACAGCGCGATCCTGCATACCGGCTTCGACGCGCCGACCGGCTCCCTGGAAGTCGCCTGCATGCAGGCCGGCTACCGCGAATATCTCGCCATTCACGAGAAGCTGAACCTGCCGCTGCTCGAGACCGGCGCCCTGGTCGTCGCCTGGGACGCGGCGCAGCTTGAACGCCTGTCCGGCATCGTCGCCCAGGCGCATGCCAATGGCGTCGCCGACGTCGCGCAGATTTCCGCCGACGAGATCCGGCGCCGGGAGCCGAGCCTCGCGGCGCACGCTCGCGGCGCCGTCTTCGTGCCGCGCGAGCATCTGATCGACCCCTGGTCCGCACCCCTCGCCTATGCGCTGCAGGGCATCGCCCATGGCGGCCGCATCCGCCGCGGCTGCGCGGTCGCCGGCGGCAGCTTCGCCAACGGGCGCTGGTCGCTGGAGACCGGGCAAGGGGCGGTCACTGCCGGCATCGTCATCAACGCCGCCGGCAATCACGGCGATCGGGTCGAGGCGATCTGCCGCCCGAGCCCGTTCAAGGTGACGCCGCGCAAGGGCCAGTTCGTGGTGTTCGACAAGCCGGCGGCGCAGCTCATCCGTTCGATCATCCTCCCCGTGCCGACCGAGCGGACCAAGGGCATCGTCATCTGCCGCACCGTCTTCGGCAATGTGATCGTCGGCCCGACGGCCGAGGACCAGGAGGAGCGCGACCTGGCCGAGGTCGACCACGACATGCTGGAGATGCTGGTCACGAAGGGCCGGGAGCTGCTGCCCGGTCTCGCCGGGATCGGCGTCAACGCGCTCTATGCCGGATTGAGGCCTGCGACCCAGTTCAAGGACTATCAGATCGAGGCCCTGCCCGATCGGGCCTGGATCACCGTCGCCGGCATCCGCTCGACCGGGTTGACGGCGGCGCTCGGCATCGCCTCGCATGTCGCCGACCTCTATTCGAGACACTTCAAGCCGCTGGCCGATGCCGAGCCGATCTGGACCCCCGTGCCCAACCTCTGCGAGGAACGCGCGCGCCCGTACATCGAAAAGGGCAGCGACATCGTCTGCCATTGCGAATGGGTGACGCGCGGCGAGATCGCCGCGGCGCTCGAGGGACCGCTGCCCGCCGGAGACGTCGGCGGGCTGAAGCGGCGCACCCGCGCCATGATGGGGCGCTGCCAGGGTTTCTATTGCAGCGCCCAGGTCGCCGCACTCGCCCAGGACAGGCTGAAGCTGTGATCGCGCGCGACGTCGTCATCCTGGGCGCAGGACCCGCCGGCCTCGCCGCGGCGGCGGAGCTGAGGCGCCTCGGCCTGCGCGACATCGCCGTGATCGACCGCGAGGCGGAAGCCGGCGGCATCCCGCGCCATTGCGGCCATACCGGCTACGGGCTGCGCGAGTTCCGGCGGCTGCTGACCGGCCCGCAATATGCGCGCGCCGTCGCCGACGCGGCCGGCGCAGCGTCGATCGGCCTCGGCGTCACCGCCTTGCGCCTGGAAGCGGGCGGCATCGTGCAGGCAACCGGCCCGCATGGCGGCGAGGTCTACCGCGGCAAGGCCGTGCTGCTGGCCATGGGCGCCCGCGAGACGCCGCGCAGCGCCCGCCTCGTCTCCGGCGCGCGGCCCTGGGGCGTCATGACCACCGGCGCGCTGCAGCAATTCGTCTATTTGCACCGGAAGCGCCCGTTCCAGCGGCCGGTGGTCATCGGCACCGAGCTGGTGTCGTTCTCCACCCTGGTCACGATGCGCCACGTCGGCATCAAGCCGGTGGCGATGGTCGAGGCCAATGATCGCATCACGACGCGCCGGCCCGGCGATTGGATCGCGCGCGCGGTCTTCGGCGTGCCGGTGCTCCTCAACACCCAGCTCGTGCGCATCCTGGGCAAGGACCGCGTCGAGGGCGTCGAGATCGACCGCGGCCAAGGCCCGGAGCGTCTCGACTGCGACGGCGTCATCTTCACCGGCCAGTTCCGGCCGGAGAACGCGCTGCTGGCCGACAGCCCGGTCGCGATCGACCACGGCACGCTCGGCCCCGCCATCGACCAGTATTGGCGCTGCTCCGATCCCGCCTATTTCGCCGCCGGCAATCTGCTGCGCGGCATCGAGACCGCCGGCCAATGCTGGCGCGAGGGCCGTGCGGCGGCGCGCGCGATCGCGGCGGCGCTGGACGGCAAGCTGCCCGCGCCCGCCGCCATCCCGGTCGGTACGCAGGGCGCGCTGAAATATGTCTATCCGCAACGGATTGCGCCCGGAGACGCCCTGGACGGCGCCCAGCTCTTCAAGGCGCGTGTCCGGAGCGCTGCGCACGGCACGCTGACCGTCCGCGCCGACGACAAGGTCGTCTGGTCCCGCACCATCCATGCGCTGCCCGAGCGCCGCATCGCCTGGCCGGTCGCCGCCTCGGCGCTGCAAGGCGCCCGCCGAGTCACCGTCGCCCTGGAGGAACAATGAGCGCCGTCATCGCCGTCGATCAGGGCACGACCGGCTCCGGCGTGCATGTGCTGGGCGCGGATGGCACGTTCCATTCCGGGACGACCATCGACCACAAGCAGTTCTATCCGCAACCGGGTTGGGTCGAGCATGACGCCGAGGAGCTGGTGGCGAACGTCGCCACGCTGATCGCCGCCGCGAAAAAGGAGCATGGCGCGGCGCTGAAGGGAATCGGCATCGCCAACCAGGGCGAGACGGTGATCGCCTGGGATTCGCGGACCAAGCGGCCGATCCACCGCGCCATCGTCTGGCAGGACGCGCGCACGCAGGCGCGCGTCGAAGAGCTGAAATCTCGCGGCTACGAGGCGACGACACTGGCCAATGCCGGCCTGCCGCTGGATCCCTATTTCTCCGCGACCAAGCTGCGCTGGATCCTGGACAACGTGCCCGAGGCGGAAGCGCTGCGCCGCGAGAAGCGCCTGCGCTTCGGCACCAGCGACGCGTTCTTCCTCGATCGCCTGGCCGGCGTCTTCGCAACCGACGTCACCACCGCCTCGCGCACCAGCCTGATGAACCTCGACACCCTGCAATGGGATCCCCTCCTGACCGAGGTCTTCGAGGTGCCGATCGAATGCCTGCCGGAGATCCGGCCCACGACCGGCGATTTCGGCGCGATCGACGGCGTTCCCGTCACCGCCAGCATGGTGGACCAGCAGGCGGCCCTGTTCGGCCACGGCTGCCGCAGGCCGGGCGACGCCAAGATCACTTTCGGCACCGGCGCCTTTGCCCTTGCGATCGCCGGACCCAGGCCGCTGAAAGATCCGGGAAGCGGCCTGCTGCCGACCGTCGCGTGGAAGCTCGGCGACGCACCGGCCACCTATGCGATCGACGGCGGCGTCTACAACGCGGCCTCGGCGCTGAACTGGGCACGGGAGCTCGGCCTGTTCGGCGACTTCGCCGAGATCGACGCGTTCGACGGCCCGCCGGCCATTGCCCGCGGCCTCGCTTTCGTGCCGGCTCTCTCCGGCCTCGGCTGTCCCTATTGGGACCGCAGCGCCGCCGGCCTCTGGCTCGGCCTTGGCCTGGAGACGACCAAGCGCGACATGGTGCAGTCGGTGCTGGAAGGCGTGGCGCTCCGCGCCGCCCAGGTCATCGAGGCAATGAGCCGCCTGCAGCCGATCTCGTCGAAGCTCTCGATCGACGGCGGGCTGGCGAACAACGGCTACTTCCGGCAGTTCCTGGCGAAGGCGCTGGACCGCCGGGTGACGGTCCCGGCCAGCCTGGAACTGACCGGCCAGGGCTGCGCCCTCTTCGCCCTGATCGGCGCCGGGCTTGCGACCGTCGACCGCCTGCCGCCGGCGCCGCCACCCCAGGCCAGCATCGAGCCCGGCATCCCGCTCCATGGCGCGCTGCGACGGAAGTTCGCAGACGCCGTCAAACGGTGCAGGGGTTGGAGATGACAGACCCGCTTATCATCCCGAGTTCCTGGCTCCTTCTGAACCCTGGCTTTCCCCATCCCCGGCGCTAGAATGCGCGCCGCTTCTCGAACCCCTCTGAGGACCCTGCCACCATGACGACCGATGCCGCCGCGCTCAAAGGCAACTGGAACTACCCGACCTCCGTCAAATTCGGCGTGGGGCGCATCAAGGAATTGCCCGACCATTGCAAGGCCCTCGGCCTCAAGCGGCCGCTGCTCTGCACCGATCCCGGCCTCGCCTCGCTGCCGATGATCAAGGAGGCGATCGCGCGCAACGAGGCGGCCGGCATCCCGACCGGACTCTTCTCCGACATCCAGGGCAACCCGACCTCGAAGAACGTCAATGACGGCCTCGCCGTCTACAAGGCCGGCAAGCATGACGGCGTCATCGCCTTCGGCGGCGGCTCGGCGCTCGACGCGGCGAAGACCGTGGCCTTCATGGTCGGCCAGACCCGGCCGCTCTGGGACTTCGAGGATATCGGCGACTGGTGGACCCGCGCCGATCCCGCCGGCATCGCGCCGATCATCGCCGTGCCGACCACCTCGGGCACCGGCTCCGAGGTCGGCCGCGCCTCGGTGATCACCGACGAGGTCAAGCACGTGAAGAAGATCATCTTCCATCCGAAGATGCTGCCTTCGATCGTGATCGACGACCCGGAGCTGACGGTCGGCCTGCCGCCGCACATCACCGCGGCGACCGGCATGGATGCGCTCTCGCATTGCCTGGAAGCCTATTGCGCGCCCGGCTTCCATCCTTTGGCCGACGGCATCGCGCTCGAAGGCACGCGCCTCGTCGCCGAGAACCTGCCGGCCGCCGTCAGGGACGGCAAGAACCTGGTCGCTCGCGCCAACATGATGGCGGCGGCCAGCATGGGCGCCACCGCCTTCCAGAAGGGCCTGGGCGCGATGCACGCGATCAGCCATCCGCTGGGCGCGCTCTACAACACCCATCACGGCCTGACCAACGCGGTGGTGATGCCCTATGTGCTGGACTTCAACCGCCAGGCGATCGACGAGCGGATGACGCGGCTTGCCCGTTTCCTCGGCCTGCCGAACCCGTCCTTCAAGGCGGTGCAGGCCTGGGTGCTGGCGCTCCGCAAGGAGATCGGCATCCCGCACACCCTCAAGGAGATCGGCGTCGACGACAAGCGCGTGGACGAGGTCGCCAAGATGGCGGAGGCCGACCCCTCGGCCGGCGGCAACCCGGTCAAGGTCGGCGCCAGCGAGCTCGGCAAGATCTTCGTCGCCGGGTTGAACGGCAACCTGGCGGCATAACCCGCGTCCTGAGGGCGTCACGGATCACGACACCGGCTGCCGGATCTCGCGCAGCAGCTTCTTCAGGATCGCGTCCGGCATCTGCAGCATGGTCTCGGCCGGCTCGACGAAGGCGCCCGGCCCGCCGATCACCTGCGCCTTGTAATAGGGGACCAGCAGCTTGGAGCCGCGGGTCAGCGGCAGGCCGTTGATGGTGATGCCCTGCGCCACCGCGCGGTCGCGCGCCATGGCCGGATTGCCGCCCTTGTTCTCCCAGCCGTCGCCCGAAACGTCGATGGTGCGGCGCTCGGCCGCGAAGGGCAGCACGGTCAGCAATTGCGCCGCATGGTCGATCGCCGCGGCCAGCGCCGTCCCGCCCGGCGGCAGGTCGTGGCGGATGCCCTCGATCTCCCGCGCCGCCGCTTCGAGCTCCGGCCCGTCGGCGACCACGCGCCAGGGCAGCGCGATCACCCGCGTCCGCTCGTTCGACCACAGCATCACCGTGACGGCGATGCGCTTGTGCCTGCCTTGCCGGATCGCGTCCTGGAGCGCGCGGTGGCGCAACGCCGCGGCGATGCCGGCCGTCTGGATGCCGAAATCGGTGTCATCGACGCTGCTGGAGCAATCGACCGCCAGGACCAAGGCGAGATCGACCGCGGTCGCCGCCTCGGCCAGCATCGTCGTCCCGGCTGCACGCTTCTCGCCATCGCCCATCGGCCGGGACCCGGTTGCCCACCCGGCCCGGATGATAGCACGGCCGCGGGGCCGGCGCTCAGTGCGTGAGCAGCACTCCCGCCTCGACCGGCCAATGGACCCAGACCGCCTCGCCGGCCTGGGCCACGCCGCTCCCGCGGCGGGTATTCTGGGCCGCGGCCGCGATCGGCTTGGGCAGGCCCTGCGCCTCGACGTAGTAATGGCTGCGGTCGCCGAGATAGGCCTCGGCCTGGCGCCGCCCGGCGATGGCGTTGCCGGTCCCCGGCCTGGCCGCGGAAAGCTCCAGCTTCTCCGGCCGCACGGCGACGCTGACGGCGCTTCCCGGCGTCAGCGCGGCGCTGCCGTTGACCGGCGCCAGCAACTGGCCGGCCGGCCCCGCATCGACCGCGGCGACGCCGCCCGAGACCGTCAGCAGCCGGCCCTCGAACACGTTCATCGTGCCGATGAACTCGGCGACCTCGCGGCAATTGGGATGCTCGTAGAGCGCCGCGGCGCTGTCGATCTGCAGCACCTCGCCCTTGGACATGACCGCGATCCGGTCCGACATGGTCAGGGCTTCTTCCTGGTCGTGGGTCACGAAGACGAAGGTGATGCCGACCTCGCGCTGGATCTGGCGCAGCTCCAGCTGCATCTCCTCGCGGAGCTTCTTGTCCAGCGCGCCCAGCGGCTCGTCCAGCAGCAGCACCTTGGGCTGGCAGACCAAAGCGCGGGCCAGCGCCACGCGCTGGCGCTGGCCGCCCGAGAGCTGGTTGGCCATGCGATTGCCGTAGCCGGTGAGCTTGATGAGGTCGAGCGCGCGATCGACGATGGCGCCGAGCTCCGCCTTGGGCAGCTTCTTGCGCGCGAGGCCATAGGCGATGTTGTCCCGCACGTTGAGGTGCGGGAAGATCGCGTAGCTCTGGAATACCATGTTGGTCGGCCGGTGGTTCGGCGCCACCGCCGACATCGGCTGGCCGTCGATGAAGATCTCGCCCTCGGTCGGCGTCTCGAAGCCGGCCAGCATGCGCAGCAGCGTGGTCTTGCCGCAGCCCGACGGGCCCAGCAGCGAGAAGAACTCGCCCTGGGCGATGTCGAAGCTCACCGCATTGACCGCCCTCACCGGGCCAAAAGCCTTGGTGACCGCGCGGATCGAGATCATGGTGTTGGCCGCACCGTTCGCCATTTCAGACGATGCTCCCTTGCTGTGAGTCGATGCCGCGCCGGCGGAACCATTCGGAGAAGGCGACCACCAGGATCGAGATCATGAGGATGCAACTGCCCATGG
The DNA here is from genome assembly GCA_035548715.1 of Dongiaceae bacterium. Classification (GTDB taxonomy): domain Bacteria; phylum Pseudomonadota; class Alphaproteobacteria; order Dongiales; family Dongiaceae; genus Dongia. Next base: position 38,721 of record DASZSL010000086.1, read on the forward strand.
CGAGCACGCCCGGGATCTTGGTCGGGAAGCGCAGCAGGCCGTAGATGTAGATCGGCAGGGTCGGCTGGGTTCCGCTCAGGAAGAAGGCCAGCAGGAACTCGTCGAACGAAGTCGTGAAGCAGAGCAGGAAGCTGGAGACGAGGCCGGGCAGGATCAGCGGGAAGGTCACGCGCCAGAAGGTCCGCCAGGCGCCCTCGCCGAGGTCGAAGGAGGCTTCCTCCAGGTTCTTGTCGAAGCCTTCGAGCCGCGCCATCAGCACCAGCATGGCGAGCGGCACGCAGATCAGCACGTGCGACGCGGTGACCGTGATCAGCGAGAGGTCGAGGTCGAAGACCTGGCGCACCAGGGTCAGGAGCGCGATGCCGAGGATGATCGACGGCACGACCAGCGGCAGCATGATGAGCGACGTGATCGTGCCCTTGCCCGGGAAGCTGTACCGCGTCATCGCCTTGGCGGCGAACAGGCCCAGCACCGTGCTGACGAAGGAGACGGCGATCCCCACCCGGGCGCTGGCCCAGAGCGCGTCCAGCAGCGGCTGGTCGCGCAGCATCTGCTGGTACCACTTGAGCGTGAAGCCCTTCAGCGGGAAGTTCGGATAGACATTGTCGTTGAAGGAGAAGAGCGGCAGCAGCAGCACCGGTGCGTAGAGGAAGATCAGGTAGCAGACGGCGAAGGTCACCAACAGGCGGGATATGGTCGGCGAATGCATGCCCGTCACGCCTTCTGCAGCAGGCGCCGGCGGCCGACCGCCAGCAGGAACAGGCCGACCAGCACGGCGATGACCAGCATCATCACGATGGAGATGACGGCGCCCAGGGGCTGGTTGTTGGCGCGGCCGTACATCATGGCGATCGAGTTGCCGATCATCATGCCGTCGGTGCCGCCGACCAGGCTGGGCGTCACGTAATCGCCGACCGTGGGGATGAAGACCATCAGGATCGCGGCGATGGTGCCGGGCAGCGACAGCGGGAAGGTCACGCGCAGGAACCGCTTCACCGGCCCGTCGCCGAGATCGGTTGCGGCTTCCAGCAGCGAGCGGTCGATCTTCTCCAGGCTCACGTAGATCGGCAGGATCGCGTAGGCCGCCCAGGCATGGGCCAGCGTGATGGTGACCGCGGTCGGGTTGTAGAGCAGGAATTCCAGCGGCTGCTTGATGAGCCCGGCCTGGATCAGGCCGGAATTGATGGCGCCGTTGAAGCCGAGGATGACCTTCCAGGCGAAGACCCGGAGCAGGTAGCTGGTCCAGAACGGGATGGTGATCAGGATGATCCAGAGCAGCTTGTGCCGGGTCACCCGGAAGGCCATGAAATAGGCCATGGGATAGGCGAGCGCCACCACCGCCACGGTCGCGGTGAAGGACATCCACAGCGACCGCCCGATGAGCCGCCAGTAGATGACGCCGTCCTGGCCCAGCATCACCGCGTAGCTGCCCAGGGTCGGCGTGCGGTCGAACTGGAACCCGTTCTGGGTCCAGAAGGACTGCACGATGGTGACGATGATCGGCGCCACCATCATGCCGAACATGACGACCAGCGTCGGCGAGATCAGCGTCAGCCCGCGCAGCGATTCGCTGCGCAGCCAGAGCTGGCTGAGGGCGTTGCTGCCGCGGGACGTCGCTCCAGCGGCGGTGCCGATCGCGGTCAAATCGGATGTTCCGTCATCGGATGAGGGCCGCGCCGGGCCCAGGGGGGTATCCCGGCCGGCGCGGCCGCCACGACGGCGCCTACGCGCCGGCCTTCACTTCCTCGAACATCTTGAGGACGTTGTCCACGTTCTCCATCGGCTTCTGCAGGATGCACTTGGCGAAGAACTCGTCCGGGTCCTTCGGCAGGTTGCGCTTCTTCAGCAGCTCGTCGCCGGCCAGCTCCAGCGCCTTCTTGTTGGAATGGCCGTAGCCGTAGTTGATCAGCCACACGCCGGCTTCCGGCGAGGAGATGGCGTCGATCAGGTCATAGGCCTTGTCGAGATGCGGCGCGTCCTTGGTGACCACCAGGCCGCAGACATAGGCCATGATGCCTTCCTTGGGCGGCATCATGAACTTCGCGTTCACGCCCTGGTCCAGCAGCGTGTAGAGCGAGCTGTTCCAGGCCGAGGAGGCGACGATCTCGCCCGAGGCGAGCGACTGCTCGACGGTCGTGTTGCTGTCCCAGTAGAAGCGCAGCAGCGGCTTCTGCTTGATCAGCAGCTCCTTGGCCGCGGCGAGCTCGTCGGCGGTCATGTTGAAGGGATCCTTGGCGCCGTTGACGATGCCGGCGATCGGCACGGCGTCGGCGGCGTCGCCCGACATCGAGAGCTTGCCCTTGTAGCGGTCGTCGAACAGCAGCGACCAGGACTCCTCCTTGATGTCCACGAGGTCCGGCCGGTAGAGGACCGAGGTGTTGCCCCAGTCGATCGGCACGAAGTACTGCTTGCCGCTGTCCTGGGCGTAGGCGACCTGGGTCAGCGACGGGAACAGATCCTTCCAGTTCGCCAGCCGCGAGGTGTCGATCGGCTGCAGCACGTCGGCCTCGCGCCAGCGCTTGAGGTCGAGGTTGCAGGGATGCGCGACATCGACCTGGAAGCCGCCGCGGATCTTGGTCAGCGCCTCGTCGGCGGTGGCGAAGACCGGGAGCTGCGGGTTGGCCCCGTACTTCTTCACATAGCCCGGGAAGAAGCCCGGATCGTCATAGCCCGACCAGGTGAAGTAGATCGCCTGGTCGTCGGCCCGCGCGGCGCGCACGCCCATGGTGGTGAAGGCCAGGCCCGCGCCGGCCAGGATCTGTCCGAACTGCCGCCGGCTGAGCGTGCCCGCGCGCATGCGATCGATAAGCTCGTTCTTGTTCATCTGCGGCCTCCCTGGCCCTTGCTTGTTTTGATTGGTTGAAAGCCTGCCATGATACACGTGGCGGCGCAACCGACCGGCGGTGGCCGATACCGACCGCGATTGGTGCGCCTTTCCCGCGCATTGGTTCAGTCTGCTCTGATACAGGCGCGAAAGTTTGACGCTATCCGTCAGCTTCTTGCCGCCGCACGAAACGCCGGCGCAACCAATCGCCGGAATTGGTCGGTCCCGCGCCGATGGGGCGTCAGAGCCCCTCCTCGTTGAGACTCAAGAGCGAGGCATTGCCGCCCGAGGCCGTCGTGTCCACCGAGAGCGTGCGCTCGGTGGCGAAGCGGTGGAGGTAGCGCGGGCCGCCCGCCTTCGGGCCGGTGCCGCTCAAGCCCTCGCCGCCGAAGGGCTGCACGCCCACCACGGCGCCGATCATGTTGCGGTTCACATAGGCGTTGCCGACATGGACCCGTTCCGCGATGGTCGCGGCCTTGCCGTCGATCCGGGTATGGATGCCCAGCGTCAGGCCGTAGCCGGTGCGGTTGACGGCGTCGATCACGTCGTCCAGCCGGTCCGCGGCATATTCGACGACGTGCAGGATCGGCCCGAACACCTCGCGCTCCAGCCGCGACAGGCCGTCGATCCGATAGGCGCGCGGCGCGAAGAAATAGCCGAGCGGGCAGTCGGGATCGAGCCTCGCCTCCTTGATCAGCGTGCCCTCGCGCGCCATGCGCGCGGCGTGCTTCTCCAGCATCGCCTTGGCGTCCTTGTCGATCACCGGCCCGACATCGGTCGAGAGCAGCGCGGGATCGCCGACGCTCAATTCGTCCATCGCGCCCGCCAGCATCGCGGTGAGCTTCGGCGCGATGTCCTGCTGCACGAAGAGGACGCGCAAGGCCGAGCAGCGCTGCCCGGCGCTCTGGAAGGCGGAGATCACGGTGTCGCGCACCACCTGCTCGGGCAGCGCCGATGAATCGACGATCATCGCATTCTGCCCGCCGGTCTCGGCGATCAGCGGCACGATCGGCCCGTCCTTGGCGGCGAGCGCGCGGTTGATGCCGCGCGCCGTCTCGGTCGAGCCGGTGAAGGCGACGCCGGCGATCCTCGGATCCGCGACCAGCGGCGCCCCGACCGACGGCCCGTCGCCCGGCAGCAGGTGCAAGACGTCGCCCGGCACCCCGGCGCGGTGCAGGATCGCGACCGCGAGCCCGGCGATCAGCGGCGTCTGCTCCGCCGGCTTGGCGATCACGGTGTTGCCGGCGGCCAGCGCCGCCGCGACCTGGCCCATGAAGATCGCCAGCGGGAAGTTCCACGGGCTGATGCAGGCGAAGACGCCGCGGCCATGGAGCGCGAGCTGATTGCGCTCGCCGGTCGGCCCCGGCATCGGCATCGGCCGCGAGAAATCCGCCCGCGCCCGCGCCGCATAGTAGCGGCAGAAATCGACCGCCTCGCGCAATTCGGCGATGGCGTCGGGGATGGTCTTGCCGGCCTCGCGGATGCAGAGCGCGATGACCGCGCCCCGCTCCGCCTCCAGCATGTCCGCCGCGCGCTCCAGGCAGGCCGCACGCTCGCCGGCGGGGGTCGCCGCCCAGTCGGGGAAGGCCCGCGCCGCGCGGGCAACGGCGTTCTCGACCTCGCGCGGGCCGGCATTCGCCACCCGCCCGACGGTCTGCTGCAGGTCGGCGGGGTTGGCCACCGGCACGCCTTCGGCGGCCTGCGGGTGGCCGCCGATGATCGGCGCGGTCTTCCATTCCCGCGCAGCCGCCGTCTCGACCTCGCGCTGCAGCGGCACCAGCACGTCGAGATCGGTCAGGTCGACGCCCTTGGAGTTCTTGCGCTCGGCGCCGTAGATGTCGGCCGGCAGCGGGATCCTGGGATGCGGCTTCTGCGGCAGCCTGCCGACCTTGGCGACGGGATCGGCGACGATCTCGTCCAGCGGCGCCTTCTCATCGACGATGCGGTTGACGAAGGAGGTGTTGGCGCCGTTCTCCAGCAGGCGCCGCACCAGATAGGCCAGCAGATCCTCGTGGCTGCCGACGGGCGCGTAGATGCGCGCGGCGATGCCCATGGCCTCCTTCGGCACCACCTGCTCGTAGAGCGGCTCGCCCATGCCGTGCAGGCGCTGGAACTCCAGCCTGTCCCGGGCCGCCGCCTCGCCGCCGGCCATCTCGATGACGGCCGAGAGCGTGTGGGCGTTGTGGGTGGCGAATTGCGGGAAGAACGCATCCGGCGCGGCCAACAGGCGCCGCGCGCAGGCGAGATAGGAGACGTCGGTCGTCGCCTTGCGGGTGAAGACTGGATAGCCGGGCAGGCCGCGTTCCTGCGAGCTCTTGATCTCGCTGTCCCAATAGGCCCCCTTCACCAGACGCACCATCAGCCGGCGCTTGTGCCGCCGCGCCATGTCGGCCAGCCAGTCGACCAGCGGCAGGCAGCGCTTCTGATAGCCCTGGATCGCGAGCCCGAGACCGTTCCACCCGGCGAGCACCGGGTCGGCGGAGACCGCCTCGATCACGTCCAGCGAAAGGTCGAGCCGTTCGGCCTCCTCGGCGTCGATGGTGAAGCCGATGTCGAGCTCCTTGGCGGCGGCGCCCAAAGCCACGATCCGCGGCACCAGCTCGTGCATCACACGCTTCTTCTGCGCAAACTCGTAGCGCGGGTGAAGCGCCGAGAGCTTGATCGAGATGCCGGGGCCGGCGATCGGGCCCTTGCCCTTCGCCGCCTTGCCGATCGCGGCGATGGCATTGTGATAGGCTTCGAGGTAGCGCTCGGCATCGGCGGCGGTGCGCGCCGCCTCGCCCAGCATGTCGTAGGAATAGCGGTAGCCGCGGGCCTCGCTCGCCTCGGCGCGCTCCAGCGCCTCCTCGATGGTGCGGCCCATGACGAACTGCCGCCCGAGGATGCGCATCGCCTGGGTCACCGCCTGGCGGATCACCGGCTCGCCGCTCCGCGTCACCATGCGCTTCAGGATGCCCTTCAGGTCGGAGGCGCCCTCGTCCAGCTTCAGGATGCGGCCCGTGAGCATCAGCGCCCAGGTCGAGGCATTGACGAAGAGCGAGTCCGATTCCCCGAGATGCCGACCGAAATCCGCATCGCGCAGCTTGTCCTTGATCAGCGCGTTCGCCGTCTCGGCATCCGGGATGCGCAGCAGCGCCTCGGCGAGGCACATCAGCACCACGCCTTCCTTGCTGGAGAGCTCGTAGGCGTGCATGAAGGCGTCGATCCCGCCGCCGCCGACCCGGTTCTGCCGCACCGCCTCGACCAGCCGCCGCGCCCGCGCCGCGATCCGGTCCTGCATCTCGGGCGGAAGCTCCGCCGCCTCGAGGAGCGCCTCGACCACCCGGGTCTCGTCGGCGCGATAGAGCGCCCGCAGGCGCTGGCGCAGCGGGCCGGGCTCAGCCGGCGCTTGATCGAGGATCATGGTCGCCCATCGTAGCGGCAAAACGGTCGCGCCGCCGATATGGATCGGCGGCGCATCGCGGTCAAGATCGGGTCGCCGCGTCCGAAGCGCGGGCCGCGCTCAGCAGTCCTTGTCGACCGCCAGCTTGGTGAGATTGGCGTTGCGGTCCTGCAGCGCCTTCAGCTCGGTGGTCTGCGCCTTCAAGGGATCGTAGCGGGTGGCGAAGAGCGGCATGAAGAAGGTATCGCCCGCCAGGTAGTCGGCGTTGTTCGCCTTCATGTGGTTGCTCTCGCGCACCAGGCGGGCCTGCAGATACTGGTTGTAGTTGATCTCCTTGAACAAGTCGTTGCACGACTTGTCCGGATCGCCGGGCTGGTTCACGGCGACCGGCGCCGCGGGACGCCCGTTGCAGCCCGCCAGCGCCGCGGCGAGGGCGATGGCTGCGACCGTGAGCAGCGGCTTCGTGAGGATCGGCTTCGTCGGCATCGTCTTTCCCCCGATCAACAGCCGCGGTCCGACGCCATCTGGTCGAGATGCGCGTCGCGCGCCTTCAAGGCGTCGATCTCGACCTCCTGGGGCGTCTTGGCGCTGGAACTCATGCGCGTCTCGTCGACGGCCGCCAGTCCCGGCGGCAGGAACGGAATGGTGCGGGACATCAGGTCGTTGTCGCGCTGGCGGATCGAGGCCTGCTCGACATGGCGGTCGATGAAGGCCTGGTTGATCCGGTCCTTCTCGGCGCGGATGTCCTGGCAGGTGTAATACTTGTCGAAGGCCCAATCGACCGGCTCGGGATTGGCCAGCCGCCCGGCGCAGCCGGCCAGCAGCGCGCCCGCAGCCGCGCTCATCAAGCCCAACGTCAACACTGCCCGCATCGCTTCCCCCGCTCGGCGGATCGGTTCTTTACCATCTTACGCAGGAAGACGGGCGGCGACAATGCTGATTTTCGCCCTGGAATCAGGGACCTGGAGCCAAATCCTTGCGGATTTCCCGAACCGCCGTCTCGATCTTGAGCTCGAGCAGCTTCTGCCCGATCGCCGCCGTCGCCTTGGCCGGGTCGCCGATGACCCCGTTCTTGCTGCCGTCGGCATTGCCGGCGGAGCTTGCCAGCAGCCCGGTCCGGACCCCGTCGGGCCGGATCGCCATCAACTGGGCGGTGTCGATCAGGGCCGCGTGGATGCCGATGTCATTGTCGCTAAACCCTTGGGATTTAAGCCATTCCACCTGGCCATTGTTGGCGTAGTAATCCCCGATCTGGAACACATGCACGCCCCTGGACCGGAGCGCGGCGTCCATCTTCCTGGCGACCACGTCCTGGGGATGCTGGTTCGGCCCGGAATCGCCGATGAAGAGGATGTTCCTGAACCCCTCGACGGCGAAGCTCATCACCGTCGATTCCAGCACCTTCTCATAGACCGGGTCGGGGAGGCTGATCGAGCCCGGGAAGCGCATGTGCCCCTCCGGCGGATCCCAGCTCCCCTCGGGCACATAGGCGAGGACCGGGGCGACCAGGGTGTTGCCGAGCCGCCGGGCGATCTCGGCGGTCGTGTACCGGATGATGTCGTTGTGCTTGCCGATCACCATGTGGGGGCCGTTCTGCTCGGTCCCGCCGGTCGGCACGATGATGGTGACGGCACCCTGCTCCATCCGCGCCTTGACCTCGGTCCAGGTCAGGTCCTCGATCCGGACCGTCGCCGGCCCCGGATCGGCCAGCGCCGGCGCCATGGGGAGGAACAGGCCGGCGGCGATCAGCAGACGCCGCAAACGCGGGAAATTCACGCGGTCCTCGCCGGCTTCGGCTTCACCCAGCGGCGCAGCAGGTTGGCGACCGGCCGGAAGTAGAGCGCGCCCAGGCTGTGGAAGCGCACGTGCTCGCCGTCGGAAAGGCCGAGCTCGAACGTCTCGCCCTGCTTGGGCACGTAGAGCGTGCCGAACATCCGGTCCCAGAAGGAGAAGATGAAGCCCATGTTCTTGTCGAAATGCCGGGTCTCGCGGCTGTGATGCACTTGATGCATCCACGGGCTGACGAAGACCTGACTGACGACCGGCCCGTAGCCGAGGGGCACATGCGAGTGCCGGAGGTTGAACCCGATCAGGTAGAAGGCGAACTGCACCACGTTGATGCCCAGGATCCGCGCCTCGGGGTGCTCGCCGCCGGTGAAGTAGGCGAGCACGCCGACCAGCAGCGCCGTGCCGATCGCGGTCGCGTTCATGGTCGCGAACAGCTCGAAAGGATGCACGCGATAGGCGGTGATCGGCGTCATCACCTCGGCCGAGTGGTGCACCTTGTGGAACTCCCAGAGCGCCGGGACCTTATGGAACAGGTAGTGGATGTAATAGAGCATGAAGTCGATCCAGGCGATCTGCAGCAGCGTCACCGCCGCCAGCATCCAGCCGCCGCCCGCTTCCAGGGGACGCGCCGGCGCGCCGAGCTCGTCGGTCATGGTCGCCGTGATCCAGTCGGCGAAGGGCGAGATCAGCAGCGCCAGCACCGGGAACAGGATGACGTAGAGGATGCGGTCGACCAGGAAGAACTGGTAGTCGGCGATCGCCGACTTGTGCAGGTAGATCCTCTTCGGAAAGAGATAGGCGAGAGCGCTCTTCGGCACGAGGCCGGGATAGCGGCGGTGGAGCACGAAGTGAACCGCGACGCCCAGCACCAGCGACGAGAGCAGATAGCCCCAGAACACCCGCTCGTTGTGGTCATAGAAGTAGCGGGCCGGATCGATCAGCGCCGGTTCGATTTTCTGCCAGAGATCGGTGAGCTGTTCCATGCGCTCTCTATGAAGCCTGACCCGCTAACGGTCTCTTAACCGGGATGTCACGCGGCGCGCCGCCGCAGGTCGGTGGCCGGCACGTCGATGCCCAGCGCCTCCAACAGCCCGGCCGAGCCCTTGGCGGTCACCGCGACGCCGCGGCTGTCCTTCACCCGGCTGATCCATCCGGCATCGAAGCAATGGGCGCAGAAGGCGGCGCCGACCGCGCCCGCCAGATGCGGCCGCCGCTCGGTCAGATCGACGCAGACCCGGCAGAAGCAGCGGCGCTTGCGCCCGATCGATTCGAGGTCGATGCCGAGCCCCTCGAAGAAGCGGTGGCCGCGGCGCGTCAGCACCGCCGCCTCGTCCTCGAGCTCGACGCAGCGCCGCGCCACCAGCGCGCCGGCGACCGCAACGCCGAGCCGTCCCGCCAGGTGGTCGTAGCAGGTCCGCGCGTCCCGCATCAGCGTATCGACATAGGAGGGTATGCGCCGGCGCGGCATCGTACGGTCCGACGCGACCAGGAAGATCGATTCCAGCATCTGCGCCACCCGCGGCGAGGCGAGCCTGTAATAGCGGTGCCGGCCCGACGCGGTCACGCGGATCAGCTCGGCCTCGGTCATGCGCGCGAGATGGCCGCTGGCGGTCTGCGGCGTGACGCCGGCATGCCAGGCGAGATCGCTGGCGGTCAGGCTCTCGCCGTTCATCAGCGCGGTCAGCATGTTGGCCCGCGCGGGATCGCCGACCAGCGCGCCGATCTCCGCCATGGAGACGCCGGAAGGAATGACCTTGGGCAGCATCAGATTCATGGCCGGAAGATAGGCTTCGGGCCCGGCGAAGTCACGCTTCCACCCTTCGGCCATGGCCGAAACGTGGATTTCCGCCACCGGGATGTGCGTCCCTCAAATGCTAGGGAATCGGCCTATTCCGGGTATTTCCCGGCGACGTTCTGGTCGTAATCGACCAGCGCCCCGGTCATGACGCCGGATTCGGGGCTGAGCATGTAGGCGACGAGGCCGGCAAGCTGATCGGGCTTCACCAATTGCCCCATCGGCTGTTGCGCCTCGATCTCCTGCAGCCAGCCGACCGGGCGATCATGGAACCGGCGCTGGATCTCGTCCTCCTGCGGCGTGTCCATCCAGCCGACGCAGATGCCGTTGCAGCGGATGCGCTTCGCGGCGAACGCATTCGCCGTGTTCCGGGTGAGATTGGCGAGCGCCGCCTTCGAGGCCGAATAGGGCGTCAGATACGATTGCCCGACATAGATCACCATCGAGAGGATGTTGACGATGCTGCCGGGCTTGCCGGTCTCCACCAGGTGCCTCACGACGCCCTGCATCGTGAGGAAGGGCCCGCGGGCATTGGTGTCGAAATGCTTCTGCCAGGTCTCGAGGCTGGTATCGAGCAGGGTGCCGCGGCTGGTCTCCGCAGCGGAATTGACCAGCGCATTGACCGTACCGAACTCTTCGAGCGCGGTGGCGATCAGTCGCTTGCAGTCCTCGGCGTCGCTCATGTCGGCGCGCACGAACAGGCAGTCGGCGCCGAGCTCCTGCAGCGCCCGCGCCGCCGCCTCGCCCTTCTCGACATTGCGCCCGCTGATGACGATGCTCTTCGCCCCCTCCGCCGCCAGCCGTTTCGCCACGGCGAAGCCGAGCCCCTGGCTGCCGCCGGTGATGACGGCGCGTGTCTCCGCGTTGCGCATACTGCTCTCCGGTTCTTCGGGTCTCGTCATGGTACGCGAAGGCGTACCATCCATGAGTTCCTATCGTGCGACGGATGCAAACTCGTGGATCCTCCGCCTTCGCGGAGGATGACGAAGTAAAAGCGGAACCACCGTCAGCTCTGCTGCGAGAAGTAGCCTTCCTGGTTTCCGCCGGCGGCCTTGTCCAGCACCTGCGGGTAGGGATAGGCGAGGCCGACCAATTGGCGGATGAAGTCGCCGCCCTTCTCGATCACCTCCTTGCGCACCCCGGCGATCTGATCCTCCAGCGGCTTCACGAATTTCGGCAGGTACTCGATCAGGAGGCCGGTGCGGTCGGCATCGCTGTTGTTCGGCATCGCGCAATGCCAGCAGAGCCCGTAGAAGACCGCGACGTCGCCCGCCTTGCCGGTCATGCGCTCGGTCTCCGGCGGCAGCTTCGCCGGCTCGTCGGGATAGCGGCCGAGCTTCTGCGTATGCGGCACGATCGCGGTCGCCCCGTTCTCCGCGGTGAAGTCGTCGAGCAGGATGGTCGCCTGCAGGTTCATCGGGAAGGAGGGGTTGATGTTGGTCGGGAAGCTCGAGCGCTTGTAGAGGTCCCAGTACGGGTAGTCGATGTGCAGCTCCTGGCCCGGCCCGCCGGGCAGCAGCCGGTTCGCGGCGATCGAGCCCAGGATGAACTCGTCGCCGAGGAAGGCCTTCACGATCGAGACCACCGGCTCGCGCTTCAGCATGGTGGTGAAGATGTCGCCCTTGTTGAGCAGGTTCCACACCCGGCGCTGCAGGTGCAGCTTGTCCTTGTTGTGCCCCTGGAAATGCGTGACCTTCTCCGCCCCGCGGTCGGATTCGTCCATGATGATCGCCCGCGCCTCGGCGATCTCGGCCGGCGTGAAGACCTGGGGCAGCGTGAAATAGCCCTTGCCGTGCAGCAGCTCGTCGATCCAGGCGTGAAGCTGGTCCGCGCTCGGCACCGTGCCGTCGGGCGACGTCGCCCTCTTGGATTCCGCTCGGCCGTCCATGGCATCTCTCCCGCGAAGACTTCTTATTCGCAGGCGAGTTTGACACCCGGCCCGCATCAGGAATAGATCAGGATCGCATCAAAAAAGCATCAGCGGGAAGGATGGCCCAGCGCTTCACCATCAAGCAGATCGCGGCCCAGGCCGGGATCAGCACGGCGACGGTCGACCGCGTGCTGAACGGGCGCCCGGGCGTGCATCACCAGACGCGCCTTCGGGTCGAGCGCGCGATCGCCGAGCTCGACCGGCGCGCCGCCGCCTCGCTGGCGATCGGCTGGAATCTCTACGTCGACGTCATCATGCATTCGCCGTCGCGCTTCACCGCCCTCGTCCAGGCCGCCGTGGAGCGCGCCATGGCCGATCTCGATCCCTTCCGCATCTCCGCGCGCTTCCACCTCTTCGAGGACATCGGCACCGCCGAGCTGGTCCGTCGGATCGAGGCCCGCGCCGCCGACCGGCCGGGCGGCATCATCCTCAAGGCGTCCGACGAGCCCCTGATCGCCGAAGCCGTCGACCGCGTGACCGCGCAGGGCGTGCCGGTCGTGACGCTGGTGACCGACCTGCCGCGCTCCCGGCGCCTGGCCTATGTCGGCATGGACAACCGCGCGGCGGGCCGCACCGCCGCCTTCCTGCTCGGCCGGTTCCTGGGCGATCGAAAGGGCGCGATCATCGCCCATATCGGCAGCCACAACTTCCAGGGCGAGGAGGAGCGCGAGACCGGCTTCCGCGCGCTGCTGCGCGAGCGCTTCCCGAAGCTCGCGGTGGTCGAGGTCAGCGGCAGCTACGGGCTCGACCGCGAGACCCGCCGCCGGGTCGCCGCCTGCCTCAAGGAGCGGCGCGACATCGTCGGCGTCTACAGCATGGGCGGCGGCAACCGCGGCATCGTCGAGGCCTTCGACGACGCCAAGCGCCCGGTCCTGGCCTATGTCGGCCACGACCTCGACGCCGAGAACCGCGCGCTGCTGGAATCCGGCCGCATCGACGCGATCATCGACCACGATCTCGCGGCCGACGCGCGCGACGCCCTGCGCGCCATCCTGCACCACCACCGCCGGATCGAAAGCCGTCATTCCAACCAGCCCAGCCGCGCGATGGTGATCACGCGGTACAATCTCTGATGCGACGCCTGCTTTTACGCCGGCGGCCGATTCCGGAGCGCGTCAAATCGCGCTAAATGCCTGAAGATGCGGGCGTAACGGCCATTGGCAGGGGTTCGAGCGATTTTTCGTTCGGTAAAAGCCCGGTACAAGCTGGAACCGTGCAATCCGCGGCTGCCAAGGCCAAGCCTTGGCATGACGCCGTTTGGGCCGTTTGGAAAACGTCCGCCGCACGGCTCCGGTCGGCCGTCAGCAACCGAGAAGGCTTATAGCACATTTCCGGTTTCGGCGCGACCGTGTCGGCACGCGAAGGCGAGGGCGCCGCTCCAACCCAGCGGCGCGGCGACGTGGAGCGCGGCGGGTGCCGGCACCCTAGCGCCGAGGCTCCACATCTAGCGGTCGATCATCCTCTGCGCCGCCTCGGCGTAGCGGTTGCCGTGCACCGGGATCGCCGCAATCGCCTGCTCCAGATCGCGCAGATCGGCGGCCGAGAGCGAGACGGCGGCGGCGCCGATATTCTCCTCCAGGCGGTGGAGCTTGGTCGTGCCCGGGATCGGCACGATCCACGGCTTCTGCGCCAGGATCCAGGCCAGCGCGATCTGCGCCGGCGTCACCTGCTTCGCCCGCGCGATCTCCGCGACCTTGTCGGCCAGGCCCTGGTTGGCCCGGCGCGATTCCTCGGAGAAGCGCGGCAGGGTGTTGCGGAAATCGCCCTCGGTGAACTTGGTGGTGGCGTCGATGCCGCCGACCAGGAAGCCGCGGCCCAGCGGGCTGAACGGCACGAAGCCGATGCCCAATTCCTGCAGGGTCGGGAACACGGATTCCTCCGGCTCGCGCCACCACAGCGAATACTCGCTCTGCAGCGCCGCGACCGGCTGCACCGCATGGGCGCGGCGCAGGGTCCTGGCGCCCACCTCGGAGAGGCCGAAATGCTTGACCTTGCCGGCCTTGATCAGGTCCCTGACCGTGCCGGCCACGTCCTCGACCGGCACGTCGGGATCGAGCCGGTGCTGGTAGAGCAGGTCGATATAGTCGGTCTGCAGCCGCTTGAGCGACGCCTCCACCACCGTACGGATGTGCTCGGGCCGGCTGTTCCGCCCGGTCTGCTTGTGGGTCTTGGGGTCGAAGGCGAAGCCGAACTTGGTCGCGATCGCGACCGCGTGGCGGAACGGCGCCAGCGCCTCGCCGACCAGCTCCTCGTTGGCGAAGGGACCGTAGACCTCGGCGGTGTCGAAGAAGGTGACGCCGCGCTCGACCGCGCCGCGGATCAGCGCGATCCCCGCGGTCTTGTCGAGCGCCGTCCCATAGGCGTGGCTGAGCCCCATGCAGCCGAGGCCGATGGCCGAGACTTCGAGACTGCCGAGCTTGCGGTTCTGCATGGGGTGCTCCGTGGGGGTGCCGCAGCGGGGACCTTAGAGCGACGGCGCGGGCGATAGAATTGCGTTTGTAGCGACCCTCCTGCCCGGGAGGCGACGAACCCTGACGGCCTCCGGCTGCAAAATCACTCCAAGCCTTTGAGGTTCCAGACCTAATCGCATCGGCCGATCGTCGCGATTCGCGATTCCGTCGGGGTCCTGTCGGGGTTGCCGGCTTTCAGCGCGCCGCATCCTCCAGGAGCTGCGGCCCCGTCCCCTGCTCCGCCATCGCGTCGTCAGGATTGCGCAGCCTGCATGCTTTCAGCGACAGGCAACCGCAGCCGATGCAGCCGTCGAGCTCGCCGCGCAGCTTCTGCAGCAGGGCGATGCGGCGGTCGAGCTCCCGGCGCCATTCGGCCGAAAGGCGCTGCCAGTCCTTGGCCGTGGGAGTCCGGCCACCCGGCAGGGAGTCGATCGCGCGCTTGATGGTGGCGAGCGGCAGGCCCAGGCGCTGCGCCACCTTGATGACGGCGACACGCCGGAGCACGTCGCGGCCGTAGCGGCGCTGGTTGCCGGTGCTCCGCCAACCCCTGATCAGACCCTTCGCCTCGTAGAAGTGGATGGTCGAGACCGCGACGCCGCTGCGCGCCGCCACCTCGCCGACCGAGAGCGGCCGATCGGACTTGCCGGTGATGGCCATGGCGCTTGACCTCAAGTGCAGTTGAGGTTCTAGGCTCGCGGCCGATTGGAATCAAGCAGGTCCCAGGATCGCCCGGATGCCCAGCACGATCGCCCTCTTCGCCAGCGCCCGCCGCCATGGCAATACCGGACGGCTCATGGACCGTATTGCGGCCGAGCTCGGGATCGAGGTCGTCGATCTCGCGGCCCTGCGCATGGCGCCCTACGACTACGACCACCGCAACCGGGACGACGATTTCGAGCCGCTGATGCGGCGCGTGCTGGCGCATGACCGGATCGTCTTCGCCTCGCCGATCTATTGGTATTCGGTCGCCCCGGCGATGAAGGTCTTCCTCGACCGGATCTCGGATTTCCTGGACTTGCCGGAGTTGCTGCCCGAAGGCCGCCGCTTGCGCGGCAAGACCGGCTACGTCGTCTGCACCTCGGCCGGCGACGAGCCGTCGCCGGAGTTCATGGGTGCCTTCCGCGAAACCTTCGCCTATCTCGGCATGCGTTTCGGCGGCGCGCTGCATGTCAATTGCAGCGCGGGATATGTGCCGGCAGCGCATGATCCGATAGCGGCGGACTTCGCGGCGCGGGTGCGGGAGGCTGTGCCGGAGGACGTGCCCGCGCCGGCTTGATACTTAGCCTCTTCTATTGGCGTTCGCGGTTCCGAGAACGCCCGGTCTTCGGCTCCGGAATCTCGCCACGGGCCAATCGCCCAGCATACTCAGTCCGCGCGCGATAGCTTTGCTCGCCGACGTCCTTTCGCCACTTGTCCGCGGTCATGCGCAGAGTCACCGCGGCATTCATCGTGCGTTCGGATACGCCCATCAACCCGGCAGCATCCCGTATGACCTTGGCCTTTGCGGTCAGTTGGTCTGCCAGCTCATTCTCCAGTCGCCCGAAGCCAATCGCGGATGCAGGATCCAACAACACGTCGGCCGCCGAGCCGAGAGTGGCAAGCTTCGGTTTACGGTTGGGTCGATCGGAGCTCCGTAGATGTCATGCTCATAGTCCACTCCGTTCTCCATCGTTGCGGGATTCGCCCGGGATTTCAGGCGGCCGTGCGCCGAATTGCAGGAGAAGAAGCGAGGTTGCATAGGCCGTGACGCCGCGCACCGACCAGAGCCACAAACCGAAGAGCAGTACTTCGCCGAAGGGGACTGCGCTCGGTCTGCCGAAAGCGTAGTGCAAAGCCGTGATTACGAGACCGCACGCCGACAGGACGGGAACGGTGCCCTCCGCTACGAACCGCTCGCTGCGCGTTTCCGGATCGAGGTTGATGACCTCGTGAAAGGTCGAAACCACCCTTCGCGCATCGCGCCGCCCAGCGCGGATGCCAGTTGCGAGCGCGGCTGCAGTCGCAGCGCCGACGATCGTCCATTCGGCAGGATTGAGATGAAACATCTCCGGATCGTGTCCGCGGGAGCTCTTACGGGTCCGCTATGATCGCTTGCAATGTACCACTTTTGTTCTACATTTGCAAGCTCAACAAGCTCAAAATGAGGCAGGCTGTTTCCAGGAGCTCCGACAAACCGGCAAAACAGAATGAATGGCACGCTGCTCATCGGCGCCTCGGGGCGCGCGTACTTCTACACACCGTATGCCTGGGGCACGCGATGGCGCGCCGATCCGGCGAATTACGCTTTCGGTTTGGTGGATGAGGCAAGCCAATGGCAGCTTGCCTATATCGGCGAGACCGCGAACCTCAGAAGCCGCATGGCGACGCACAGCCAATGGCAGGCGGCGGCGAAACTCGGCTGCAGCCATGTGCTGGTCAATCTGAACGCCGGCGGGTTGACCGCACGGCGCAGGGAAGAGCAGGACCTGATCCTCAAGCTCCAGCCGTCGCTCAATGCGCAGCACCTGAAGCGCACCAAGCCGCGACCGGCGCGCAATGGATACTATCCGACGGGGTGGTAGTTGTTGGTCCCGCGCTCCAACTCTTCGTCATCCTCCGCGAAGGCGGAGGATCCGCAGTCCGCGAATCCGGACATTCGTCCGCGGGGTACCATGACGATAAAGGGGAAGCGGCGGCGTTCAACTAGCCGCTGAGCTTGGCCTTCAGGCGCTCGTTGAGCATCGCCGGGTTCACCTTGCCGCCGGTCGCCTTCATCACCTGGCCGACGAAGAAGCCGAACAGCTTGTCCTTGCCCGACTTGTACTCGGCGACCTTGTCGGCGTTCCTGGCCAGGATGTCGTCGATCGCCTGGTCGATGGCGCCGGTATCGGTGACCTGCTTCAGGCCCTTCTCCGCGACGATCGCAGCCGGGGCCTTGCCGCTCTCGAACATCTCGGCGAAGACGTCCTTGGCGATGCGGCCGGAGATCGTGTTGTCCTGGATCAGGCCCACGAGCTCGCCCAGATGCCGGGCCGAGATCGGGCTTTCGTCGATCGACTTGCCGGACTTGTTCAGCACGCCGAACAGCTCGGTGATCAGCCAGTTGGCGGTGAGCTTCGCGTCGCGGCCTTTCGCCGCCTGCTCGTAGTAGTCCGCGGTCTCCTTCTCCGCGACCAGCACGCCGGCGTCGTAATCCGAGAGGCCGAACTCGCTGGTGAAGCGCGCGCGCTTGGGATCGGGCAGCTCCGGCAGGCCGGCCTTCAGCTTCGCCACCCAGCCGGCGTCGAGCGTCAGCGGCAGCAGGTCGGGATCCGGGAAGTAGCGGTAGTCATGCGCATGCTCCTTCGAGCGCATCGAGCGCGTGACGCCCTTGTTGGTGTCCCAGAGCCGCGTCTCCTGGACGATCGCGCCGCCCTCCTCGATCACCTCGATCTGGCGCCGCGCCTCGTATTCGATCGCCGCCGCCACGAAGCGGATCGAGTTCACGTTCTTGATCTCGCAGCGCGTGCCCAATTCGCCGCCGGGCTTCCTGACCGAGACGTTGACGTCGCAGCGCATGGAGCCTTCGTCCATGTTGCCGTCGCAGGTGCCGAGATAGCGCAGGATCGAGCGCAGCTTCCTCAAGTACGCCGCCGCCTCCTCCGAGCTGCGCATGTCGGGCTCCGACACGATCTCCATCAGCGCGACGCCCGAGCGGTTGAGGTCGACATAGGTCTTGGTCGGGTGCTGGTCGTGCAGGCTCTTGCCCGCGTCCTGCTCGAGGTGCAGGCGGGTGATGCCGACCTCGCGCCGCCGGCCCTCCGGCAGGTCGAGGATGATCGTGCCCTTGCCGACGATCGGCTGGGTGAACTGGCTGATCTGATAGCCCTGCGGCAGATCGGCGTAGAAATAGTTCTTCCGGTCGAACACCGATTTGAGGTTGATCTGGGCATTGAGGCCGAGGCCGGTCTTCACCGCCTGCTCGATGCAGTATTCGTTGATGACGGGCAGCATGCCGGGAAAGCCGGCATCGACCAGGCTGACCTGGGTGTTCGGCTCGGCGCCGAACTTCGTGGCGGCGCCGGAGAACAGCTTGGAGTTCGAGATCACCTGGGCATGGACTTCGAGGCCGAGAATGACCTCCCACTTGCCGGTCCTGCCGTCGATCAGGTTCTTTTCGTCAATGCTCGACATCTCGGTCGTGTCCTTCGCAGTCCGATTCTTTCTTCGACCCCTCACCCAACTCCGCCTAGGCTCGCGATGCTCGCCAAGGCTTCGTAACCCTCTCCCTCAGAGGGGAGAGGGGAACGGTGTGCAACCCGCTATCGAGCTTGCCGCGGCAGCGGCGAATAGGTCTCCTTCTCCCCTTGAGGGAGAAGGCGGGATGAGGGGTCGACGGGTCTGCCCATATTCACTCAATATCCTTCCGGCGCCAGCGTGAAGGACGCGGCGCGCTCGAGCGCGCGGCCGGCCTTCAGCACCGTCTCCTCGTCGAAGGCGCGGCCGATCAGCTGCAGCCCCAGCGGCAGGCCGCGGCCGTCGACGCCGGCCGGCACCGAGATGCCCGGCAGGCCGGCGAGGTTCACGGTCACCGTGAAGACGTCGTTCAGGTACATCGCCACCGGATCGTCCGACTTCTCCTCGAGGCCGAAGGCCGCGGTCGGCGTCGAGGGGGTGAGCACCACATCGACGTCCTTGAAGGCGTCGGTGAAGTCCTTGAGGATCAGCGCGCGGATCTTCTGCGCCCGCACGTAATAGGCATCGTAGTAGCCGTGCGACAGCACATAGGTGCCGATCATGATGCGGCGCTTCACTTCCTTGCCGAAGCCCTCGGCGCGGGTCTTCTCGTACATGTCGTCGAGACTCTCGCCCGGCACGCGCAGGCCGAAGCGCACGCCGTCATAGCGCGCGAGGTTCGACGACGCCTCCGCCGGCGCGATGATGTAATAGGCCGGCAGCGCGTACTTGGTGTGGGGCAGCGAGATCTCCCGGATCTCCGCGCCCTGCTCCTTCAGCCAGGCCGCACCCTGGTCCCAGAGCCTGGCGATCTCGGGCGCGAGGCCGTCCAGGCGGTATTCCTTCGGGATGCCGACCTTCAAGCCCTTCACGCCGCCTTCGACCGCCTTGCGGAAATCCGGCACGGCGATGTCGACCGAGGTCGAATCCTTCGGGTCGTGCCCGGCCATCGCGCCCAGCATGATCGCGCAATCCTCGACGCTGCGGCACATCGGCCCCGCCTGGTCGAGCGACGAGGCGAAGGCAACGATGCCCCAGCGCGAGCAGCGGCCATAAGTCGGCTTCAGCCCGACGATGCCGGTGAAGGCCGCTGGCTGGCGGATCGAGCCGCCGGTATCCGTGCCGGTCGCCGCGAGCGCCATGCGCGCGGCGACCGCCGCCGCCGAGCCGCCCGACGAGCCGCCCGGCACCAGGCGCGTGTTGTCGCCGCGCCGCCGCCAGGGATTGGTGACCGGGCCGTGATAGGACGTGCCGTTGCTGGAGCCCATGGCGAACTCGTCCATGTTGAGCTTGCCCAGCATGACGGCTCCCGCCTTCCAGAGATTGGAAGTCACGGTCGATTCATAGGTCGGCTTGAAGCCGTCGAGGATGTGCGAGCCCGCGGTGGTCAGGACGCCCTCGGTGCAGAACAGGTCCTTGATGCCGAGCGGGATGCCTTCCAGCAGCCCGACCTCACCCCGCGTCCGCCGCGCGTCGGACGCTTCCGCCATGGCGAGCGCCTTCTCCGGCGTCTCGGTCACATAGGCATTGAGATCCCGATGCTTCGCCATCTGCAGGATATGGGCGCCCGCCAGCTCGCGCGCCGAGAACTGCTTCTTGGCGAGACCCTCGAGCGCGCCGGCGATGGTGTTGTGGTTGAGCTCGGCCATTATTCGACCACCTTCGGCACGACAAAGAATCCGTGCGCGCGGTCGGGCGCGTTCTTCAGCACCTTCTCCGGATCGCCGCCGTCATCGACCACGTCCTTGCGCCGCGGCAGGTCGCGCGACAGCACGCCCGCCATCGGCTCGACGCCATCGACCTTCACCTCGTTCAATTGCTCGATCCAGGTCATGATGCCGTTGAGCTCGCCGGCGAGGCCGGCAAGGTCGGAATCCGGCACCTTGATGCGCGCCAGGTTGGCGATGTGCTTCACCTGCTTGGGGTCGAGGGACATGGCTAAAAGCTCAATATTTTCGCGGAAATTCGCGGATAACCTGGGGAAAATCGCGGCGACTATCGCGGATCAGGTGGGCCATTGCAAGACCAGATGGCCCAGCGTGTAGACCCCGAAACAGACCAGCAGCAGGCCCGCCGACCAGTTCATCCAGTGGAGCGCCCGGTCGGAGATCTTGTGCCGGATGATGCCGACGCCGGTGGTCAGGCACAGCCACCACCCGGCCGAGCCCAGGAACACGCCGAGGATGATCACCCAGGCCAAGGCCAGCTCCGGCTGCGCCGCGCCCGGGACGCCGGCGAAGATCGCCATGAAGGTCAGGATGGTCGAGGGATTGGCCAGGGTCAGCAGGAAGGTCTTCAGGAAGTCGGCCCAGACGCTGACCGGGATCTCCTCCTCGCCGTTGGAGATGACCGGCTTCTTCAGCCCCAGATGGATGCCGAAGCCGACCACGAACAGGCCGCCGAACAGCTCCAGCCAGAAGCGCTCGGCATTGATCACGTCGCTGATCGCGGTGACGCCCAGCACGCCGACCGCGCCGAAGATCGCATCGGCCAGGGCGGCGCCGAGGCCCGCGCCGAAGCCCGCAACCCTTCCCCGCTCCAGGGTGGTGCGGATGCAGAGCATGCCGATCGGCCCGACCGGCGCCGCGACGGCGAAGCCGATGCCGGCGCCCTTCACCACCAGCCAGACATGCGCGATCAACGCCTCGAGCATTCCCATCCTTCAAGCGCCCCGCGCGAGGTCGTTGGCGACGGTCCCGACATCCACGACCGCGGTGTCGATCGCCTGCGTCTCCTTGACCGTCGACAGCGCGATGACCGAATGGGTGCGCTGGATGCCGCCGATCGTCTTCACCTGCTCCGACAAGAACCGCTCGAAATGCCCGGGCCCGGCGAAACGCAGCTTCAAGAGATACGAATAGTCGCCGGCGATGTGATGACACTCCAGCACTTCCGGCCGCGCGGCCATGCGCGCGCGGAACTCCTGCTCCCGGCGCATGTCGCCGATCTCGACCAGCAGGAAGACCAGGAACTCCCGGCCCAAGGCCGCGGGGTCGACCTCGGCCACGATCCGGCGCAGGATGCGCCGGGACCTCAGCCGCTTCAGCCGGTCGTTGACCGCCGAGGCCGAAAGCCCGACCGCGCCGCCGAGCTCGGCATAGGGCGTCACCCCGTCCTGCTGCAGCCGGGCCAGCAGCGCCCGATCCGTATCATCCAGCATATTTTCGCCCAAATTCCGAATTTTGTTCGGCATATTGTCGAATTTACCGCATATATTTCGTATCTTGAGCAATTCCTGTCAACGATTTTCGAATGTGGCATTTTCGCGAGGGCCGAAGTCCTGCCTTGACCCACCCGGCCCGCGGGTCAATAGATTCAAGGAGATAGTGAACGTCTTCCGAGGCTCGCGCCCTTGTCCTTCCCCGCGTTGTTCCGCCGCGCTGCGGCGCTCTCGGTCGCGCTGGCGATCCTCGCCCAGCTTTTCGCCCCCACCCTCGCCTTGGCCGATTCCGAGCCCAAGATCGCGGCGCCGAACAGCCTCCCCTCCGACCTCGCCCCCGACGCGGTCGCGGTGACCGATCCCGCCGCGATCAAGGCCAAGCTCGACGACATGACCATCTACGGCCGCTATTACGACGGCGAGGACTGGATCGAATACCACCTGCCCGACGGCCGCACCGCGTATTGGGAGAAGGGCTGCACCTATCCCGGCAAGTGGTGGGAGCAGGACGACCAGGTCTGCTACGCCTATCCCAACTACCGCAACAACGCGCCGAACTGCTTCTACCTGTTCGTGCGTCCCGACGGCAGCGTGCAGTTCGTCGGCGTCTCCGACGACGGCAGCGCCTATCTCGCCTCCTTCAGCACCAAGATCGACCACGGCAACACCGCCAACCTGCCGATCGGCGGCCTCAGCCCCTGCGTCGGCGTCTGATCAAGGCATCGGCCGCGGCGGGGCGACGTCCTTGCCGTCATAGCTGCCGGCCACGCTCATCGCATCCGTCGTCTTGTCGTGCCGGTAGGTGACGCGGCCCTGGTGCGCGCCGCTGACCTCGAGGCGCAGGGTCAGGCCGTCGGGCTTCGAGCCGTCGCCGGCATCGATGTCGATGCCGTCGCCGCTGATCTTCACGCCCGGAATCCAGCCGCAATCCTTGAACGCGTATTCGGTGCCGGACTCCGCCGCGTTCGCCGTCAGCGCGCCGCCGTAGTCGCAGCCGATCTCGATCGTGTCATAGCCGTCCCAGTCGGCGAGCTGCGGCGATTGCGCGATCTCGGTCTCGACCGCCTCGCCCAGCGACAGCGGCGTCTGCGCATCCGCCGCCGCGGCCAGCGGCGCATAGGCGCCGAGGAAATCCTGCCTGCAGACCTGCTCGCGCTTCTCCGGCTTGCGCCCGTCGAGCATCAGGCCGAAGACGATCTTGTCGGGGCAGTCGTTGCCCCGGCCCCAGATCACATGCGGGCCGCCCTCCATCGTCACCATGTAGGCGTTGGGGATCCGGTCGAACACCGCATAGCCGTTGGAGATCGGCGTCGCGGGATCGGTGTCGGAATTGAGGACGATCGTCGGGTAGTCGCCGCCCTTGAAGGCCGGCGGCGGGTCGCCGGCGCCCTTGACCGGCCAGAAGGCGCAGACCAGCCGCTCGGCATAGAGGTTCCGCTGGAAGCGCGGGGCCTTCGGCGCGAAGGCGTTCGCCTGGTCGAGGATGGCCTTCGCCTGCGCCGCGGGGTCGTGGCCGGCATCGTCATAGTCCGGGCAGGTGATGGCGTAATAGGCGCCGCCGTAAAACGTCGGATCGGGCGCCGGCGCCAGGGTGTTGGGATCGACGCCGATATCCTGATAGCCGAGGCCGAGCAGCGGCACCAGGTTGCCGCGGGTCGATGCCGCCAGCGCGCGCAGGAACTCGGCGCGGCTTTCCGGCCCGTAGAGCGCGTAGAAGGCCTCGTCCTCCAGGATCGCGGCGTTCATCGGCCGCTGCGCGAAGCCGCCCGAGCCCAGCGGGTAGTCGACCGTCACCGGCGCCTGATGGAGCCGCGCCGCGAGCCCGTCATAGACCGAGGCCGCCGAAGCGCCCATGTCGGCGCGGCAATGCGCCTCGGCATCGCAGGCGTCGAGCAGCCTGCCGAGGATGCGCTCGGCGGTGCGCGTGTCCTCGGTATAGTAGGATTCGGCGGTGCGGGTGAGATCGACGACGCCGTCGAGGATCACGCCGTCGAGCGCATCGGGATAGCGCGCGGCATATTCCTGGGCGAACTGCGTGCCGTAGCTCTCGCCGTAGAACCACACCTTGGGCGCGCCGATCGCCTGGCGGAATTCCTCGAGGTCCTGGATCGCCTGGCTGGTGCCGAGATAAGGCAGCAGCTCCTTGGGCGACATCTCCCGGACGCAGGAATCGACGAAGGCCTTCGCCGCGGCGACCGCCTGCTCGGGCTGCTGCAGCGTGATCGGCTCGGAGTCGAAGGCGACGGCCGCCTTCGGGCAATCGACGCCGCTCTTCGCGCCGACGCCGCGCTGGTCGAAGAAGACGACGTCGAGCTCCTTGCTCAAGCGCTCGTCGAAGGAGTCGAGATAGCTCTGCGCCAGGGCGGTGCCGGCGCCGCCGGGGCCGCCCACGGCGTAGAACATGATCCCCTTGCTCTCCTCCTCGGCGAAATGCACCGCGAGGTGCAGGGTGAGATGCCTGCCCGGGTCCGGATGCGCGTGATCGACCGGCACCTCGATATCGACGCAGGTGAGGTTGCTGTCCCTGCAATCCTTGCCGCCGAGCGCCATGATCTTCGCCTGAAGATCGTCGGCCCGGGCGAAAGCGATGCTGAACGAGAGCGCGAGGAGAGCGCCGGCAATCGGGAGGAATTTCATGAGGCACGGGCATAGGAGTTGAGGATGTCCCGCTGCACGGCGAGATAGCCGGGCGCGGTCGATTTCAGCCGGGCGCCGATCGCCCGGTTGACCTCGGGCAGCCGGTGGAACGGCACGGCGGGAAAGGCGTGGTGCTCGGCGTGATACGGCATGTTCCAGGCGAGGAAGCGGACGAGGCCGCTGGTATAGGTGGTGCGCGTGTTCTCCAGCATGTCGTCCGAGAGCGGGCACAGCGTATGCTCCGCCATCAGATAGAGCCGCAATGCCGGCTGGCCGAGCAAGGCGGGCACGATCCAGTAGACCAGCGCCGCGTCGCTG
Organism: Dongiaceae bacterium; assembly: GCA_035548715.1. Lineage (GTDB taxonomy): Bacteria > Pseudomonadota > Alphaproteobacteria > Dongiales > Dongiaceae > Dongia. The sequence continues at coordinate 63,199 of DASZSL010000086.1, forward strand.
CGCGCCCAGACCGAGACGACGGCGACCGCGGCATAGAGGCCGAGCGCGAGGCGCGCCTCCAGGATCACGGCACGGCCCTGGCGGTCGTTGGTGTAGAACGTCTCGGGCAGATGCCCGAGGGCATGGCCGAGGATGCCGCGGATCTCCGCGATCCAGTAGGGCAGGCCGCTCGCCTGCCACAGCCATTGCCGGAAGCTGCGCGGCTTCGGGCTGGCGAGCTCGGGATCGCGCGCGGGATCCTGGGTGAAGCGGTGATGGGCGAAATGGAAGGCGCGGAAATATTCCTGCGGCAACAGCAGCAGGAGTCCCGCCACGAAGCCGAAGGCGTCGTTATAGGCGCGGCTGCTGAACGCGGTGCGGTGGATGCATTCATGGAGCGGCGCGAACAGGAAGACCAGCGCCACGCCGTGGACCAGCATCGCCGGCCAGACCAGCGGCGTGCCGCGCGCCGCCCAGACCAGCGCGGCGGTCGCGGCCAGCAGCGCGAGATGGCCGGCGGCATGCCGGAGGCCGGGCGCGTCGTCCCGGCGGCTCCAGTCGCGGAGCCGGTCGCGCGCGATCGGCGTGGTGGCGATGGCTTCCATGCGGGCTTCGGCTGGCCTGTTCCGGTCGTCTGCGTGATACTATAGCGGGGTTTTCCGGCAAGGGGATTCGACATGGCAGGGCCGAGGACGAGCCTGTTGCGCAGCCGCGGCGCGCATGCGCATGCGCGCGTCACCAATATCGAGCTGTTCTTCGACCTGGTCTTCGTCTTCGCGGTGACGCAGCTCTCCCATTCCTTTCTCCACAACCTGACGGGCATGGGCGCGCTCCACGTGCTCATCCTGTTCCTGGGCGTCTGGTGGGCCTGGATCTACACCTCCTGGGTCACCAACTGGCTGGACCCGGAACGGATCGCCGTCCGCATCCTGCTGCTGGTCCTGATGCTGGCCGGCCTCGTCCTCTCGGCCTCGATCCCCGAGGCGTTCGAGGGGCGGGGCCCGAGCTTCGCGCTGGCCTTCGCCGGCATCCAGGTGGGGCGCTCGCTCTTCATGCTCTGGGCCTTGCGCGGGACCGAGGGCGGGAACCTCCGCAACTTCCAGCGCATCACGCTGTGGCTGGTCGCGAGCGGCGTCCTGTGGATCGCCGGCGGAATCGCGGAGCCCGAGGCGCGGCTCCCGTTCTGGATCGTCGCGCTGGCGATCGAATATGCCGGTCCGTCCGCCGGCTTCTTCGTGCCCGGCCTGGGGCGCTCGACCACGGCGGATTGGGACGTGGAGGGCGGGCATCTCGCCGAGCGCTGCTCGCTCTTCATCATCATCGCGCTGGGCGAATCCCTGCTGGTGACCGGTGCGACCTTCGCCGAGCTGGAATGGGACGCGACCGCCGCCGCCGCCTTCGGCATCGCCCTGCTGGGCGGGATCGCCATGTGGTGGATCTATTTCGACACCGCGGCCGAGCGCGGCTCGGAGCGGATCGCCGAATCGAGCGATCCCGGGCGCCTCGCGCGCCTGGCCTACACCTATCTCCACCTGCCGATGGTCGGCGGCATCATCCTGACCGCGGTCGCCAACGAGCTGCTGCTGTCGCATCCCGAGGCGCGCGAGCCGCTGTTCGACGTCGCGGTGATGCTCGGCGGGCCGCTGGTCTTCCTGCTCGGCAACCTGCTGTTCAAGCGCGCGATCGCCGGGCGCTGGCCGCTGTCGCACCTGGTCGGGCTGGCGCTCTTCGTCCTCGCCGCGCCGTTCCTGGCCGGCATGCCGGCCATGGCGATCGCAGCGGGCGCGATCGCCATCCTGATCGTGACCGCGGTCTGGGAGACCGTGTCGCTGCGCCGCGCGGCGCCTACTCCACCGTGACGCTCTTGGCGAGGTTGCGGGGCTGGTCGACGTCGGTGCCCTTGGCGACGGCGGCGTGATAGGCGAGCAGCTGGACCGGGATCGCGTAGAGGATCGGCGCCACGAAGGGATCGACCGTCGGCAGCTCGATCGCGTGCTGGGCGGCATCGCCCAGGCGCGCGACGCCGGCGCGGTCGGAGAAGAAGATCACCCGCCCGCCGCGCGCGCGCACCTCCTGCAGGTTACTGGCGGTCTTCTCGAACAGCTCGTCGGAAGGCGCCACGACGATGACCGGCACGTTGTCGTCGATGAGCGCGATCGGCCCGTGCTTCATCTCGCCGGCGGCATAGCCCTCGGCGTGGATGTAGGAGATCTCCTAGATTGAGCCGTCGGCCAACCCCTTGCTCCCGCGCCGAGATGCGCCGCCCGACGGGTCGTGGAAGTCGCAGGCTGAAGCAGCGACCGTTCTCAGGTCCCACCTTTCCTTGAACCGGCGTCTTTGCCAAGAGCGAGAGCGTAACGATAGTCGCCAAGATAACCCGTAGTGTCGCTCTCCCAGATGATTCGCTCATCCTCCTCTGCCATTCCCTGAGGCAGATCTTCCACCAGGGTCAGTCCCGTTACAATCTCCACGCCGACGTGAGCGTCCATCTCGTCGATCGCTTCCTCGATCTCCTCTTCGGTAGGAGGTGGGCTGGTCGGGTCGAAGCTGTGCAGGACAGCGAGAAGCGTGCGAGCCTTTGCTCGCGCGATGGCATTCTCCTTGTCGGCTAGCTTGTGACAGCAGCCAATTCCCCGGCTAATCGCGACGTAGTCGCCATCCTCGGCAAGCTTGTCGAGGCGGTAGCGCGCACTGCGGCCGTGTCGGTTCTCCGTGGCAAACACTGCGGTATAGGTCGTCATGGTGATCTCCCAGCGGTTCTGCCAAAACCGCGTTACATATTGAATTCCCTGACGTTCAAGAAAGAGGATCGGGCACCTGCTCCGCCCGATAGCATGATCAGGCGGCTTCTGGCCTCGTACCGCGACTGCACTCGCATGTTCGAACTGCATCGCGACGCCGACCTCTTTGCTTCCGCGGCCATCCACGACACCTTCTTGCCGAAGATGTACTGGGGTCCAGCCCGCTAGAATCGAAAGGCAACGATCCAAAGGCAGCCAGTAACCTGCTCCGAGTGTTGGGCATGGACAACTTATCCTGTTGTTCGGCTCTGTCGTGGTGGCATTGCTGTCATAGGGGCGCACGGAAATTGAAGAGCGTCAACGCCCCCAGCAGCGAGAGTTCAGTCTCGCGCGGTCTGTCGGCGTCCGGGAAACCGAGAAGCAGACTGGGCCAATCCAGGGTCGCCGCCTCCAAAAATAAATGTCTTGTTGCGCCGTGGAACGACGCTTACCAGTCAATCGACGCGTTTCCAGCGGAATGAAAGCACCACCCTTAACCATGATCCATCAGTTCCCACTCCGGCCGAATGGGGCTCTCACGTCGGCCAGGCCGCTCTTCCGCCTCTGTGGGTCTCGGTCCACAGTCGTTATGGGAGCGCTGAATCGAAAGTCTTGAGGTTTGCAACGAATGCTTCGAAGCCGCGTCGCCGGCTTCTGGACATTCGTTTCCGGAATACCGAGTAACGGGGGGACTGGACCGGTCGAGATAACAGAGGTTCGGCGCGCGGGGCAGGGTCCCATTTTCCCGCGATGCCGATTCCGATGGTGATGCGACCGTTAGCCCTGGATGGGACCCGGATCACGCCCGGGAACCGCTCCGGCGCCTTTTGCAACTTCAGCGCGGATGGCCCCGAGAATGCCTTGGCCCGATCTCGCGCGCGACGCCAGGCTCGTCAGGGTCATTGCTCGACCCTTGAATCGAATATCTAGAGCTTTGCAACGAAGATCCCGAACAGCGACCGGGAATCTATGAGCAAACGTTGCCTTGCTACCAAGTAACGGGGGCCCTGGCATGCTGGCGGCGACCAGGGATCGGGTTGCAGGGGCCGTGATCGCCGTCCGTGCAAGGCGGAGAAGCCCTTAAGGAAGGCACCCGTTGGGGGCCTCATGACTCCGGAGCCGCGGGCCATCCCCTGATCCTCTGGCCGCCTTGCGCAACCCGGCGTGGCTCCCCGCCGCAAGAAGCCGGGTCCCGGCATCTCGGAACGACCGCCGCAGGGGCGCCGCTTGCGCGGCCGGTCCGCCGTTCTCCCCAAGGCGGAGTCCACCACGGGCTGAATCGCATGTCTCGGGTTCTGAAGCGAATGTTTCGAGATCTGCAACGAGGATCCCGGGGTTCGTAACGAATGCGGGCAAGTTGTTTCTATTTGTCTGCACCCGGTTTCTATGTGTCTGCCGGTTGTCGCTACTTGCCTGCGGGAGGATTCCATGTGCCCCGCCGACGGTTTCTATGTGCCTGCCACCGGTTTCTACGAGAGACCCAGTGCAGACAACTTGCGTCGAGCGAGAGCGAGCCCCGTCTGGCAGCCGATCCACGCCCGCCGGCCGCTTTCCCATTCCGGCACCTCCGATGCTGAACCCGATACATTCGATTCGAAGCTCCAGACATTCGTTGCGGATCCCGCTGCATTCGTTTCGAAGCTCTAGACATGCGTTGCGGATCCGGATACCGGCGATTCAGCAGCCGAGCACAACGGCGGACTCAACAATCACGATGTTTATATCCTTTTAGTTGTAGTCGGGAACGACCCCGCCCTCTCCAGGCGGCCACGCGCCCCTCCGAGCCGCCATCGCTTGACTTGTTTTCCTGGGCTGATATGGGCTCCATAGGCGGCTCCAGGCGTCATACTGTGACCAATCGATCGCAGCGGCGGATAAAGTTCTTCCTCCTCGGCGGCGACGGTTGACCGGTGGTCTATGATTGAGCACATTGCCTGTGCTCGTGTTGCGAGCACACTGCTTTTCAGGAGCGCCATGCCAACCACGATCATCGCCGCCGCCTCGTGCGGCGACGCGGTCCTTGCCGCGTCCCAGGTTCTGGCTTTCACCGCCTACGCCTCGGCCTTGCCCACCATCCTGTTCGATCTTTCGCCGAGTGGCCCCAAGAGCGAGCTCATCCCCTCAATCGCGCTCTCGCCGCGGGAGGCGCCGCGGGTGCTGCGGGGCCTTGGCGCCTCGGTCGCGGCCTTCGTCCGGGTCACGGATCCGTCAGCGCAGGCGGTCGAGCCGCTGCTCGGATGCGCCGATGCGCTTCTCATCGCCGCCACGCGGTTCCCGGCCGGTCTGGAGGCCGGCCTTGCTCTCTACCGATCCCTGGCAGCACTGGAGGCTGCCGGCCGCGCCGGGAGGGTGGTCGAGCCCTGGCTGTTGCCTATCGGCTGGAGTTCGACGCGCCTGCCGAGCCTGCGCCTCAGGGACTGGCAACGCGACCTTGCGCGGGAGGGCGGGGAGGACCTGCGCTGCCTGCCGCTGGTCATGCCGTGGTCCTCGTTGGGAAGCGTGGCCATGGCCCATCCGGCCCGACTTCAGGCGGTGGGCGAGCGGGTGCTGCAGTACCTCAGGGAGATCGCCGCCGGGCGCGCGCCCGAACGGCCACGGCGCGGCATCGAGGACGGCGATCCGTGGCCGGCGTCGCTCCCATCCGAGGAGCCGCTCCGCCTCGCCTCCGCCGGGCTCCGCCCGCGGCTCCGGTTGGTGCACGGAGCTTGACCATGCGATTTGCCATTGTGGGCGCCAAGGGTGGCAGCGGCCGCTCGGTCACCGCCCTCGCGCTCGCCCATGGCCTGGCGCTTCAGGGCCGGGAAGTCACCCTGCTGGAAGTTCTCGTCCCCGGCCGGTCTCCCAGTATTAATCCGGGTCAGTCCTGGCCGTTCGGCTATCGGGCGATCGGCCTTGAGGAGGCGCCGTCGGGGGCCAGCATCATGTCGGCCCTTGCGGCGACCGAAGTCGGCGGCGACGTCGTTCTCGATCCCCCGCCCTTGCCGCCGGCCGAGCTGGCGGAACTGCTGCCCAGTCTCGCGCTGGTGCTCCTGCCGCTCCATCCCGATCCGCTCGACCTCAAGGCGGGACGCGCCTTTCTGGAAGAGCTCGACCGGCTAGGGCCAGGCTGGAAGGCGACGCCGCCCCGTTGGGTGCTCCATGTCGATCCGGTGCAAAGCCTGCGCGGCTCTCTGGCGCTGGTGGACCTGCTGGTGCGGGGCTGGCCCAAGGACCGGCTGCCGCCGATGGTGCTGCCCTGGTCCTTGCCGCTCTTCACCCGCCCGATGCTCCGGGGGCTGCTCAGCGCGGAACTGCCGCCCCGGCTCGCCGCCAGCTGCCGCATCCTCGCGATCGCCGCCCTCACGATCGCTGAGGGTTCGCCGGAAGAGCTGTTGATGCCGCGGATCCTGCAAGAGCAGATCCCCGAGGAGCTGCAAGACCGCTATCGCGGCGAAGACCGGGATCTCGCCGAGAAGGTCCAGGGCCTTGCCGCCGACTTGGCGATGATCGGAAACGGCGAAGGCCCATCGCAGTCCGATCTGCTCGGCTCGCCCGTCCTGCAGTCCTGGGCTGAAGTGCCTTTCACCGCGACCGGCCTCACTGGCCGGGGCAGCGGCCACCCCCGGCTCGGCAGCCCCGAGACGCTCACGACCTCAATCGCGGTGGTGATCAACGAGCGGGAGGGCTGGGCCAGGACCCTTTCCAGGTATTACCGGCTCGCGCGCAAGGCGCGGACGCCCCAAGAGCCGCTGCCGTGATCCCATGGATCGCGATCAGAAGTGGCAAAGGCGCAGGCGCGCCTTCAAGCGCCACGCCGCCGCCGCCGAGGCGGGACTGCACCTGCCCAGCACGCCCGAGCTCCTGCGCGGCATGTCCTTCATGAAAGACCTTGCCAGCGACGCCCAGGCGTTCGCCGAGCGGCTCCTGCCCCGGCTCGATCTCAGAGCCGAAGCCGGGCGCGCCCTCTATCCCTTGCTCACCGCCTTGACCCTCCGGCCGCTGGCCGAGGACCACCAGGCGGCGGCGGAAGGCTTCACCCGCTTTGCAGAGGTGCTCGGCAAGAGGATCGATGGCGCCGATGGCGCGCTACGCTGCTATCTCTATGCAGCCGCGCTGGGCTCCCCGCAGGCCGCCCGCAAGATCGGCCTCGAAGGGCTGCGCCGGGGCGCCGATCCCCGGCGCGATCGCGACGAGGCGCTCGACTATGCGCTCTCCGGCCTCGGCTGGCTGCTCTATTCCTTCTGGACGGTGGAACCCTGGGAAGGCCAGATCGCCGGGCTGCGCGAGACCACCCGGGAACATGCCGAGGGTCTCCTGGACCGGCTCGCCTCCGAGGTCAAGCGCCGCAGCACGCCCGAACCCGAACGGACCTCCAACCCGGCGCCGAGATCGGAACCCCAGCGGCAAGCCGATCCCGCCAAGGAAGTGCCCGGACCCGGCGTCATCGTCCTGCGGTCGCTGGGCGACACCGATCTCGCCGGCGCCGGTCACGTGACCCTTGAGTTCCGCCGGATCGTCAACCAGTCCCTACCGCTGATCCCGGTCCCGGACCTCGCCCTGGTGCGCGACCGGCTGCTGCGCAGCTTCCCCCACGCCGCATCGGTCGCGGCGGCGATCCTCAACCCGCTCGCATCCGAGACCCATGTCCGGCTGCGCCCGACCCTTCTGCTGGGCTCGCCCGGCTCCGGCAAGACCACCTTCGCCAACCGGCTCTTCGCGCTGCTCGGGGTTCCCTACGAGACCTATGCCTGCGGCGGGGTCGCCGACAGCTCGATTGGCGGCACCGGCCGAAGATGGGCGAGTGGCGAGCCCGCGCTCCCGCTCTCCCTCATCCGCCGCCATGGCACCGCTTCGCCCGGGGTCATCCTCGACGAGCTGGAGAAGGGGGCGACCAGCAGGCATAACGGCATGCTGCATGACGTGCTGCTCGCCTTCCTGGAGCCGCAATCCGCCCAGAGCTTCTTCGACCCCTACGTCCAGGCCAGGGCGGATCTCTCTCACGTGCTCTGGCTGGGCACGGTCAACGCGATCGAGGGCATCCCGCTGCCCTTGCGCGACCGCTGCCGCCTCATCCGTTTCCCCGACCCCGCGCCGGTCCATCTGCCGCAGCTGGCGGCCAGTCTGCTGGAAGCGCTGGTGGCCGAACGCGGGCTCGACCCGCGCTGGGCGCTGCCGCTCGATGCCTTCGAGCTCGAAGCGCTGGCTGCCGCCTGGCCCGGCGGCTCGGTGCGGGCGCTGGCCCGGCTCCTCGAAGCCGTGCTCGCCGCCCGCGACGGAACCCTCATCCGGCATTGACCATGCTCGAACCCATCCGCCTATTCGTTGCCTCAGACCTGCACCTGGAATTCGCATCCTTCGAGCCGTTGCTAGATCAGCGCCCAGACCTCGTCGTACTTGCCGGCGATATCGCGCTTGGCGCCGAGGGCATGCACTGGGCCAGGACCCACTTTCCCGGCATCCCGACGGTGGTCACGATCGGCAATCACGAGGCCTATGGCGATCTCCTGAAGCTCACCATCGCCGAGTGCCGGGCGGCGGCCGGACCCGATCTCTACTTCCTGGAGAACGATGCCGTCGTCCTCTCCCTCAAGGGCCGGTCGGTGCGGGTCCTCGGCACCTGCCTCTGGAGTGACTTCAACCTGCTGGGCGCCGACCGGCAGCTGGAATCCATGCATCTGGCCGAGCGCGTCATGGCCGATTACAAGCTGATCGACCATCGCGGCCGGCGCCTGCGCGCGGCCGACACCCTCTCGTTCCACCAAGCGGCCGTCGCCTGGCTCGAACAGACGCTCTCGACCCCGCATGCAGGACCCACGGTCGTGGTCACCCACCACGCGCCCTCTATCCGCTCAGTGCCGCCGATGTTCAAGGCCAGCCTGCTCAGCCCCGCGTTCAACTCCGATCTCGAGCCCCTCATCTTCAGTCACCAGCCCGAGCTATGGATCCACGGGCATACGCATTGGTCGGTCGATTACGCACTCGGCCGGACGCGCGTCTATTCGAACCAGCGCGGCTATCCGCGGCAGGACTGCGGATTCACCATGGGCTGCATCTCGTTGTGAAGCACCGCCCGTTGTCACCGGCCGCCGCGCGCAGCGTGCTGAGCGCGGTGCGAGACGGATCCGCCATGGGGAGCGCCGACCTTGCGCGCCTGCGCACGCTCTGGCGGGTTGCGCGTCGGGCCTTCAAGGACGGCGACAAGGCGGAGCGGTTCTTGACCGCTCCCCATCCCATGCTCGACATGCGCTGTCCGGTCGAATGCGCGATGCGCTCCGAGGCGGCCTTGGCAGAAGCCGTTGCCCTCATCCGAAGGATGCTGCAGGGGACGGCGGGTTGATCGAGGTACTCGAACATCCGCAACCTTATCGACGGCGCCGCACGTCCAGGCACGCGGCGGGCCCCGTTGCCCAGCAGTGCAGGCGCCCTGAGGTGTTCCCCGGCGCCGGTTCGACCTCGTCAGTCGTACCACGGATTGGGCTCGTGCATGCCGGCCTCGACCTCGAGCTCGTGAAGGTCGGCCTTCGCGACCTCGCGTTCCTGATCGGCGGCTTCCTTGGCGATGATCGACCAGTGCGAGCGCATCATCGCTCGAATCAGGGCCGGCCGGATTCGCTGCGGCGGCCGGATGTACTTGTCGGGACGCTCGGCATAGCGATCGACCATGAAGGGGATGTGCGAGATCGCAGGACCGACCTCTTCCTCATCGCCCCCGGCGGCGTCCATGGTGACGACCACCAGCTTCTCCGGATCCTCCAGGCCCGCCGCCCGCAGCACCTCCTCGGAGAAAATGCGCGCCTCGTCGCACTCATAGATCGTCCGGCGTGAAATGGATCCCTCGAACCGCGTCACGTCGCGCCAGACCTCGGTGCGCGTTGCATCGGGCCCCTTGATCAGCACCTTGAATTCCACCAGCTCCTCCTGGGGCTCGTCGAACCCCGGGATCTTCATCACATCGTCCGTCATCGCTCTTCTCCATTTGGCGGGGCGCCTCACCTCGGGCATCCACGTCGTTCGAGATATCGAATCCGGATCTCAACGGACCCGCATGTGCCGCGAGCAGCCGCAGAGAACACAGGAGCTGCTGCGCGCCGCGCGCGATGGCGGCCTCGGGCGGCTCTTTCCTTGCCGATGCCTTGCCGCGTCGGCGCCAGCAGCACGCTCGCCTCCGGCATCTCCGACGCGCACCTCGAGCGTCAATGGTATGGTGAAAGATTTGGGCGGTCGCACCTTCATTGCATTCTTCCTCGTTTCAGCCGCGTCACCAGCGACGCGACAATTTAGGTGCGCACGGATCTATTCGATCGGCAACAGCTCGCGGTCCGCCCAATCCGTTGACGACCCAAACCGCCGGATCGCCTCGTCAACATTCTGGTTCGAAAAAATTTTGCCTTATCGCCGCCACATGCGGTGAGTTTGTAACAGTTCGCCCTGCCTGCGCACGGCCGTTGAGCTCTGTTGCGGGCAGCGCCGAGGCAAATAGCCCGCAGCCCGCCAAGCTGAATTCGGAAGGATTCGCCGAGCTTGACTGCGCCGGACCCAGCGCCTCATTCGACTGTGACACTCTTGGCCAGGTTGCGCGGCTGGTCGACATCGGTGCCCTTGGCGACGGCGGCGTGATAGGCGAGGAGCTGCACCGGGATCGCATAGAGGATCGGTGTCACGAAGGGATCGACCGTCGGGAGCTCGATCGCCGCCGTGGCGGCGACACCCAGCCGGGCAATGCCGGCCTTGTCGGAGAAGAAGATCACTCTTCCGCCGCGGGCGCGCACCTCCTGCAGGTTGCTGGCGGTCTTCTCGAACAGCTCGTCCGAGGGGGCGACCACGATCACCGGCACGTTGTCGTCGATGAGGGCGATCGGCCCATGCTTCATCTCGCCGGCGGCATAGCCCTCGGCATGAATGTAGGAGATTTCCTTGAGCTTCAGCGCGCCTTCGAGGGCGATCGGATAGGAAGTGCCGCGCCCGAGGAACAGCACGTCGCGGCATTCGGCCACCTGCAGCGCGATCTGCTTGAGGCGCGCGTCGTGGTTCAGCACTTCGGCGGCACGCGCCGGCACTTCCGTGAGAGCGGTCGAGAGCTCGGACTCCCGCTTGGCATCGATGGCACCGCGGGCCCGGGCGGCGGCGATGGCGAAAGCCGCGAGCACGACGAGCTGGGTGGTGAAGGCCTTGGTCGAGGCGACGCCGATCTCGGGCCCCGCGAGCGTGTGCAGCACGGCGTCGGATTCGCGGCCGATGGTGCTTTCCGGCACGTTGAGGACGGCGATGACCTTCTGGCCCTGGGCCTTGGCGTATTTGAGCGCCGCCAGTGTGTCGGCCGTCTCGCCCGACTGCGAGATGACCAGCGTCGCGCCGTCCTTCGGCATCGGCGCCTCGCGGTAGCGGAACTCCGAGGCGATGTCGAGCTCGACCGGCAGGCGCGCGATCCGCTCCAGCCAGTACTTGGCGACGAAGCCGGCGAGATAGGCGGTGCCGCAGGCGACGATGGTGAGCTGCGAGAG
>DASZSL010000087.1:0-85800 GCA_035548715.1 Dongiaceae bacterium
GGCGGGAGGGGCGCGCCGGAAACGGCCATGCCGATCGCGACGGTTCCTCGCGAGGCACCGTGGCGAACCCCGCCGAGGATCGGCGATCGACGATGCGCAAGTCTGGGCGAGGCCGAACGGCGCGCCAGACGGCCCCGGCAGATGGCGGAAGCGAAATCGTCGTCGCTATGAACGGTCGACGCGCCGATGGCGCGCGCCCGGCGGCGTGGCGCGCGCTATTCGAGCACAGGGTCGGGCGGCGGCATGGCGCGCGGGCGCGCGCCGCGGGATTGCGTCAGCGCTCGACTTGGCCGCGCAGCGCGGCGCGGATCCGGGCGCGGTCGATGCCGACGTCGCGCAGCAGATGGTCGGGCTGACTGCGCAGCAGGCGCTCGTCCTGCCGGATCTGCCACCACCGCGCCACGGCCATCGGCGCGTCCGCGAGGAGGTCGGTCAGCGCGGCGACTGCCGCCCGCGCGCGACCTGCGCCGCGGCGGCTGGAGGCGTGGGTGAGAGTCGTGTTCGCGCTCATGGGTCGCTCCGGGATCTCGTGGCATCGCTCGCGGCCAACCTAACGCCGGCCGCGACGGATGGCGCGTGACGCCGGTCACGGAACGCGCCGGCGGCGCGTCGGAGCCGCGTGAAACGCGGCCGCCGTGATGTTTTTATCAATACAATTTTATCGAAGGCTCAGCGGGAGTCGCCGGCGCGGAGCGCGCTGCCGAGGGCGAAGGCGACCAATGCGGCGACCAGCGTCAGCGCCGCCATCACCCGCGCGCCGGCGGTCCAGCCGAGATCGAGCGCATAGCGCTCATGGCCGATCAGCCAGGCGAGCAGGATCGGCCCGATGAATACCCCGATATTCCGCCCGGTCATCAGGATGCCGAAGAAGGCCGCGCCGCCGCCCGGCCGCCCTCCCGGCCGGACATGCGCGATCGCATGCGGCATGTGGAACAGGCAGGTCGGGGTCACGCCCGCGCCCATGCCGTAGACCACGAGCCCCAGAATGCCGAGCGCGCCGTCGAGCCAGGGCTGCGCCAGCCAGATCGCGGCCTGCGCGACCAGGGCCGCGATCAGCGCCGGCACCAGCGGCAGGCGATGCCGAAGGCCGATGCCGGTCACGATGTTGAAGCCCAGCAGCACCACGACCGGCGTGAGATAGGCCAGCACCGACGCGGTGCGGCTGAGCGCCAGGGTGCCGGTCAGGTACTGGGTGAGCCAGGTCATGAAGGCGAAGTATTGCGACGACCATAGCAGGAAGACCGCCGCCGCCAGCAGCAACCGGCGCCGCTCGGCGGCATCGGGCTGACGCGGGGCCGCCCGTTCGGCGGCGCGCGGGCCCTTCTCTTGACCCAGCAGCAGGTGCGCCCATATCGCCATCGGCACGGCCGCGACGAGGCCGACGATCCAGAGCCCGCGCCAGCCGAGCACGAGGGCGAGCAGGGCGGCCAGGATCTGCCCGATCGGGATCCAGCCCGCGATGAGGCCGGCCACCAGCGGCAGGTCCTTGGGATGGGCGGCGCCGACCGCGATCGCCGGTCCGGCGATGGCGCCGAAAGCGAAGGCCAGCCCCTCGATCGCCCGGGCGCCAAGCATGGCCGGACCCGATTGCGGGGCGATGAGCGCAACTGTGATGCCGATCACAGTCAGGATAAAAAGTGCGGTAACACCTCGCCCCATATATTGATCGAGGCGTCGGCCGATCGGTGCCGAGACCAGCAGCCCGATCAAGGCATACACCGACATGAAGCCGGCGGCCGTCACCGGGTCGTGCGGATAACGTGCGAGAAAGTCCGGAAGAATCGGCGGGAGCTTGAATTGTTGATAGGCCGAGAAGGCGCCCAGCGCCACGCCCAGACCCACGCGCTGCCAGTCGGTTCTCTCGCGGATGGTGCTCCGCTCCGCGAAACTCATGATGGGTGGGCCGGGTTCCTAGGCGGGTGCTGGACGGGGTTCGTTGCTTTGCAAGGGCGGCGGAACAATGCCATCATTTCCCCGCGCGGAACAGCCGGGGGGCCAGGTTCGGCGCTGGTACCGGAGGGCGCCACCCGGACGATCGAGAGCCGGAGCAGATCGAGAATGCGCGCCAGTCAGGGATTCCACGATTGACCACGTCGAGTGACTTCTTCGTCCGCTTCTGGGGTGTGCGGGGTTCCATCCCCTGTTGCTCCGCGGACTACCTGCGCTATGGCGGCAATACCAGCTGCGTCGAGATCCGCTGCGGCGACTACCTGATGATCTTCGACGCCGGCACCGGCATCCGCCCGCTGGGCAAGTCCCTGGTGACCAGGCTGCCGGTGGTGGCCGATCTCTTCTTCACCCATACCCATCTCGACCACATCCTCGGCCTGCCGTTCTTTGCGCCGCTCTACAAGCCCGGCAGCAAGATCCGCATCTGGTCCGGCCATCTCCAGGCGCCGATGACCTTCAGGGACGCGATCGGTCACCTGATGGCGCCGCCGCTCTTTCCGGTGCCGCCGACGGTCTTCATCAGCGAGCCCGAGCTGCGCGACTTCCATGCCGGCGAGACGCTCAACCCGCATCCCGGCGTGACGCTGCGGACGGCGCCGCTCAACCATCCCAACGGCGCCACCGGCTATCGCGTCGAATGGCAGGGCAAGTCGATCTGCTACATCACCGACAACGAGCACAAGCCCGACGGGCCCGACCCGGTGCTGCTCGACCTCATCCGCGGCACCGATATCTTCATCTACGACACCAGCTACACCGACGAGGAATACCCGACCTATGAGGGCTGGGGCCATTCGACCTGGCAGGAAGGCGTGCGGCTGGCCGATGCCGCCGGGGTGAAGCAGCTGGTCCTCTTCCACCACGATCCCAGCCATAACGACGCCACGATGGACCGTATCGGCGCGGCCGCCGGCGCGGCCCGCCCAGGCACCGTGACCGCCAAGGAAGGGCTGATACTCCGGCCCTGATTATGGTTAAAGGCGACCGGCCCGAAAGCTGGCCGTTCCTGCCGTCGGGTGCCGCCCGAATCTTACACGTGACTGCGGTCGCGGATGGAACTTTGCAAGGAAAAATTGCTGTCCACCCGCGATCAGGCAATGAAAGTCGCGGTCTTTGCGCCTATGCTGGGGGCGTATTCGGCATCGGAACCGAAACAGGGGGGATCATCATGTACCTGCGCCCGAGCGCGCGCGGCCGGCCTCGCATCATCGTCATGGACCGCGATGCGCCGACCTTGTCGCGGCTGTGCGACCTGCTGCGGTCGAGGGGCTATGTCGCGGTCGGCGTCGAGACCGCACCGGCCGCCTGCCGGATGGTGCATCGGCAGCGCGTCGATCTCGTGCTGACGACCATCGCGCTGCCCGAGCCGGACCGCCGCGCCTGGGCCTCGGCGCTCAGCCATCTCGACGTCGCCGTGCCGGTGATCGCGATGTGCGAAGCCTCGAGCGCGCATGCGCTCAATCTGTTCGACACCGCGAACGAGTTCGGCGCGACCGCCGTGCTGCGGCGTCCCTTCACCGCCTCGACCCTGCTGCAGATGCTGGCCGACCTGCTGCCGGCCGCGATGCGGCGCGCGGCCGCCGAACCGCTGCCGGCACGCGCCGATTGGCCCGGCCTCGTCTCGGGCTCGAGCGCGATCCACTGAGTCGTCTTCCCGGCGGGCCTACTGGCCGTAGGCGGTGTAGTCCTTCACCTCGTAGGGAACGAGGATCGTCTTGTCCTCGGCGAAGATCAGGCAGGGCACGTTGGCGCTGAACTGCTGGCAGCGGCTGATGGCGCTGGCCTTGAGCTGATCGTCGCTGGGGCATTGCCCCTTCGGGCAGCCGGACTGGCCGGAGCTCTGCCCATCCTTGGAGATCGCGAAGTAGGTGTGCCGCGCGTCGCTCTGCGCGGCGAGGTATTGCTGGTAGATCTGCCAGACCGGCTTGGTGACCTGCTGCTTCGCCCCGTCGGCGGCAGCACCCGAAGCCAGGGCCGCGAACAGCAGCGCTGCGACGAACGGCTTCATTGGGCGATCTCGTATTTCATCTGCACGCGATTGTCCTTGGCGAAGATGATGCAGGTCTTGCCGGGATTGGCGTCGGAGCAGCTCTTGAGCGCCGCGCCCTGGCCGTCGAACGTGCCCTGGCAGAGCGCCTCGCCGCAGGCCCAGCTTCCGCCGCCGGTGCCGTCCTGGGTGACGGCGTAGTAGCCGTCGCCGATCCGTCCCACCTTGCCGAGATAGCCCTGGAAGTTGTCCCACACGGTCTTGGCGATCACGATCGTGGGCCCGCCGACCGTGGTGCTCATCACCGGCTGCACTGCGGGAGTCGGCGGCTGGGCCTGGGTCATCGTGCCGCTGGTATCGGCCGGGGCGGGCGCATCCGGCACGAAGACGTTCGGGCTCTGCGGCTGCGATTTGCCGCCGCCGCAGCCCGCCAGCGCAAGCAGCAGGGCGCAGAAGACCGCCGGGAATGCACGCATCGGGTGGCTCCTCTTTCAATCCGCTCGGTCGCAAGTCTCCCCAATCGCAGGTCCCCCAGGTCGCAAGTCCGGGGCACGCGCCGGGTTCCCCGCGATGGGGGCCGGCGCGGCGCACCCTTGACTTGCCGGGCGCGCGTCGACAGGGTCGCCCAAGAAATAGCGCAGAGGCGCGGATCGAGTCGAGGCGGTGACGATTGCGCGCAATCCAGGAGACATCGCAGCTCCCCGGGCAGCTCCCCGGGCAGCCCCCCGGACCGGCGCCCGACTCCGAGGCCGAACTCGCGGCCCTGGCGGCCGCCTTGTCGGGCGGCGGCGGCCCTGCCGCGCTCCGCGCCGAGATCCGCAACGGCGGCGATCCCCTGGGTGCGGCCTTCGCCCGGATCCGCGGCGCCCGCGCGCGCCGTGCGCTCGGCGCCACCTACACGCCGCCGGCGATCGTGGCGGCGATGCTGGACTGGACGGCGCGGCAGGCGGCGGGCGCCGTCTTCCGCCGCATCGTCGATCCCGGCGCCGGCTCCGGCCGCTTCCTCCTCGCCGCCGCGCGGCGCTTTCCTGAAGCGGCGCTGGTCGGCATCGAGGTCGATCCCCTGGCGGCGGCCTTGCTCCGCGCCAATCTTGCCGCCGCGGGCCTCGCCGGCCGCGCCACGGTGATCGAGGGCGACTACCGTGCCGCCGGCCTGCCGCCCTGCGACGGCCCCACGCTCTTCATCGGCAACCCGCCTTATCTCCGCCATCACGGCATCGCGCCCGGGTGGAAGGACTGGTACGCCGCCGCCGCCGCGCGCCATGGCGTGCAGGCCAGCCGCCTCGCCGGCCTGCATCTCCACTTCTTCCTGCGCACCCTCGAGATCGCGCGCGACGGCGATCTCGGCTGCTTCGTCACGGCGGCGGAATGGCTGGACGTGAATTACGGCGCGGCCCTGCGCCGCCTCCTGCTCGGGCCGCTCGGCCTGGCAGCGCTTCATCGCCTCGATCCCAAGATGCTGCCCTTCGACGATGCCGTCACCACCGGCGCCATCATCGGCTTCCGCCCCGGCAGCACCACCGCCGTCGAGGTCGGCGACATCGCATCATTGGAACGGCTCGGCGGTCTTTCGGGCGGCAGCATCGTGCCGCGCGCGGCCTTCGCGGCGCCGCGCTGGAGCCAGATCGGGCGCGCCCGCCGCGCGGCTCCCGCCGGATGGAGCGCGCTCGGCGAGATCTGCCGCGTGCATCGCGGCCAGGTGACGGGCGGCAACGCGGTCTGGATCGCCGGCCCCCGGGGCGGCCCGGTGCCGGAGCGCTTCCTCTTCGCCGCGGTCACCAAGGCGCGCGAGCTGATCGCCGCGGGCGACGCATTGTCCGATGCGTCGCGTCTGCGCCGGGTGATCGACCTTCCCATCGATCTCGACGGTGCCGAAGCGGAGGTGCAGCGCTTCCTCGCCTGGGCGAAGGCGCAGGGCGCCGATGCCGGCTATATCGCCCGCCATCGCCCGGCATGGTGGTCGGTCGGCCTGCGCGCGGCGGCGCCGATCCTCTGCACCTACATGGCGCGGCGCCCGCCGGCTTTCGTGCGCAACCGCTGCGCCGCGCGGCACATCAACATCGCCCACGGCCTCTATCCGCGCGAACCGATGTCCGATGCGGTGCTGGATGCGCTCGCCGCCTTTCTCCGCACGAACGTCGCGCAATCCTCCGGCCGCACCTATGCCGGCGGCCTTACCAAGTTCGAGCCCAAGGAGATGGAGCGCATCGCCGTGCCGCCGCTCGCGGAACTCGCGGCTATCGCGGCGTCACCCGCAGGATGACGTCCTCGCCGTTGTCGGTGGAGATGTAGAGCGCGCCGTCCGGACCCTCGGCGATGTCGCGCAGGCGTCCGTACTGGTCGTCGATCAGGATCTCGGTCTTGGCCACCTTCCGTCCGTCGAGCTGGAGACGGTAGAGCCGTCCGGTCTTCAGGCTGACGAACAGGATGTCGCCTTTCCAGTCCGCCTTGAGCTTGCCGGAATAGAAGATGAGATCCGAGGTCGCGACCGTGTCGCCGTGGCCATACTCGGCGACTGCCGGGCGATAGTCCTTGAGGCCGGCGCAGGGATCGGTGCCGCGGCATTTCGGCCAGCCGTAATTGCCGCCCTTCACGATCAGGTTGAGCTCGTCCTGGGTATCCGGCCCGTGCTCGGTCGACCACAGCTCGTCGGTGCCGGGGCGAAAGCGCAGGCCCTGCGGGTTGCGGTTGCCATAGGTCCAGATCGGCGAGCCTGGGAACGGGTTGTCCGCGGGAACGATGCCGTCGAGATCGATGCGGAAGATCTTGCCGCCGAGATAGTCGAGCGACTGCGCCTGCGACGCGCGCCCGGCTTCGCCCATCGAGAAGAAGAGATGCTGCCCGTCCGGTGCCACGATCACGCGGCAACCGTTGTGATAGCTCGCCCCCGGCAGGTCGTCGATCAGGATCTTCTCGCCCGTCAGGCGGTCCGCCTCGAGCTGGAACCGCGAGACCCGGTTCGACGGATTGCCCTTCGCGTCATGGGTCGAGTAGCAGATGTAGACGGTGCCGTTATCCGCGAACTTCGGATCGAGCGCCATGCCGAGCAATCCCGCCTCGCCCTGTACCCGGGGCTTCGGCACGCCGCCGATCGGAAAGACCTTGTTCGCCGCGAGGTCCACCCGGATCATCTTCCCGGGCCGCTCGGTGACATAGAGCTCGCCATCCGGCGCGAAGTTCAGCGACCAGGGGAATTCCAAGCCCTTCAGCGCGGTCTCGACCTTGACGGCGTCGGACTGGGCCGCCGCCTCGGCGCTCAGCGACAGCATCGCGGCAACGACGACGCCGACCAGTCCCAGAGAGCGGGCAAGCATTGCGGCCATGGGCGCGATCTCTCCTGCCGGTATTCGACCATGAACAACGGGCCGAATCGATGGCCGTTCCGATCACATTCGAGACAGCGTCCCGCCGGCCTCAGAACTCCATCAGCGCGTCGATCTGCGCCTGGTCGACCGTGTGGTCGCTGCCATGGATGACGGCGCTCGCCTGGCCGATCAGGTCCTGGAGGTTGCGCGACGCGGTCTCGGCGATGACCCGTATCATCCCGTCATCGCCGTGCTCCAGCGCCGCCGCCAGGCGCTCGATCGAGAGCGCGACCAGCCGGTTCATGTCGCCCACCAGCCGGTCGAACGGCTGCCGGAAGACGTCCGGCGCGTGGTCATAGGCCTCGATCGCGAGATCGCGGTCGGCGATGTGGCTCTCGCGGAAATGATCCTGGTAGGATTTCGGTTGCCAGGTCCGGCAGTCCTCCAGGCATTCCGGCGCATCGGGCACGAGATCCAACAGCATGACGATCTCGTTGATGTGGTTCAGGTAGTCGGTGGCGAGCAGGCTCTTGGGGTTGACGTTGGAATTCTCGGCGCGCGCGGCAAGCTCGCGAAACTTCGCATCGCGATCCGCCGCATTCATTGCCGTGGCCGGTTCGCCGCCCAAGCCTCTCCCCATCCGCGCAAGCAATGCCGGGCGGCTCCGTGCCGGGCGCCCGACCCTCCAATAGCATCAAAGGGTTAACCAGATATTCCCGGTAGGCGGGCGGACCTAAGCGGCTCAGCCGCCTGGGAAATTCAACCTATGGAACGGCAGCGGATGCACGAAACCCTTGAGCGCCGCCTGGTCGGGCACGGCCGGGACGCCCTCCGCCGCGAGCCGTTCCAGCATCGGCGCCACCGCGGGATCGGCGGCGATCTCGGGGCTGAGGACGATGTCGCCGCCCTTGCTCTGGCCCTGGAGGCGCGCCGCGAGATTGACGGTCGAGCCGAAATAGTCGAGCCGCTCGTTGAGGGTCACCACGATGCAGGGACCCTGATGCAGGCCGAGCTTGATCGCGATCGCGTCGCTCCCGCCATCGGTCGGATGCGCGCGGTTGAACGCCGCGACCTCGCGCTGGATCGCGACCGCGGCGGCCAGTCCGTCCTCGGGCCGCGCGAAGGCGGCCATCACCGCATCGCCGATCGTCTTCACGATGGCGCCTTCATGGTCGCGGATCGCCTTGGCCATGAAGGCGAAGTGGTCGCGCACCAGATGATAGGCATTGGCGTCGCCGATCTTCTGGTAGAGCGCGGTCGAGCCGCGCAGATCGGAGAAGAGCAGGGTCACCCGGCCGATCGAGACCTCGTCGCCGGGGCGCAGCACGTCGTCGGAGAACAGATCGCGGAACGCCTGCAGCGCCGTCACGCGGTCGGCGGTCAGCGCGTCGGCCACCCAGGCGCGGCTCTCGACGATCGCGACCCGCGCGCGGTTGCCGCGATTCTCCAGCCGCACGGTGCCTTCGGGGGCGGGATCGCCGGCGGCAACCGTGTTGGCGCCCAGCATCAGCGTGGGGAAGCCGCCCGCCTGCCAGTCGATATCGCATTCCGGCCCGATCTCCAGCGTGCGCAGGCGATAGGGCCCGAACGGCAGATGCGCCGCGACGGTGCGGCTCTCGCCGGGCTCGAGCGCGATCTGCACCTTGACGTGGGGCGTCGACATCGGGCCCCAGAGGCAGTACTCGCCGCTCTCCAGGCGCCGCACCGCCTCGGCCGGACGGAAGCTGGCCTCGACGTTCCTGGAGAAATCGCGGCCGTAATCGATGTTGCAGGACGGGCAATGCGCGCCCTCGGGCAGCCGGTCGAGTCCGCCCGACCAGGCCTTGGCGACGCGGCAGCGCGGGCAGAGCAGGTCCCAGCGCAGTTCCAGCAGGCCCGCCCGCACCGCCTGCAGGCAGAGCCCGATCGTCTCCAGCGGCGGCCGCCGCCATTCCCGCGCGAGAAGCAGCGGCCGGATATGCCAGAGATCGGCCTCCTGCGCCTTCAGCACCAGATCGGCCAGCCGCTGCGCCAGGCCGTGGCCGTTGCCGGATTCCTCGATCGCCGCGACCATGCGCCGGACCCGCGCCGCGACCGCGGCCGTGGGCGGCGGGGCAGAATAGGCGAAAGGCGCCGCGCTGTCGCCGCGGGCGAACCTGTTGGCCTCTTCCGCCAGGCGGCCGAACGTCTTGCCCGAGGAGCGGAAGAAGCCCGCGCGCAGCATCAGGCGGCCCAGCAGGTTGGCCGGCTCGACCGCCAGCCGATAATGGCCGATCGTGCCTCCCGTCTTTCCGTTGCCGCTGGGCTCCAACGTGAAATGCGCGCAGAGCGATTTCAGCGGCCCGTTATGAAACTGACGGCAATGCTCGAACCATTGCTCGTTCACCCAGTTCACCGGCCTTTCGCGCCAGTGCAGCCGGAACGGGCCGAGCTTCAGGCTGCCTTCGAACAGGATGCTGCCATCGGATTGCGGCGTCTCGGTGATGGCGTGCTTGGGGACCGCCGCCGCCTCGTTGAAGCGCGCGGTGTCGGCCATGACCGGCCAGATCGCCGAGGGCGGCGCATCGAAATGCCAGGTCCAGTCCGCCGCTTGCTGCGCCACGCCAGTCCCCGTGCCGTTCCTTGCCCCCACCCCAACCCTCCCCCGAATCGGGGGCCGGGGACAAGATCGCCGCAATCACCCGTCCCCGTACTCTACGCGGGAAAAATCTCGTTGGATCCCTACCAGGCGAGAAAGGGCAGCGCGTAATCCGGGATCACGCCGAGCTGCTTGCCGAGGGCCGCGATCTGGCCCGCATCGACCCGGCCGCCCCTGGAAAGCTCCAGCCGGTGGATGCCGGCGCCGATCAGGGCGGACCGGGCGCCCATCTCCTTGGCGCCGCGGATGTCGGTGCGGAAGGAGTCGCCGATGCCGATCGCCCGCTTCGGGTCCGCGACGCCGAACGCCTTGAAGATGATCTCGTAGATCTTGCGATGCGGCTTGCCGTGATAGACCACGCGCCCGCCCATCGCCTCGTAGCGTTCGGCGATCGCCCCGGCGCAGATCTCCTCGATCCCGCCGCGATGCACCAGCAGATCGGGATTGGCGCAGACCATCGGCAGGCCGGCGCGAAAGGCCGGCCGCAGCACGTCGTCGAAATCCGCCGCCTTCACCTTGTCGTCGGTCACGCCGGTCACCAGCACGAAGCTCGCCTTGGCGACGTCATCGACCAGCTCCAGGTCCAGGCCCTCGAGGATGTCGAGATCGCGGTCGGTGATGATGGCATAGGCGCGCCGCCCCAGGCGCTGCGCCAGCCCGTCGGGCCGCGTCTTCAGATAGCGCCAGGTCTCCTCGCCCGAGGAGAAGAGGTCGTCGTAGAGCGCGCGGGCGATGCCCATTTCCGCCAGCTTCCCCATCACCCCGGTCGCGCGCCGCGGCGCGTTGGAGGTGATGGCGACCTTCTTCCCCGCGGCCTTGAGGCCGTGGAAGCAGTCGAGCGCACCGGGATAGGGCCTGATCCCGTCATGCACGCAACCCCAGAGGTCGAGGATGACGAGGTCGAACGTGTCGGCGATGTCGCGGAGCCCCGCGAGAATGCGTGTATCTGCCATGGCGGGAGGGAAACTAGAGAGATAACGCGGCGTTGCCAAGACGCCGGGGCCCGCGCCCGCGTGACGGGCGCCGCCGGAAGGAGCTACGACGCCGCGGTCGCCAGCTCCGGCTTGGCGATCCTGGGCTCGCCGAACAGGTAGCCCTGGCCGAAATCGATCGAGAGCTCGAGCAGCTCCAGCAGCATCGGCTCGGATTCGATCCGGTCGACGATGAGGTCGATCGCGTAGGAATCCAGCAGCCGCTTGAAGCTGCGGGGATCGTCGCCCATGGCGCCGCTGGCCGCGGCCTGCGCCAGCCGCGCCGCCTCGACCTTCACGAAACGGAAATGCCGCGATGACAGGGCCTGGATGTCGATGTCGAGATGGGTGACCTTGTCCAGCGAGAACCGGTAGCCGAGCTGCGCCAGCCGGTCGAGATCGCGGAGCAGCGTGCCGTCCGCGCTGTCGAAGGCGCGCTGCGAGAACTCGAAGATGATCGCCGGCGCCAGCTCCGCGTTCTGGCTCATCAGGTTGATGAACTCGCGGAAGAAGTCGCGGTCGGCCAAGGTGCGCTGCGAGATGTTGAGGAAGAAGCCGACATTGGCATTGGCCTTGCGCAGGCGCCGCAGCATCTGGATGCAGCGGAACAGCAGCATGTTGTCGATCGCGGTCACCAGGCCGTAGCGTTCGGCGATGTCGAGATACTGCTCGGGCACCAGCACCTTGCCGTCGGCCGCCTTGATCCGCGAATAGCATTCGAAGAACCGGCGCTTGCGCTGCGGCAGGCTGACGATCGGCTGCAGCGCGATCTCGACGCGGTTCTCGCGCAGCCCGTCGCGCAAGAGGTCGAGGATCTGCCGCTCGCCCAGGCCCTGCGCTACCGGCGGCATCGGCAGGCTGCTGGTGGAGCCCGCTTCCTCCTTGCCGGGCGCGGCCTGCCCGGCGGCGCGCGCCGCCGGCTTGTCCGCGGCGCCATTGGCTTCGCGCCGCGGCGGATTGGGATTGTCCAGCACCCGCAGGTTGGGCGCGGCTGCCGGGGCCGCCGGCGCGGCGCTGCCGTTGGCGCCGCGCGCCTTGTAGAGCTGCTCGATCAGGGTCTGCAGCACCTTCACCTCGGCCACGACCTCGCCGACATTGCGGTTGGGCTCGGCCTCGAGGGTGGAGAGCGCGCCCGACATGCCTTGCAGCGCTTCCTCGATGCGGCGCTGGTCGCGGATCACCTCGCCCATCGCCTCGTTCATCTGGCCCATGATGTCGGCACATTGCCGCACCGTGGCGCGCTGGCGCAGGTTGAGCACGATGAGGGCGCCCAGCACGAACAGGAATCCGCCGGCGATATAGCCCATCTCCTGGGACTGCGCCGGCACGAGCACGGGCAGATAGAAGGCGAGGGCGACCGCGGCGGCCGTGAAGATCAGGAAAAGGATGAGGTGTCGCCCCATGAGGAAAGCCTTAGCCCCCGATGGTTAACATGGTCTTAACCGACGGCCGCGCCGCGGCGGAGGTGCGACGTCAGCGATGCCCGGCGCCCACCGCGGCGGCGACCGAGGCGAAACCGTCGCGCATCAGCAACGCGGCAAGCTCCTTCTTGATCCGGCGCACCAGCCCCGGTCCTTCGAAGACCAGCGCGGAGTAGAGCTGCACCAGGCTCGCCCCGGCGCGGATCTTGGCATAGGCATCGGCCCCGCTGGAGACGCCGCCGACGCCGATGATGGGAAGCTTTCCGCCCGTGCGCCGATACATCTCGCCGAGCAAGGCGGTCGATGGCTGGAACAGCGGCCGGCCGCTCAGGCCGCCGGCCTCGCCGGCATAGCGCGGGTCGAGCCCGGCCGGCCGCGCCACCGTCGTGTTGCTGACGATGAGCCCGTCCAGTCCGGAGTCGAGCGCGACGGCCGCGATGTCCGCGCGTTCCTCCTCGGCGAGATCGGGCGCGATCTTCAGGAGGAGCGGCGGCTGGCGGGTGAGCGCATCGCGCGCGCCCAGCACCCGCGCGATCAGTTCCGCCAGCCGCGCGCGTTCCTGCAGGGCGCGCAGGCCCGGCGTGTTCGGCGAGGAGACGTTGATCACCAGATAGTCCGCCAGCGGCCCCAGCGCCGCGACGCCGGCGACATAGTCCGCCGCCGCGTCCTGCTGGTCCTTGTTCTTGCCGAGATTGATGCCGAGGATGCCGCGGGCGCCCCCCGGCCGATTCCGCGGGCGGGCTTGCAGGCGCGCCGCCATCGCCGCGGCGCCTTCGTTGTTGAAGCCCATGCGGTTGATGACCGCACGGTCGCGGGTCAGCCGGAAGAGCCGGGGCCTCGGGTTGCCGGGCTGCGGCAGGGGCGTGACGGTCCCGACCTCGACGAAGCCGAAGCCCAGCCCGCGTACAGGTTCGACCACCTCGCCGTTCTTGTCGAAGCCGGCGGCCAGGCCCAGCGGATTGACGAAGGTCAAGCCGAACAGCGTTTGGCCCAGCACGGCGGGGTCCGGTTCCAGGTCCCGGGGCACCAGGCCCAGCGCCAGGGCCCGGATCGCCAGGCCGTGGGCCCGTTCGGCATCCATCTGGTCGAGCAGCGGAAAGAGCAGCCGATAGGCCATCAGCCGCGCCAATCCTCTGCGGCGCGCTCCGTTATCACCGGACGACCCCCCTTACACTGCTTTGGAGCGAGGTCCTGTCCTGTCCCGATTCGCCCCTATCGATTTTTTGCAATTTGCGAATCCTGCTCCGAGAATTCCCGGCCAGATGCCCCTAAAATCGCCAAAACTGTACTCAATCCGTCATCTTTTTCCCAGTAGCGCCATTTATTCCTGGTAGGTAACCCTCTAAACTCCGCGGGCAATGGCGTCGCGCGGACGCTATGGATTCGGCGCTGTATCAGACCTCGGTCTGTCGAGCTGCGTTTGGGTGCGTCTGTTTCAGGCTTTGGAGAGCGGAGCCCCGATGAGCGAATGGACCAGGATGGTAACCCAGTCAGGGCAGGCGCCAAAGGGCGAGGAGGCCGGTTTGAACAATCCGATCGTGCATACCCAGATGCTGCAGCATGGTGACGTTTGGCGCGGCATCGACCGCCTCGCGGCCAAGCATGGGCTTTCCGCCTCCGGCCTCGCACGCCGGGCCGGCCTGGATCCGACCGCATTCAATCCCTCGAAACGCATCACCCGCGAAGGCCGTCCCCGCTGGCCGAGCACCGAATCGGTCGCGAAGATTCTCGCCGTCACCGGCGAAACGTTCAGTTCCTTCGTGCAGCTGACCGGCGCGGCCGGCAGCGGCGCCTCGGCTCTCGATGACGGGACGGGCGGCAACCGGCTGGTGGCGCGCCCGGCGACCCGCGCGCTGCCGATCATCGTGCTGGAGCGGATGGGCGAGGGCGAATGCTTCGGCGCCGATGGCCAGCCCAAGGGCGAGGCCTGGGGCCGCATGAGCTTCGGCTCCATCAACGACCGCGGCGCCTTTGCGATCGAGATCAGCGGCCGCGACCTCGACCCGATCTATCGCGACGGCGATGTGGTCGTGGTCTCGCCGAGTGCCGAGATCCGCCGCGGCGACCGCGTCGTGCTGCAGGGCGGCGACGGCTCGGTCCGGATCCGCCGGGTCGGCCGTCAGGATGCCGACGGCATGCTGCTGGAGCCGGTGACCGGCGCCGGCAGCGGCGAATTCATCGCCGCCGCGGATACGCGCTGGGTCGCGCGCATCCTCTGGGCCAGCCAGTAAGCCGCCTTCCCGAAACCTTCTAGGAAACGGCGGCCGAACGGCCGCCGTTTTCTTGTCGGCTGGCCTGCTTCCCGGTCCGATCCTTGACCATGGCGGCGGGCGCCCCTACCGTTGGCCAAAAGACGGCGCAGGCCGTGCGCCGTGCCCGGCTTCCACGCGATGGGGAGATTTCGATGCTCCGGCGGGATCGATCTGCCGCCGGGTCGCGTTGGGTTGGGCGCACGAGAATCGGAGGAGGAATACCGGTGGGCGCGGCAGTGAACGACGCGTTGCATTTCATCGACGGCAAATGGGTGAAGGGCGATCCCCTCATCCTGCGCGCCTTCGATCACGCGACCTGGCTGATGGCCGGCGTGTTCGACGGCGCGCGCGCCTTCGAAGGGGTGACGCCCGATCTCGATCTCCACTGCCGCCGCGCGGTGCGCTCCGCCCGCAACATGGGACTGCGCTCGCCGCTCTCGCCGGGCGAGATCCAGGAGATCGTGCTCGACGGCGTCGCGAAGTTCCCCGCCGGCACGCCGCTCTACATCCGCCCCTTCATGTGGTCGACCGAGGGCTGGATGCAGCCCGATCCCGCCAGCACGCGGATCGTGATCTCGCTCACCGTGACGCCGATGCCCGAGCCCAAGGAGATGCGGGTGACGCTCTCGCGCTTCCGCCGTCCCTCGCCGGAGACCGCGCCGACCGATGCGAAGGCGGTCTGTCTCTACGCGCAGGCCGGCCGCGCCGCCGGCGAGGCCGCGTCGAGGGGCTTCGACGATGCGGTGATGCTCGATCCCCTGGGCAACGTCGCCGAGTACACCGCCGCCAATCTCTGGATCGCCAAGGACGGCGCGGCCATCACCCCGGTGCATAACGGCTGCTTCCTGAACGGCATCACCCGCCAGCGCCTGATCGCGCTCTTCAAGCAGGCCGGCCTGCCGGTCTACGAGAAGGCGCTGAGCTTCCAGGACGTGCTCGACGCCGACGAGGTCTTCTCTTCCGGCAATTACGGCAAGGTGCTGCCGGTCACCGGCGTCGAGGACCGCGTGAAGCCCATGGGCCCGATCTACACGATGGCGCGGCGCCTGTACTGGGACTTCGCCCACAAGAAGAACTGAGCGCCGCCGAGTCGACCGGGCCGGCGCGAGAATTCGATTGCCCGGCGCGGCCTTCTCACTCAGCATCTGCGCTCCGCGCAGCGGAGCGCAGATGTCCAACGCCGAGTCGACCGTCACGAAACGCCGAAGCTGGGGTGAGGCGCTCGCCGTCTACCTCGAGCCGCGGCAGCTCATCATCCTGGTCATGGGCTTCGCCAGCGGCCTGCCGCTGCTGCTGACCCTCTCGACCCTTTCCTACTGGCTGAAGAAGGAGGGGACCGACCTCACCACGATCGGCCTCTTCGGCGCGGCCGGCACGCCTTACGCCTTCAAGTTCGTCTGGTCGCCGGCGATCGACCAGGTCGATCTGCCGCTGCTCGGCCGCCTCGGGCGGCGCAAGAGCTGGCTGTTCCTGATCCAGCTCTGCCTCGCCGCCGCGATCTTCGCGCTCGGCTTCACCGATCCCGCCGCGAACCCGTACGACACCGCGCTCGCCGTCGTCGTGCTCGCCTTCTTCTCCGCCAGCCAGGACATCGTGATCGACGCCTACCGCATCGAGATCCTCACCGCCGAGGAGCAGGCGGCGGGCGCGGCGACGACCCAGGTCGGCTATCGCATCGGCCTGCTGCTGGCCGGCGCCGGCGCGGTGGCGCTCTCGGATTTCGTTTCCTGGACGGTCGTATTCGGCGTGCTCGCCGCCTGCATCCTCGCGGCGGCCGTCTTCACCCTGTTCGTGCCGGAGCCGCAGGTCGAGCGCCCGGTCGTCGCCGACTACAGGGCCCGCCTCGACGAAGGGCTGGTCCAGCCGTTCGTCGAGTTCGCGCAACGGCGCGGCTGGATCGTCGTCCTGCTCTTCGTGCTGCTCTACAAGTTCGGCGACGCCTTCGGCGGCTTCCTCGCCAACCCCTTCTACATCGACATGGGCTTCAGCGGCGTCGAGATCGCGGCCTTCACCAAGATCTACGGCATCCTGGCCACGGTGGTCGGCGGCGTCGCCGGCGGCGCGGTGGTCGCGCGGATCGGCCTCTTCCGCACGCTGATGATCGGCGGGGTGCTGCAGGCGCTCTCCAACCTGCTGTTCAGCGTGCTCGCCTTGAAGGGCCACGACCTGCTGTGGCTCGGCATCGCCATCACCGGCGACAATCTGGCCGGCGGCGTCGCGGCGGCGGCCTTCGTCGCCTATCTCTCCGGGCTCTGCAACCGCGCCTTCACGGCGACGCAATACGCGCTGCTGACCTCGTTCATGGCCCAGGGCCGCACCTTGATGTCGACGCCCAGCGGCTGGCTCGCCAAGCATCTCGACTGGCCGGAGTTCTGGGCATCGACCGCCGTGATGGCGATCCCGGGCCTGCTCCTGCTGGTCTGGCTGATGCGCCTCTATCCCGACGAATCCCACCTCACGTCGGCGCCGGCCGCCGCCCGAACCTGACCGAAGTCGCCATGACCGAGCTTCCCCGCATCGAGATCGAGTACTGCACCCAATGCCGCTGGCTGCTGCGCGCCGCCTGGATGGCGCAAGAGCTGCTGACCACCTTCGAGGTCGAGCTCGGCGGCGTGACCCTGATCCCCGGCACCGGCGGCACCTTCCTGGTGCGGAGCGGCGACAAGGTGCTCTGGTCGCGCAAGGTCGAGGGCCGCTTCCCCGATATCAAGGAATTGAAGCAGAAGGTCCGCGACGTCGTCGCCCCGGAGAGGCCGCTCGGCCATTCCGACCGGCCGGCCGACGGCTAGATCCGAGGCTCTGGGGCCTATCCCTCGGCGTCGAGCGAGTAGCCCGCGGCCCGCACCGTGCGGATCAGATCCACGGCGCCCTCGATGTTGATCGCCTTGCGCAGGCGCCGGATATGCACGTCGACGGTCCGCGGCTCGACATAGATGTCGCGGCCCCAGACGTGATCGAGCAGCTGCTCGCGGGAGAAGACCCGGCCCTGGTTCTCCATCAGGAAGCGGAGCAGGCGGAACTCGGTCGGGCCCAGATGCACGTCCTTCTCCATGCGCTTCACCCGATGGGTGGCGAGGTCCATGGAGAGGTCCTTGTAGGACAAGGTCTCGGTGGAGAGCTGCGGCCGCGCCCGGCGCAGCACCGCCTTCACCCGCGCCATCAGCTCGCTCGGGCTGAACGGCTTGGTGACGTAGTCGTCGGCGCCGACTTCGAGGCCGCGGAGCTTGTCCGCTTCCTCGCTCTTGGCGGTCAGCATGATCACCGCGATCGATTTCAAGTCCGGCAGGCGCCGCATCTGCCGGCAGACTTCGATGCCGGAGAGGAAAGGCAGCATCCAGTCGAGCAGCACGAGGTCCGGCTTGGTTTCGCGGATGAGGGTCAGGCCCTCTTCGCCGTTCTTCGCCTCGAGCACGCGGTAGCCTTCGCTCTCGAGGTTGTAGCGCAGCAGCGCCAGCAGCGCCGGCTCGTCCTCCACCACCAGCACGGTCGGCCGGCTGGCGGTGTCGCGTTCGGTTTCCCGCGCGCTGTGCGGCGTGCGGGTTCGATCAGCCATCGAGTGCAACATTCGTCGTATCGCCCTTCGGACTGGTTTCCTCGATCGAGCGGCCGAGCGCCAGGAAGTGGACGGTTTCGGCGATGTTGGTGGCGTGATCCCCGATGCGTTCGATGTTCTTGGCGATGAAGAGCAGGTGGGTGGAGGGCCCGATGTTCCGCGGATCCTCCATCATGTAGGTCAGGAGCTCGCGGAACAGCGAGGTGTAGAGGTCGTCGATCTCCTCGTCGCGGCGCCAGGCGGCGAGCGCCAGGTTCGCGTCCTTCTCGACATAGGCGTCGAGCACGTCCTTCACGATCTGCTGGGCGAGCCGCCCCATCCGCGGGATCGAGGAGACCGGCCGCAGCGGCGCGAGCTGATTGAGCTGCAGCGCGCGCTTGGCGATGTTCTTCGAGTAGTCGCCGATCCGCTCGATGTCCGACGAGATCTTGATGGCGGCCACGACCTCGCGCAGGTCGGCCGCCATCGGCTGCCGCAGCGCCAGGATGCGCACCGCGAGGGTCGAGACCTCCTGCTCCATCGTGTCGAGCCGGCGGTCGCTCTCGATCACCGAGGTCGCGGCTTCGGAATCGCGCCGCGCCAGGGCATCGATCGCCTGCGCCAGCTCGGCCTCGGCGAGGCCGCCCATCTGCGCGATCTCCTGCACCAGGTGCTTCAGCTCGGTGTCGAAGCTTTTGACGGTATGGTCGGCGGTTTGCATCGTGGTCATCTCACCTGTCCTTCGGCAGCAATCACAGATTACTGCAAATTTGTGACCCTGATGTGACGGTCGGAAGCGAGCAATATCAATGTCTTGCCGCCGCCTTTGGAGGCCGGGCCGCACGGAGTCGACATCCGGCCGCACAGCGAACGCGCCCGCAACCTAGGTCGGTCCGATGAACGGCCCGTTGCCCTTCGGTGACAATTTGGTGACGGCCTATCCCTCGGCGGGAAGATAAAGGGTGAAGGTGCTGCCCTGGCCGATGGTGGACTCGATCTCCAGGCTGCCGCGGTGCCGGTTGGCGATGTGCTTGACGATGGCGAGGCCCAGCCCGGTCCCGCCCATCTGCCGCGACCGCGCCGCATCGACCCGGTAGAAGCGCTCGGTCAGGCGCGGGATGTGCTCGCGGGCGATGCCTTCGCCCTGGTCGATGACGCTGATGGCCACCATGCCCTTGGCGCCGCGCATGCCCGGCAGGCGTTCCCGGATCGCGACCGGATCGACGATCCGCTCGAAGGCCACCTTCACCTCGGTCCCCTCGGGGCTGTACTTGATCGCATTGCCGACCAGGTTCTGGATCGCCTGGATGAGCTCGTCGGGATCGCCGGGAATGCTGGGCAGGCCGGCGAGGCCGGGGAAGGCCAGGGTCACCTTGCGCTGCTCGGCCTTGATCGTGAAGCTGTCCCGCACGGTCTTCAGCACGTCGCCGAGATCGGCGCGGCCGGCAGGCGGCTGGTGCTCGTTCATCTCGATCCGCGAGAGCGACAGGAGCTCGGAGACCAGGCGGTTCATCCGCTCCGCCTCGCCGCGCATGATGCCGAGGAAGCGCTGGCGCGCGAGCGGATCGTCGCGCGCGGGCCCCATCAGCGTCTCGATGAACCCCAGGAGGGCCGCGATCGGCGTCTTCAGCTCATGGGAAACGTTGGCCACGAAGTCGCGGCGCAGGGTCAGGGCGCGCTCGGCGGCGGTGGTGTCCTCGATCAGCACCATCATCGTGGCGCCGGCGATCGGCGGGCGGATCGCCTGGAGCCGCGCCACCAGCCGGCGCTGCCCGCCGCGGCCCTGGGTTTCGGGCAGCTCGATCGGCTCGGCCTGCTGTCCGCTTTCCACCGCCTCGATCGCATCGATCAGCGGCGGATGGCGCAGGAAGGCCAGCAGGTTGCGGCCCGCCAGCGCGCCGCCGAACAGCCGGTTGGCCGCGGCATTGGCCGCCACCACCCGGCGGTCGCCGTCCAGGGCGAAAAGCGGCGCCGGCACCGTCTCCAGCACCCGGGGCAGCGCTTCGGGAAGGGCGGGCGACGCCGTGGCCTGGGGGGCCGCCGTGACGCTGGCCACCTGGCGCGCCCGCCAGGCCACGGAAGCCGCGAGGATCGCCCCGGCGCAGATCCCGATCAGGACCAGCACCCCGGCCTCGAGCTGGGAGGAGAAGGCGATCGCCAGGACGACCACGACCAGCGCCCCGACCGCGGCGACGGTCGGGCTCAGGATCAGCTTGGGCAGGCGGGCCAGATTCCACATGGTCGTCGATATCAGGCGGCTATAGGCCGACCTTTCGGTGGTAAACTCGGGTCCTCCGGTCGGCAACGCAGGCGCGACTCGGACATTAATACCAGGGGCAAGATAGCGGATTTGGAGGCATTTCGGCATGGGCGTCATCAAGACTTCGCGGAAGCGTAACTTCCGCGTCTCGCTGCGCGCGGCCCTCCTCGCGGGCTCGGCGCTGATCGCGGTCGCGGCGGCCGTCCCGGCGGCGGTGGCGGATTCCACCACGACCACACCGCAATACTCGCAATGGAGCGGGGCGAAGGACCAGCAATTGAAGGCCCTGATCGCGGACCTGAAGGCCAAGATCGCCGCCGCCGAGCAGAGCCAGGCGGCCTCGCCCGACTTCCTCGCCGATCTGAAGGCGCTCTCGGCCAAGTTCGACGCGCTGCAGGCGGCGAGCACGTCGACCACGACGCCGGCCGGCCCCGCTTCCGGCACGCAGCTCTTCGCCGATGATTTCTCCGATGGCAACTACACCGGCAGCCCGGCCTGGAAGGTCTCGGCCGGCACCTGGAGCGTCGATACCAGCGGCAGCAATCACGGCCTCACCAGCAAGATCAAGACCACCCAGAAGCTCAATCTCAACAACGTGCTCGGCGCCCTGCTGAACCAGCAGGGCGGCACGCAGAGCCAGAACCAGTTCGCCTCGATCTACACGCCGGTCAAGCTGCCCAACGCCTTCACGCTGAAGGTCACGTTGACGTCGCGCGACAAGCAGGGCGGGCTCAATCTCGGCGTCTATCAGGGGGCGTCCGGCAGCACGCTCTACCGCATGGTCTACCAGCCGGGCGGCACGCCGGGCGTCGCGATCCAGAAGGTGACCTCGTCCGGCGCCACGACGATCGCCAGCTCCAGCGGCGGCTACAATCTCGAGGACGGCCAGCCGCACGAGCTCGTGCTCGCCCGCGACGCCTCGGGCAACATGACGGTGACGGTCGACGGCAAGCAGGCCGCGAGCGGCAAGGACACCTCGCTCACCGGCGACATGACGGGCCTGCTCTTCGTCAACAGCGGCGGCACCTATTACATCCGCAGCGTGACCGTCACCGCGAGCTGAGGAAGCGGGCGGGCCGTCCAGGAGTCCCAACGGCCCGCCCGCCGATATCGACCGGATCGCGGGAGGGCTCAGTTCGTCGCGGTCTGGTCGATCTTCTGCTTCAGGTCCTGGTATTCCTCGCAATCGCCGCAGGCGGCCTTCAGCACCGCCAGGCGCTCCTTCGCCTTCTCCGGCTGCTTGAGCTCCAGGTAAAGCTCGCCGAGGTACTCGTTGGCGCCGAGATGCCTGGGCTCCAGGTCGAGGGCGCGGTTGTAGTAGTCGAGCGCCTCGTCGGCATGCCCGGTCTTGCGATAGGTGAATCCCATCAGGTTGAGCAGGTCGGGATTGTTCGGCGATTGCCGGTCCAGCGCCTGCAGTTGCGGCAGCGCCTGGTCGTAGGCGCCGGAATCGACCAGCGCCTTGACCGCGGTGAAGTCCGGGTTGGCCGCGTTGTCCGGCGTCACCTCGTCATCCACCGCAAAGGCCGCGCCGGCAGCGGATATGAGAAGGGCGCTCGAGAGCAGGAGAACACGCATATTCATGACGATCCTTTCTTTCTTCACCCTCCCCCGATCCGGGGGCGGGCAGGGGTGGGGGTAAGAGTCACCGTTGCCGCTCAAACCGTCGGATGGTCCTCGACCTTCAGCATCGGCATGCCGGCCTCGACGGCGCGCCAGCCGATGCCGTGATCGGCCGCCGCCGCGTCCCAGGACAGCGGCGCCTTCTTGCCGGGCGTCTGCGGGGCGGGGAGCGGATACATCGCCGAGCGCGCCGAGACGTGCAGCACGTTGCCGTCCTGCCGGGTGATCTCCTGATGCACATGGCCGTAGAAGACGGTCACATGCTGGAAGGGCTGGAGCAGCGCCACCGCCTGCGCGCCGTCCCTGGTGGCCCAGTCCCATTCGGGCTTCAGGTCGAACAGCGGCCGATGGGCGAGCACGACGATCGGCGCTTCGGGATCGCGGCCCTTCAGGTCCGCGGCGAGCCACGCCAGTTGTGCCGCGCCGAGCTGCGCCTTGGGATCGGACGCGTTGTCGAGCGCGATGAAATGGATGCCCTTGTGGTCGAACGTGTAGTTGAGCCTGCCGAACACCTCCAGGAAGGCCTTGCCGGCGTCGCCGCCCGCATCGTGCTCGCCGGCCAGATAGACATGGCTCCTGTTCGCGAGGCCGCCGAGCATCGCCTTCACCTCGGTCATGCGCCTGCGGCGCTCCTGCGGGTCCTTGGTCATGTGCGTGAGGTCGCCGGTGAAGACGATGAAATCCGGCTGCGGGCGCATCGCATTGACCGCCCGGATCGCCTTCTCGAGGCTGCCTTTGGTGTCCGGGTTGACCTTGGGGTCGTCGAATCCCCAATGCAGGTCGGAGAGCTGGATGAAGTAGAAGTCGTCCATCCCGGCGGCGCGCGGCCGGCCGGGCAGGGCCGAGGCGAAGACGATGCCGCCGCCGAGCGCGGCGAGCCGCATCAGGGAGCGGCGGCTGAGGCCCCATTGGGGCGCGTGGCTGGCCAGCTTGCTGCCGGGGGTGGCGGGTGAGACAGGTTTGTCCTTCATCGGGGCGGTTCCTTTTGTGACGTGAACGCCCTGCAAGACCGCCCTGCAGACCGCGTTATTCCAAGGAATCCGCGCCGGGAATAAAATCGCCGCCGCCCCGGTATGAAGCTCCTGGAGCGTGGGGCGGGAATGCGCAGCGGAGAAGGGTTTGCCCGAGGAGAAGGAACAGGCCGGCGAGCAGCGGCGCCGCTTCCAGGCGCTGGTGCTGCCGCATCTCGACGATGCGGTGAACTTCGCCTGGTGGCTCGCCGGCAACCGCGCCGATGCCGAGGACATCGTCCAGGAGGCGATGTTGCGGGCCTATAAGTATTTCGACCGCTTCACCGGCGAGCGGGCGCGGCCCTGGCTGCTCACCATCGTGCGCAACACCTGCGCCACCTGGATGCGGCGCAACCGCCCGCGGGCGCTGGTGCTGGTCTCCGATTCCCGCGACGCGGCCGATGCCGAAGGCGCGCGCCGCGACGAGACCATGCCCTCGCCGGAGCTGCAGTCGGAGCATCGCGAGCTCGGCCGCGCCATCGACCGCGCGGTGGCGGCGCTCCCCGCGGAGTTCCGCGAGGTCATCCTGCTGCGCGAGGTGGAGGAGCTCTCCTACAAGGAGATCGCCCATGTGCTCGACGTGCCGATCGGCACGGTGATGTCGCGTCTTGCGCGGGCGCGCAAACTGCTGCAGGCGCGGCTGAAGGAGGCCGTGGGATGAAGGACTTCGATTTCAGCGGCTGCGACGCGCTGCATCTCTATTTCGACGGCGAGCTCGACACGGCGGAGAGCCTCGCCTTCGAGAAGCATCTGGAGACCTGCGCGCAATGCCGCGCCGACCTCGCCGAGTTCCGGCAGATCCGCGTCGATATCCGGGCGGCCTTGACCCGGGCCGGGGCGAGCGCCGGCTTGCGCCATCGCCTGGATGCCGCCCTCGACGACGAGCGGGCGGTCAATCCGCGGCGCTGGGACTGGCGGCGGCTTGCGGTCGCGGCCGCCATCGTGGCCATGGTCTCCAGCGGCACCACCTATTTCCTGGAGCAGCCCTCGGAAGACGCGCTGTGGACCCAGGGCGTCGTGCTCTCCCATGAGCGCGCCATGCTGTCCGGCCATGAGATCGACGTCGTCTCCTCCAACCGCCACACGGTGAAGCCCTGGTTCAGCGGCAAGACCACCGTGGCGCCCCTGGTCGCCGATCTCGCCGATGCGGGCTTCCCCCTGGTGGGCGGCCGCCTGGACGTGCCGGTCGATCGCGCCATGCCGGCGATCGTCTACCAGGCCGGCCCGCACGTGATCAGCCTCTACATGCAGCCGGCCGCCGGCGACGCGGCGCCGAGCCTGAAGAAGGTCGACGGCTTCTCGGTGCTCAGCTGGAAGCAGCTCGGCTTTGCCTTCACCGCGGTCTCGGACGCCGACGGCGTCGAGGTCGGCAAGTTCCAGAAGGCCTTCGCCGAGAAGGCCGCGACGATGCCGTGAGGCGGCGGCCTACCGGCTGAGCGGCGTGGTCGCCAGCGCGGCGAAGGCGGCGGCGGTCACGATCTCGTTGACCGTGGCACCGGTCTGCACGATCTGCACCGGCTTCTCCAGCCCGACCAGGATCGGGCCGATCGCGGTGCCGCCCAGCTCCTGCATCAGCTTGGCGACGATGTTCGCCGAATGCAGCGCCGGCATGATCAGCACGTTGGCCGGGCCGCCCAGGCGGCAGAAGGGGTAGAGCTCCTTCATCAGCCCGTAATTGAGCGCGACGTTGGCCTGCATCTCGCCGTCATACTCGAAATCGACGCGGCGCGCGTCGAGCACGTGGACCGCTTCGCGGATGCGCTCGGCCTTCTCCCGCGGCGGATGGCCGAAGTTGGAGAAGGACAGCAGGGCGACGCGCGGCTCGTGGCCGAGATGCCGTGCGATCGAGGCGCATTGCACGGCGAAGTCGGCGAGCTGGTCCGGCGTCGGCAACTCGTGCACGGCGGTATCGGCGATCAGCACGGTGCGGCCGCGGGCGATCAGGATCGAGACCGCCATCAGGGTCTGTCCGTCGCGCCGGTCGAACACCTTGGTCGCGTCGTCCAGGCAGACGTAGAAGCTGCGGGTGACGCCGGTCACCATCGCGTCCGCATGGCCCTCGGCCACCATGCAGGCGGCGAAGATGTTGCGGTCCTGGTTCACCATGCGCTGGGCGTCGCGCGCCAGGAAGCCCTGGCGCTGCAGCCGGGCATAGAGCCGGTCGGAATAGAGCTTGTTGTGCGGCGAGACCCGCGCGTTGACCACTTCGAGATTGGCCGCATCGGCGAGGCTCGACAGCTTGATGGTCTCGGCGATGCGCTCGCTGCGGCCGACCAGGACCGGCGTGCCGTAGCCCGCGGCGCGGAACGCGATCGCGGCGCGGATCACCTTCTCCTCCTCGCCCTCGGCGAAGACCACGCGCTTGGGGTTGTGCTGCACCCGGTCGAAGATCATGTGCAGCGACCCGGCGCTGGGGTCGAGCCGCCCCTTGAGCGAATGGATGTAGCTCTCCATGTCGATGATCGGCCGGCGGGCGACGCCGCTGTCCATCGCCGCCCGGGCGACCGCCGGCGGCACGTGCGAGATCAGCCGCGGGTCGAACGGCACCGGGATGATGTATTCCGGGCCGAACCGCAGGCGGCGGCCGCTATAGGCGGCATCGACCTCGTCCGGCACGTCCTGGCGCGCCAGTTCGGCGAGCGCGCGGGCGGCCGCGATCTTCATCGGCTCGTTGATGGTCGAGGCGCGCACGTCGAGCGCGCCGCGGAAGATGTAGGGGAAGCCCAGCACGTTGTTGACCTGGTTCACGTAGTCGCTGCGCCCGGTCGCGACGATCGCATCGTCGCGCACGGCCTTGACCTCCTCCGGCGTGATCTCGGGATCGGGATTGGCCATGGCGAAGATGATCGGCTTGGCGGCCATGGCGCGCACCATCTCCGGCGTCACCGCGCCCTTCACCGACAGGCCGAGGAAGGCGTCGGCGCCTTCCATCGCCTCGGCCAGGCTGCGCGCCTTGGTGGGCACCGCGTGGGCGGTCTTCCACTGGTTCATGCCCTCGGTGCGGCCCTGATAGATGACGCCCTTGGTGTCGCAGAGCACGACATGGTCGCTGGTCATGCCCAGCGCCTTCACCAGCTCGGCGCAGGCGATGGCGGCCGCGCCCGCGCCGTTGATCACCAGCTTGGTCGATTTGATGTCGCGCCCGGTGAGGTGCAGCGCGTTGAGGAGGCCGGCCGCGGCGATGATCGCGGTGCCGTGCTGGTCGTCGTGGAAAACCGGGATGTTCATCAGCTCGCGCAGCTGCTGCTCGATGATGAAGCATTCCGGCGCCTTGATATCCTCGAGGTTGATGCCGCCGAAGGAGGGCGCGAGATAGCGCACCGAGTTCACGAAGGCGTCGACGTCGCGGGTATCGACCTCGAGGTCGATGGAGTCGATGTCGGCGAAGCGCTTGAAGAGGACCGACTTGCCCTCCATCACCGGCTTGGAGGCGAGCGCGCCGAGATCGCCCAGGCCCAGCACCGCGGTGCCGTTGGAGATCACCGCGACCAGGTTGCCCTTGGCGGTGTAGTCGTAGGCGGTGTTCGGGTCCTTGGCGATTCGCAGGCACGGCCAGGCGACGCCCGGCGAATAGGCGAGGGAGAGGTCGCGCTGGGTGGTGAGGGGCTTGGTGGCGATGATCTCGATCTTTCCGGGGCGCCCCTGCATATGGAAGCCAAGGGCGTCTTCCTCGGTAAAGGTCGGCTTGATCGCGGACATTCTCTGGGTGCTTTCCTGACGGTTGCGGCGCGCGTGCTGGTCGCCGCGGCCTTGCAGCGGGAATAGTGCATCATCGCCAGCCGGCAACCAAGGACAACGCACTTGCAGCATGCTTTAGCAGATGCAGCATTATCGAGCGCCGGCGGCGCTGCGGCTGTTCGGAGCGCGGCTCTCCGCGCCTAGGCGATCTTCAGCACGACGCGGCCGACGATCTTGCCCTGGCGCATCCGGTCGAGCACGTCATTGGCCTCGGCCAAGGGCGCCGTCGCGACCTCGGCCGTGACCGCGCCGCGCAGCGCGAACGCCACCGCCTCGTCGAGGTCCAGCCGCGTCCCGACGCTCGACCCGCGCAGCGTCAGCTCGCGGCCGGAGATCGCCGCGATCGAGGCCTTGAGCTCGTCCGCCTTGCCGCCCGGCAGGCCGAGGAAGACCGCGGTGCCGCCCGGCCGCAGCATGCCGATCGATTGCTCGAAGGCCTTGGTCGCGACCGCCGCGACCACGGCGCCATGGGCGCCGCCCCCCAGCGCCTTGCGCATGGCCGAGACCGGGTTGCCTTCCCGCGCGTCGACCGTCACTTCCGCGCCGAGCTTCTTCGCCAGCGCCAGCTTCTCGGGATCGATATCGACCGCGGCGACGCGCATGCCCATCGCCTTGCCGTACTGCACGGCGATGTGCCCGAGCCCGCCGACGCCGATGACGGCGAGCCACTGTCCCGGCCGGGCCATGCTGCGCTTGATCCCCCGATAGGTCGTGACTCCGGCGCATAGGATCGGCGCCACCGTGATGAGATCGGCGTCCTTGGGCAGCCGCGCGACGAAATCGGCCCGCGCGACCATGTACCCCGCATAGCCGCCGGGCTTGGAATAGCCGGTCGCCTCGCCTTGCCGGCAGATCGTCTCCATGCCGGCGAGGCAGGATTCGCAATGGCCGCAGGCGCTCCACATCCAGGGCACGCCGACCACATCGCCCTTCTCGAAGCCGTCGACGCCCGCGCCCAGCGCCGCCACGTGGCCGGTCACCTCATGGCCGGGGATCAGCGGCAGCACCGGGCCCGGCGTCCAGTCGCCGTCCACCGCATGCAGGTCGCTGTGGCAGACGCCGCAGGCGGCGACCTCGACCAGGATCTCGCCGGGGCCGGGCTCCGGGATCGGCAGTTCCTCGATCGCGAGCTTCGTGCCGATCTCCCGCAGCACCGCGGCCTTCATGGTCTTCGTCATCTCTCGTTCCTCATCTTCCGATCAGCGCGGCGATCCGCTGCCGCACCATGGCGATCTCCTGTTCCTGCACGACCTGGCCGCCGGCCGTCGCGCCCCCGTTCGTCGTGTCCCCGTTCGTCGTGTCCCCGTTCAGCGTGCCGATCGCGCGCTTCTTCTCCAGGATATGCAGGAAGTCGCGCATGTCGCGATAGGGCGTCATCCAGCGCCGCGTCACCAGCGCGTCGCGCAGCCGGTCCAGCCAGTCGGGCGCCAGGCCCTGGCGCTGGCGGCGGCGGCGGCGCGCGTCGATCGAGAGGCCGAGGCCGCGGCTGGAGAAGCGCGAGAGATACTCCGGGATGTCCAGCATGAAGACCTCGACCGGCTTTCCGGTGATGCAGGCATCGGCGATCATGTTGGCGCTGTCGCAGGTGACCAGGAAACGGTCGGCGAGGCCGAGCAAAGCGGGATAGGGGTTGGGTGCCGGCGGCGGCCAGCCGAAGATGCGGTGCTGGTCGTCGCCCTTCAATCCCAGCTCCAGGATCTCGCGCACCGGGTTGGGCGTGCGCGGCCCGTAGGCGATCAGCAGCGCGCCGCCGAAGGCGCGGCGCAGCTCGATCATCCGCCGCAGCAGCCGCGAGCCGTCCGCGGCGTTGAACGGGATCGGCGAGGACGGCCCGCCGACCAGCACGCCAAGCCAGGGCCGGGGCAGATCGGCGAGCTTCGGCGCCCAGGCGGCGATCGCCTCCGCCCGCCGCGCGGCGTCGGGCCGCACGATCGGCAGGGTGAGGGTGATCATGTTGGCGGTGGGCGCGACGCCGTATTGCGCGGTCTCGAGGACGAGGTCGATCCGCTCCGGCCGTGCGGCGAGGCGGCCGAGCTGCACATGGACGGTGCGTCCGCCGCTCAGCCGCTTGACCCATTGCGCGACGATGCAGGGCGTCGAGCCGCAGGCGACGACGACGTCCGGCCAGGGCGGCGCGAGGCCGCTCTGCGCCATGGCCGCGACGTCGGGCGCACGATGGGGCTGGCGTTTCGCGGCCTGGCGCAGGCCGGCCTCGATCGGTCGCGCCTCCGCGGTGAAGCCGCCGGTTTCCTGCAGGCTCTGGCCGAGCGCCAGCACCTGGGCATTGTCGCCGGTGAGCTTGCTTTGGAGCAGCCAGATGCGCGAAGCCGCTTTCGCCGTCTCGCCCGACTCGCGCAACCCCTGGACTCCGTCATTCCCTGCTTCCGGCAGGGACTATGACCGAGCCGCGCGTGGCTCACAACCTGAGACGGCCGGTGCCGGGCGATCAGGCGGCTTCGGCGGCGACGGGCGCGGCGTCGACGATCGGCGCCGCGGCCGGCTTTGCGGCGTCGGCCAGGCGAGCGGTGCGCAGCGCCAGGGCGTCGAGCTCCGCCGCCTGGATGCGCCGCGCGCGATCGCCGGCATCGGCGGCGAGCAGCCCCTGTGCCTCGAGGCCGTGGAGGAAGTCCCGCATCTCGTCCCAGGGCCGCATCCAACATCGCGCCACCAGCGCGTCGCGCAGCCGGTCGAGCACATCGGGGTGCATGCCGGCGCGGCGGCGCCGTCGCCGCCGCGCATCGAGCGAGAGGCCGAGGCCGCGCGAGGAGAAGCGCTTCAGGAAATCGGCGATCGGCAGGTGCACCAGCTCCACCGGCTTTCCGCTGGTGCAGGCATCGGCGATCATCGAGGCGCTGTCGCAGGTGACGACGAAGCGGTCGCCGAGGGCGAGCAGGGCCGGATAGGGATTGGGTTCCGGCGCCGGCCAGCCGACCGACCAGGTGGGAAGATCGCGCGCCGCCTCGACCGCCGCCTCGACCGCCGCCGCGATGCGCTCGCGGGCCGCGCCGGGCGTGCGCCGGCTGGCGACCAGGATCAGCGACCCGCCCGCCGCGCGGGCGCTCGCGATCGCCTGCGCCGCGATCCGGTCGGCCGCCGCCGCGTCGAAGTCGAGGCGCGGGATCGGCCCGCCCGCCAGCAGAACGGTCCAGGGTCGCGGCAGGCGGTCGAGATGCCCGCGCCAGGCGGCGACCGCGCTCTCGATGCGCGCCGGATCACGCGAGACGAAGGGCAGGCTCAGCGGCACGAAATTCGGCGCCGGCGGCAGGCCGTATTGCGCGGTCGCGGCCAGGAGGTCGAACGAATCCATCGGCGCGGCGATGCGGCCGAAATGGACATGCACCATCGGCCGGCCGGCCGCCGCCGCGCGCTGCTTCAGCCAGGCCGCGACCACGCCGTAGAACCGGCTGCAGGACACGACCGCGTCGGGAAAGGGCGCTTCGAGGGAATCCGAGCGCGCGGGGTCGATCGCGTCGGGCAGCGCATCGCGCGTCACCTTCTTCGCGGCATGGAACCGGACCAGCCGCGGCTCGCAATGCCAGCCGAGCCGGCGCGTCAGATGCTCGCCGAAGCCGCGGACCTGGGCATTGTCGCCGCCGAACTTGCCGAGCAGGAGCCAGACGCGGACCGGACTCGTGGCCGAGGGCCGGAGCGGCGGGGTGAGGGAATCGAGCAGGCCGGAATCCATCGGAGCACCAAATTCAGGCTCCCAGCCTTCCACGGTTTCCTGGCGGGCCGCTGACAGCGGGAACTAAGCGCCTCTGGTAGCATCGGAATGTTGCAGGCTGACGAGCGCCGGGCCGCGGTTATGGCCAAGCGGGGATTTCGATGCTAATCGGGGCGGCATGCACGATCAGGTTCCTGCCGCGCCGGCCCCGGCCAAGGAAAGCTCTCGGGACTCCGCCGTCACGCCGATGATGGCGCAATACCTCGCGGCCAAGCGGCAGCATCCTGACTGCCTGCTCTTCTATCGCATGGGCGATTTCTACGAGCTGTTCTTCGAGGACGCGGTGAAGGCTTCCGCCGCGCTCGACATCGCGCTCACCAAGCGCGGCCGGCATGACGGTGAAGACATTCCCATGTGCGGCGTGCCGGTCCACGCCCATGACGCCTATCTCGCCAAGCTGGTGCGCCAGGGCTTCAAGGTCGCGGTCTGCGAGCAGACCGAGGATCCGGCGGAGGCGAAGAAGCGCGGCTCCAAGTCGGTGGTGAGTCGCGCCGTGGTCCGCATCGTGACGCCGGGCACCCTGACCGAGGACGAGCTGCTCGAGGCCCGCGCGCATAACTACCTGGTCGCGCTCGCCGACGCGGCGGGCGGACTCGGCCTCGCCTGGGTCGATATCTCGACCGGCGGCTTCCATGTGCAGGCGATCGAGCCCGCGGCCTTGCCCGCGGCCTTGGCCCGGCTCGACCCCAACGAGATCCTGCTGCCCGACCGGCTGCTCAACGAGCGCGATCTCTTCGAGCTCTTCGCCGATTGGCGTCGGCAATTGTCGCCGCTCCCCGGCAGCCGCTTCGACAGCGAGAATGCCAGGCTGCGGCTGCAGAAGTTCCTGGGCGCCGCGACCCTCGATGCGTTCGGCGCCTTCAGCCGCGCCGAGATCGCGGCGGCCGGCGCCATCCTCGACTATGTCGAGCTGACCCAGCAGGGCAAGATGCCGCGCCTGGCGGCGCTGAAGCGCGTGACCAGCGGCGCGCTCCTGGAGATCGACGCCGCGACCCGGCGCAATCTGGAGCTGACCCGCAGCCTCTCCGGCGAGCGCGCGGGCTCGCTGCTCGCCACCATCGACCGCACGGTGACCGGTGCCGGCGCCCGGCTCCTGGCCGAGTTCATGGCGGCGCCGCTGACCGATCCGGCGGCGATCAGCGCGCGCCAGGACCTGCTGCAGTTCTTCCTGGAAGACGACGCCTTGCGCGAACGTCTGCGCGACGCCCTGCGCCAGGTGCCGGATCTCGAACGCGCGCTCTCGCGCCTGACCGCCGAGCGCGGCGGCCCGCGCGACCTCGCCGCGATCCGCGACGGGTTGCGCCAGGCCGAAGCCTTGCGCGATACGCTGGCGAAGCTCGACGGCACGCCGGCCTTGCTGGCCGATGCGCGGGAGGGCCTCGGCCATCACGGCGCGCTGGTCGATCGCCTGACGCGCGCGCTGAAGGCCGAGCTGCCGTTCCTTGCCCGCGACGGCGGTTTCATCGCGCCGGGCTATGCGCCGGAGCTCGACGAATTGCTCAAGTTGCGCGACGGCTCGCGGCAATTGGTGCTGGAGCTCGAAGCGCGGCTGAAGACCGAGACCGGCATCGCCAGCCTCAAGATCCGGCACAACAACGTCATCGGCTACTACATCGAGGCGACGCCCGTTCATGCCGACAAGCTGAAGGGCGATCCCAGATACGTGCTCAGGCAGAGCATGGCGAACGCCATGCGCTTCTCCACCGGCGAGCTGGCGGAGCTGGAGCAGAAGATCGTCCATGCCGCCGACCGTGCGCTGGCGCTCGAACTGCGCCTGTTCGCCGATCTCGTGGCCGAGGTGATCGCCCGCAAGGAGCCGGTCGCCGAAGCCGCCTGGGCGCTGGCCTTGCTCGACGTCGGCTCGGCCCTGGCGGAGCTCGCGCGCGACGAGGACTGGGTGCGTCCCAGATGCGACGCCTCGCGTCATTTCAGGATCGAGGGCGGCCGGCATCCGGTGGTCGAGGCGGCATTGAAACGCCAGAACGCGGGTCCCTTCGTCGGCAACGACTGCGACCTCTCGGAGGACCGCCGGCTCTGGCTGGTGACCGGGCCGAACATGGCCGGCAAATCGACCTTCCTCCGGCAGAATGCGGTGATC
Organism: Dongiaceae bacterium; assembly: GCA_035548715.1. Lineage (GTDB taxonomy): Bacteria > Pseudomonadota > Alphaproteobacteria > Dongiales > Dongiaceae > Dongia. Next base: position 32,489 of record DASZSL010000087.1, read on the forward strand.
GCGATCCTGGCGCAGATCGGCGCCTTCGTGCCGGCGAAGAGCGCGGAGATCGGCGTGGTCGACCGCTTGTTCAGCCGGGTCGGTGCCGCCGACGATCTCGCCCGCGGCCGCTCGACCTTCATGGTCGAGATGGTGGAGACCGCGGCGATCCTCAACCAGGCCGGCCCGCGGGCGCTGGTCATCCTCGACGAGATCGGCCGCGGCACGGCGACCTTCGACGGACTCTCCATCGCCTGGGCCTGTCTCGAGCACCTGCACGAGGTCAACCGCTGCCGCACGCTCTTTGCGACGCATTACCACGAGCTCACCAGCCTCGCCGCGCGCCTGCCGGCCTTGAAGCCGCACACGATGAAAGTGATGGAATGGCAGGGCGAGGTGAAGTTCCTGCACGAGATCGCCCCGGGTGCGGCCGACCGCTCCTACGGCATCCATGTGGCGCAGCTCGCCGGCCTGCCCGCCGCCGCGATCCACCGCGCCGAGGAAGTGCTGAAGACACTGGAACAGGGCGAGCAGGCGAGCGCCTTGACGCGCCTGGCCGACGACCTCCCGCTCTTCGCCGCGACCGCGGTGCCGGAGCACGGCGGCCTGTCCGAGCCGAATGCCGCCGAAGAAGCGCTGAAGGCGATCAACCCCGACGAGCTCTCGCCGAAAGAGGCGCTGGAGACGCTCTATCGCCTGCGCGGCATGCTGAAAAGCTGAAGCATTCGGACGATGCGCGTTGTGCCGGAACCCGAAGTGGATTAGAATCCAATTTCATGATGGCGTCATCCCAAAGCCTGGCTTTGGGATCCGCGAGTTTCTCGCCGTTACACCGAACAGGCCGCGCCAAACTCGTGGATGACTGAGGTCATGCGCTTGCCGGCGGCTGCTGTGCGGTCGCTTCTTGCGGTTCCCGCCGCACGTCCAGCTTTGACCGGGCTTTGACGGAACGGAAAGATGCCGCGGCGTCCCGGTGGCATTATGGCCTGCATCGTCAAAGGCTTGATGCGTATTGACGGGATGGGGCCGGTAAAAGCGGATTGCGCACGCCGGCCCGACCCGCGTTGACGATCGGGCCAGCGTTCAGCCTTGCGCCGCCAGGCTCGCCCGCACCATGTCCTGGAAGTATTTGACCCCATCCTCGTGGCGCGGGCTCAGGGGGCCGTCCTGGTAGATGCCGGATTTCAGGTTCTGCTGCACTTCCTCGCAGATGCCGAAATCCTCGCGCACGATCTGGCAGTTGGTCTCGATCGTGGCGCGGCGCTTCTCGGTCAGGCCCGAAGCGGCATCGGCGAAGTAGAACTCGTAGCGCAGCTCGGTGCGCGCCTCGTCGATCGGCACGATGCGCGAGGTGTTCATCCCGTCGGGATAGACCGAGAGCGTCATGTTGGGCCAGATCCAGAGCCAGAGGCCGCCATAGATCGAGCCGCCTTTCTGCGGCGCCTTCATGATCACCACGCCCTTCTGATGCGTGGTCTCGAAGCGGCTCATGTCGATCGCGGCGTTGAGCCCGGCATGGATTCCGGGGATGTGGTAGCCCTCGACGAAATTGTCGGTATAGGTCTTCCAGTTGCAGGCGATCGCGAACGCCGCCTGGTCGAGCTTGCCGAAAGTCTCGATCGGATAGGGCTCGAGCAGCGCCGGCAGGTCGCCCAGGAATTCCAGGAGCGGCGGTGCCGCGTCGTCGATCGCGGCGAAGACCAGGCCGCGCCAGGCCTCGACGCGGACCGGCACCAGGCCGTGGGCCTTCTTGTCGAACCACGCCGCCTCGCCGAAGTTGGGCGTCGCCACCAGGCGGCCGTCGGTCGCGAAGCTCCAGCCGTGATAGCGGCAGCGCAGCACGTCGCAATGTCCGTCGCCCTCGGCGAGCAAGGGCGCCGCGCGATGCGGGCAGATGTTGTGGAAGGCCTTGAGGGCGCCGCCGCGCTCGCGGATCACGAACAGGCGGTAGCCGGCGACCTGCACCGCGCGGTAATCGCCGGGCCGCTGGAATTCCTGCTCCGGGCCGATGAACTGCCAGGTCCTGGCGAAGATCTGCCGCCGCTCGGCCTCGTAGACCGCCGGATCGAAATACCAGTCGGCGGGCAGCGAGCGGACGGCGTCGGTCGAAGGCGAGAGCTGGTTCATGGCGGCCCCGGCAGGTGGCAAGGCGGCCATGATAATGGCCCGGCCGCATCGCGTCACGCCCGCCCCTCACTCCGGCCCCCTCGCTTCGCCCCCTCACTCCGGCGGCGGCTTGGGCGGCAGGGTCTCGATGGTGCGGTGATTGGTCCCGTCGCCGAGATCGACATGCAGGATCCAGTGCTGCCAGTCGCGGCGATAGACCTCGATATCCGGCACGCGGAAGGTGATCGTGCTGGTGGTCATGCTGACGCTGCGGGTGCCCCCGCCGCCGCCGCCGAACAGCGGGAACTCGATGCCGATGCCGGTCGTCACCCGGGTCTGCGAGCCGCCCTGGGCGCCGACCGCGACATGCGGCAGGCCGTCGCCCTCGTCGGCATAGCTGTTCTTCTCGCGCAGGATCTCCAGCGCCGCCATGACGGTGCCGTCGGGCAGGATCAGGCGCGCGCTCTCGGCCGGCAGCGGATCGACGATCACGGTCTCGATCCGCGACGGCGTGCCGGCGAAGAACCGGCTGGTCATGGATTCCTGCGGCGCCGGCCCGGACGAGCCGGACCCGCCGCCCCAGCAGCCGCCCAGGCCGAGCAGGAGGCCGACGAGACAGGCAGGGATGCGATTCGTGGAACGCTTCATCGGCCGATTGTGCGGGGCGCCTTTCACCCTCTCAAGCGCGGCACCGGTCGGTCACCGCGACGTGAATGCCGCACCCGCCGGTTATCGGAAAATTAACTTAGTCCATGTGAGGTTTCTGACCAATCCAACGCCGCGGATCAACCCCCGACCGGAATCCCGACCATGGCCATCGACCGCACGCTCACGGGCCAGGAACGCTTTTTCGACGAGAACGAGGTCATCGTCTCGAAGACCGACCTCAAGGGCCGGATCACCTATGCCAACCGCGTCTTCATGCGCGTCGCCGGGCTCGACGTTCCGCACGCGCTCGAGGCCCCGCACAGCATCATCCGCCATCCGGACATGCCGCGCTGCGTCTTCGCCGTGCTGTGGGACACGATCCAGGCCGGCCGCGAGATCTTCGCCTACGTGGTCAACCGGGCGATGAACGGCGACCATTACTGGGTCTTCGCCCACGTGACGCCGAGCTACGACGCCCAGGGCACGATCATCGGCTACCACTCGCATCGCCGCCGCCCGCGCCGCGAGCCGATCGAGCAGGTGATCAAGCCGATCTACGCCGAGCTGCTTGCCGTCGAGAACAGCTACGAGAACCGCAAGGAAGGCATGCAGGCCGGCATCGCCGCTCTCACCGCGAAGCTGCAAGCCGCCAAAGTGTCCTATGACGAATTTATCTTCTCGATTTAGCCCGGCGCTGTTCGGCGCGGCGGCGGCCTTGCTGCTGGTCGCGGCTGCCGCCGGATTCCTGCTCGGCTCGACGATCGCGGGCGTCGGCTGCATCGCCGCGGCGCTGGTCGCGCAGGCCCTGCTGCTGCTGCGCCTGCGCCGCGAGCGCCGGATGGTGGCCGAGCTCACCGATGCGCTGGTCCGGCTGCAGGCCGGCGATCTCGAGGCGCGCGTGGCGCGCATCCTCGGCGATTCCCCGGTCGAGCGCCTCGCTTGGGCGGTCAACGACGTGATCGACGTCGCCGACGCCTTCGTGCGCGAGGCGACCGCCTCGCTGGAGGCGGTCAGCCGCCAGGTCTACTACCGGCGCGTGGTGACGACCGGCATGCAGGGCGCCTTCAAGCGCGGTGCGCTCGCCATCAATGCCGGCAATGAATCGATCCTGGCGCGGCTCCGCGAGTTCGCCAAGGCGCGCAACAAGTTCGAGGCCGATGCCGGCCATGTGGTGAACGATCTCTCCAGCGCCTGTTCCGGCCTTTCCGAGACCGCGGAGACCCTGGACCACATCGCCTCCGACACCAACACGCGCACCGTGCATCTCGCGACCGATTACGACACCGCTTCCTCCAGCCTGACGACGGTGCAGGCGGCCTCGGAGCAGCTCCATTCCTCGATCGCCGGCATCAACCGGCAGATCCGCGACGCGCTGGAAATGTCCCGCTCGGCCAAGGCCGGGGCCGCCGCGGCCGGCGAGCGCGCCGCGGCGCTCGGCGAGAGCGCGCAGCAGGTGCACAAGGCGCTGGCGCTGATCAAGGACGTCGCCGACCGCACCAATCTCATCGCGCTCAACGCCACGATCGAGGCGGCGCGCGCCGGCGAGGCCGGCCGGGGCTTCGCCGTGGTCGCGACCGAGGTGAAGAATCTCGCCGGCCAGAGCGCCCGCGCCGCCGACGAGATCACCCGCCAGGTGACGGCGATCGAGACCGATATCGGCGCGGTCGCCAGCGCGATCCGCGATGCGGCCGGCGTGATCGAGGCGATGGCGCAGACCTCGAACACCGTGGCCGCCGCGATGCAGGAGCAGGACGCGGCGACCGGCGACATCGCCCAGGCGGTCGAGCAGGCGGCCAGCGCCGCCAAGAGCGTCTCGCACAATCTCGCCGGCGTGCGCGACGCGACCGGCGAGACCCAGAAGTCCGCCGCCAAGGTGGTCGCCTCCAGCGAAGCGCTGCAGCGCCAGGCCGAGCGCCTGTCCGGCTCGGTCGCCGAGTTCCTGGGCGAGGTCAAGAAGGTCGTCTGAGCCGGGCCGGCCCTGAATCGCCGCGCCGCGGTCGCCGGCGGCAGAGAGTTTATCTTCCCAATCTTAGGGAAAAATTAACCGTCCGGATGCGAGGTTGCCGGCCTCGCATTCCCCACCTGCTGTGCCGCAATTCATGGCCAGTGAAACCCGCCGCATCACCTTCACCAACGAAGAGCTGGTTCTCGCCCTGACCCGTCAGCGGCGCGACGAGAAGCAGCCCTTGCCCGAGAGCCGGATCCGCGGCGCCCAGGTCAGCGCGATGGACGGCGCCGGGGTCAAGGTATCGGTCATGCTGAAGTCGCCCACCGGCGACGCGCTCGAGCCGCTGGACATCCGCCCCGCCGAAGTGGGGGCGGCGCTGATCAAGTTCTGCCACCTGCAGAAGATCCCGCTGCCCCGGCGCGCCAAGAAGTCGATCGCCGTCGATCACGGCCGGATCGCCCTGGTGCTGAAGCTCCCCTGACCGCGGGCCATCGCCCGGGCGCTATTGCCAGGGTGCTATTGCCCGGGTGCCATTGCCAGGGCGCCATTGTCGGGCGCTATTGCCCCAGCGAATCGATCTCGCGCTGCAGGCTCTGGCGCTGGGGCGAGCCTTCCGGGATGAGCGCCAGCACCTTGATCCACATCTCCCGGGCGGCGCCCTTGTCGCCGTTGGCGCGCGCCACCAGCCCGCCGTAATAGAGGCCGAGCGGATTGTCCGGCGCCAGGGTCCGGATGCGGGTCACCGTCGCCGCGAAATCCGGCGGCAGACTGGCCGAGAGGTCGTTGCTGCCCTCGATCAGCGCATTGGCGTAGTCGAGCTGCACGTCGAGCCGGGTCGGGGCGAGCGCCGCCGCCTTGGCGAAGGCGGCGCGGGAATCGTCGTCCTTGCCGAGCACGCCATAGGCGCGCCCCAGGCGCAGCCAGCCATCGACGTCGTCGGGCTTCTGCTTCAACTGGCCCGCCAGCTTGGCGACCATGCCCTCGATGAAGGCCTGGCGGTCGGCATCGGTCATCTGCGCCGCCGCGTCGAGCTCGCTCTGGCTCGGCATGCCGCCGGAAGCGGCGCCGTTCCGCGGCTTGCGCCCGGGCAGGGTCGCCGGATCCTTGCCGAGCTGCCGCGCCAACCGGTCGATATTGGCGGCAAGGTCGTTCTTCCACGGCAGGTCCGCCGGCACGTCGTTCTCCAGCGCCAGCCAGTCGGTGAGGGCGCCCGCGGCATCGCCGCCCTGCTCCTTGGCGAGGCCGAGGAAGAAGCGTGCGATCGGATCGGTGGGATCGCCGGCCAAGGCGGCGGTGAACGCGGCCTTGGCCCGCTCGTCGACACGTTCGCCGCCGGCCAGGACCAGGGCGGAGCCGAGGCGCGATTGCAGCTTCGGGTCCTTGTCGCCCAAGGCCACGGCGCGGCCGAAGGCATTGGCGGCGTCGGCCGGCTGGCCCGCCTCCATCAGCGCCTCGCCCAGCGCCCGCCAGGCATCGGGATCGGTCGGCGCCTTGGCGACCGCCGCCTCCATGGCCTGGAGCTGCGGCGACATCGGGGCGGTCTCGGCGGTGCGCGCCGGCGCGCCGGGGAGGCCGGGCGAGCCGACCTGCAGATAGAGGCCGAAGGCCGCCAGCGGCAGCACCACCGCCATGGCGATGATCAGGACGGGCTTGGGCGCCTTGGCCGGCTGGAACTTCGGCGCGTCGTCCAGCGCCAGGATGCGCCGCTCGATCTCGATCTGCGCCGCGCGCGCCTGGGTCTCGTCGAGAATCCCGCGCGCCGCGTCGTGGTTGATCTCGGCCAGCTGGTCGCGATAGACGGCGAGCGCGAAGCTGCTGTCGTTCTTGAGCCGCCGCACGTCGAACAGCGGCCAGGCCAGCACCAGGGCCGCCGCCAGCGTCATCGCCCCCAGCACGATCCAGAGCAGCACGCTCACGGTCTTCCCCCGCCGGGATCGGCGTGCTCCGAGAGCATCTGGTTCAGCCGCGCGCGTTCGGCGCCGCTGAGGTCGCGCGCGGCGGCGACCGCGCCCGCCCGCCGGCGCCAGCCGAAGGCGACGGCCGCCAGCGCGACCAGCGCCAGGGCGAACGGCGCCACCCACAGCACCAGGGTCGCGCGGTTGAAGGGCGGCTTCATCAGCACGAAGTCGCCGTAGCGCGCCACCAGGTAGTCGCGGATCTCCGCCTCGCTCTTCCCGGCCGCGATCTGCTCGCGGACGATGTTGCGCAGGTTGGCGGCGATGTCGGCATCGGATTCGTCGATCGACTGGCTCTGGCAGACGACGCAGCGGATCTCGCGCATCAGCGCCCGTGCGCGGGCTTCCAGCGCCGGGTCGGCCAGCGGCTGGTCGGCGGTGCGGATCGTCTGCTGCGCCGCTGCCGGCGGCGGAAGGCCGCAGGCCAGCGCGGCGCCGGCCAGGGCCAGCACCAGCAGGACCGCGCGCAGCATCATTGTGCCAGGCTCTTCAGCAGCGGGCCGATCTCGCCGGCGAGGCGCCCGGGGTCGATCGGCTGGGCGAGCCGGTAGCGGATGATGCCGGTCTTGTCGAGGATGAAGGTCTCGGGCACGCCGGTGACGCCGAAGTCGATCGCGGTGCGCCCGTTCTGGTCGAGCCCGATCTTGGAGTAGGGGCTGCCCATCTCCCGGATGTAGCGCTCGGTGTCCTCCGTCTTGTCCTGGAAGGCGATGCCGTAGATCGGCACCTGGTAGTCCTTGGCCAGCTGGAAGAGCAGCGGATGCTCCGCCTTGCAGGGCACGCACCAGGAGGCGAAGAAGTTCACGACCGTCACCTTGCCGGCGAAGTCCCGGGGCGTGAGGCCGCCGGAACCGGGGTCGAGCGTCGCCAGGTTGAAGCCCGGCACCGGCTTGCCGATCAGCGCCGAGGGCAGGGCCGAGGGATCCCGGTCGGGGGCGAGGCCATACCAGGCGATGACGCCGAACAGGCCGAGCAGCACGATCGGCAGCAGGTAGAACAGACGCTTGTTCATGTCGAGGTCAGGCTCCGGTCGCTTGCACAACCGGCAGGCGGTTGGGCACGCCGATGCGGTAGCGCCGGTCGGAGAGCGAGGTGAGGCCGCCCAGCGCCATCAGGGCGCCGCCGATCCAGAGCCACGGCACCAGCGGCTGGTGGTAGATCCGCACCGTCCAGGAATCCGGGCCGGCGCGGTCGCCGATCACCGCGTAGATGTCGCCGGACAGGCTCGATTGGATCGCCGCCTCGGTGGTCGGGCTCTCCTGCACCTCGTATTGCCGGCGCTCCGGGTAGAGCACGGTGTAGGGCTTGCCGTCCTTGGTGACGGTGAAGGTCCCGCGCTCGGCGAGGTAGTTGGGCCCGCGCGCCGGCATCACGCCGTCGAAGCGATAGGCGTAGCGGCCGATGGTGATGCTGTCGCCCGGCTTCATGACCTGCACGCTCTCGACCTTCCAGGCCGAGGAGCCGGTCATGCCGATCACGGCGATGGCGAGGCCGAGATGGGCGAGCGTCATGCCGTAGGCGGCGCGCGGCAGGTGGCGCGCGCGATTCCAGTTGTCGCGCGGCCGGGCGCGGAACAGCTTCACCCGCTCGATCCATTCGATGACGGTGCCGAGCGCCAGCCAGACGCCGACCGCGATGCCGAGCGGTGCCCAGATCGAGGTGCCGGTCTCGCGGTGGAGGGTGTAGCCGGCGACGAAGACGGCGAAGACCCCGGCGACCGCGAGCCGCTGCAGCGCGCCGGGCAGGTCGCCGCGCTTCCAGCCCAGCAGCGGCCCGATCGCCATCAGCAGCAGCAGCGGCACCATCAGCGGCACGAAGGTGACGAGATAATAGGGGGCGCCGACCGAGACCGTGCCGCCGCTGATGACCGAAAGCGCCAGCGGATAGAGCGTGCCGATGAGGACGGTGGCGGTGGCGACGCCGAGCAGCAGGTTGTTGAGGACCAGCGCCCCTTCGCGGCTGATCGGCAGGAAGAGGCCGCCCGGCTGCAAGGCCGGTGCGCGCCAGGCGAAGAGGCCGAACGACCCGCCGAGCGCCACGACGAAGATGGCGAGGATGAAGAGGCCGCGGGCCGGATCCTGGGCGAAGGCATGGACCGAGGTGATGATGCCCGAGCGCACCAGGAAGGTGCCGATCAGGCTGAAGCCGAAGGCGATGATGGCCAGGAGGATGGTCCAGACCTTCAGGGCATCGCGCTTCTCGACCACGGTCTCGCAATGCAGGAGCGCGGTCCCGATCAGCCAGGGCATGAAGGAGGCGTTCTCGACGGGATCCCAGGACCACCAGCCGCCCCAGCCCAGCTCGTAATAGGCCCAGTGCGCGCCGAGCACGATGCCGGCGGTGAGCGTGGTCCAGGCGAGCAGGGTCCACGGCCGCACCCAGCGCGCCCAGGCGGCATCGACCCTGCCCTCGATCAGCGCCGCGACCGCGAAGGAGAAGGTCATCGAGAAGCCGACATAGCCGAGATAGAGCATCGGCGGATGCATCGCCAGCCCGGGATCCTGCAGCAGCGGGTTCAGCTCCTGGCCCTCGAGCGGCGCCGGCACGAGGCGCGCGAAGGGATTGGAGGTGAACAGCATGAAGGCGAGGAACGCAAAGCCGATCATGCCCTGCACGCTCAGGGCGCGGGCCTTGAGCCGCGGCGGCAGGTTCTCGCCGAACAGCGCCACCAGCGCGCCGAACAAGGCGAGGATCAGCACCCAGAGCAGCAACGAGCCCTCGTGGTTGCCCCAGGTCGCGGCGATCTTGTAGATCATCGGCTGCTGCGAATGGGAATGCTCGTAGACCGCGAGGACCGAGAAGTCCGAGCGCATGAAGCACGCGACCAGCGCCAGGAAGGCGAGGCCGATGAAGCCCAGCTGCGCCAAGGCCGCGGTGCGCGCGAAGGCCATCCAGGGCCGGATGCCGCGCGCCGCGCCCACCATCGGCAGCACCGACTGCGCCAGCGCGAGGGCGAAGGCCAGCACCAGCGCGTAATGCCCGATCTCGGCGATCACGGGTTGGCCTCCGTGGCCGCGGGCGCCGCCGAGACGGGCGTTCCTCCGGCCGGCTGGCCGGTGCCGCCTTCCTGCCAGCGGCCGGATTCCTTCAGCGCCTTGGCGACTTCGGGGGGCATGTATTTCTCGTCATGCTTGGCGAGCACCTCGGTTGCGTTGAACGTGCCGTCGGAGGCATAGGCGCCTTCGACCACGACGCCCTGCCCCTCGCGGAAAAGATCGGGCAGCACGCCGCGATAGCTGACCGAGACCGTGCTCTTGAGGTCCGTGACGTTGAAGGTCGTGGTGGCGCCGTCGCCGACCTTGGCGACGCTGCCGGCCTCGACCAGGCCGCCGAGGCGCACGATCTGGCCGGTCGCCGGCCGCTCCCGGGCGATGTCGCTCGGGCTGAAGAAGAAGACGATGCGGCTCTGGAACGCGTAGAGCGTCAGGCCCACCGCGACGCCGAGCAGGCAGAGGCTCGCCACCAGCAGATAGAGCCGCAGGGTCTTGCGCTTCATCCGCTGCTTCATGACGCGGGATCGTCCTCGCTCCCGCCGTCGCCCCGGTCGTCGCTCCGGCCGTCGCCGCCCCGGTCGTCGAGCGCGCGGGTCGCCGCCTCGAGCCGCCGCGCCGCCAGCGCGAAGACGCCGACCAGCAGCACCAGCGCCAGCGCGTAGCTCGGCCAGATGAAGGCCGCATAGCCGCCCATGGCGAAGTACTCGCTCATGCGCGCCCGCCTTCTGCGGTCCGGCGCGCCGCCGCCGGCACGCGCGGGGCGCGGTAGAGCCGGGTCTGCCGGCGCGCTTCCAGCAGCATCGCCTTCATGCGCATGAAGGTGACCAGGAAGAAATAGAGCTGGCAGGCGAGCGCCATCGCCAGCAGCGGATGCAGCATCGAAGGATCGATCGAGGGCCCGCCCATCTTCATGACGCTGGCCGGCTGGTGCAGCGTGTTCCACCAATCGACCGAGAACTTGATGATCGGCACGTTGATCAGGCCGACCACCGCGAGGATCGCGGCGGAGCGCCGGCCGCGCTGCGGATCGTCGAACGCGTTCAGCAGCGCCCAATGCCCGAGATAGAGGAAGAGCAGCAGCAGGAACGAGGTGAGGCGCGCATCCCAGACCCAATAGGCGCCCCACATCGGGCGGCCCCAGAGCGAGCCCGAGACCAGCGCCAGCAGGGTGAAGGCGGCGCCGACCGGCGAGGCGGCCTCGGCGGCGACGTCGGCCAGCGGGTGGCGCCAGATCAGCGCCGCGGCGGAGGCCGCGCCCACCCAGCAATAGGCGAACATGGCGATCCAGGCGGCCGGCACATGGACGTACATGATCCGCACCGTCTCGCCCTGCTGGTAGTCCGGGGGCGAGGCCCAGAGCGCCAGATAGAGCCCGACCGCGAAGCCCAGCGCGGTCAGCCCGGCAAGCCAGGGCATCAGCGCGTCCGCAAGGCGTAAGAACCTGCGCGGATTGGCAAATCTGTGGAACGCGGAGCCGGACATGGGCCGGAGTTATACAGCCATCGGCCAAGCGGCAACAGTGATCAGGGTCAAATCACGCGATCGTGGCGATCCGCCGCGCCGCCTGCGTCGGCGGGGGGAGCCGCAGACTCCGCTGCCCGAGAGACGCCCCAAAGAAATCGGGCGCCACCCAGGGGGGGCGCCCGTTTCCGAAGTTGAACCCGATTCCCGCCGAAGCGGAAACCGAAGGGCTGTTACATGCCCTTGTTGTAGGTGCCGTGCGGGGCAACCATGACATCGACGCGGCGATTTTCCTGGTTGTCCGTGTTGTCCGGCGCGTCCTTCGGCTCGCCGATCGCGTCGGTCGCGACGGTGGCGGCGAGAGGAACGCCCGCCTTCTTGAGCGCATCGACGGTCGAGGCGCAACGACGGCGCGCGAGTTCCTTGTTCGCGCCGGTCGAGCCCTTCGTGTCGGTGTAGCAGTCGATCTGGATGTGCGAGATCGGATACTGGCTGAGGAAGTTGCCGACCTGCGCGAGCTTGCCGCCTTCCTCGCTGGTGATCCGCGAGCTGCCGGTGGCGAAGTAGATCGACGCCTTCAGCGGGCCGACATCCTGCGGCACGTGCAGCGACTCAAGATAGGCGAGGCGCGCACGGATCGGATCGAGGATCCGGTTCAGCGCAGCTTCGGCCTTCTTGCGATGGTCCAGCGCCTCTTCCGAGAGCTGCACGCCCTTCTTGCGGAGCGGCAGGTTCGTGTAGAGGTACGGCGCATCGGCATCGAGGCTCGCCTTGATGTCGGACGCTTCACGCGCCTTGTCCTCGGCCTCGACCAGGTTGTAGAGGAAGTCCCCGAAGTCGCCTTCGCGGGTCTGGTCGACGTTGGACTTGATGTTCGAAAGATCGGGCTCACGGTTCGGCGCCGCGCAGGCCGTCACGGCCAGGCAGCAGGAACCAAGCAAAAGCAGCTTGAAATCGCGAATCATGGTTTAAGACCCCCTGGGACAATCTTCGGTCAATGCGTTGCGGCGGCCCGCCACGATGGCGCATTAACCGCTGCACACGGCCCAAGATAAGCCAATTCAAAAGCTGGAATCCATGGGATTCCGGTTTTTAACAGCCGTCTGTGACGGAAAGCCCTCGACTGTGGCCTCCCTGCAACAGATCGTTGTAAAATTCCTATTTTGCAAATTTAACCCTGTTCGGCGCTAGACTTGCGCGCCACGCAAAGCCGCCGCGGTGGCCCAGGGCGCGAGCGCCAAAGCGGCGATGTCGAGGCCGCCAAGGATCAGCCAATGGGGTGTCCCGCCGGTGCCGCTGAGGCTCCCGTCTAGCCCCGCGGCGCCCAGCACCAGCACCGGGACATAGAGCGGCAGGATCAGGAATGTGATCAGCACGCCGCCGCGTCTGGCGCCCAGGACGAGCGCGGCGCCCAATCCGCCGAGCAGACTGAGGATCGGCGTCGAGAGCGCCAGCGAAAGCAGCAGCGGCAGCTGGCCCTCGGCCGGCAGACGCAGCATCAGCGCAAGGATCGGCGCGGCGACCAGCAAAGGCAGGCCGGTCAGCAGCCAATGCGCGAGCGCCTTGGCCAGCGCCAGCAATTCCAGCGGCAGCGGCGACAGCGCGAGCTGGTCGAGCGAGCCGTCCTCGTAATCCGTCTGATAGAGCCGGTCGAGCGAGAGCAGGGCGGCGAGCGCCGCGACGGTGAGCGCGATCCCGCCGGCGAGATGCGAGAGCCGCTCGGGCTCCGGTCCGATCGCAAAGGGGAAGAGCGCGCCCGCCACCAGGAAGAACAGCACGACCACAAGGGCATCGACGCCCTGGCGCAGCCCGAGGCGCAGGTCGCGGCGCACGAGTGCCAGGAAGCCGGTCATGCCGGTGCCCCGAGCGTGAGCTGCTTGAGCTCGGGCACCGCCAGCATGTCATGGCTGGAAAAGACGACGATGCCGCCCGCCTGGCGGCATTCGGCCACCAGCGCCGCGAACAGCGCGACGCCGTCGCTGTCGAGCGCCGCCGTCGGCTCGTCCAGCAGCCAGAGCGCCGCCGGCGCCAGCAGCAGCCGCGCCAGCGCCAGGCGCCGTCTCTGTCCGGCCGACAGCCGCCGCCCGGCCGCATCGCCGAGCCATGCGAGCCCGACGCGCTCCAGCGACGGCGCCACGTTGCCGGCCGGCGCATCCCAGTATTCGGCCCAGAAACGGAGATTCTCCGCGACCGAGAGATGCGGCTTCACCGCGTCGAGATGGCCGAGATAGCGCAGCCTGGCGCGATGCGCCTCGCGATCGTCGGCGATCGGCGCGCCGCCCCAGGCGACGGCACCTTCGACCGGCTCCAGCAATCCCGCCATCAGGCGCAGCAGGCTCGACTTGCCGCTGCCATTCGGCCCCGCGAGCCAGAGCGCATCGCCGGCATCCGCGGCGAAGTCGAGATCCTCGAACACCGGAACCTCGCCGCGCCGGCAGGCGAGGCCGTTACCTTGGAACAGAGACATCGGAGGATGGAAGGCCCGCGCGCGTCATGATCGCGGGCGACACTACGCGAGGCGGCGATCCCGGGTCAAAAACAGGGGCCCGGGTCAAAAGAAGCGGGGGGTCGGAGAACGGGCGGACGCCGCGCCCCAAGGGGATGGGATGGGCGCGGCGTCTTGCCCTCTTCGGGAGCGTCGCTCGGGGGTAACACGACGCTCGCCGGTTCGGCCTCTTTCGACACGCCTCGGGGAGACGTGCCGTCGTTCAGGGGCATAACGCTCGGTGGGCCGACACCGTTCAAACAGAGGGGATGATCTCTGTCCGGCGACGACCGTCGCAGCCCCCTGGGGCCGCATTAAGACCGGATTACGGCAAAATTGTGATTCAGGGCCAAGGCAGGGTCGGGCTAGGCCAAAATTTCCCTTGGATTCCGGGACCTTCCGCAAAGTCCCTCCCCGGGGTAAAAGACGCGTGATATAGGGTAAAAGCGACCTCGGGCCCGATCGGCCGTCGACTCAGCGCCGATTCGCAAAATGCTTCTCCTCCCCGGCTCCGGGGCCGGTTTTCCCTCGCGTCCGCCCCGGGGGCCGTTCTTAGGGGCCGTCGCGACCCTGACGGAGACGAGAAGTGCCTGCCGGATTGAACTCCCTGAAGACCCGCAAGACCCTGAAGGTCGGAACGCGGTCCTATGACTATTTCAGCCTGAAAGCCGCCGAGAAGCAGCTCGGCGATCTTTCCTCCCTGCCCAACTCGATGAAGGTCCTGCTGGAGAACCTGCTGCGCCACGAGGACGGGCGCACGGTCACGGTGGACGACGCGAAGGCGATCGCCGCCTGGCTCAAGGCGCGGAAATCGACCCGCGAGATCGCCTACCGCCCGGCCCGCGTGCTGATGCAGGATTTCACCGGCGTGCCCGCCGTCGTCGATCTCGCCGCCATGCGCGAGGCGATGCAGAAGCTCGGCGGCGACGCCACGAAGATCAACCCGCTGTCGCCGGTCGATCTGGTGATCGACCACTCGGTGATGGTGGACTTCTTCGCCGGTCCCGGCGCCTTCAAGAAGAACGTCGAGCTCGAATACGAGCGCAACGGCGAGCGCTACGCCTTCCTGCGCTGGGGCCAGACCGCGTTCGACAATTTCCGCGTCGTGCCGCCCGGCACCGGCATCTGCCACCAGGTCAACCTCGAGAACCTCGCCCAGGTGGTCTGGACCGCCAAGGAGGGCGCCGGCTCGAAGGCCAAGACCGTCGCCTATCCGGACACGCTGGTCGGCACCGACAGCCATACCACCATGGTCAACGGCCTCGCCGTGCTCGGCTGGGGCGTCGGCGGCATCGAGGCGGAAGCGGCGATGCTCGGCCAGCCGGTCTCGATGCTGATCCCGGAAGTCGTCGGCTTCAAGCTGATGGGCAAGCTGCGCGAGGGGGCGACCGCGACCGACCTCGTGCTGACCGTGACGCAAATGCTGCGCAAGAAGGGCGTGGTCAACAAGTTCGTCGAGTTCTACGGCCCGGGCCTCGACGATCTGGCGCTCGCCGACCGCGCGACCATCGCCAACATGGCGCCGGAATACGGCGCGACCTGCGGCTTCTTCCCGATCGATGCCGAGACCATCCGCTACCTGAAGGCCACCGGCCGCAAGGCGGACCGCATCGCCCTGGTCGAGAAGTACGCGAAGGCCCAGGGCATGTGGCGGGACAAGAAGACGCCCGACCCGGTCTTCACCGACTCGCTCTCGCTCGACCTGTCGACCGTCGAGCCGAGCGTGGCCGGCCCGAAGCGCCCGCAGGACCGCGTGCCGCTCTCCCAGGTCGCGGAAGCCTTCAAGCGCGATCTCGTGGACGTGTTCGGCCGCAAGGGCAATGAGAGCCAGGTCTCGGTCAGGGGCGCCGGCTACGAGCTCGGCGACGGCGCGGTGGTGATCGCGGCCATCACCTCCTGCACCAACACCTCCAACCCGAGCGTGATGCTCGGCGCGGGCCTGGTCGCCCGCAACGCGGTGCAGAAGGGGCTGAAGGTGAAGCCCTGGGTGAAGACCTCGCTCGCCCCGGGCTCGCAGGTGGTGACCGACTATCTGAAGAAGGCCGGGCTCAACACCTATCTCGACAAGCTCGGCTTCAACCTCGTCGGTTACGGCTGCACCACCTGCATCGGCAATTCCGGGCCGCTGCCCGATCCGATCGCCGACGCGATCGTGAAGGGCGATCTCGTCGCCGGCGCGGTGCTCTCCGGCAACCGCAACTTCGAGGGCCGGGTCAACCCGAACTGCAAGGCGAACTACCTCGCTTCGCCGATGCTGGTGGTGGCCTATGCGCTGGCCGGCAGCCTCAAGGTCGACATCACCAAGGATCCCCTGGGCTACGACAAGAAGGGCAAGCCGGTCTACCTGAAGGACATCTGGCCCTCCTCCAGGGAGATCGCCGACACCGTGGCCAGGAGCGTCAAGGCCGCGGACTTCAAGAAGCGCTATGCCGACGTCTTCAAGGGCGACGCCAACTGGCGCAAGGTGAAGACGGCGAAGGGCCTGACCTATGCCTGGGACGCGAAGTCGACCTATGTCGCGAACCCGCCCTACTTCACCCATCTCTCGAAGGAGCCCGGCACGTTCAGCGACATCGCCGGCGCGCGGCTGCTGGCGGTCCTGGGCGATTCCATCACCACCGACCACATCAGCCCCGCGGGCTCGATCAAGAAGGACGGCCCGGCCGGCACCTATCTCGTGAAGCACGGCGTCGATGTGAAGGACTTCAACTCCTATGGCGCGCGGCGCGGCAATCATGAGGTCATGATGCGCGGCACCTTCGCCAACATCCGGCTGAAGAACGAGATGGCGCCCGGCACCGAAGGCGGCGTCACGCGCTACATGCCGGCCGGCGAGGTGATGCCGATCTACGACGCCTCGATGAAGTACCAGGCGCAGAAGATCCCGCTGGTGGTGATCGCCGGCAAGGAATACGGCACCGGCTCGTCCCGCGACTGGGCGGCCAAGGGCACCGTGCTCCTCGGCATCAAGGCGGTGATCGCCGAGAGCTTCGAGCGCATCCACCGCTCGAACCTGGTCGGCATGGGCGTGCTGCCGCTGCAGTTCAAGGGCGACATGACCCGGAAGTCGCTGAACCTCGACGGCAGCGAGACCTTCGACATCTCCGGCATGGCCGCCGGCATCAAGCCGGGCATGGACGTCAAGGTGAAGCTCACCCGCGCCAACGGCTCGAGCCAGGAGATCGCCGTCACCTGCCGCATCGACACGCTGGACGAGGTCGAGTACTTCCGCCACGGCGGGATTCTCCCCTACGTGCTGCGCAACCTCGCCAAGGCGGCGTGACGCCGGCCGCATGAAGGGCGCGGAGGACATTCTCCTCCGCGCCACGCTGCCCGCCGATCTTCCGGAGATCTCGGCGCTGGTCGCCGGCCTCGTCCCGCGCCATATCGGCGGGACGGCGTCGGCCGAGGGACTGCGGCATCTGCGATCGTACATGGCGCCCGGCGCCATCGGCGCGCGCCTCGCCGGCGTCGTTCATCCCGCGCGCAATCCGGCGCTGGTCGCCTGCGCGGGCCGGCGCATCGTCGGCTACGGCGCGGTGCGCGACGACACCCATGTCAGCCAGGTCTACGTCGCCGAGGACTGGCACCGCCGCGGCATCGGCAGCGCCCTGCTGCGCGCGCTGGTCCGGGCGATCCGCGCGCGTCACCCGGCGGCGGTCGCGGTCACCCTCAACGCCACGCCGCGGGCGGTGGAGTTCTACCTGCGCCTGGGCTTTGCGCCGCTCGGCCCGTGGGAGAATTGGCGCACCGGCGTCTCGCTCCCGATGGCGCTTCCGCACGCGCGATTCGGGTCGGCGGGTTGACCCAGCGCAAGGCGCGCGCGCCTGCGATCCGCGATAACGCAGGCCGCCATCCGGTGCGAACCGGAGGCGTTCTCTGCTCTGGATCGCGGGGGCACCGGCGCGCGGCTCGTTGCGCTGCGCCGGTCGCCGCGCTTCCCCCTTCGCTGCCGCCGCGCGGTTGACGCAGGTCAATGAGCCGGGGCGTCCATACCGGCGATAACCGCGGGGCCCGCGCCACGCATCGCGGGCCCGGAGAGGAGACGATCATGCCCGCAAAGAGATTCATCTGTGCCGTCGACGACTCGAAAGTGGCCGAGCGGGCCGCCGCCTGCGCGGTCGAGCTTGCCAAGGCGAGCGGCGGCAAGCTCACCTTCCTCAACATCAACGTGGTGCCGACCCGCGCGAAACGCACCTATTTCTGGGACGCGACCCTGCTTGACGCCGCGAACGTCCCGTCGCAGAAGCCGTTCAGCGCCGCCGCGAAGGCCGCCAAGGCCGCGCGGCTCCGCGACGTCGAGTGCGTGGTCGCCAGCGGCAGCAACGTCGCCGATGCGATCATCTCCTATGCGAAGAAGAACAAGGCCGGCCACATCGTCATGGGCACCACGACGACCAGCGAGCTCGCGCGCATCTTCCTGGGCTCGGTGGCGACCGCGGTCGTTTCCCACGCCGACTGCCCGGTCACGGTGGTGAAGTAGCCGCTCAGAGCACGGCCCTGACCGTCGCGATGAATTCCGGCACGTTCATCGGCTTGGTGAAGTAGCGGTAGAAGCCCAGCGCCGCGGCGCGGCTGCGGTCCTGCTCGCTCGCCCGGGCGCTGAGGCCGATCACCGGCACGGCGGCGGTGCGGCTGTGCTGCTTCAGCCGGCTCATGGTCTCGAACCCGTCCATGCCCGGCAGGCTGATGTCCAGGATGATCAGGTCGACCGGCCCGGCATCGGCGATCGCCAGTCCGCTTTCGCCGTTGAGGGCGATCTTGAGCTCGGTCGCGGGCAGCGTGTCGAACAGCGTCCGCATCAGGTGGATGTTGTCCGGGTTGTCCTCGACGTAGAGCGCCACCTTGGGTTCCTGCAGCTCGGCCGGCGGCCAGGCCGGCCGGCGCAGCAGGCCGCGCAGCGGGCGTGCATTCGGGCCGGCCGCCGCGTCGGTTGCCGCCTCGGCCTCGCGGAGATCGAGATGGAACCGGGTCCCGCCGGCGGCGCGCGGCTCCACGGCGACCGTGCCCTGCATCGCCTCTATGAGCTGCTTCACCAGGGCGAGGCCGATGCCGACGCCGTCGATCTCCTGGCGGTCGGGATGCAGCCGCTTGAACGGCAGGAACAGCTCGCCGATCCGCTCCTCGGGGATCCCGATCCCGGTATCCTCGACCGTCAGCCGCACCCGGCGGCCCTCGATCCGCGCCGCGCCCAGGTGCACCCTGCCGCCGGCGAGGTTGTACTTCACCGCGTTGGTCAGCAGGTTCACCACGCATTGCGTCAGGCGCGTGGGATCGGCGAGCACCGGCGGCACCGGCTCCAGCGCGGTGGTGACGGTGATGCCGCGGCGCTCCGCCAGCGCGGCGGTGATCGCGATCGATTCCGCGATCACGTCGCCCAGGCAGGTGCCCTGGACCGCGATGTTGAACCGGCCGGACTCGATGCGCGCGATGTCCAGGATGTCGTCGATCAGGGTCGCGAGATGGCGCGCCGGCCCCAGGATCGATTGCAGGTAGTCGGCGTATTGCGCGGCGGGCAGCGCCCCTTGCGGCTTCATCTGCAGCAGCTGGGCGAAGCCGATGATCGCGTTCATCGGCGTCCTGAGCTCGTGCGACATGCGCGAGAGGAACTCGGTCTTGGCGGTGTTGGCGACCTCGGCCTTGAGCCGCGCCTCGGTCAGCGCCGCATAGGTCTTCTTCTGCTCGGTGATGTCGCGCACGATGCCGACATAAGCGAGCTCGCCGCCGCGATAGGTCTCGCCGACCGCGATGCTCATCGGGAAGACCGACCCGTCCTTGCGCCGGCCATCGATCTCCCGTCCGATGCCCGCGACCGGCCCGCCGTCGGTCTCCGTCGCCTGGGCCGGGACCGGGTCGTGCGGCATCAGCAGCGAGATGTTGCGGCCGACCACATCCTGCGCGGCATAGCCGAACAGCTTCTCCGCCGCCGGATTGAAGATCCGGATGGTCCCTTCCCGATCGGTGATGATGAGGCCGTCCACCACGGTGTCGATGACGGCTCGCAGCACGTCGCCTTCGTCCGTGCGGCGGTCCTGAAACATTTCACACCATCACGCCATGCCCATCCGGTAGGACCGATTGGAACGGGTCGGGCGTTAATTTTGGTTTAAAATTCCTAGATGATAGGTCCCTGACAACAGTCGGGTCTCACCCGATAATCGACTGATCCGATGGGGGAAAGGCGGATCTCGGTGAAAGGCCCGGCGCCGGCCGGCTTGATCTGTAGCGTTAACGAGCCGGCTCATTCCCCGGCCGGCTGGTGTGCAGCGCCGCCCGCAGCGTATCGATGAGCTGAGGCACGTTCACCGGCTTGGTGAGATAGCGGTAGAAGCCGAGCTCGGAGGCACGCTGGACATCCGATGCCGTCGCGCGGGCGCTCAGCCCGATGACCGGCACCTGCGCCGTCTCGCTGTTGGCGCGCAACTGCGCGACCGCCTCGAAGCCGCTGATCCCCGGCAGGTTGATATCGAGGATGACCGCGCGCACCGGGATCGAGCTCGCCATCTCGAGGCCGAGCTCGGCGGAATAGGCGATCCGCAGCTCGACGCCCGGGATCGAGCGGAAAAGCGATTCCATCAGGTGGACATTGGCGGGATTGTCCTCGACGTAGAGAACGATCACGGGCTTGCCGTCCTCGGTCACTGGCGGGTGCCAGTTCGCCAGCAACGGCCGCTCGGCCGATGGAGCATCGCCGGCGCCGGCACGGGCGCCGGCAAGCGGAATGTCCAGATGGAAACGGCTGCCGCGTCCCGGCTCGCTTTCGGCCGACACCCGCCCGCCCATCGCCGTGATCAGCTGCTGCGTGACCGCGAGACCCATGCCGGTCCCCTCGATGTGGTCGAGCCCGGGATGCAGCCGCGTGAACGGCTCGAACAGCTCACCGAGCCGGTCGGGCGGGATCCCGATGCCGGTATCCTCCACCGTCAAACGGGCGAACTTGTCTTCACCGTCGACCTTGGCGAAATCGATCAGCACCCGCCCGCGCCGCTGGTTGTACTTGATGGCGTTGCTCAGCAGGTTCACGACGCATTGGCGCAGCCGCACCGGGTCGCCGGCCACCATGGGGGCGCTGGTGCGATCGACGCAGCGATTGAAGACCGAGATTTCCAGCCGTGCCGCCATCGGCTGGACCATGACCACCGCCGCCCCGACTGCATCGGCCAGGTTGACGTTCTCCCGGGCCAGCTTCACGCCGCCGATCTCGACCCGCGAGAAATCCAGGATGTCGTCGATCAGGCTCGTGAGGTGCTCCGCGGGGCCGATGATCGAGTCGATGTAATCCGCGAACTGGACGTGCGGCATGGCCTTCTCGTCGGACATCCGCAGCAGTTGCGCAAAGCCCAGGATGGCGTTCATCGGCGTGCGCAATTCGTGCGACATGCGCGACAGGAACTGCGTCTTGGCGAGGTTCGCGGCCTCGGCCTTGGCGCGGGCCTCGGCCAGCGCGTCGAACGCTTCCTTCTGCGCGGTTACGTCGCGGATGATGCCGACGAAGGCCATCTCCTGGCCGTCGATCACCTCGCCGACCGCGAGCTCCATCGGGAAGATCGTCCGATCCTTGCGCTGTCCTTTGACCTCGCGGCCGATCCCGATGATCTGCTTGTGCCCGGTCTCGCGATAGCTCTGCAGATAGGCGTCGTGCTGGCTGTGGTAGGGCTCGGGCATCAGGATGCGCACGTTCTCTCCGATGACCTCCGCCGCCGCGTATCCGAACAGCCGCTCGGCCGCCGAGTTGAAGAGCTTGATGATGCCCAGGCGGTCGATGATGACGATACCGTCGACCGCGGTCTCGATCACGGCGGCGAGCTCGCGGGCGCGCCCTTTCTCGGCGCTGACGTCGCGGATGATGCCGACGAAAGCCCATTCGCCGGGCTCGGCGATCTCGCCGACCGCAAGCTCGATGGGAAAGACCGAGCCGTCCCTGCGACGACCTTTGACTTCGCGTCCTATGCCGATGATGCGCTTCTGGCCGGTCTCGCGATAGCTCTCGAGATAGCCGTCGTGCTGGCCGTGATACGGCTCCGGCATCAGCATGCGCACGTTGCGCTCGATCACCTCTGCCGCCGAATAGCCGAACAGCCGCTCGGCCGCCGGGTTGAAAAGCTTGATCTGGCCGTCCCGGTCGATCACGACGATGCCGTCCACGGCGGTCGCGATCACGGCCCGAAGGAGGTTGTTTTCTCTGGCGCGCCTTTCGTTGGGCTCGGCCGACATCGGTCTTGTCTCGTTTCCCCTCCGAAGACTCTTGTCCTAAAGGCGATCGAGCTCAACTAGGATTCGTACGTACCCCAGACTATCGATATTTTATTGAAGACTTGTTCGCCCCCCTGGCCCGGATGGTTCTACAGATTTATCTCGTATTAATGGCGGAAATGCCGGATCCCGGTGAAGACCATGGCCAGGCCTGCCTGATCGGCGGCGGCGACGACCTCGTCGTCGCGCATCGAGCCGCCGGGCTGGATGACGGCGGTGGCGCCCGCCTCCGCCGCGGCCATCAGCCCGTCGGCGAACGGGAAGAAAGCGTCGGATGCCACCACCGATCCCCTGGCCCAGCTCTCGGCGTCGCCGGCGGCCCTGGCGGCTTCGGCGGCCTTGAAGGCGGCGATGCGCGAGGAATCGACCCGGCTCATCTGCCCGGCGCCGATGCCCACGGTGGCGCCGTCCTTGGCATAGACGATGGCGTTGGACTTGGCGTGCTTGGCCACCTTGAAGGCGAACAGCAGGTCGGCGGTCTCGCGCGCGGTCGGTGCGCGCCTGGTGACGACCTTCAGGTCGTTCGCGCCGACCGCGGCCGCGTCGCGGCTCTGCACCAGGAAGCCGGCGGCGATGCTGCGCGCGACCAGGCCCGCGGCCCGGGCGTCCGGCATCGCGCCCGCATCGATCAGCCGCAGGTTCTTCTTCGCCCCCAGGATCTTCAGCGCCTCCGGCGAGAAGCCCGGCGCGATGATCACCTCGGAGAAGATCTTGGCGATCTCCGCCGCCGCCGCGCCGTCGAGCGGCCGGTTGGACGCGATGATGCCGCCGAAGGCCGAGACCGGATCGCAGGCCAGCGCCCGGCGGTACGCCGTCGCGAGATCGGCGGCGGCCGCGACGCCGCAGGGATTGGCGTGCTTGATGATGGCGATCGCCGCGTCCTTCGGATCGAACTCGGCGGCGAGCTCGTAGGCGGCGTCCGCATCGTTGAAGTTGTTGTAGGAGAGCTCCTTGCCCTGGAGCTGCCTGCCGAGCGCGATGCCCGGCCGCGGCTCGCCGGTCAGATAGACCGCCGCCTGCTGATGCGGGTTCTCGCCGTAGCGCAGGGTCTGGCTCAGCCTGCCGGAGAGCGTGAAGCGCGGCGGGAAGGCCTCGCCCGCCTGGCCGTCCATCCAGCGCGCGATCGCCGCATCGTAGGCCGCCGTCCGCGCATAGGCCGCGCGCGCCAGGCGGCGGCGCAGCGGCAGGCTGGTCGCGCTCTTCAGCTGCGTCATCTCGTCGATCACCGCGGCGTAGTCGCCGGGATCGACGACGACGGTGACGAAATCGTGGTTCTTCGCCGCGGCCCGGATCAGCGCCGGGCCGCCGATATCGATGTTCTCGATGCAGTCGTCCCAGGGCTTGCCCGCGGCGACCGTCGCCTCGAACGGATAGAGGTTGACCACCACCAGATCGATGTCGGCGATGCCGTGGGTGTTCTGCGCCTCGGCATGGGTCGCGAGGTCGCGGCGCGCGAGGATGCCGCCATGGATCTTCGGGTGCAGCGTCTTCACCCGGCCGTCCATGATCTCGGGAAAGCCGGTATGCGCCGAGACGTCGGTGACGGCGAGCCCGAGCTTGCGGATGGCCTCGGCCGAGCCGCCGGTCGAAAGCAGCTCCACGCCCTGGCCGGCGAGGAATCGCGCGAGTGTTTCTAGGCCGCTTTTGTCGGAGACGGAGATCAAGGCGCGGCGGATGGGACGGTCGGTGGTCATTTCGGTCTCTTCATTCTTCGTCATGGTCCGCGCAGGCGGACCATCCACGGGTTTGTTTCTTCAGGTATGGCGGTTGAAGGTGTGATCTCGGCTGGTTCCGCGAAATTCGTGGATGGTCCGCCTGCGCGGACCATGACGACAATAAGACGGGAGCACCCTACCTTCGCCCGCCCTCGCGCTGCAGCAGCCATTTCACCTCGGTGCGGTCGCTCTCGATCACGCCCATCACCACCAGTTGCTGGGTCCGGCGCACGCGTCCGCCGGCGCCGATCGAGGCGCTCTCGGCCAGGGCCACCTCGCCGCCCTGCACGCGCAGGCGCCAGAACGAGCCCTTGGGCAGCTTCAGGATCGCCGCCTGCCCGTTCTGGGTGATCGAGGCGTGGACGTCGGGATTGAGATGGAAGCGCAGCACGAAGCTGTTGCCGCCTTTGCCGACGAGCTGGTCCTCGCCCATGAAATCCTCGCCGTTGGCGGAGAGATAGAGCCGCCGGCGGTGGATCAGGCCGAAGCCCTCCTCGTAGCCGTTATGCGAGAGGTCGAGCCAGATCTGCCCGTTGGTCTCCTCGCGCCGCGCCGTCACGATGTCGGGCTTCAGGGCGATGCCGTCCATGCGGAAGCCGCCGCCGACCGCCTTGCGCGGCGGCAGCAGCATGGACGAGTTCACGTTGTCCACGATCATGGTCGAATGCGCGGCGGTGGTGCGCTGCACCTGCTGCCATTCCTTGGACCAGGGATGCGCGCCGCAATTGACGATGACGCGCTCCTCGTCGTGGGAGAGCTCGAAGGAAAGCGTGCCGGCATGGGCGTGGCCGTCCAGCCCGTGGCGCGGCGGCGCGCCGCAATCGACCAGCGCCACGGTCTTGCCGGCTTCCATGCGCTGGAAGCCGGTCAGCGGGAGCTGGTTCAACGCACGCAGCCTGCCGCCGGCGCGGCGCAGCGCCGCCTCGACCATGCGCGGATCGATCTCGGCGGTGTCGTTGAACGCGCCGAGATGGCCGTCATTGTGGCAGAGCATCAGCACGGCCGAGGCGAGGTTCTCGATCGCGATCTGCAGGTTGTCGGGATGCGGCCGCCGCGCCGCGCTGAACACCTCGCGCAGGTCCACGAGATGCACCAGCAGCTCCAGCATGGCCTGCGGGCTGCGCTCCACATGGCCGCCATCGGCCAGCAGCTGGCGCGAGATCTCCCGGGCGAAGATGCGCCGGCCCTGCACCAGCAGGCGCTCGCCCCTGGGCAGCATGAGCCCGGCCAGCATCAGGGTGATGACCGCCTTCAGCAGCGCCGCGCCGTAGAGTCCGTCGCCGAGCGCGCGGCCGAGATGTGCCGCCTGGCGGTGCAGGCTGCCCATGAGCAGGGCGGCGAAGCCGGGCTCCGCCCCGTTCAGCAGATAGGGCCCGTTCAGCAGCAGGTTCCTGAGCCGTGCCGCCAGGATGTCGCCGCGCCAGGCCGCTTCGTCGTAGCGCGGATTCTCCGCAATCCAGCGCCGCGTCAGCTCGACCCCCGCCGCCTGCGCGCCGGGTGCCCCGGCGGCGCGCAGATCGTTCAGCCAGTCGAAACGGTTCAGGGTCTCGCGCCAGGCCGGCGATGCCCCGCTCGGCCGGGAGAGCGGCCTGGGCTCGCGGATGCTCTCGCCGGCGAAGCGGAACTCGGCGGTGAGCAGCATCTGCCCGCGCTTGCGGTCGGCGGGCCAGGCGATGGCGAAAGGCGGCGCATCGGCCGCGATCAGGAAATCTCCGCCGCTCCCGCGGCCCAGCGCCACGCGATAGGCGGCGCTGCGATAGACCGGCTGCATCAGCCGGCGGCGCAGGCGCGAGAGGATGAGTCCGGTCGGCTCGGCGAACAGCATCTGCATCCGCGGCCAGACCAGATGCGGGCGCTGGTTGCCGGGGCGCGGCGCGCGTCTGGCGGCGTTGCCCGGCTCGGCGCCGGCGTGCGTGTGTTCGGCTTCGCGCGCGCCTTCCGCCACCGCGGGCCTCAGCGGCGCAGCCGCGAGATGTTGTCGGCGTAGCGCGAGGCGCCGCCGGTGAAGCTCGCGGTTCCCGCCACCAGCACGTCGGCCCCGGCCTTGATGACCGTCGCCGCGTTCTCGGCGGTGATTCCGCCATCGACCTCGAGGTCGATCGGCCGGCCGTTCTGGCGCTCGGAGACCTGGTCGATCTTGCGCCGCACCGCCGCGATCTTTTCCAGCGCCAGAGGCAGGAACTTCTGCCCGCCGAAGCCCGGGTTGACGCTCATGATCAGCACGAGGTCGAGCTCGGGCAGCAGATGGTCGATGAAGTCGATCGGCGTTCCGGGATTGAGCGAGACGCCGGCCTTCTTGCCATGCGACTTGATGAGCTGGACGGTGCGATGGGCGTGCGGCCCGGCTTCCGGGTGGAAGGTCAGGATGTCGGCCCCGGCCTCGGCGAATTCCGGCACGTAAGGGTCGACCGGCGCGATCATCAGGTGCACGTCGAACGTCTTGTTGCTGTGCGGGCGGAGCGCCTTCACCACGACCGGCCCGATCGTGAGGTTGGGCACGAAATGCCCGTCCATGACATCGACATGGATGTAATCCGCGCCGGCAGCATCGATCGCCTCCACCTCGGCGCCCAGCCGGGCGAAATCGGCAGACAGAATCGAGGGCGCGATCCGGGTCGGCTGCTGCATGGCGGCAGCATTACCAGTGCCGACCCGGCCTGTCACGGGACAATCTGTCCGTGCCCGAAAGCCAGGAACGGCGCGGCTTTCCGCAGATTCGCCGCCGCCCCGGCGCGCCCCGAGTCGACGCCGGGAACGCGCTCACGGGAGGCTTGTGTAAAAATCATTGGACCCCGGGCCGGAAAGCCGGATCAATGCCCGGGTCCGCAACCAGCCCGCCGCCGAACATGCCCACCGCCTTTATCGACCACATCAACCGAACCCTCGACGGCATCCGCGCCGACGGCTTCTGGAAGGAAGAGCGGCGCATCGCCACGCCCCAGGATTCCCACATCCGCCTCGAGGACGGGCGCGAGGTCCTCAATTTCTGCGCCAACAACTATCTCGGCCTCGCCGACGACCCGCGGTTGATCGCCGCCGCCAAGGACGGGCTCGACCGCTATGGCTTCGGCCTGGCGTCGGTGCGCTTCATCTGCGGCACCCAGACCGTGCACAAGGCGCTCGAGGCCGAGCTCGCCTGCTTCCTCGGGGTGGAGGATGCGATCCTCTATTCGAGCTGCTTCGACGCCAATGGCGGGCTGTTCGAGACCCTGCTCGGCGAGGAGGACGCGGTCATCAGCGACGCCTTGAACCATGCCTCGATCATCGACGGCATCCGGCTCTGCAAGGCCAAGCGCTTCCGCTATGCCAACAACGACATGGCCGATCTCGAGAAGCAGCTCCAGGCCGCCGATGCCGCCGGCGCGCGGTTCAAGATGGTCGCGACCGACGGCGTCTTCTCCATGGACGGGATCATCGCCGACCTGAAGTCGGTCTGCGATCTCGCGGCCAGATACAAGGCGATCGTGATGGTCGATGATTCCCACGCGGTCGGGTTCGTCGGCGCGAAGGGCCGCGGCTCGCCGGAGCTCTGCGGCGTCGCCGAGCGGGTGGACATCTACACCGGCACGCTCGGCAAGGCCCTGGGCGGCGCTTCCGGCGGCTATGTCGCCGGCCGCAAGCCGGCGATCGACCTGCTGCGCCAGCGCTCGCGGCCCTATCTCTTCTCCAACAGCCTGGCGCCGTCGATCGCCGCCGCCACGCTCGACGCGCTCGACCTCCTGCAATCGGCGGAAGGCGCCGATCTCCGCGCGCGGCTCGCCGCCAACGGCGAGCGCTTCCGCGCCGAGATGTCGAAGCTCGGCTTCAGGCTGGCCGGCGCCGGCCATCCGATCATCCCGGTGATGCTGGGCGAGGCGAAGCTCGCGACCGAGATGGCGGACGCGCTGCTCAAGGAGGGCGTCTACGTCATCGGCTTCAGCTTCCCGGTCGTGCCCAAGGGCCAGGCCCGCATCCGCACCCAGATGAGCGCCGCCCATTCCCCCGAGGACATCGACCGCGCCGTCGCCGCCTTCGAGAAGGTCGGCAGGGCGATGGGCGCGATTGGTTGAGGGAAGTCGGAAGTCAGAAGTCAGAAGGAGACGATGATGCGCGATAGGCGATGCAATAGACCGACTTCCGACTTCCGACTTTCGACTTCTGGCTCGAGCCAGTCATGAAAGCCCTGGTCAAGACCGAAGCAGGCCCCGGCCTCAAGCTCACCGAGGTGAAGGAGCCGGAGGTCGGCCATAACGACGTGCTGATCAAGATCGCCAAGACCGCGATCTGCGGCACCGACATCCACATCTGGAAGTGGGACGAATGGGCGGCGAAGACCATTCCCGTCGGCATGCAGGTCGGCCATGAATATGTCGGCGAGATCGTGGCGCTCGGGCAGGAGGTGAAGGGCTTCCAGATCGGCGACCGGGTCTCCGGCGAGGGTCACATCACCTGCGGCTATTGCCGCAACTGCCGCGCCGGGCGCCGCCATCTCTGCCGCAATACCTTCGGCGTGGGCGTCAACCGCCCCGGCGCCTTCGCCGAGTATCTCTCGATCCCCGCCTTCAACGCGTTCAAGATCCCTGACAATATCCGCGACGACCTCGCCTCGATCTTCGATCCCTTCGGCAACGCCACCCATACCGCGCTCGCCTTCAACCTGGTGGGCGAGGACGTGCTGATCACCGGCGCCGGGCCGATCGGCATCATGGCGGCGGCGATCGCGCGGCACGTGGGCGCGCGTTTCGTCGTCATCACCGACGTCAACGACTACCGTCTCGACCTCGCGAAGAAGATGGGCGCCCACCGCGCCGTCAACGTCACCCGCGAGAGCCTGAAGGACGTGATGACCGAGCTCGGCATGGTCGAGGGCTTCGACGTCGGCCTCGAGATGTCCGGTGTGCCGACCGCCTTCACCGCGATGCTCGAGCACATGAATCACGGCGGCAAGGTGGCGCTGCTCGGCATCCCGCCGGCCAACACCGCGATCGACTGGAACCAGGTCATCTTCAAGGGCCTGGAGATCAAGGGCATCTACGGCCGCGAGATGTTCGAGACCTGGTACAAGATGGTGGCCATGCTGCAATCGGGCCTCGACCTCGACCCGATCCTCACCCATCACTTCCCGGTCAAGGACTACGTCGAAGGCTTCCAGACCATGCTCAGCGGCAAGTCGGGCAAGGTGATCCTGGAGTGGTAGGCGTCTCGGCGCGGCGCGAGAAAATTTTCATGCATGAATGAATTCCTCGCGGACGCCGCCTCTGTGGCGGCCGCGCAGGCCAGGAGTCCTTTTGGGGGACGGCGGCGTGGCGTTCTCCAGACGGAAGTCGGCGGCGCGCCCTCGTTCTAAGCACGGGTTCCTCTCCGTTTCCTGCATATGCTTGTATGCGGTAAGCTTTGCTTAACCTCGCCCTACTAAGCGTGTGGCCGTCGCAAGAAACCTCGCCCACGCTTCACAGGTCATCCCCCGATATGCATGCCCAAGCCCTGACCGCCCGGATCGCGCTGACCGGGCTGTCCGCCGAAGACTGCGCCCTGCTTCCCGCCGCCTATCGCCTGATCGCATCCGAGCTCGACGCCGTGCTTGACGACTTCTATGCCGCGGCGGCGGCCGATCCCGAGCTCGCCGCCCTGGTCGGCGGCCAGGTGCCGCGGCTCAAGGCGGCACAGCGCGCGCATTGGGAGGAGATCTTCACCGGCCGGTTCGACGAGGACTACCTGGCGCGCGCCACCGCCATCGGGCGGGCGCATCATCGCATCGGGCTGAAGCCGGAATGGTATGCCAGCGGCTACACACGCATCCTCGCGCGCCTGTCATCGCTGCTGATCCGGGCCTGCCGCTGGAACGCCGGACGCGCCGCGGCGCTGGTCGCCGCCGTCGAGAAGGCGATCCTGATCGACATGGAGATCGCGATCTCGGTCTACATCGAGGCCAGCGAGGCCACGGTCGGCCGGCGCCTGAACGAGACCGCGGATGCGATCGTCGCGGAGATCGCCGGCGCCATCGAGCAGGCTGAGCGGCGCGCCCAGGACGTGCGCCAGCTCACCGAGACGATGAGCGCCGCGGCCAGCGGCATGACCGCACAGGCCGAGAGCGCCAAGGACGCCGCGGGCGCCACCTCGGAACGGATCACCGCCACCGCGTCGGCGACCGAGCAGCTTTCCGCCTCGATCAAGGAAATCGCGGGCGTCACCCATCGCTCGGGCGAGACCGCGGATCGGGCCGCGGCGACCGCCGGCGAGGCGGCCGCCACGATCCAGGCGCTCTCCGACGCGGTCGGCAAGATCACCGGGGTGGTCGGCCTGATCTCGGAAGTCGCGCAGCAGACCAACATGCTGGCGCTCAATGCGACGATCGAGGCGGCGCGGGCGGGCGCCGCGGGCAAGGGCTTCGCCGTGGTCGCTTCGGAGGTGAAGCAGCTCGCCGGCCAGACCGCGCGCGCGACCGGCGAGATCACCACCCACATCGCCGGGATCGAGCAGGCCACCGGCGCCGCGGTGACGGCGGTGCGCGAGGTCGTCGAATCGGTCCGCGCGATCCGCGAGGGCACCGCCTCGGTCGCCGACGCCGTCGAGCAGCAGGCCGCCGCGACCGGCGAGATCAGCGCCAACGTCGCCGCCGTCCGCGACCAGACTGCCGGCGTCAGCGGCAACGTCGTCGAGGTGCTGCGGGCAAGCGCCACCGCGGCGCGCCAGACCGAGGAGGTGCGCGCCGCCTTCTCGCGGATGGAAGGCGACGTGCAGCTGCTCTCGACGCAGGTCAACGGCATCCTGCACCGCCTGCGCGCGCCCGCGGCGGCTCAGGCCAGCGCCGCGAGATCGGCGAAATAGTGCAGCGCGACGGCCGGCCAGAGCACGCCGGTGCGTCGATAGAGCTGCATCGCCAGCGCGCCGAACAAGGCGGCGTACAGCATGTTCGGAATCCCCGTCCACCAGTGATAGGCGGCGAACAGCAATGCGCTGGCCGAGGCCGCCACGGCAGCCGTGCCGCCTTGGCGCGCCGCCCGCTTGCGCTGTTCGAGGCGGGTTGCGGCAAACCAGGCCGGTGGGTATGGGTTCAGCATCTGCGTCCTTCGCAGCTTGGGGCGGCCGGCGCCCGTTTGCTGTGATGGCCGTCCCAGTCCGACCGAATTGAAGCGACATGACCGAGGCCGAGCGACCCGCGATCTACATCGACGCCGATGCCTGCCCGGTCAGGGACGAGGTCTATCGCGTTGCCGAGCGCGTGGGCCTGAAGGTGTTCGTCGTCTCCAACGGCTCGCGGCCGATATTGCCGTCGCGCAATCCCATGGTTTCCATGGTGATCGTCGCGGAAGGCGCCGACGCCGCCGACGACTGGATCGCCGACCGCATCACGCCGCGGGACATCTGCGTCACCGCCGATATTCCCTTGGCCGCGCGCTGTCTCAAGAAGGAGGCCCGTGCCATCGCGCCCAACGGCAGGCTCTGGACCAGGGACAATATCGGCAATGCGCTGGCGGGCCGCGAGATCGGCCGGCATCTCAGGGAGAGCGGCGTCGCGACCGGCGGGCCGCCGCCTTTCTCGAAAGCGGACCGCTCGCGCTTCCTGAACGCGCTCGACGCCCTGGTGCAGGCGGCGCTGAGAGGCTAGGGCCCGGGGCGGGTCACTTCCCGATCAGGCCGAGCAGGCTGGCGAGGAGCGAGGGCTTGCGTTCCGTATCGGCGCCGGCATGGCCGGCGCCCTGGCCCTTGGGCTGGCGCGTGCCGTAGCCGCCGCCGCTGCGCTTCAGGCCGGTCGCGCGGCCGGCGAGGTCGAGGCGCAGGTTGTGGATCAGCTCGCGCACTTCCTCGGCGCCGGTCTCGTTCGGCACCGGCTCGCTGTCATGGGCGAGGCCGAGCTCGTGGGGCGGCACCCCGACCGCGTCGGCGGTCACGGTGATGCGCTCGGCGATGTGATGCGCCGGCACGTCCTTGTCATGCACCAGGGCGTATTCGCCGCGCGCCGGCTGGGTGACGATGCCGCCGGTCGCGGTCTCGCGCAGCGTCTCGCCGATCTTCTGGTGCAGCTCGGCATGCTTGGATTCGGTGAGCCTGGCGCCCGGCGCGCCGTCGGCCAGCGCCGCCGCGCGAAACACCGAGAGATCGAGCTTGCCGGGCGTGTCGCCGGCCGCGGCGGCGGCGACCGCGCCGAACTCCTGTTCGCTCGCCATCGCGTCGCCGATCTCGACTTCGCTGATCAGGGGCAGGGCCTCGGCGCCGCTGTCGGAGATCATCAGCCACCAGGCGGTCGGCCCCGTGCCGGGCCGGGCCTGCAGCGCGACGCGCTTCTCGCCGGAGAGCGGCGTCCTGAGGCGGCAGGCGACGGTGTCTTGCCAGCTCCGTTGCGAGAGCCGGCCCATCATCCGCAGGAAGGCCAGCCGGTCGTCCGCGCCGATGAAGTTGACCAGGTGCTTGCCGATCAGCACCTGTTGCAGCATGCCGAAATGCCGGGCGAGATTGCCGCGGGCTTCCTGGATCTGGGTGGTCTGGTCGACCAGAAACGACATATCCCAGGAATCGGCCATGTGGCGGTCATCTCCGTGCTCGGGGCGCGCCCGGGATTATCGGAGAATGGGGTTAACCAGACGTTGATATTATCGGCGGCCGGCGCCGATCCCGGTGGATAAACCCCTGCGTCGCCGGGGATTTTACGCTGTGGCGGGATGGGGAGGCGGGCGGCCGGAGACGGCAAGTGCCGTCCGGAAAAGGAAAATTGTCCCGAACGGGGCTCAGCGCGCCTTCCGCCGGTAGCGCCGGTAGATGACGAGCATCAAGACCAGCCAGAGCACCAGGCCGACGAGCACGATCGGCGTGGTCAGCCCGCCCATCCCCAGGGCCGGCGTCGGCGGGATCGGGACCCGGCTGACGTCGAGCGTGTCGATCGCCATGGCGTCCAGGCTGTCGCCATGGGTGAAGATCTCGAATTGCAGCCAGCGGTCCGGGAACTGATAGAGCAGGATCAGCATCACCGTGCGATGGCCGTTGGTGTTCTCGATCTTGACGTAGGTGACGGAATCATGGACCGGCGGGCCGTCGGGGATCTTGTCGGCCAGGTCCGCCAGCTTCGAGCGGAGTTCGCCGTGCCGCCAGGCCGGGGCAAATTCGCCCTCCAGCGCGGCGAAATCGCGCGTCCGCAGCAGGTCGAAGGCATGGTGCGCCCGCGCCAGGTCCTGTTCCGGCGTGATGCCGGTGAGCATCTTCTGCACGTCGCAGGACGCGCAGACGAGCGCGATCAGCAGCAGGCACAGGAATCGTCTCGCCACGCGCCGCTCCCTTCCACCGCCGCGAGTATAGGGACGGGGAAGCGGCGCCGATAGGCGGCTCTCGGTCCTCGCCCGGTCAGTCCTCGCTGGGCATGTGCAGGTACATCGACTGGATGCCGATCCTGCCCGGGCCGGTGAAGCGGTTGACGATGAAGTTCATGCCGCCGAAGAAGCCGGCGGTCAGGCGATCGACCCTGGTCTCCATCTTCACCTGCGGCTCCTTGTAGAGCCAGCCGCCGGGCTCGACGTCGATGCTCTCGCCGGCGGCCAGCGTCTTCTCGAACACGTTGCCATAGCCGTGCAGCCACAGCACGCCGTCGGAGGAGCCCGCGCGGAACCGGTCGATGAAGAATCCCGACCCGCCGAACAGCATGTTGGCGGCCCCGCGCACGCGCTCGAACGTGTAATCGACGTTGGCGGTGGCGGCGAGGAACTGGTGCTCGCGCACCTGCAGCTCGCTGCCGGCGGCCATGTGAATGGGCGCGATATGTCCGGCGCCGTCGCGGCTGAAGGCGATCATGCCCTGGCCGGAGGCTTCGGTGACGAAGATCTGCATCCCCGCCATCATGCGCTTCAAGGCGCCCTTCATCGGCTTCAGCCCGATGGTCACCGGCGGATGCTTCCAGAGCAGGATGTGGTGCTCGAAGAAGACCGGCATGTGCGAGACATCGATCGTCAGCACCGGCACCAGCTCGCCGTCGATGTGATAGGTGACGCCGCCGAACGTCTCGGCCTCAGCAGTCGTCGGCAGCAGCCGCGGCAGTTCGTTCATGGACCAGGTCCCCCCGATGGATGGATGAGCGCGGCCCCATGCTGGGCATGGGTGCGCGACAGGTGCAACGCGAGGACGGAGACGCTGTGACGCAGCGCACGGTTCAAAGGCTCAGCCGCGCTTGCTGACGGCAGGTTCCTGTCCGGCACTGACGCGGGATTCGGTCACACGCTGGAGAAAGTCCAGCAGGATGTCGCGGTCGTCCTTGGAGCGGATGAACTGGAGGACGCCCATGAAACACATCACTCCAAAGAAGAACAGCATAGAGATGAAGGGGAGCGCGCCATCCAGACTCTGGTCGTCGGCTACCCGCGCAACGCTGGCTGCGATGATCGAAAGGAAGATCACCGCAAAGACGATGATCGGAAGGAAATGCCAAGGGCTACGGCCGAGCCGGCAGACCAGCCGCGTTCCCCGTCCTGCAGCCTCCAATTCTCCGTGCAAAGTCAGTTGGAATCCCCGACGGCTGGCATTCCGAATGCGAAAGGTCTGTTCATCGACGCGGCCGACGATGGCTCCGGGGCCGAAGATAGCAAAACGACTGCGTACCGATCCTTGCAGCCGGCGAATGCACTCGTTCGGTGGCAGGGGTGACTCCAGAATGGCGACTTCTGAGCCGAGAAACCGACTG
Organism: Dongiaceae bacterium; assembly: GCA_035548715.1. GTDB lineage: Bacteria > Pseudomonadota > Alphaproteobacteria > Dongiales > Dongiaceae > Dongia. Next base: position 66,674 of record DASZSL010000087.1, read on the forward strand.
AACATCGCTATCGGTTTCCCTTCTCCAGCCGCGCCGCATAGAACCCGTCCATCCCGCCCTTCTCCGCGAGATGGCAGGGCAGGGTCCGCAGATCGCCCTCCGGCGTCAGCAGCTCGCGCAGGCCGAACACGTCGCCCGCCTCGAATGCCACACGCGTGACGCCGGCATGCCGCGCCAACGCGGCGTCGATCCGGGCGCGGCCTTCCTCGGGCTGCAGCGAGCAGACGCAATAGAGCACGGTGCCGCCGGGGCGCACCAGTCGCAGCGCGGCGTCGATCAGCCGGTCCTGCACGCCGTTGAGCTTCGGCAGGTCGCGCGGGTCCTTCAGCCAGGCCACGTCGGGATGGCGCCGCAGCGTGCCGGTCGCCGAGCAGGGCGCGTCCAGCAGCACGACGTCGAAATCCCGCGCGTCGCTCCACGCCGCCGCGTCGGCCGCGGCGCAAGTCGCGGTGAGCTGCAGCCGCGCCAGATTCTGCTCCACCCGTTTCAGCCGCTCCGCCGACCGGTCGATCGCCGTCACCGCGGCGCCCGCCGCCGCGAGCTGCATCGTCTTGCCGCCCGGCGCCGCGCAGAGATCGAGCACGCGCTGCCCGGCGATGCCGCCCAGGAGCTTCACCGGCAGGCTGGCGGCGAAGTCCTGCACCCACCAGGCGCCATCGCCGTAGCCCGGCAGCTCGGTGATGCGCGGATGCCGCTCGCCGTCCGCCTGCGGGCGCAAGCGCAATGTCCCGCCGGGCAGGATCTCCGCGTGCAGCGCCCCGGCCCAGCGCGCGATCTCCTCCGCGCGCTTCACCGTGAGATCGAGCGGCGCTTCATGCAGCACCGCCTCGGCGATCGCCGTGGCCTGCTCCTTGCCGTAGGCCTGCGACCATGACTGCCACAGCCAGTCCGGTAGGCTGGCGGCGCCCGGGGGCACGCTGGCGAGCAGCGCCGCCTTCTCGCGTCCGATCCGCCGCAGCACGGCGTTGATCAGGCCCTTGTATCCCGCGGCACCGCCCAGGCTTCCCGCCAGCGCCACCGTGCTGTCCACCGCCGCATGGGCCGGCGTGCCCAGCACCAGCAGTTGCGCCACGCCGAGGCGCAGCAGGTCGCGCGCCTGGTGCGCGCGCTCGGGCAGCGGATGCTCCAGGCAGAGCGCCAGCACGCGGTCGATGCGCGCGAGATGGCGCAGCGTCCCCGCGGTCAGCGCGCGCACGAACTGCCGGTCGCGATTCTCCAGCGATGCGAGATCCGGATGCCGCTCGAACGCCTCTTCCAGCGGCCGCTTCTGCTCCAGCACGCGGTCGATGAGGTCGAGCGCAATGGCGCGCGGCGAGACCGGCAGTGTCTTCGTCTGCTGCTTCATGGAGGGTGTTATAGCGGAACCCGTCGTCTCTTGCCCCCACCCTGGCCTTCCCCGGGCCGGGGGAGGGGATGAAGAGCGGCGCGCTGATCACGCTGCCCCGTCTCGGGGGGCAAGAATCACCGCCCGCCGATCATCCGCCCGCCGATCACCCCCAGGGCCCGCGCCGGCCGCTCTGCGGCAGCATGCTGCGTCCCGTCCGTGTCGCGGCGGGCCGCGGCGCGGTGAAACCGCCTTCCATCTCCAGCAGCCGCGCGATCCGGTTCTCGGTCGCCGGATGGGTGGAGAACAGGTTGTCGGCACCTGTCCCGTGCAGCGGGTTGATGATGAAGAGATGCGCGCTCGCCGGATTGGCCTCGGCGACCGGGTTGGGGATCGCCGCGGCGGCGCCCGAGATCTTCTGCAAGGCCGAGGCGAGCGCCCGCGGGCTGCCGGAGATTTCCGCCCCGGCGCGATCGGCCTCGTATTCCCGGCCGCGCGAGATCGCCATCTGCACCAGCATGGCCGCGATCGGCGCCAGGACCATCACCAGCAGCGCGCCCAACCCGCCCAAGGGACTACCCTGCGGCGAGTTCCGGTCGCGCCCGCCCAATCCGCCGAAGAAGAACAGCGACTGCGCCAGCATGCCGATGGCGCCGGCCAGCACGGCGGTGATCGTCATGGTCAGGCTGTCGCGATGCTTCACATGGCCGAGCTCGTGCGCCAGCACGCCGCGCACCTCGTCGGCATTGAGGCGCCGCAGCAGGCCGGTGGTCGCGGCGACCGCCGCATTCTGCGGATTGCGCCCGGTCGCGAACGCGTTCGGCTGATCGCTCTCGATCAGGTAGACCTTCGGCATCGGCAGCCCTGCGCGCTGCGCCAGCTCGGCCACGATCGCGTTGAGCGCGGTGCCCTCGACCGGCTTCGCGCCGTACATGCCGAGCACCATCTTGTCCGAGTACCAGTAGCTGACGAGATTGATGCCCGCCGCCAGCACCAGCGCGATCACCGCGCCCTGCATCCCGCCGATCAGATAGCCTGCGCCCAGGAACAGTCCGGTCAGGGCCGCCAGCAGCAAAGCCGTCCGTGCGTATCCCATCGTCTGAAAGACTCCTTTCGCCGCTGGAAATCGTGCGCGGCGCCGCGGTTTTCAAGCCGCCGTCTTGTCCGCCGGCCGGCCGGCGCCTACCTTTCCGCCATGGCCAAGGAGCCCGAGAAACCGACCCCGCAGGAACCCGCGCCCAAGGCGCCGGAAACCGCGCCGCCGCGGCCGAAAGAGATCGGCGGCCCCACCGGTCCGGAGCCCACGCGCTACGGCGATTGGGAGCGCAACGGTCGGGTCAGCGACTTCTGAAACCCGCCGAAACGCATCGCCGGCCGCGGGGCCTTGATCCCTGGAATCTCAGAGGCTTACACTCTCACCCGAACGTGATTGGCGGGTGCTTCGCCCGCGGACTTAGGTTCGCCCGATAATGTTGCAGTCCGGCTTCACCAGGGCGCTTTGCGTCACGCTTTTGCTCGTCGGCGGCGCTCTGTCTGCGGCGCCCGCCCTGGCCCAGGATGCGGCGGCACCCTTGCCGCTGATGACGCCCGCCCAACCGCAGACGAGCCAGCCGCAGATGACCCAGCCGCCGGTCGTCGTGCCGAGCGCGCCCGCGGCGCCGGTCGTGGTGGGCATGCCGCCGGCATCGTCGGGGACGCAGTCGATATTGCCGGGTCCGCTCACGGGCCAGCCCGCGGCCCCGGTCAGCGTCGCCGCACCCAAGCCGCAGCGCGAGCTCATCCGCCCCGAAACGGAATCGCGCCCCGTCGTGGTCGAGCTCTTCACCTCGCAGGGCTGCAGCTCCTGTCCGCCGGCCGACTCCTATCTGGGCCAGCTCGCGCGGCGCAAGGACGTGCTGCCGCTCTCCTATCACGTCGACTACTGGGACTATATCGGCTGGAAGGACCAGTTCGCCGATCCCGCCTATGTCGGCCGCCAGCGGGCCTATGCGATGACGCTCGGCCATCACATGGTCTATACGCCGCAGGTCGTGGTGGCGGGCGCCGTCGATGCGCAGGGCGCCGACCGCGCGTTCATCGAGCAGAAGATCCGCGAGGCCAAGGCGCGCCAGCGCATGTATCCGCTGGAGGTCGTGCGCGATCCGCAGACCGGCCAGGTGCTGCTGGAGCTTCCCGAGGCGCCGCTGCCGGTGCCGGCGACGATCTGGCTGGTGACCTATCAGTACAAGGACGAGGCGGCGATCGACCGCGGCGTCAATACCGGCCGCACGTTGGACTCGTTCAACACCGTGCGCTCGCTGCAGAAGGTCGCGGTCTGGAACGGCCATGCCGCGACGGTGCCGCTGCAGCTCGACGCCAAGGCCAAGGCCGCCAAGCCCAATGCCTGCGCCATCCTCGCCAACCTGGCCGATTACGGCCCGGTGGTCGCCGCCGTCGCCTTCGATTTCGGCGACGCGTGGTGACGATCCACGAAATCGTCCCAGTTCGATAAGTGGATCGAGAACGGGAAAACCGCCCGGTTCAACTCCGCCTGAATCCGCGCTAGCTTCGACCCCGCCAACCAAGCGGGGTTCCATGACTGATTCCATTCCCTTCGTCTCGTCCGAGACGCTCGACGCCAGGCTCGACTACCCGTCGCTGATCGCGGCGCTGAAAGACGCGTTCGCCGCCGACTGGACCGTGCCGGTGCGGCATCACCATGCCGTCCCGATCCCCGGCGAGGCCGACCAGACCCTGCTGCTGATGCCCGCCTGGGAGGGCGGCCGATCCGTCGGCATCAAGATCGTCACCATCACGCCGGGCAATGGCGCGCGCAATCTCCCCGCGGTGCAGGGGATCTACCTGCTGCTCGACGGCGCCACCGGCGCGCCCAAGGCGCTGATGGAGGGCAAGACCCTGACCGTCCGCCGCACCGCCGCCGCGTCGGCTTTGGCGGCGAGCTTCTGCGTGCGCAAGGGGGCTGCCGCCCATCTGATGGTCGGCGCCGGCGCGCTGTCGCTGCCGCTGATCCAGGCGCATCGCGCCGCGCATCCCACGATCGCGCGGACCCTGCTCTGGGCCCGCGATCCGAAGAAGGCGGAAGCGAAGATCGCCGAATGCCGGAAGGCCGGCGTCGCGGTCGAGCTCGCGCGCGACCTCGAGGCCGCGGCGCGCGAGGCGGACGTCATCTCCTGCGGGACGCTCTCCGCCGAGCCCCTGATCCGCGGCGCCTGGCTGAAGCCCGGCGCGCATCTCGACCTGGTCGGCGCCTATCTCCCCGAGCTCCGCGAGAGCGACGACGAGGCGGTGAAGCGGGCGACCTTGTTCTGCGACACCCGTGCCGGCGCGTTGAAGGAAGGCGGCGACCTGGTGCAGCCGCTGAAGGCCGGCGTCATCCAGGAGAGCGACATCGCCGCCGACCTCGCCGATCTCTGCAAGGGCCGGCATCCCGGCCGCAAGAGCGCCGACGAGGTGACCTTGTTCAAGAGCGTCGGCACCGCCGTCGAGGACCTCGCCGCGGCCAAGCTGATGCTGGAGCGGATGTAGGCGCAACGTGACCCGCGGGACTCACGAGCCGCACGGCCCAGGCGATCCGGGCATTGCAACGCGCGGCCGCTCGTCCACCGAATTCAGGGACAGCGCGCCCGGGATTTGCTAGAATCAAACTCTCAAATCCCGCTGGGACTCTCCTTCAAATCCCGCTGGGACAATTCTCAAATCCCGCTGGGACGTAGACAGGACGTAGACGGAACGCAGAATCCCGCTGGTCCCTGCAAAGGCGATCTATCCGTTCATCGCCAAAGGCTTAAGTCACTTTGACCGACCCTCGAAAGGGCGGGGGCGGTAGAAGCTCTCAGACCGCGCGCTGCATCAGTGCGTTCATCCGCCGGGCGAAGGCGGCGGGATCGGGCAGCGGCTCGCCGTCCTGGATCCGCGCCTGATCCAGCAGCAGCCAGCAGGCATCGGCCAGCGCGTCACTCTGCCCGCCCTTGGACACCGCCTTCGACAAGGCGGCGATCATCGGATGGGTGCCGTTGATCTCCAGCACGCGGGGCAGGGAGGTCTCCAGCTTCTTGTGCTGGCGCAGGAGCTTTTCCAGATGGATGTCGAGATCGCCCTCCGCGGCCACCAGGCAGCAGGCGCTTTCGGTCAGGCGGTCGGAGAGCCGCACGTCCTTGACCGCGTCCTTGAGCGTGAGGCGCGCCAGCGCGATCAGGTTGTCGATGCCCTCGGCCTTGGGCTCGTCCTTCGCCTCGGCCGCGTCCCCGGCCTTCTTCACCGCATCGAGATCGGCGGCGCCCCGGGTCGCCGACTTGAACGGCTTGCCCTCGTATTCGGTGACCGCCTGCATCCAGAACTCATCGACCGCGTCGGTCAGCAGCAGCACCTCGACGCCCTTGGCCTTGAAGCCTTCGAGATGCGGCGAGCGCTGCAGCGCGGCGAGCTCGTCGCCGCTGATCGTGTAGATGGCGCCCTGGCCTTCCTTCATGCGGCCGATATAGTCGCCGAGGCTGACCCAGCCGTCGCCGCTCGTGCTGCGGAACCGCGCCAGCTTCAAGAGCGCCGCGCGGTTGCCCTCGTCCTCGTAGATGCCTTCCTTCAGGACCGCGCCGAACGCCTCCCAGAACCTGGCGTAGCGGTCCGGCTCGTTCTCGGCGATCTTCGTGAGCTCGCCGATCACCCGCTTGATGAGGCCGGTGCGGATCTTGGCGATCAGCGGGTTGGCCTGCAGCGTCTCGCGGCTGATGTTGAGCGGCAGGTCCTCGGAATCGACGACGCCCTTGAGGAACCGGAGCCAGGACGGCAGCAGGTCCTCGCAATGGTCGGTGATGAAGACCCGCTTCACGTAGAGCTTCAGCGACTGCTTGCGGTCGGGATGGAAGAGATCGAACGGCTTGGCGCTCGGGATGAAGATGAGGCCGGTATAGTCGATCTTGCCCTCGGCCTTGAAATGCAGCGTCGCCCAGGGCTCGTCGAAGGCATGGGCGATGTAGTGGTAGAACTCGGTGTACTGCTCGGGCTTGATCTCGCTCTTGGGCCGGGTCCAGAGCGCCGCCGCCTGGTTCACATGCCGCTGGGAGCTGCCGTCGGTCAGGCGCACCGGCAGCGCGATGTGGTCGGAGTGCTTGGCGACCACCTTGGCGATGTGGTCGGTCTCCAGCCACTGGTCCTCGCCGCTCTTGATGTGCAGCGCGATCTCGGTGCCGCGCGACTTCTTCTCGGCCGGAGTGACGGTGAACTCGCCCTTGCCCTCGGATTCCCACGTCCACGCCGCGTCTTCTCCGGCGCGGCGCGAGGTGACCGCGACCTTGTCCGCGACCATGAAGGCGGAATAGAAGCCGACGCCGAACTGGCCGATCAGGGAGACCTTGCGCTCGGCGCTGGTCTCCTGCGCCAGCTCGCTCATGAACTGCGCCGAGCCCGAGCGCGCGATGGTGCCGAGATTGGCGATCAGCTCGTCATGGCTCATGCCGATGCCGTTATCGGCGATGGTGAGCAGGCGCTTGGCCTTGTCGATGGTGATGACGACCTCGAGGTCGGGATCGTCGCCGAGCAGGCCCGCCTGGGTGAGGCTCAGGTAGCGCAGCTTGTCGCAGGCGTCCGAGGCGTTGGAGATCAGCTCCCGGAGGAAAACCGATTTGTCGCTGTAGAGCGAATGGGCGACGATGTCGAGGAGGCGGCTGACCTCCGCCTGGAAGCCATGACGTTCCGCAGCCATGATGCGTCTCTATCTCCCGTCCCGGATCTGCATTCGGGCGCTGATATGCGGAATTTCGCTCCCGGTTTCAAGATGCGGAATGCCGGGGGAGGGGTTTCAGGCGGCGGTCGCCGGCGCGGCCGCCCGGCCCGCGGGGCGTTCCTCGCCGGCGCCGCCCGCGGCCATCGGGATGTAGATGCGGAAGGTCGTGCCGCTGCCTTCGACGGTATCGACCAGGATGGTGCCGTTGAGGCTGAGGACGATGCCGTGGACCGCGGCCAGGCCGAGGCCGCTGCCCTGGCCGACGCCCTTGGTCGTGTAGAACGGCTCGAACATCCGCTCGAGCACGTTGCGCGGGATGCCGCCGCCATTGTCGCGGACGCTGAGGCAGACGCAGGGCTTGTCCGGCGCCATGGCGCCCACGTGCATGACATGGCGCCGCAGGCCCGGCTGGGTGTCGATGTCCAGCGTGGCGATGCCGGCGCGGGCGGTCGGCTGGGCCTTGCCGTGGGGCAGGCCGAGATCGAAGGCCGGCCGCTCGAGCAGCACCTCGATGGCGCCCGGCCGCTCGCCGATCGCGTCGCGGGCATTGACGCAGAGATTCATCACCACCTGCGAAAGCTGCCCGGGATCGGCGACCACCGTCGCGCCGGGCGGCGCCGTGAACGAGGTCAGGATCGAGGCCGAGGTGGTCGCGCGCAGCAGGCCGAGCGCCTCGCGGGCGATGTCGCCGAGATCGACCGCGCGCTGGTCGCCCTGGTCCTTGCGGGCGAAGCTCAGGATCTGGCGGACCAGGCCGGAGGCGCGCAGCGTGGCGCCGACGATCTTGCGCGCCATCCTCTGCTGCGCCGGCCGGTCGGCGAGGTCCTGGTCGAGCAGCTCGGCGAAGCTCAGGATCGCGGTCAGCATGTTGTTGAAGTCGTGGGCGATGCCCCCCGCCAGCCGGCCCAGCGCCTCCATCTTCATCGCGTGGTGGAACTGGTCGCGGAACTCGGCCCGCTCGCGCTCCAGCCGCGCGCGCTCGGTGAGGTCGGTGCGGGTCAGGACCAGCCCGCCCTCGGAAGTGCGTTCGGCGCGATAGAGGAAGGTGCGCCCGTCCCGGAGCTTTGCCAGGAAGGAGGTTCCCGGCGTCACCGCGCGGTCGATGAACTCCGCCCTGGCATCCTCGGGCTGGCGGACCGCGTCCAGCGTCGCGCGCTCGGCCTCGGCCTCGATCGCGCCGCGCAGCGGCGTCCCCGCGGTCGCCTGCGGCGCGGCCGTGCCGAGCAATGCGCGATAGGCGTGGTTGGCGAAGACCACGCGGCCGTCATGGTCGCCGACGATGAAGGGATCGGCGGCGCCGTCGAGCGCGCTCTCCAGCCGCGCCCGCTCCTGCGACGCCAGCTCGCGCGCCGCCTGCGCGGCCTTGGCCTGGCGCAGCGCGAGGAAGACCAGCGAGCCGCCCGCGCCCAGGATCAGCAGCACGCAGGCGATCATCTGCTCGAACAGGTCGAGCATCCGGCCGCGATTGAGCAGCGTCGAATCCTGCAGCAGCAGGTATTGCGTGAGGTCGCGGGTCAGCGCGCGCTGCTCGGCGACCGCCTTGGCCAGGCCGTCCGTCTGCGACTCGTCCCCGGCGATCAGGCGGTCGACTTGGTCGTCGATGGCGCCGGCGCCGTCGAACAGCTTGCCGAGCAGCGGCTGGATCTGCGGCACGGCGCGCACCTGCGCGGTTTCCTGCGCGTCGCGCAGGAAATACACGCGGCTGAGGAAGAGCTCGCGCTGCAGGCCCAGCGCCGCAAGGTCGGCCGGCGATCCGGTGCGGCGGTAGCGCTCGATCGCGAGCTGCAGCTTCAGCGCCTCGGCGTCGTTCTGCACCGCGCCCCAGGTGCCCTGGTGGTAGGTGCTGGAGATCAGCGTGCCTTCCTCGACCAGCGCGCGCGCCAGGAAGATCCCGGCCACGAACAGCGTCAGGATGGTGACGGCCAGGAAGCTCCGGGCACAACGGGTACCAGGCAGGCTCATTCCGCCTCGATGGTCTTGATCTGCCAGATCATCTTGGTGGCGGTCGCCTCGTTCCGCAGCTCCGCATGCTGATCCATCGGATAGACCAGCCAGAACGGACCTTTGTCGCGCACCCGCATGTACTTGCCGTCGAGCTTGTAGGCGACGATCACGTCGTATTGCTCGGCGTCGGATTCCGGCACCTCCACGGTGTAGTCGTTGAGCGCCGTCATCTTGAGCGTCGCCGCGCGGAGTCCGGCCGCCTTCAGCAGGTCGCGCAGCAGCACGCCCTCGAAAACGGTCTCGCCGGGCAGGAACGGGGTCTTGGTGGTGATCCGGGTGACCGGCAGCTTCTCGAGGTCGGCCACGGTCGCGGCGTAATGGTCGCCGACCGCCAAGGGCAGGGATTCCGGCTGCTCCTGCGCCGAAGCGCCGCAGATCAGGCCGAGAAGCAGCAAAAACGCGGCAAATATCGCACGGATCAAGGGAAAGCTCCTGGTTGCGAAGGTGTCGGGAGCCAGGATACCGAGGCGGATTTAAGGGAGAATTAAAACCTAGATGGTAAACCAGTCGCAAAGAAGCCCTGCGTCAACATGGACAGGTGGCCGATGGCACCCGACGAAGCTCAGAACGCGCCCGCGATCCTGCTGGTGGAGGACGACGAGACGGTCCGCGATGCGGTCTCGACGATGCTGGAACGCGCCGGCTACGCGGTGACCCAGGCGGAGAACGGCCTCATCGCCGCCGGCCTGATCGAGAACTGGACCCCGGATCTGGTGATCACCGACATCTTCATGCCCGACGGCGACGGCATCGAGATCCTTTCGCTCATCAAGAAGCGCCGCCCCGCTCTGCCGGTCATCGCGATCTCCGGCGGCAGCCCGACGCTCCGGCTCGACTACCTGCGCGTGGCGGACGACCTCGGCGCCGCGGCGACGCTGTACAAGCCGTTCGCGGCCGAGGACTTCCTGGCGACCGTCGCCCGGGTGCTGAAAGGCGCCGGCCACGCCGCCGCCTGAGGCGAAGCGGCACGCTTCATAACGGCCGCGACTTCTGCCACCATGGGCTCCGGAATTGTGGAGAGCGCACCCATGTCGACCGCGACCCGCCTGAAGGCCGTCCCCGGCACCCCGTCCGCCGGCCGCTCCGACGAGGAATGGCGCCTGCGCCGCGAGCTTGCGGCCTGCTACCGGCTGATCGCCCATTTCCGGATGACCGACCTCATCTTCACCCACATCTCGGTGCGGATCCCGGGACCGGAGCATCACTTCCTGATCAACCCCTACGGCCTCTTCTTCGACGAGATCACCGCCTCCAACCTGGTGAAGATCGGTCTCGACGGCCATGCGGTCGAGCCGACGCCCTATCCCGTGAACCCGGCGGGCTTCGTGATCCACAGCGCGATCCATGGTGCCCGCGAGGACGCGCATTGCGTGCTCCACACCCATACCAAGGTGGGCTGCGCCATCGCCGCGCAGAAGGACGGGCTGCTGCCGGTCAACCAGATGTCCATGGAGTTCTACGGCAAGGTCGCCTACCACGACTACGAAGGCATCGCCCTCGACCTCGACGAGCAGCAGCGCCTGGTGAGGGATCTCGGCGACAGGCCGGTGATGATCCTCCGGAACCACGGCCTCCTGACCGTCGGCCGCGATCCGCAGCAGGCCTTCCTGCGCATGTACTATCTGGAAAAGGCCTGCGAGATCCAATTGACCGCCCAGGCCGGCGGCCAGGCCCTGGTGCTGCCGTCCCGCGAAGTCTGCGAGCATACCGAGCGCCAGTTCAATGCGCCGCCGGTGCCGTCGAGCGACGGCCGCGTGTTCAGCGATCCCGACGGCTACGACCTTGCCTGGTCGGCGCTGCTGCGCCTGCTCGACCGCGTGGCGCCCGGCTACAAGGACTGAGGGCGATGCGCCGCGTCCTGCCGCTGCTGTTCCTGCTTCTCGTCTGGGCAGCGCCGGCGGCCGCACAGGACATTGCCGGCCTCTACGACGCCCGGGGCACGTATCCCAGCGGCAAGGGCTATGCCGGCGAGGTCAAGATCGTGCCCCTCGGCTCCGCCCATGCGATGCTGTGGCGGTTGAACAACAACCAGGGCTACGAGGGGCTCGCGATCAAGCAGGGCAACGTCCTCGGCGCGGCGTACACGCTGGGCAAGATTCCGTTCGGCCTGGTCGTCTACCGGGTCGCGGGCGGCGTGCTCGACGGCGAATGGATCACCAGCGGGAATCCGAAGGCCGAGCTCGGGCGGGAGACCTTGGAAGGGCCGGGAACGCTCGGCGGGACCTATACGATCACGCTCGGCCAGAATCGCGACGGCACGACGAACTATACCGGCCAGGTGATCATCAAGCCGGACGGCCCCACCTACCTGCTGGCATGGATGGTGCCGAAGCTCGCCTATGTCGGCCGCGGCGTGCGCATCGGCGATGTCCTGGTCGTCGCCTATGGCCAGAGCAACGACCCGAGGAAGCTGCCCGGCGTGGTCGGCTATCAGATCGAGAACCCGAACACGATGGTCGGCGTCTGGGCGACCGCGGGCAGCGCCGTGACCGGCACCGAGACCCTGCAGCGCAAGCCCTGACCGGAAGGGTCAGACGATGATGTTCTGCGGCTTCCCGGCGAGGAAGCCGAGGATGTTGTCGAGCGCGATCCGCAGCATGCGCTCCATGGCGGCGGCGCTGCTGAAGCCGATATGCGGCGTCAGCACCACGTTCGGCATCGTGGTCAGCTTGCTCTGCAGGCCGCCGCTGTTGGCCAGCGGCTCGTTCGGGAAGACGTCGAGCCCGGCGCCGTAGAGGCGCCCCTCTTCCAGCAGCTTCTCCAGGCAGTCGTAATCCATCAGCCCGCCCCGGGCGGTGTTGATGACGATGGCGCCGGGCTTCAGCCGGTTGAGCAGGGCCGCGTCGATCAGCCCGCGGGTCGCTGCGTTGAGCGAAAGATGCAGCGACACGACGTCGGAGATGTCGAAGAGATTGGCGAGATCGACGAATTTCACCGTCGAGAAATTGCGCCGGTACTTGCCGGCGTTGCGGGTCCAGGCCACGACCTCGAGCCCCAGGCCCAGTGCCATCCGCGCCATCTCCCGGGCGATCGGGCCGAAGCCCACCAGGCCGATCCGCTTGCCCTTCAATTCCAGGCCCGAAGGCTCCTGGACCCACCGGCCGCTCCGGGTCAGGGCGTCGAAGCGCGGCACCTGGCGCGAGACCGCGAACAGCAGGGCGATCGCATGCTCGGCCACCGTGCGGTCGCCGTAGCCCGGCGTGTTGGCGACCCGGATGCCGCGCTCCCTGGCGGCGGCGAAATCGACGTAGTCGTCGGCGCCGATCCCCAGGAAGGAGACCAGCCTCAGGTTCGGGCATGCTTCCATCACCCGCCGCGTGACCTTGGCCCAGCCGAGCAGGATCGCGTCCGCCTCGCGGCACCGTTCGATCAGCGTCTCGTCGTTATCGACCGAGCCCATCTCCAAGGCGAGCCCGACCCCGTCGGGCAGCTTCCAGGCCTGGAGCAACGCGGCCATGTCCGGCGAGGCGTCGGGATAGGAAATCAGCGGCAATGGGGATCCCCGGAGCGTCGTGCGGCCGCATTCTCGCTTATCTTGCCGCCGCATTCCAGTGCGGGCCGTATCTCGACGTTCGTGCTGCCACCACCTAAGATCGCCGCAACCAACGACGAAAGGGCGCGCGCATGAAACCGGTGGTCTGGGGCATCGTCAGCACGGCCGAGATCGGCATGAAGAAGGTCATCCCGGCCATGCTGCAGGCCAAGGGCGTCGCCGTCGCTGGCATCGCCTCGCGCGACGAGGCCAAGGCCAGGGCGGCGGCGAAGGAGCTCGGCATCCCCAAGTCCTACGGCTCCTACGAGGCGCTGCTGGCCGATCCGGAGATCGAGGCGATCTACAACCCGCTGCCCAACCACCTCCACGTCCCGGTCTCGGTCCAGGCGCTGCAGGCCGGCAAGCACGTGCTCTGCGAGAAGCCGATCGCCATGACCGCGATGGAGGCCGAGCAGCTCGTGGTCGCCGAGCGCGCCAGCGGCAAGCTGATCGCCGAGGCCTTCATGGTGCGCTGGCATCCGCAATGGCAGCGTGCCCGGGCGCTGGTCATGGAGGGCGCGATCGGCGACCTGCGCGCGATCCAGGTCGGCTTCAGCTACTACAACGACGACCCCAGCAACGTGCGCAACATGGCCGATATCGGCGGCGGCGGCGTCTACGACATCGGCTGCTACGCCATCATCTCGGGGCGCTATCTGTTCGGAGCGGAGCCGGAGCGCGTGGTCTCGGTGATCGACCGCGACCCGAAGTTCGGCACCGACCGGCTCGCCAGCGCGCTGGTGAAGTTCCCCGGCAACCGTCAGCTCTCCTTCATGATCTCGACCCAGCTCGTGCCCTATCAGCGGGTCCAGGCCTACGGCACCAAGGGCCGGATCGAGATCGAGATCCCGTTCAACGCCCCGCCGGGCTACGGCTGCCGCATCTTCCGCGACACCGGCCAGGACCTCAAAGGCGGCAGCATCGCCGTCGAGACCATGCCGGCCTGCGACCAGTACACGCTCCAGGCCGAGGCTTTCTCCCGCGCCATCCGCAAGGAGGAGGTCTGGCCCTACGGCATCGGCGACGCCGTGCTCAACATGCGGGTGATCGACGCGATCTATAAGAGCGGCGAAAGCCACAAGTGGGAGGCGGTGTAGGGGCTAGCGGCTGTTCAAGTGCCAGATGCCCCAGAACGCCCACAGCAGATAGCCCAGGAAGAGCAGCACCGGCAGCGCCGCAATGGCGGCGACCAGGGCACAGCCACGCAGGATCCGGCGATCGCTCTCGATCATCAGTCGGCACTCTAGCCGAGCTCCTGTTCCGATAACACCTTGTAATGCCGACTCAAATCGTCGGATGCCGGTCGGCGGTCGGCGGCCGGCGCCGCGACGCCTTGATCGGCTTGTGCGCCGGGGCAGGGAAGGCCTGACTTCCTCCTTGCCTCGGCGCTGGAAATGCCTATATTCCCGGCAAATCCCAGGATCGTTATGAGATCCAAGATAAGGGTGGGCCCAAAAAGCCCGCCTTTTTTGTTGGCCTGACGCCGCCGACGGTCCCGGGAGCATTCGTAACCGCGTACTGATCGGAAAGCATGGCGCTGAGCCAGGTCATCGAACGCATCATCACGCCGACCGTGGAGGGCATGGGCTATGAGCTCGTGCGCCTCACCGTCTCCGGCGGGCAGCGCAAGACCTTGCAGGTGATGGCCGAGCCCAAGGACGGCCGCAACATGTCGCTCGACGATTGCTCGCATCTGTCGCGGGCGATTTCCGCGGTGCTGGACGTCGAGGACCCGATCGAGGGCGCCTATTCGCTGGAAGTCTCCTCGCCCGGCATCGACCGGCCGCTGGTCAGGCCCAAGGATTACGAGCGCTTCGCCGGCTTCGAGGCGAAGCTCGAGACCCGCGCCCCGATCGACGGGCGCAAGCGCTTCAAGGGCCGCTTGAAGGGCCTCGACGGCGCGCAGGTGAAGATCGAGGTGGAGGGTGCCGAGCTGGCGCTCCCGCTGGAAGAGATCGAGAAGGCGAAGCTGGTGCTGACCGACGACCTGATCGCGGCGCACCAGGCCAATGAAGAGCAACACCAGACCCATTAAACAAGAACACAAGACCGGAGAGACTGAGGTTTAAAGCCATGGCCATGGACACCACGATCGCCATCCCCCGGATGGAACTGCTGCAGGTCGCCGACGCCGTCGCGCGCGAGAAGAGCATCGACCGCGACGAGGTGCTGACCGCGATGGAGCAGGCGATCCAGAAGGCCGGCCGCTCCAAATACGGCCACGAGCACGACATCCGCGCCGCGATCGACCGCAAGACCGGCGAGATCAAGCTGACCCGGGTGCAGGAGGTGGTCGGCGAGGTGGTCGAGAACGAGGCGACCCAGATCCCGCTCAAGGCCGCGGTGCGCCGCGACCCGAATCTGAAGGTCGGCGACTTCATCGTCGATGAACTGCCGCCGATCGATTTCGGCCGCATCGCCGCCCAGACCGCCAAGCAGGTCATCGTGCAGAAGGTGCGCGAGAGCGAGCGCAAGCGCCAGTTCGAGGAGTTCAAGGACCGCAAGGGCGAGATCATCAACGGCCTCGTGAAGCGCGTCGAGTTCGGCAACGTGACCGTCGATCTCGGCCGCGGCGAGGCGATGCTCCGCCGCGACGAGCTCCTGCCGCGCGAGACCTTCCGCAACGGCGACCGTGTCCGGGCGCTCATCCTCGACGTGCGCGAGGAGCCGCGCGGCCCGCAGATCTTCCTCTCCCGCACCCACCCCGATTTCATGGCCAAGCTGTTCGCCCAGGAAGTGCCGGAGATCTATGACGGCATCATCGAGATCAAGGCGGTGGCCCGCGACCCCGGCAGCCGCGCCAAGATCGCCGTGCTCTCCCATGACAGCGGCATCGATCCGGTCGGCGCCTGCGTCGGCATGCGCGGCAGCCGGGTCCAGGCCGTGGTCCAGGAGCTGCAGGGCGAGAAGATCGACATCATCCCCTGGTCGCCGGATCCGGCGACTTTCGTGGTCAACGCGCTGGCCCCGGCCGAGGTCGCCAAGGTCGTGCTGGACGAGGATTCGGGCCGCATCGAGGTCGTCGTGCCGGACGAGCAGCTTTCGCTCGCCATCGGCCGTCGCGGCCAGAACGTGCGCCTGGCCTCGCAATTGACCGGTTTCGACATCGACATCCTGACCGAGGAGCAGGAGAGCAAGCGGCGCCAGGAAGAGTTCAAGACCCGCTCGCAAATGTTCATGGATGCCCTTGATGTGGACGACGTCATTGCCCAATTGTTGGTGACCGAAGGGTTCACCTCCATTGAAGAAGTCGCCTACGTTCCGACCGAGGATCTGGCCGGGATCGAGGGCTTCGACGAAGACGTCGCCTCCGAGCTGAAGAACCGGGCCCTGGCCTGGATCGAGGCCGAGGCCGAGCGTCTCAACGCGCGCCGCCGTGAGCTGGGCGTTGCCGACGAGGTGGCCGCCATCGACAAGCTGACTCCGGCCATGCTGGTGGCGCTGGGCGAGAAGGGGGTGAAGACCCTCGATGACCTTGCCGACCTGGCCGCCGACGAGCTGACCGACAGCACCGACGGCATCCTGAAGGATTTCGAGCTTTCGACCGACGACGCCAATGCCGTGATCATGGCGGCCCGCGCCCATTGGTTCGCCGACGAGAAGAAGGCCTAGGACGGAACGCCCAGGGTCTGGCAGTGATGCAGGGTCCGGCAGTGATGGATGTGACGATGACGCAAGTGCAGGAGCGGGCGGAGGAGGTGCCGGGGACGTCCCCGGATGCCGAAGCCAGCCTGCGCCGCTGCATCGTCACCCGCGAGGCGCTGGAGAAGGACCGGTTGATCCGCTTCGTGCTGGGGCCGGAGGACGAGGTCTTTCCGGACCTGGCCGGGAAGCTCCCGGGCCGGGGCGCCTGGGTGAAGGCGGAACGGGCGGTCCTGGAGCAGGCGGTCAAGAAGAGCGCCTTCGCCAAGGCTTTCCGCGCCCCGGTCAAGGTGCCGGCCGACCTCGCCGAGCGGGTGGGCCGGCTGATCGACCAGCAGATCGTCGATCTGCTGGGCCTGGCCCGGCGAAGCGGCCTGCTGGTGACCGGCTTCGAGAAGGCCGACACGGCCCTGCGGACCGGCCGGGCGGCGCTGCTGATCGAGGCCAAGGATGCGGGGAAGGAGGGTCGCTCGAAGCTGGCGCGACACACCCTTCCTGGAGTAGAGATATGGGCGCCGCTGACGGCCGATCTGCTTGGCCGGGCGATCGGCAGGGACCATGCCGTGCATGTCGCGGTCGGTCCCGGCGGTTTGGCCGAGAGGCTGAAGATCGCGCTGCGGCGCCAACGTGGATTTAACACGGACGGATTTTCGACGGACGGGCTTTCCGGCGGCGGGCATTCCGCAGCGTCGCGCAAAGTCTCAACCGAACGCGAGTGAACGACCGAGAGCGGACCAAAGACGCATGAGCAACGAGACCGACACGACGACCCGTAAGCCGCTCAAGCTTTCCTCCCCTGGAAAGCTCGAGCTGAAGAAGACGGTCGATGGCGGCCAGGTTCGCCAGAGCTTCCCGCATGGTCGCACCAAGACCGTCGCGGTCGAGGTGAAGAAGAAGCGCACCTATACCCAGGGCGTCGGCGGCAAGATGACCGAGGTGCCGAGCGAGGCCGAGCAGAAGCTCGGGCTGGCGCCGGCCGCCCCGGTGGTCGAGATCGACGAGCGGCACCACACCCTCACCGAACATGAGCGCGTCGCGCGCCTGAAGGCGCTCGAGCAGGCCAAGCGGGACGAGGACGTCCGCAAGCAGTTCGAGGAAGAGGAAGCCAAGCGCGCCGCCGAGCGCACCGAGCGCGAGAAGGCCGAGCTCGACAAGCGCCGCCGCGAAGAGGAAGAGCGCAAGGCTGCCGAAGATGCCGCCAAGGTTCAGCGCGAGACCCAGGCCCAGGCCGCGGCGGTGACGGCCGCCCGTGCCGAAAAGACCGATGCCGGCGCCCATGCCCATGTCGGCAAGATGCATCTCAACAAGGCGATGGCGAAGCAGGCCACCGAGGAAGCCGACGAAGCGCCGCGTCGGCGCGTCGGCCCCGCCGGTCCCGGCCATCGCCCGGCCGTCGCACCCAAGCCGGCGCCGACCCGCGGCCGGGGCGACGAGCGCCGCCGCGGCGCCAAGCTGACCGTGGTCCAGGCGCTCGATTCCGAGACCAGCGAGCGCATGCGCTCGGTGGCGGCCTTCCGCCGCCGCACCGAGAAGGAAAAGCGCGCCCTGATGGCCGACCAGCAGTCGCAGCTCAAGGTCGTGCGCGACGTCGTGCTGCCGGAGGTGATCACCGTGCAGGAGCTCGCCAACCGCATGGCCGAGCGCGGCGGCGACGTGATCAAGGCGCTGATGAAGATGGGCGTGATGGCGACCATCAACCAGACCATCGACGCCGACACCGCGGAGCTCATCGTGTCGGAGTTCGGCCACCGCGTGCGCCGCGTCTCCGCCTCGGACGTCGAGCAGGGCATCGAGGGCGCGGAGGACGCGCCCGAGCATCTGGTGCCGCGGCCGCCGGTCATCACCATCATGGGCCATGTCGACCACGGCAAGACCTCGCTCCTGGACGCGATCCGCCAGACCGACGTGGCGGCGCACGAGGCGGGCGGCATCACCCAGCATATCGGCGCCTACCAGGTGACCGTGCCTTCGGGCAAGAAGATCACCTTCATCGACACGCCGGGCCACGCCGCCTTCACCGAGATGCGCGCCCGCGGCGCCAACGTCACCGACATCGTGGTGCTGGTGGTCGCCGGCGACGACGGCATCATGCCGCAGACCGTGGAGGCGATCCGCCATGCCAAGGCGGCGAACGTGCCGATCCTGGTCGCCATCAACAAGATGGACAAGCCCGACGCCAATGCGCAGAGGGTGCGCCAGGAGCTGCTGAACCACGAGCTGGTCACCGAGGAGCTCGGCGGCGACGTGCTGACCGTCGAGGTCTCGGCCAAGACCAAGATGAATCTCGACAAGCTGGAAGAGGCGCTGCTGCTCCAGGCGGACGTGCTCGACCTCAGGGCGAATCCGGACCGTGCGGCGCAGGGCGCCGTCATCGAGGCCAAGCTCGAGCGCGGCCGCGGCGCGGTGGCGACCCTGCTGGTGCAGAAGGGCACGCTCCATGTCGGCGACATCTTCGTCGCCGGCACCGAATGGGGCCGGGTCCGCGCGCTGCTCGACGACCGCGGCAATCCGGTCGAATCCGCCGGGCCGGCGACCCCGGTCGAGGTCCTGGGCCTGCAGGGCACGCCCCAGGCGGGCGACGTCTTCTCGGTCGTCGAATCCGAGGCGCGCGCCCGCGAGGTCACGGAGTTCCGCGCCCATGCGCAACGCCAGAAGGCTGCCGCCGCCGGCGCCCGCGGCACCCTGGAGCAGATGTTCTCCAAGATCCAGGCCGGCGAGGCGAAGGAACTGGCCGTCGTGGTCAAAGCCGACGTGCAGGGCTCGGTCGAGGCGATCGTCAACAGCCTGAACAGCCTCTCCAACGACGAGGTCGCGGTCCGGGTGCTGCATTCCGGCGTCGGCGGCATCAACGAATCCGACGTGACGCTGGCCCGCGCCTCGGGCGGCATGATCATCGGCTTCAACGT
>DASZSL010000088.1:0-82508 GCA_035548715.1 Dongiaceae bacterium
CAAGGAGTTCTGGGACGGGCTTGATCCAGCGGAGTACGAGAGAATGAGTGGGCTCAGGAAGTCGTGGGCCACCAGCATCAGAGAAGGCGAGCCGGTGCTGGCCATCCTGCGGCGCAAGAAAGGCGACGATGCTTGAGGTAAAGAACCGAGGCGGCGTCCTCTACATCATGGGGACGTTCCTCGGCAGGCGAGTAAGGAAGAGCACCGGCCTTCGGGCCGGCAACAAGGCGATGGAGAAGCGGGCGCAGATGATGCGCCAGCAAGAAGAGGAGCAGATCGCCAACGGGGTGGCTACCGCACAGGAGTATTCGTTCGCCGACGTGTCGAGGGCCTACGAGAGCTGGCTCGACATGGAGGGCAGGCTGCATGAGAAGGCCAGGTACGAGCTGGCCCAGCTCAATGCGAGGTTCGGCCCCAAGCTGGCCAGCGAGATCGACAACACCGACGTGGCCAAGTGGATCAGCGACGACCTTGGCCACTGCAAGCCAGGCACCGTCAGGCGCAAGATCAATCTGCTGAGTGCGATCCTGCACCACGGCGAAGATCTTGGCTGGGTCGAGAAGGCGCCCAGGCTCAAGCGGCCATCGGTCGACGATGCGAGAGACGAGCACCTGAGCCTGGAAGAGATCGAGCTGCTGGTTGACGGCTCGGCTTCACCACAGGAGCGGCTCGACTGGCTGCTGCTGGTTGATGCGGGACTCAGGCTCAACGAGGCGCTGCGGTGTAGGTGGCGAGACAGGCAGGGTGATGATCTGGTCGTGCGGCGCAAGGTACATGGCAAGACCAACACCAGGCGGGTGCCCATGAGCGCCAGGCTCAAGGCGGCATGGGACGAGGTCAAGGCGCAGGACTGGCCACAGCCGCTGACCAACCTCACCAGCAAGGACGGCAAGTACCCGACGGCCAATGCGGCGTCGATTGCCTTGAGGCGGCTGCTCGAGGAGCGCTGCGACAAGATGGGCAGGGAGAGGCTCAGGGTCCACGACCTGAGACACACCTTCGCGTTCCAGGCTGCGGAGCACGGGGCGGACCTTGGTGATCTGCAGCTGCTGATGGGCCACGAGGACATCAGCCAGACCATGCGGTACCGCGGCTTCATCAAGAGCCGGGCCACGAAAGCGATCGGTGGATTTGGATCGCCGGTTGCTTGGCAAGAGGTGCGCAAATCTGACACACCCGAAGTCCAGACGGCGCGCAGCGCCGTCATGGACATCGGGGAGAAGTCTCTGGAAGACCTGGGAAATCTAGTGTGGCGTCCCCAACGGGATTCGAACCCGTGTTTTCACCGTGAAAGGGTGGTGTCCTAGGCCTCTAGACGATGGGGACGCGAGGCTGGACCCGAAAGGCTCGGGCAGTCGCGCCTTTTAGCGGCTAAGGCCTTGGAAATCAACCGCGGGGCGCGGTCTTGGAACGGTCATCGCCCGACCCTTCCCCCTGCCCGCCCGATCCGCCATAATCCCGATCCTTCAACCGGCTGATTTCTCAGCATAACCACGCAAAACGAGGGTCTTTTCATGTCGATCAAGCGGATTGGCGATTCCGGCACCATCAGCGATGCCGTCGTCCATAACGGCGTTGCCTACCTCGCCGGCCATGTGGCCGAGGAGCCGGTCTCGCCCTCGGTCTACGAGCAGACCAAGAACATCCTGCAGCAGATCGACGAGACCCTGAAGCAGGCCGGGTCCGACAAGACCAAGATCCTGAAGACCAATATCTGGCTTTCCGACATGTCGACCTTCGCCGAGATGAACAAGGCCTGGGCCGAGTGGCTGCCCAAGGGCCACGCCCCCGCCCGCGCCACCGTTGAATCGAAGCTGGTCGATCCCAAGTGGAAGGTCGAGATCATGATGATCGCCGCGGTCTGAGCCGCTGCGTTTCCGATTGAGACGCCATTGCCGGACCTGACCCGGCAATCCCCTGCAGAGCGGGACCAGACGCCCGGGCCGGGCCCGGGCATGACGATCCAGAAGACACAGCAGCCGAGGGAGAGAGCGATGGACTACGTCCGACTGGGCCGGACCGGGATCAAGGTCTCGCGCATCTGCCTCGGCTGCATGACCTACGGATCGAAGAGCTGGCGCACCTGGGTGCTCGACGAAGACGAGAGCCGTCCCTTCATCAAGCGGGCGCTGGAGCTCGGCATCAACTTCTTCGACACGGCGAACGTCTATTCGCTCGGCCAGAGCGAGGAGATCCTCGGCCGCGCCGTCAGGGACATGGCGCGGCGCGAGGAGCTGGTGATCGCGACCAAGGTGCGCTCCGACATGCGCAAGGATCCCAACGGCAAGGGCCTGTCGCGCAAGGCGATCATGACCGAGATCGACAACAGCCTGCGCCGGCTGGCGATGGACTATGTCGATCTCTACCAGATCCACCGCTGGGACTACGAGACGCCGATCGAGGAGACCATGGAGGCGCTGCACGACGTGGTGAAGGCCGGCAAGGCCCGCTATATCGGCGCCTCCTCCATGTATACGTGGCAGTTCGTCAAGGCGAACGCCGTCGCGCGCGAGCACGGCTGGACCGAGTTCGTCTCGATGCAGCCGCAATACAACCTGATCTACCGCGAGGAAGAGCGCGAGATGCTGCCTTACTGCCGGGATGCCGGCATCGGCGTCATCCCGTGGTCGCCGCTGGCCCGCGGCTTCCTGGCCGGCAACCGCCACAGCCAGGGCGGCGGCAACACCACCCGCGCCCAGACCGACGATTTCGCCAAGAAGCTCTACTATCAGGCCGACGATTTCGCGGTCGCCGACCGGCTGGCCGAGGTCGCCAAGGCGCGCGGCGTGCCGCCGATGCAGATGGCGCTGGCCTGGGTGCTGTCGAAGCCGGTCATCACGGCGCCGATCATCGGCGCCAGCAAGCCCAACCACCTCGACGACGCGGTCGCCGCCTTGTCGGTGAAGCTCAGCGCCGAGGAGGCGAAGAAGCTGGAAGAGCCCTACAAGCCCCACGCGGTCCAGGACCACCAATAGGCGCGCAGGGCTCGTCCCGCGTCAGGCGAAAGCCAAAGCCGGCGATTCCGCCTTGGGCGCGACCGGCGCCCAGGCGTGCTCGGGGAAGAAACGCGCCATCGCGCGGTCGGCATAGGCCGCGAGATTGCCGAGGCCGAGCGCGCGCCGGCGCAGATCGAAATCGAGCGTGCTGAACAGCATGCCCAGCATGCCGGTCATGCCCGCATCGGTGCCGCAGGGCTGCTCGCCCATCAGCCAGGCCCGGTTGCCGAGCAGGGCCGACAGCGCCTCGAGCGACTGCATGCCGAGATCGGCGATCTCGTCCACGCCGTGCCGGCCCATGCCCTGACCCTGGAGATAGCCGACCACCCGGGCTCTTGCCCCTTCGCGCACCGTCTCGCGCATCGGCTCCGGCACGGCATCGAAGAAATGCGCCGGACCCGCCGCGAAATTCTCCGGGATCGCCCAGCGCATGTAGAGGCAGACCCAGTAGAGGTGGTCCTCCAGCATGCGCTCGACCGCCCAGGCCTCGGCGCGCTCGGTCTTGTCCAGGCCGCGGTCGAAGTCGAAGCCGTATTTGCGCTCGATGTGGCGGCGGATGAAGGCGGTGTCGGCGACGATCTCGCCGGCATCGTCGATGACCGGGAGCTTGCCCTTGGG
Organism: Dongiaceae bacterium; assembly: GCA_035548715.1. Lineage (GTDB taxonomy): Bacteria > Pseudomonadota > Alphaproteobacteria > Dongiales > Dongiaceae > Dongia. The sequence goes on from DASZSL010000088.1 coordinate 3,615, forward strand.
CGCCTTGTCCAGGGTCAGGCTCGTATCCGTCACGTAGTCCCGGGCCGCCATGCGCAGCAGGACATGGGCCTTGAGCACGTGCGGGCTGCCGTCCGGCATGCCGAAATAGGGGCCGAAGCCGTAGAGCGTGATCATGGGCCTCTCCTGTGATGCGGGTTTGACCTCGAGCGAGGCCCCCGACATAGTTCCCCCCTGCTGCCACCATGCTGTCAGCATGGCGATGGCAGGATGGCGTCATGAGCCGTTAACGGGGAATCCGCCGTGCGAAGGGCCGACCGGCTGTTCCAGATCATCCAGATCCTGCGCCGCGCGCGGCGGCCGATCACCGCCGACGCGATCGCGGGCGAGCTCGAGACCTCCAAGCGCTCGGTCTATCGCGACATCGCGACGCTGATGGCGCAGCGCGTGCCGATCCGCGGCGAGGCCGGGATGGGCTACGTGCTGGAGGCGGGATTCGACATGCCGCCGCTGACGCTGACGCCGGACGAGATCGAGGCCGCCGTGCTGGGCGCGCAATGGGTGATCGCCCGGGGCGACGCGGCGCTGGCGCGCGCGGCCGAGGACCTGATCGCCAAGATCGCGACCGCCGTGCCGGAGCGCCTGCGGCCGATCGTGCTCGATCCCTCGGCGCGCGCCCATACCAGCACGCCGCCGATCCCGCCCGATGCGATCGACATGCAGCAGGTGCGGGCCGCGATCCATAACGGCCGCAAGATCGTGCTCTCCTATCGCGACGAGAAGGGCGCGGAGACAAGCCGCGCGATCTGGCCGATCGCCATCGGCTATCTCGACCGGGTGCGTCTGCTGGTCGCCTGGTGCGAGCTGCGCCGCGACTTCCGGCATTTCCGCACCGACCGGGTGACGGGCGCCGACTTCCTGGACGAGCGCTATCCGGAGCGGCCGGCGGCGCTCCGGGTCAAATGGCGCGCGACCATGCGGGATCGCGCGCCGGCGGAGCGGGTGCGGACGCTGGAACCGGCGCGCTGACCGGGCCGGCATCGGCTATACTGCCCTTCCCTGCCACCCCGCGAGGTTTCCGATGAAAATGCTGCTCTCCGCCTGGCAGTTCTGGGCGCTGCTCTCCGCCGCTTTCGCCGCCCTGACCGCGATCTTCGCCAAGGTCGGCGTCGAGAACGTCAACTCGGACTTCGCGACCTTCATCCGCACCGTCGTCATCCTGATGGTGACCGCGATCATCCTGCTGGCGCTCGGCGAATGGCAGCCGCCCGCCGAGGTCTCGACCCGGACCTATGCGTTCCTGGTGCTGTCGGGGCTGGCCACCGGCGCCTCCTGGCTCTGCTATTTCCGCGCCTTGAAGCTCGGCCACGCCGCGCAGGTGGCGCCGATCGACAAGCTGAGCGTGGTGCTGGTCGCGGTGTTCGGCGTCGCCTTCCTCGGCGAGCGGCTCACCGGCCTGAGCTGGCTCGGCATCGTGATGATCGCCGGCGGCGCGGGGCTGGTGGCCTGGCAGGCGTGAGCCGCTTCAGGCCGGCTTGCCGATCGCGACCCGCAGGAAATCGAGGCAGGCCGCGACCGCAGCCTTGGCGCGGAAGGTCTTCGGGTAGAGCAGCGCCTGCAGCCAGTAGCCGTCCACCATCGCGGTCAGCATGCCGGTGATGCGCGCGGCTTCCTTCTCGGCCTCCGGCGCGCGGGCGGCTTCGAGCAGGCGCGCGATCTCCGGCTCGATCTCGCGGTGATAGCGGCGCTCGACCTTGACCGAGGCGGTGCGGAACTCGTCGCGCAGATCGGCATCGACCCAGAAGCTGAACCAGACCGCGAGCTTCTCCGAGCTGAAAACCTCCGGCGCGAAATAGGTCTCGATCATCGCGCCGAGGCGCTCCCAGGGCGCCGCGCCGGCCTTCGCCACCCTTGCCCGCCAGATGCGGTCGAACTCCTCGGCCAGGTGATCGAAGGCCGCGGCCAGCAGCAGGTCCATGGACTTGAAGTGGAAGTTCATCAGGCCCTGGGAGAGCTGCGCCTCGCGCGCCACGCGCCCGACCGTGCAGCCGGCGCGGCCGTGCCTGGCGATCACGTGGATCGCCGCCTCGATCAGCTCGCGGCGGCGGTTCTCGCGGATCGCCGGGTTGATGCCGAGGGTCTTGCGCTTCTTCTTGGGCGGGGGAGTCATAGCAGCTTCAATCCCTCGCTCGTCATGCCGGGACTTGGTCCCGGCATCCACGCCTTTCTTCGCGCCCCAAGGCGTGGATCCCGCGGCCTGGCCGCGGGATGACGACCCAGAAAACGGACAGAAACCGGTTCATCCAACCGCCTTCTTGCGCGGCGGGTCGAAGAACATGCGGCTGGTCACCGTGCAGCGCGCCATGAAGCGCTCTATCTTCTTTTCCTTGGGATACCAGATTTCCGTCCAGATCTCGGTGCCCGGCCTGGCGTAAGCCGGGGGCACGCGGGCGAAGGCGATGCTCTTCTTCAGGATCGGCGACCACATGCCCGAGGTGGTGAGGCCGATCTCGTTCTTCGCCGCCTGGTCGGCATAGAGGAAGGCGCCATGCGCGGGCTTGCGGCCCTCGACCTCGATGCCCATCAGGACGTGGCGCGAGCTGCCCTTCGCCTTCTCCTCCTTGAGCGCGCGCTTGCCGACGAAGTAGGCGTCCTTCTTCAGGCCGACGGCCCAGCCGATGCCGGCCTCGAACGGGCTCTCGCGCTGGGTCGGGCGGATCGCATGCATGGCGCCGATGTAATCCGCGTCGACCAGGATGAAGCCCGCCTCGATCCGCACCATGTCGAGCGCCTGGCTGCCCATCGGCGCGATCTTGTAGGGATCGCCGAGCCTGAACAGCCGCTCCCAGAGCCAGAGCGCGTCCTCCGGCTTCACCCAGAGCTCGTAGCCGAGATCGCCGGTGAAGCCGGCGCGGTCGATCCGCATCCAGCGGCCTTCGACGGCCGTCTCCATGATGCCGAAATGCGGCAGCTTCTCGATGCCGCCGACGCCGAGCACCTGCAGGATGTCGCGCGAGGTCGGGCCCTGCAGCGCCAGGCCGCAGAAGCGCTCCGACACCTCCTCGATCGCGACGTCGAAGCCGTAGGCGCTCTCGTGCAGCCAGTGGAGCTGGTGCAAGGCGGCGTTCAGGATGAAGTCGTTCTCGCCGAGGCGAAAGATCGTCCCCTCCTCGATCATCTTGCCGTCGTCGTCGCACCAGGCGGTATAGGCCGCCTGCATCGGCCTGACCTTGGTGATGTCGCGGGTCACCAGGAAGTTCATGAAGCGCGCCGCATCCTTGCCGCGGATCGAGTACTTGATCAGCGGCGAGACATCGTAGACCGTGGCGCCGGTGCGGGTGGCGAAATATTCCGACTGCACGGAATCGAAGAAGGCCGGCGAGTAATAGCCCATCCACCGGATCCAGCCATTGCCATGCATCAGCGCCTCCATCGGCGCATGGAACGGCGTCTTCTTCAGGAAGGGCTTCAGGTGCTGGACGTGGGTCATCGTGCCTCTCCCACGATTGGCGTGTTGCGCGGTGAGAGTCTTCGACCCCTCACCCCTGCCCTCTCCCTCAAGGGGAGAGGGGGATATTTGTCGCTGCGGTAAGTGACGGATCCTTTGGCCGATACGGAGTGGTGGCCCGACGAAAAGGTCGGCGCAACGGCGTCCCCTCTCCCCCTGAGGGAGAGGGACAGGGTGAGGGGTCGACGGGTGGTTGCCGTCATGCTGCGGCCCTCCGCTGGCGAAGAGACTTCAACATCTCGCGCGCGGCGTTCGCGCCGGCGGCGCCGGAGACGTTGCCGCCGGGATGCGCACCGGCGCCGCAGAGCCAGAGGCCCGGGATCGGCATCCGGTATTGCTGATACTGGCCGGCCGGGCGGAGGAAGAACATCTGGTCGAGCGTCACCTCGCCCTGGTGCCATTGGCCGCCGGCGAGGCCGAACTGGGTCTCGAGATCGTGCGGCGTCAGTGCTTCCGAGCCGACGATCCGCGTGCGCAGGCCCGGGGCCAGCACGTCGAGCGCGTCGATCGTGCGCTCCAGCACCTGGCGGCGTGCTTCGTCGGGCGTCGTGGTGCGGAGCTTGTAGGGCGCGTATTGGAACAGGATCGAGGCGACATGCTTGCCCGCGGGCGCGAGGCTGGGATCGGTGAGCGAGGGAATCACGATCTCCAGCGCCGGCTTGTCGGCGACGCGGCCGTATTTGGCGCAGTCGAAGGCGCGCTCGACATAGTCGATCTTCGGGGCCAGCACCATGCGTCCGGCACGGCTCTTCCAGGCGTCGGGCAGGCCGTCGAGGGCCAGATGCACCTTGGCGACGCAGCCGTTCATGCGCAGATGCCGGATGCGCTTCATGAACTCGGTGTCGAGATTCCCCGGCTGGACGAGCTTCAACAGCGTGGTCTGCGGATCGGCGCTGGAGGCGACGACCGGCGCCCGCACCTCCTCGCCGCCGCGCAGCACCACGCCGGTCGCCGTCTCCTGCTCGATCAGGATGTGATCGACCGGCGCGTTGGTGCGGATCTCGACGCCCGCCGCGCGCGCCGCCTTCTCCAGAGCGGCGGCGACGGCGCCCATGCCGCCCTTGGGCAGGTACAAGCCGCCCATGCCATGCTTGCCGTAGGACGAGAGGCGATAGAGCAGGTTGAACACGGTGTTGGGCGAACGCGGGCCGAGATAGACGCCGAGCGTCGCATCGAAGCTCAAGAGCCCCTTGATCGCATCGCTCTCGAAGAAATCGTTGGCGAGATCGAAGACGTTCATCGTCAGGATGCGCGTCAGCTCCAGCATGTCCTTCTTGCCGAGCATGCGGAGCTGCAGCGCGAACATCGCCAGAGCCAGCTTGGTCTGGAAATCATTGGCACCGATCGCCGGGCTGGGCGGCGTGCGGGTGAGGAAGCTGCCCAGCGCGCCCGCCAGCCTGGTGAGGCGCGCCATGACCCGCGGCCAGGCTTCCGCATCGGCCGCCGAGAGCTGGCGGATCGAGGCGGCGGTGGCGGCCGCATCGCCGCTGATCTCGATGCTTTTGCCCTCGGGCAGCAGTACCGAGGTGCCGATCGCCTGCGTTTCCAGGCGGAGGCCGAGATCGCCGGCGATCTTCGGATGCAGCGCGTGGAGGATGTGCGCGACGCCGGAAACCTTGAAGCCCGGGGCGAATTCCCGCGTGCTCGCGGCGCCGCCGATCCGGTCGCTCGCTTCGAGGACGATCACCTTCCGGCCGGCCTTGGCGAGGTAGGTGGCGGCGACGAGGCCGTTATGGCCGGCGCCGATGAGGACGACGTCGTAGGTCATCGCACCACCCCATGCTTGAAGTCCTTCAGCATCTCGCGGGCGGCGTTGGCGCCGGGCGCCCCCATGACGCCGCCGCCGGGATGGGTGCCCGAGCCGCACATGTAGAAGCCGTCGAACGGGCCGCGATATTGTCCCAAGCCCGGGAACGGGCGGTTGAACAGGAGCTGGTCGAGGGTGAGCTCGCCCTGGAAGATGTTGCCCTCGGTCAGGCCGACCTCGTTCTCGATGTCCCAGGGTGTCCGGGTCTGGCAGTGCAGGATGAGATTGCGGAAGCCCGGCGCGTTCTCCTCGATCGTGTCGATCACATCCTTCTCGAAGGCGGCCTTCATCTGCGGCGTCCACGGGCTCTCGGCCAGCTTGTAGGGCACGTATTGCACGAAGACCGACATGAAATGCTTGCCCGGCGGGGCCATGGTCGGGTCGACCGTGGTCGGGATCACGATGTCGAGGAACGGCCGCTTCGACCAGGAGCCATACTTGTAATCGTCGAAAGCGTGCTCGATGTAGTCGAAGTCGCCGCCGATATCGATCGTGCCCCAGGCGCTCTCCATCGGGCAGCCGGCGAAGCGCGGCAGGCCGTCGAGGGCGATGTTGAGCTTGCCCGAGGAGCCGCGGATCTTGAAGTTCCTGGCATAGGCGTGGATGTCGGGATCGATCGCGTCGAGGTCCGACTTCTCGATCAGCTTCAGATAGGTGCGCTTGGGATCGAGGTTGGAGACCACGGTCTTGCCGTAGATCTCCTCGCCATCGGCCAGCGCGACGCCGACGGCGCGGCCGTTCCTGACGATGACCTTCGCCACCTCGGCATTGGTGCGGATCTCGACGCCGGCCTCGGTCGCCGCCGAGGCAATGGCCTTCGAGACCGAGCCCATGCCGCCGCGGGCGAAGCCCCAGGCGCCGATCTGGCCGTCGACCTCGCCCATGTAGTGGTGCAGCAGCACATAGGCGGTGCCGGGCGAGTACGGCCCGAGCGCGGTGCCGATGATCGACGAGGCGGCGGAGAAGCCCTTCCAGCGCGGATGCTCGAAATACTCGTCGAGGAAGTCGCCGATGGACATCGTCCAGAAGCGGATGATCTCGTACATCTCCTTCTCGCCCATGCGGCCGAACTCGGCGGCGATCTTCAAGAGGCCGTCCAGGTCCTCGCGCCGGCCCCATGGATTGATGCGGTTCTGGGCGAAGGGATTGACCCGGGTCGGGTCCGGCGGCGTCAGCAGCAGCAGCGGCTTGATGAAGCGGCATTGCCGGCTGATCTCGGCGGCATAGTGGTCATAGGCCTCGGCATCCTTGATCGAATGCCGGCGCAGGCTCTCTCGCGTGCGGTCATGGTCCTTGTAGGTGATGATCCCCTCGCCCTCCGGGTTGGGCGAGGAATTGATCTCATAGGGAATGACCTGCAACCCGTGGCGCGGCAGGTCGAGGAAGCGGAAGATCTCCGGCCGCAGCAGGCTGCAGACATAGGAACAGGTCGAGTAGGTGAAGCCGGGATAGATCTCCTCGGACATCGCCGCGCCGCCGACCTTCTTGTAGCGCTCGAGCACCAGGACCTTGAGCTTGTTCTTGCCGCCCTTCTCCCCGCCCATGGCGAGATAGGCCGCGGTCGTCAGCCCGTTATGCCCGCCGCCGATCACGATCGCGTCGTAGGTCTCCGCCATGTCCCAATCCGCCCGCCCGCCTGACTGAATCGCCGTTCAATATTTGAACGTTCATTCAAAATATAATCGGCCAAGGCGGTGCTGTCCAGACTGGGCCCGGAGCGGGACGGGTGGCAACCAGACGGGGTTTGACACGTTGATGGGCGGGGTTTAGGCCTCGTCCATCGCATCCCGCCCGGGGGACTCCGTGCTGATTCGCAAGATCATACCTTTCGTCTATTTCCTTGTTTCTGCTGTAGTCCTGTCGGCCGCCGCCGAGGCCAAATCGACCAAGAGCGACCAGGCCCCGCCGCCGCCGGCGGTGCCCGTCCCCAAGGTCGATCAATCGACGCTGACCCCCCTGGCGCCGCAGAGCCTGGAGGGGCCGGCCAAGGCCGTCACCGGCGACCGGATCAGCCTCGGCGACTATCAGGTCAGGCTCTACGGCATCGCCGCGCCGGACATGGGCAGCGAGCACGGACCGGCCTCCCGCCTCGCCCTCGATTCGCTGCTCGCCGGGCAGCGCGTGAAGTGCACGATCTTCGGCAAGACCCCGGCCAGCGACCTCCTGGGGCAATGCAGCGCCGGCGACACCGACCTCGCCAAGCAGCTCGTCGCCCGGGGCTTCGCGGCGGTCTATCGCGACAGCACCGCGGGCACCGACCCCGCCAGTCTCGACGCGGACTATGACGCCGCCGAGACCCAGGCCCGCCAGGGCAATCTCGGCATCTGGAGCAAGCCCGCGGCCGCGACGCCGCATCCCGACAGCCCGGCGCCGATCCTCAACCGCGCGGCGCTCGCCTACATCCTGGGCCTGATCGCGGTCCTCACCATCCCGATCACCATGGTCTCGATCTGGCGCAGCAACAGCCACCAGCGCGAGCGCTGGCGCCAGGCGCGCCGCTACGCGATGGCGACCGGCCTGGCGGCGGAAGCGGAGATCATGCGCGCCGCCGCGCGGCAGATCCAGGCGCGGATCGCCGACCTGCCGAAGGACAAGCCGGTGCCGATCACGACCAGCTCCATGCTGACGCTGCCGAGCGCCACGTTCTGGAGCACCAATGCCGAGCGGCTGGAGCTGCTGCCGGTCGAGGTGACGGTGCCGCTGCTGCGGCTCTATGCGCTGCACGAGGAAGCGTCGCGCATGGTGACGCTCGCGCCCACCATCCCGCAGGGCGCCCTGACGAGCGCGCTCAACGCGGTCGAAGCCGCCGCCGACCGCAGCATCGACACGATCGAGCGCGCGATGGGAATCAAACGGGAGAAGCCGGCCGAGCCGCCGGCGGAAGCCGCCGCGGCCGAGAAGCCTGCGGCACCGGCGCCCGCGGCGGCGGCGCCATCGGCTCAGACCGCGGATTCGGCGACCTTGCCGCGCTGACGCTGCGCCATGTACTTGATGTTGACCGCGCGGAGCCGGGTCGCGGTCGCGGCGGTCAGCGCGTCGAGCAGGCGCACCTCCCGCGGCGTGCCTGACGCGAAGCGGCGGGCGCGGATGTCGGCGGCGAGCCGCTGGCGCGCCGCGGCGAGATCATCGCCGACCGGCTCCTCGTAGAGGCCCTGGATCGCCTTCAGCTCGGCCTTGTCCGCCGCAGCGCCGCCGCGGAGCTCCGCCTCGGCGATCGCCATCGCCCGCGCGGCCATGAGGGCCGCGAACTTCGCCTCGCCCTCGACCTTGCCCAGCACATGATCCTGCAGCGCCTCCTGCGCCATCTTCAGGAGATCGGCGGCGCCGGGTCTCGGCAGCATGTCAGGCTCCCCTCGTCATCTTGGGCAGGTCGCTCAGGAGGTCGTATTCGCATTCGATGGCGCGCAGCCCGGTCAGCGCCAGGTCGAGCGACGGCTCCTGGCCCGACGCATGGCGCTCGCCCTGCTGCAGGGCGACGATCGCCCAGCGGATCGGCGCCACCGCCTCCCAATAGCGCACGCGGGCGTCATCGACCGGCCGGCCGGTGCCTTCGGCATAGCCGGCGTAGAAGGCCGCGCGCGAGCCGACGCCGCCCGCTTCATTCTCGGTGGCGCCGAAACGCCAGCAGCGGGCGCAGAACCAGCCGAGATCCTCGTAGGGATCGCTCCAGCCGGCGAATTCGAAATCCAGGATGCCGGTCAGCCGGCCGCCATCGACCATGTAGTTGCCGGTGCGGAAATCCCGGTGACAGAGCGCGAGGCGCGTGACCGGCGGCGCCAGGTCCTCCATCCGGTTGATCGCATATTCCAGGACCGGATGGGGCTCCGGCAGCGCGTCGAGCGACTTCCGGTAATGGGCGGCGCGCTGGACGATCAGGTCGAGGCCGACCTCCGGCAGGAAGGCGAGCGATGCCGACAGCTTGTCGGTCGGAACGACGGCATGCAGCTTCGAAAGCTCGAGGCCGAGGCGCCGCACCAGCACGTCGCCCTGCTCCGGCTCCAGGCCGCGCAGGACGCGGCGTCCCTGGGCGACGCCCTTCACCCGCCGCATGATATAGAACGGCCGCCCGATGACATCGCCGGTCGGCTCGAGCCAGAGCGGCTGGGGAACGGTGACGCCCATCTCATAGGCCGCCGAGATCAAGGCGAATTCCTGGGCGCGCGGCCAGCTCTCGGCGATGCCGGAGACCGCGTCGGTGCGCAGCACCGCCTCGTGCAGCCCCGCCATCGGACCATCGGCGATCTCGACGTTGACCGCCCAATTGTCCTGGATCGCCCCGCCGGCGAGGCGGCCGACGACGGTCACCGCGGCATCGCTCGCGCCGGCGGAGCGGGCGATGAAGGCGGCGATGGCTTCGGGATCGGCGAGGGTCATGACTTCTTCTTGTTCTTCGTCATGGCACGCGAAGGCGCAGCATGGCGACCGTTGAAGCGGGCTTCAACGATCGTCATCCCCATTGCCAATAGTCCCGGCCCTCGGCGATGAAGTGCTTGGCCATCAGCATCTTGTGCACTTCGGAGGCGCCGTCGAGGATGCGGGCCTGGCGCTGATAGCGGTACATCCATTCCAGCAGCGTGTCCTTGGAATAGCCCTTGGCGCCGCAGAGCTGGATCGCGGTGTCGATCGCCTTGTGCAGGATATCGGCGACCGCGACCTTGGCCATCGCCACCTCCTTCTGCGCGCGGTGGCCCTGGTCGATGCGCCAGGCGGCATGCATGGTGAGCATGCGGCCGGTCGCGATCGCCATCGCCGCCTCGCCCAGCATCCATTGCACGCCCTCGTGCTCGATGAGCTTGCTGCCGAAGGCCTTGCGCTCGCCGACATATTCGCCCGCGATCGAGAGCGCGCGCTTGGCCATGCCGAGCCAGCGCATGGTGTGCGTGAGGCGCGCGACGCCGAGGCGGATCTGCACCGCCTTCATCCCCTCGCCCACTTCCATCAGGCGCTCGGAATCCTTGATCTCGAGGCCGTCGAAGATGAGCTCGCAATGGCCGCCATGCTCCTCGGGCCCCATGATCGGGATGCGGCGCTTCAATTCCCAGCCCGGCTGGTCCTTGTGGAACAGGAACGTGGTGAGGCCGCGGCGCGGATCGTCCGAGGTGCGGGCCAGCAGGATGAAATGATCGGCGACGCCGGCCCCGGTGATGAACCACTTGTGGCCCTTGATCACCCAGGTGTCGCCCTTCTTCGTGGCGGTGGTCAGCATCATGCCCGAAGGGTCGGAGCCCGAGCCCGGATGCGGCTCGGTCATGACGATCGCCGAGCGGGCTTCGCCGCGCATGATCGGCGCCAGCCAGCGCTCCTTCTGCGCCGGCGTCGCGACCTTGTTCAGCAGCCAGATGTTGCCGTCATCGGGTGCCGCGCTGTTGAAGCAGACGGGGCCGAAGATCGAGCGGCCCGCGGCCTCGTAGCAGGCCGCCATGTTGACGACGGTCTGGCCCTTGGGCGCGCCGTTGCCGCCCTCGGATTTCGGAACCTGGAAGCACCAGAGACCCTCGGCCCGGGCCTGCTTGCGCAGGCCGGCCAGGATGTCGAGGCGGATGTTCTCGCCTTCGTCATAATTGGCGCGGTCGCTTTCGAGGGGAATGACGTGGCGATCCAGGAAGGCGTCGATGCGACGGCAGTTATCCTGGGTTTCGGGGGAAAGTGCGAAGTCCATGATGCCCAGATTAGAACGGAAGGAACGGCGCCGTCACCCCTCGGGTCTCCGCCCGCGGGCGGCTACAGCGTCGCATTGAGATGGCCGCCATCGACGGTGATGACGCTGCCGGTCATGTAAGCGGAAGCCGGCGATGCGAGCAAGAGCAGCGGGCCGTCGAGATCCTCGAGCTTGCCGAGGCGGCGCATGGGAATGCGCTTCAGGATGGCGGCCCCTTCCGGCGTCGCGAGGAACTCCTTGTTGAGATCGGTCGGGAAATAGCCGGGCGCCAGCGCGTTCACCCGGATCCCGTAGCGCGCCCATTCGAGGGCCAGCGCCTTGGTCATCTGGATGACCCCGGCCTTCGAGACGGCGTAGGACATGACCCCCGGCGAGACGCCAATGCCCAGGATCGAGGCGACGTTGACCACGACTCCCGGACGCTTGCGCTCGACCCAATGCTGCGCGAGCTGCTGGGTGATCGCCCAGGTGCCGGTGAGGTTGGTCTCGATCACCCGGTTCCAATCGGCGGCATCGAGGTCGAGCGCGAGCCGGCCGGCATGCGCCCCGGCGTTGTTGACCAGGATGTCGGGCGTGCCGAGCCCGGCTTCCACCTCGTGCAGCACGCGATGCAGGCTGTCGTGGTCGGTGATGTCCGCGGCAAAGGCGGAGGCGGCCCAGCCGTGGGATTCGAGCTCGGCCGCGACTTCCTCGGCAAGGCGCTTGCGGCGCGCGAGCAGCGCCACCCTGGCGCCGGCCTCGGCGAGGACGCGGGCGAAATGCGCGCCGAGACCGGAGGATGCACCGGTGACGAGGGCGACCTGGCTTTCCAGCGAGAAGGGCGGCATGTCTGCGGCTCAGAACCCGACCAGCTTCTCGGCGCGCGCGATCTTGTCGGCGGGCCAGCGCTTGACGGCGCCCGGCGGCGCGTCGCTGCGGGTGACGCTGGTGCCCTCGCCGTCGGTCAGGCTGACCGAGCCGCCCGCGGTCGCGACCTCGACCCGGCCGTGGAACACGAACACGCCATAGGCACCGTCGATCGGGCCGGCGAAGAAATCGGTCCCGCGCACCGTCATGGTCGCGGCCGGGGTCACGATCTTCACCGCACCGGCCGCGGACTTGTCGATGGCGCCGCCGATGAAGCGAAAGGCGCCGGTGATGCTGCGGATCAGCAGCCGGCCCGCACCGTCCTTCGGCAGCACGAAGTCGTCGAGCGTGAGGCGCGCGTTCTCGCCGACCGCGACGGTGCCGCCGTCGCTGAGCGCGACCTGCAGCCGGCCGCCGGCACCGGTCCAGAGCTGCTCGTTGCGATGGACGTCGACCCCGTCGGCCAGGCTCCGGCTCCGCCCGTCCAGCTTGCTGCCGACGGTGGGATGGCTGTTCTCCACCTGGCCGACCACGGCCTCGTCGGCGCGCGCCGAAATGCTCGCGCAAAGGCAACTCCACGCGGCGACGACTATCACTGCGTGTATCGGCCATCGAAGGTTTCCGGAGCCGCGAGTCATCGAGCACCTTTGCGACGCGAACTATGGTATAGCAGGACCCGGATGGGCCGGGCGACAGGATAAACAGCGGTTTTGCCGTATCGAGCGGGCGAAGCTAGCATAATCACAACAGACCGGCAGCCGGTCGCTGCCAGTATCCGGAAACGGCCGGAATCGGGGAGCGGGATGTTGGCGCGATTTGCGGCTGCTCGGAAAAGTGGTAGGAACGACTCACCGGCCGGCATGCATGCGCGGCATCGATCCGCAAGTCACGATCCCCGACGAGATTAGCCGCATGGCTGCCAGCGCCCCGCCTTCCGATCCCGAGTCCCACGACGCGGTTCGCCGCTCGCTGACGGCGGGGCGCATCGGCACATGGCACTGGGACATCGCGAGCGACGCCGTGCTGTGGGACGGTGCGCTCTGCGTGGTCTACGGGCTTGCGCCGGCGGAGGCGCCGCGGACCGCGCCGGACTTCCTGTCCCTGGTCATCCCGCAGGACCGCGAGGCCACGGTGCGCACGGTCTCCCATGGACTGGAAGGCGCCGCCACGCTCGAGCACCGGTTCCGGGCCTCGGTCGGCGACCGCACGTTCTGGATCCACGACCGCGCCCACGTCATCCGCGACCGCGACGCGCGATCGACGTCGGTGATCGGGATGTGCTGCGACATCCCGTCGGGACCGGCGGACGGCATCGTCCCCTTTCCCGGACCGCTGGGCGATCATCGCCCGGTCGATCTCGCCGCCTATCTCGGCATGATGGTCGAATCGCTCCGGCGCGACCCGCGCACCGGCGAGGCGCGCCTGCTGCAATACGAAGCGCCGCCGGTCGAATGCACGTTCGATCGCGCCGTGAAGCTCGGCCTGACGCTGATGGAGCTCATCGCGCCGGTCGGCACGCCAAGCGAGCCGACCGCCGGCCGCAGGATCTACGTCTCGCTGGCCGCCGGCCCGCGCTCCGGCAGCCTTCGGATCGCCGATAACGGCGCCGGCCGTCCTTCCGCCCCGCAGAGCGACATCGGCATTGCGAGCGCCGCGGCGCTGGCGCGGCAGATCGGCGGCAGCCTGACGCCGGACGACGCCGCGGCGGCGCATTATTTCGGCACCGCGCATTTCGGCCGCTTCTGGCGCCTCGATTTTCCTCTGCCCGGCGCCGCGCGCTGATACCCGGCGCCGCGCACTGACGCACGGACATGCAAAGCCCCGCATCTGCGCCTGGCACATGCGGGGCTCTGATCTCGTCTGCGGGGTCGCCGCCAAGCCGTCCCATCGGGACCGGTGCAACGGGGCGCAATGGCCCACGGCATCCCGCGCCCGGCTTTCAAGCCGAGCCGCAATCTGCTGTCTAAGCCAGATTGTCGCCTGATATCGCCGGTGGAGTCATGTTGGTTAGACACCCTCCTGGTTGGCGGTTGCGGGTAGCGGCGCAACGTGCCGCAGCAACGCGCGCCGTCAGCGCTGACTCCCCGACTGCAACGCATCCGCCTTGCACCGAGGAGCCGCAGCAGGGCGAAACCCTCGCGGAATCTCGTCGATAAAAAGCTAGGACTCGCGCGCCGGGGCGTCAAGACGGAGCTTGTCGCAGCATGCAGAAAGCGGTGGATAAGCAGGAGCCCCGATTTCACGCTCTACTTCGCGCGCTGCGCGGCGATGCCGCGGCGGATCAGCTCCATCGCCTCTTCCGGTTCCGCCCAGCGGGAGAACTTCACCCACTTGCCGGGCTCGAGATCCTTGTAGTGGGTGAAGAAGTGCTTCACCTGCTCGCGCAGGATCTCCGGCAGATCGCGGTAGGAGCCGACGTCCGAGTAGTAGGGGTGGAGCTTGTCCACCGGCACCGCGATGATCTTGTCGTCGCCCCCGGCCTCGTCCTCCATCATCAGCGCGCCGACCGGACGCGAGCGCACCACCGCGCCCGGCACGACGGGCGTGGGGCCGATGACCACGACGTCCACCGGATCGCCGTCATCGGCGAGGGTATGGGGGATGAAGCCGTAATTGCCGGGGTAGAACATCGCCGTATGCAGGAACCGGTCGACGAACAGCGCGCCGGACTCCTTGTGCAGCTCGTACTTGACGGGAACGCCGCCGAGCGGCACCTCGATCACGACGTTGATGTCGTAAGGCGGGTTCTGGCCGATCCCGACCTTGCTGAGATCCATGCCAGGCCTCCGATGCCAAATGCCGGGCGCGCCCGCCCCACCTGCCGCCTCGCGGTCGGGGAGCGGGCGCACATACCGGCCCGATACGCCAATCAGTTCAGGACGCTGTAGCCGCGATTGCGCATGCAGTTGCGGTAGATCTCGCGCTTCTGCTCGACGCCGCTATAGGCGCCGCCGCCGAGGCCCAGCAGGCCGCCGGTCGCCGCACCCATCGCCGCGCCGCCGCCGGCGCTGACGCCCGGCACCAGCGCGCCGGTGATGGCGCCCAAGGCCGCGCCGCCCGCCGCGCCGCCGACCGCGCCGATCGCGGCATCGCCCGCGACGTTCGCCTGGTCGGCGTAGTTCTGGCATTCCGCATTGTCCTTTGCGTACTGGTTGGGGTCGACACCCTTGGTGTCGACGATCGGCTGGCTGGTCGCCGTGCAGCCCGACAGAACGGCCGCAGACAGGCCGATGGCCGCCGCAATCGCCACGAAACGGTTCATCTTCAATCCCTTTCCCAAGAAACTCTCACCCGACTTCTGCTCAGTCACGCCGCTCCCGGACTCCGTTCGCCGGGCTCATTCGCCAGATTCATTCGATTGTGATGATCGACACGTCGATCTGCTGCTCGAACGATCCCCCTGAGCCCGACCAACCGGCACGGCCGGCGTCACCCACGCGGCAATTATAGTTCCGAGGGGCATCCCCCCGAACAAGCAAATTTCGGTGAGAAGCGCTGCCCCATTGCCGCACCCTGCCCGGCCCGAACGGTCCCGGCCGGAAGAGGTGCAGCGGCGACCCCATGATTGCCGGGAATCGGTTTACGCCGGTCCGTCCCCAAAATCAGTGATCTACCGCACAGCCGGCGCGCCCGCCGCCTCGAGCGTGACAACCGTCATCGGCAGCTCGGAGCGGCGACCGCGAAGCGCCGCGCGTTCCGATCGCCGAGCAACGGCCGGCCTCTTCCTTAAGTTTTACTGCTTGATATATATCATATTATAAGTCGCAATCGAGCCGGCCGGCTGTGGCGAAAGGCTGCCGAAGCTGTACACTGCTGGCAATCGATCGTCCTCACCCGTCGGCCGGACCCATGACCGTCACCGAACTCGATCATCTGCCGGACGACTCCCCTTCGGCCGGCCTCAAGGCCGCGGATCGCGGCTCCGGCTACCGCTCCAATGCCCTGCTGATCTACGACACCATGCGGCAGCGGATCGCCACCCGCGCCTACCCGCCCGGCGCCTGGCTGAAGGAGCAGGAGATCGCCGCCGAGTTCAGCGTGAGCCGGACGCCGGTGCGCCAGGCCCTGCAGCAGCTCGAGACCGAGGGCCTGGTCGAGATCCGCAACGGCGTCGGCATCCGGGTCACCGAGGTCGATGACGATGCGCTGGACCAGATCTATCTCCTGCGCCTGGAGCTGGTCTCGCTGATCGGCCGCGCGGCGCCGAAGCCGGTGACGGCCGCGGACCTCGAAGCGGTGCGCGAGGTCGGCCGGCAGGTGAAGCGGATGCTGGAGGCCGAGGGGCGGCCGGACGTCGGCGAGTTCGCCCGGCTCTGCGAGGTGTTCCACAACCTGGTCAACACCGTGATCGGCTCGCCGATGCTGAAGCACTTCATCGAGGTGCTCTATCACCAGGCCGACCGCTACTGGTACGGCTGGATGGAGCAGACCGATCCCAGGCGGGAGGTCGAGTTCCTGTATCACGAGGTGAACGAGACGGTGCGCGCGCTCGAGGTCAACGACTTCGAGGCGGTCGGCTACGTCCGGCGCAACCACATCTCGATGATGCTGGCGCGGATGGCGGCCTTCCGCAGGCGCCAGAACGGCCGCTAGCGCCTCGGACACCGGCGCCCCGGGCCGCTACGCCAGCGCGGTGCCGCCGTCGCGTCGCGGCACCACCAGCTTGGCCGTCAGCACCTGCAGCACCTCGCCGCGCTGGTTCCTGGTCTCGCTGCGCATCACCACCATGCCGCGCTCGGGCCGCGTCCGCGAGGGCTTCACCTCGAGAATCTCCGCCGCGACCTGCAGCACGTCGCCCGGACGCGTCGGCTGCGGCCAGGCGATCTCGCCGGCGCCGCCGATCAGCCCGCCGGCGACCGGCGGGCCGTAATCCGCGAGCAGCCGCATCGTCATGGCCGCCGTGTGCCAGCCGCTGGCGGCGAGCCCCTCGAAGAACGTGTCCCGCGCGGCCGCCTCGTCCATATGGAAAGGCTGCGGATCGTACTCGCGGGCAAAGGCCTTGATCTCCTCCGTGGTTACCTGCCGCGCGCCGCCGGAGAACACCATGCCGACCGCGAAATCCTCCAGATACATCGGCGTGCGCTGCGTGCCTTGTGTCATTCCGTCCATTTCCAGGTCCACCTCGATCGCGCCCCACGACGGCCACGCTAGCGGCCGTCCGGCATGCGGTCCGTGCGGCAGATCACAACCGGTTCATTCCCATAACTTGCAGTATGATAGTGACTGTCCTAAATTGCACCCATGAAACGAAAGCGGATAGGCGACTCCCAATGCCCGATCGCCCGCGGCCTGGAGCACGTGGGCGAATGGTGGAGCATCATGATCCTGCGGGACGCGTTCCATGGCTACACCCGATTCGACGAGTTCGAGCAGAGCCTGGGCATCGCGCCCAACATGCTGACCAGACGGCTCAACTCGCTGGTCGAATCGGGCCTGCTGGAACGCCGGCTCTATAACGAGCACCCGCCCCGCCACGAATACGTCCTGACCGCCAAGGGCCGGGACTTCCGGCCGGTCCTGATCGCCCTGCTCGCCTGGGGCAACCGGCACCTGGCGCCCGAGGGCAAGGCCCTGGTGCTGGCCGATGCGAAGACCGGCAGGGCCGCCGACCCGGTCCTGGTGGACCGGCTGAGCGGCAGGCCGGTGACCGAGCGCGATTTCGTCTTCCGCCCGGGCCCGGCCGCCAATGCCCGGATGCGCCGGCGCTACGCCCTCGGCTGATCCCCGCTTCCCGAAGCTGTGACGATGGTCACTTGCACCATGATAGTTAATCGCGCACAGTAACTATCATTATGATAGTCACTGGATCGAGGCACCCATGACGGCGGTCTCGGCTTCCGCGCCCTTGGCCGCACCGCGGCCGGACGAGCTCCCGCTCCCGGCCAAGGCCCTCGCCTTCGGCGCGATGAGCATCGGCTTCTTCATCGCCCTGCTCGACATCCAGATCGTCTCGGCCTCGCTGCGCGAGATCGGCGGCGGCCTGTCGGCCAGCCCCGACGAGCTCTCCTGGGTCCAGACCAGCTATCTGATCGCCGAGATCGTGGTCATCCCGCTCTCGGGCTGGCTGTCGCGGGTGATGTCGACCCGCTGGCTGTTCTGCGTCTCCGCGGTCGGTTTCACCGTCGCCAGCCTGCTCTGCGGCTGGGCCTGGGACATCGACAGCATGATCGCCTTCCGGGCGCTGCAGGGCTTCCTCGGCGGCTCGATGATCCCGACCGCCTTCACCACCGCCTTCTTCTATTTCACCGGCCAGCAGCGCGTGGTCGCCGCCGCGATCATCGGCGGCCTCTCATCCCTGGCGCCGACCCTGGGGCCGACGATCGGCGGCTGGATCACCGAGAACTACTCCTGGCACTGGCTGTTCTTCATCAACCTGATGCCGGGCGTCGCGGTCGCGACCGCGGTGCCGATGCTGGTGAAGATCGACCGCCCCAATCTCGCCGTCCTCAAGGGCGCCGACTATGTCGGCATGGCGCTGATGGCAGTCTTCCTCGGCTGCCTGGAATACACGCTGGAGGAAGGCCCGCGCTGGGACTGGTTCGGCGACGACGCGATCCGCACCACCGCCGCGATCGCCGCCCTCGCCGGCCCGCTCTTCATCCTGCGCAGCCTGACCTTCGCCAATCCGGTGCTCGATCTGCGCGCCCTCAGGATCCGCAACTTCGGCCTGGGCTGCCTGCTCTCCTTCGTGACCGGCATCGGCATCTTCGCCACGATCTACCTGACGCCGCTGTTCCTGGCGCGGGTGCGCGGCTTCAGCGCCCAGGAGATCGGCTGGGCCGTGTTCTCGACCGGCGTGTTCCAGATCTGCGCGATCCCGGTCTACACCACCCTGGCGCGGCGCATCGATCTCCGATGGCTGATGGCCTTCGGCCTGCTCTGCTTCGGCGTCGGGCTCTGGAGCTTCACGCCGATCACCCATGACTGGGGCGCCAACGAGCTGCTGCTGCCCCAGGCCTTCCGCGGCTTCGCCCAGCAATTCGCCGTGGCGCCGATCGTCACCCTGGCGCTCGGCAGCCTGCCGCAGGAACGGCTGAAGCTCGCCTCCGGCCTCTTCAACCTGATGCGCAATCTCGGCGGCGCGATCGGCATCGCCGGCTGCGGCACCATCCTCAACGATCGCGCCAACCTGCATTTCGCCCGGATCGCGGAATCGCTGTCGCCGACCAACACCACCGCCGTGACGGTGCTGCAGCGCCTGACCGACCGCTACACCGCGGTCTTCCACGGCGACGCCGTGCTCGGCCATGCGGCGGCGCTGAAGCAGCTCTACAATCTGGCGCTCCGCGAAGCGCTGACCGAGACCTTCGCCGATGCCTTCCTGCTGATCGCCGTCTGCCTCTTCGCCATGGTGGTCCTGGTGCCGCTGATGCGCCAGATCGCGCCGCCGAAAGCCCCCTCCGCCGACGCCCATTGAAGCGCCGAAAGACGGCCCGAAAGCGGCAATCTGTCCGGCTTGCAATTGCGAATGACTTGCATTACCAAGTGAACGCATTTCGCCAGCCCTAGGGGACCCCGCCATGACACGCCCGTTCTTCCTCGCATTTTCGGCCGCGCTCCTTGCCAGCACCAGCCTCGTCGCCAGCCTGCCCGCGAGGGCCGCGGCACCCGATCCCAAGGCCATCCTGACCACCTATGCCGATATCGGCGAGGCCGGCTATGCCGATGCCGTGGCCGGCGCCGAGAAGCTGAAGACAGCTGTCGACAGCTTCCTGGCAGCGCCCACCGACGCCAACCTGAAGGCGGCGCGCCAGGCCTGGATCGATTCCCGCGTCCCCTACATGCAGACCGAGGCCTTCCGCTTCGGCAATCCGGAGATCGACGATCTCGAGGGCAACGTGAACTCCTGGCCGCTGGATGAAGGGCTGATCGACTATGTCGACACCAACTCCTACGGCACCAAGTCGGACAGCAATCCGCTCTACACGCTCAATATCATCGCCAACAAGTCGCTGAAGATCGGCAACCAGACGATCGACGCCTCGAAGATCACCGGGGAGCTGATCACCTCGCTGCAGAGCGCCGGCGACAACGAGGCCAATGTCTCGATCGGCTATCACGCGATCGAGTTCCTGCTCTGGGGCCAGGACCTGAACGGCACGGGCCCCGGCGCGGGCAACCGTCCGGCCAGCGACTACGACACCAAGAACTGCACCCATGACAATTGCGACCGCCGCGCCGACTACCTCCGCGCCGCGACCGATCTCCTGATCGACGACCTGAAGAAGATGGAAGCGGTCTTCGCCAAGGACGGCCCCGGCCGCAAGCGGCTGCTGGACAATCCGGAAGAAGGCCTGGGCGCGATGTTCACCGGCCTCGGGAGCCTTTCCTACGGCGAGCTCGCCGGCGAGCGCACGAAGCTCGGCCTCATCCTCCACGATCCGGAGGAGGAGCACGACTGCTTCAGCGACAATACGCACAATTCCGACTTCTATGACGAGAAGGGTATGGTGAACGTCTACACCGGCACCTACACCCGTACCGATGGCAGCGTGATCAAGGGCCCGAGCCTCAAGGACCTGGTGGCCGCCAAGGACGCGGCGGATGCCAAGCGGGTCGACGACGCGATCAAGGCGGCGACCGATGCGATGACCGTCCTCAAGCAGCGGGCGGACAGCGGCAAGGAGGCCTATGACCAGATGATCGGCCCCGACAATCCGGAAGGGAACAAGATCGTCCAGAACGTGGTCGACACGCTGGTGGCCCAGGCCAAGGCCTGGGAAGCGGCCGTCGCCAAGCTCAACATCAAGATCACCGTCGAAGGCTCCGACAGCCTCGACAATCCTTCGGCCGTCACGCAATAGCACCGATGGAAGGCAGCCAATCCTGACAGCCAGCCCTTCCCTTCCCCGCTTCACGCGTCGTTCGCTCCTGGGATTCGGCACCGCGGGCCTCGTGCTCGCCGGTGCCGGCCCGGTGCAGCGTGCCTTCAGCGATGCGCCGGCCGCCTACCCGACGGCACCGCTTCCGCCCGCCGGCGCCGACATCAAGGAGGTGTCGCTGATCGCCAAGGAGCGGCCGCAGCAGCTTCTCCCCGCACCCGCCCGGCAGACCGCGACGCTCGGCTACGGCGAATCCTCGGTGATCCGGATGCGGCACGGCCAATGGCTGCGCGCCCGCCTGCACAACGAGCTCAACGAGCACACGACCGTCCACTGGCACGGCATCCGCCTGGCCAACGGGATGGACGGCGTGCCGTACCTCACCCAGGACCCGGTCTTCCCGGGCCAGGAATTCACCTATGCGTTCCGGCCGCCCGATCCCGGCACCTTCTTCTTCCATCCGCATTGCGACACGATCACCCAGCTCGGCAAGGGCCTCGCCGGCGTGCTGATCATCGAGGGCGACGAGACCCGGCCGTTCGACGCCGATCTCGTCTGCCTCTACCGCGACTGGCGCATCAAGGACGACGGAGAGTTCGACGTCTTCACCACCGACAAGGGCGCCGGCACCTCGGGCACGTTCGGCAGCTTCCAGACCGTCAACGACCGGCACCAGCCGGTCTTCAAGGTGCCGGCCAACGGCGACATCCGCGTCCGCTTCCTGAACGTCGACATGACCCGCCTGATCGACCTGGGCATCGAGAACGCGAAAGGCTGGATGATCGCCACCGACGGCAATGCGCTGACCCCCACGGCGCTGGATACCTGGCGCATGGGGCCGGCGATGCGCCTCGACATCGCCTTCCGCGCGCCGGCGAAGCCCGGCGCGCGCGTGCGGCTGATGAACTACTACGCGGCCGAGCCGATCCTGCTCGCCGAGTTCGAGGCGGCGGGCGCGCCGCTGCAGCGGCCGGAATTCGAGCCCGCGCCGCTCAGGAAGCCCAGCATTCCCGAGCCGAAGCTCGACGGCGCACTCGCCTTCCCCCTGCGCCTGAGCGCCGCATCGCGGGCGAGCGACCTGCCGCCGGACCTGAAGCTGCCGGACGGCGAGATCCTGCGCGCGGCCGACAGCCTCTGCCTCACGCAGCGCACCTTCTGGGCGCTGAACGGCCAGACCTGGCCCTCCATGGAGGAAGGCCACATGCCGCCGCCTTTGGCCGAGTTCCCGAAGGGCCGCACGGTGGTGATGGAGATCATCAACGGCACGCCGCACGCGCACCCGATCCATCTGCACGGCCACACGTTCAAGGTCATCGGATCGAACAAAGGCGACGTGCTGCCGCATTTCGCCGACACGACGCTGGTGAAGCCGAACGAGCGGCGCAAGGTCGCCTTCGTCGCCGACAATCCCGGGGCCTGGATGCTCCACTGTCATATCATCGAGCATCAGGAAACCGGTATGATGGGATATGTGCGCGTGGCATGACATACGCGGCGTCGCCCTCTCGGTCGCAATGCTCGCCATGGCGGCGCTCCCGGCGGCGGCCGGACCGCAGCTCGACGTGATCCGCGATCCCGCCTTGCCGAAGGACGTCAAGGGTCTCGATTTCGAGATCGGCCGGGCGCTGTTCGAGCGGCAATGGGCCGCGGCCCCGTCTTCGACCCAGGCGGCCGACGGCCTCGGCCCGCTGTTCAACGCGCGCTCCTGCGTGAGCTGCCATACCGGCGGCGGGCGCGGCGCCGCCTATGACGCCGCCGGCAACGTGCTCCCCGCCTTGCTGTTCAAGCTGGGGCCGCATGGCGGCGCGGCCGCGGCCACGGGCGACCCGGTCTATGGCCAGCAGATCCAGCCGGAATCGGTGCTGGGGCTCGGCGGCGAGGCGCATCCGGACGTCCGCTTCGAGATCCGGACCGTGACGCTCGCCGACGGCACCGAGGTGGAGCTGCGCAAGCCGGTCGCGACGCTCGATGGCCTCGCCTTCGGGCTGCTGGCGCCGGAGACCGTGATCAGCCCGCGCCTCGCCTCGGCGATCAACGGCATGGGCCTGCTGGAGCGGATTCCCGAGACGGAGATCCTGGCGCGCGCCGATCCCGATGACCGCGACGGCGACGGCATCTCCGGCCGGCCGAACGAGGTTCTCGATCCGGCCACCGGCAAGCGGGCGCTGGGCCGCTTCGGCTGGAAGGCCGGCGAGCCGAGCCTCGAAGTCCAGGACGCCAAGGCGCTCGACCTCGACATCGGCCTTTCCAACCCGATCTACCGCGACGCCTATGGCGACTGCACGAAGCGCGAAGCGCAATGCCTCGCCATGCCGAACGGCGCCTCGCCGCAATTCGAGAATCTGGAAGTCCCGTCGAGCCTCACGCGGCTGATCGACCGCTTCGTCGCCGAGGCCGTGCTGCCGGGTCTCGCGATCGATTCCAAGAGCGTCGCGCAGGGCCGGAAGGTGTTCATGGCCGCGGGCTGCGAAGCCTGCCATCGCGCGCAATTCGACCTGCCGGCCAGCGGCGCGCTCCCGGCCCGCACGATCGCGCCCTACAGCGATCTGATGCTGCACGACATGGGGATGGGCCTCGCCGATCATCTCCAGGACGGCGACGCCTCGGGGCGGGAATGGCGCACGGCGCCGCTCTGGGGCATCGGCGTCGCGCTGCGATCGGGCAAGGCGGACCTGCTGCACGACGGCCGCGCGCGCAACGTGCTGGAGGCGATCCTCTGGCATGACGGCGAGGCCGCGGCCGCGCGCAAGAAGGTCGAAGCGCTCGGCGCCGCGGATCGCCAGGCGCTCATCGATTTCATCGGATCGCTGTGAGGGGAATACCATGCTGAAGGGCTTCGTCAGCCGCATCGCCTTGCTCGCCTCCTGGCTCGGGGTCTTCGCCGCGCCGGCGCATGCGGCGGATTTCGGCGCGTTCAACCAGGCCTATGCGCGCAACGTCGTGGCCCCTGCGTTCAAGAGGGTCGCCGTCGAGACCGCCAAGCTCGCCCAGGCGGCCGACGACTTCGCCGGCGCGCCGAGCCAGGACGGATTCGCCGCCTTGCGCGTGGCCTTCGATTCCGTATCGGATGCCTGGATGCATGCCGGCTTCTTCAGCCTCGGCCCGCTCGAGGAAGCGCAGCGCGCCGAGCGGTTCGAGTACTTTCCGGAGCGTCGCAACATCGTGGACCGGCAGCTCGGCGCCCTCCTCGCGGCACCCGATCCGAAGTCGCTGTCGCCCGAGGAGTTTCCGCATGCTTCCGTCTCCGTCCAGGGCCTGCCCGCCCTGGAGCGCCTGCTCTATGGCGACAATGCGCGGCAGGTCCTCTCCGCGGGTCCCGACCAGAAGGCGCGCATCGCCGTGATCCAGGCGATCGCGCATAACCTGGAGACCCTGGGACGCGAGGTCGCCGTCGCCTGGGAAAAGGCCAGCGCCGAACCGGCGCCGTTCGCCAACGATCCGACCGAAACCACGAACCAGGCCTATGGCGACATCCTGACCGGCATACAGGTGATCGCCGACCGCAAGGTCTCGGCCGTGCTCGGCAAGGAGATCGACAAGGCGCATCCCGGCAGCGCCGAGCAATACCGCTCCGGCCGGTCGCTCAGGAACATCCGCGCCAATCTCGACGCGCTCAGGGCGGCGGTGCTCGGGCCGGACGGATTTGCCACGCTGCTGCCGCCGGACCGGGCGGCGCTCAAGGACGAGATCGCGAAGGCCTTCGACGCCACGATCGCCGCCGCCGGCGCGGTGCCCGAGCCGCTGGATGCCGCGGTCGCCGATCCCGAGAAACGCAAGTCGGTGGAAACGCTGCTGACCGCCGCCAATGCGCTGCGCAGTCTCATGACCCAGAAGGTGCCGTCGGCGATCGGGCTGACCGTCGGCTTCAACGCGATGGACGGCGACGGGCTGTGATGCGCTACTTCAGCGCCTGCAACTTCGCGCCCGGCCCGGCCGGCTACGGGCTCGCCGCGCTGGACGCGGCCGGGCGTTTGCTCTGGGGCGCCCCGGCGCGCGATCGCGGCCATACGGTCGAGGCGTCGCCCGACGGCCGGCTGCTTGCCCTGATCGACCGGAAGCCCGGGCCCGCCATCACGCTCTGCAATGCGGCCGACGGCGCGATGCTCAGACGCATGGCCGCGCCCGAAGGCTGGCACTTCGACGGCCACGCGGTCTTCAGCGGCGACGGCATGCAGCTTTACGCCACGGAGAGCCGAGACGGCGACCAGGCCGGACGCATCGCGGTCTATCGCCTCGCGGATGCCGCGCGTATCGCGGCGTTCCCGTCCGGCGGCATCGAGCCCCACGAGCTGATCTGGGCCGAGGCCGACCGCGTGCTCGCCATCGGCAATGGCGGCCTGGTCGACCGGCTGGCGACCGAGGGCGAGGCGGATTCCAGCCTCGCTTTCGTCGATGCCGAGACCGGCGCGCTCCGGGCCTCCCTGCGGCTCGACGAGGACCTGGTCTCGCTCTCGATCCGGCATCTCGCCCGCACGGCGGATGACGAGATCGTCTTCGCCATGCAGGACCAGGACCCCGCCACCGATTGGCGGCCTTTGGTCGGCGTCGCGCGCCCGGACGGCGCGACCGAGCTGCTGGCGATGCCGCGCGGCGAGCTGATGAAGCTGCGCGGCTATTGCGGCAGCGTCGCCATCGATCGGGGCCGCACGATCGCCGCCGCGACCTCGCCCCATGGCGGCTTCGCCGCACTCTGGAACGTGCCGGAGCGGCGCTATCTCGGCGGCGTCGAGCTGCGCGACGGCTGCGGCATCGCCGCCGCCGACCGACCGGGGCGGTTCGTGTTCACCTCGGGCTCGGGCGCGCGCGTGCTGATCGACGCGTCGGACGGCGTCACGTCGCAGCCGCTGGAGCGGCCGGCCGACGGGCTGCCGCTCTGGGACAACCACCTGACGGCGGCGATTCAGTAGCCCCGCGCG
Source organism: Dongiaceae bacterium (assembly GCA_035548715.1). Taxonomy (GTDB): domain Bacteria; phylum Pseudomonadota; class Alphaproteobacteria; order Dongiales; family Dongiaceae; genus Dongia. Next base: position 29,131 of record DASZSL010000088.1, read on the forward strand.
GGATCGACCGGATTCAGCAACGGCTTTCCGGCGAGCGCCCGGCGGTAATTCTCCAGGATGTCCTCGGCGCCAGTGCCGGCGCGGGTGATCGAAGCGACATGCGGCGTGATGACGATGTCGCGCCGCCGCCAGAACACGTGGTCCGGCGGTAACGGCTCCTCGCCGAACACGTCCAGCACGGCATAGGCGAGCTTGCCGGAATCGAGCGCCGCCAGCAGGTCGGCTTCGTTCGTATGCCCGCCGCGCCCGGCGTTGACCAGGATCGCCCCCTCCGGCAGGCCGGCGAACAGCGCGGCGTCGAGGATGCCCTCGGTCTCGTCGGTCAGCGGCAACAGGCAGATCAGCAGGCGCACGGGCTGCAGGAACGCGGCGAGCTGATCCCGCCCGGCGAAGCCGGCGACGCCTTCGACGGTCTTCGGCGTCCGGCTCCATCCCCTCACGGGAAAGCCGAGGCGCCGCAGTTTCGCCGCCGTGTCCCGCCCCAGCGTGCCGAGGCCCAGGATCCCGACCGGAAAATCCCGCGCCCAGCCGAGCGGCAGCTCCAGCCATTTGCCCTCGCGCTGCCCCGCGCGCAGCCGGCGGCCGTGGCGCAGCGCGTCGAGCGTGAAGTAGACCAGATACTCGACCATGTTGGCCGAGAGGCCGCGATCGACCATGCGGGCGATCGGCACGCCGGCCGGGAATTTCCCGCGCAACAGGGCGTTCACGCCCGCCCAGGTGGACTGGATCGCCTTGGCGTTGCGGAAGATCGAGAGGTCGCCCGGGATGCTGCCGCTGACGATGATGAAGTCGATCTCGTCGGGATCGCCCCAATCCGGCCAGACGCGGAAGGTGAGCCCGGGGTCGAGCGCTTGCAGGCTGCCGATCCATGCTTCGGTCTGCATCGGCACGCCAGCATAGAGAATGGACACTTCCGGCCCCCGCCGCCGTTGACAGTCACCCTCGGGGCCGCTTCACTGCCGGCGCAACAGAGGGTGCCTACATGTCTAACGCGTCAGCCGTCCAGGAAGCAACCAAGGTCCCGGGATCGACCACCGGCGCGCCGATCGCCACCTGGGAGGTGCAGCAGCAGCTCCCGAAAGTGGCCTACGGCCAGGGCTGCTACATCTTCGACACCGACGGCAAGCGCTATATCGACGGCTCCGGCGGGCCGGCGGTGTTCTCGCTGGGCCACGCCCATCCGGAGGTCAACGCCGCGATCAAGGACCAGCTCGACCGCATCGCCCACGGCTATCGCTACACTTTCACGAGCGACCCGCTGGAAGAACTGACCGCGATGATCGCCGAGTCCTGCGGCGGCGGCTTGAAGCACATGACCTTCTGCTCCAGCGGCTCCGAGGCGGTCGAATCCTGCCTGAAGATCGCCTTGCAATACCATGCGTCGCTCGGCAAGCCAGAGCGCTGCCGCTTCATCGCCCGCGAGCGCTCCTGGCACGGCAACACGCTGGGCGCGCTCTCGGTCTCCGGCTTCCTCGACCGCCGCGCGGCCTTCGAGGGCGCGCTGGTGCCGGTGAGCCTGCTCTCGCCCGCCAACGCCTATCGCCCGCCCGCCGGCGTCTTCCCGGAGGACGTCGCCGCCTTCTGCGCCAACGAGCTGGAGCAGGAGATCCTGCGCATCGGCCCGGAGAAGGTCGCTGCCTTCATCTTCGAGCCGGTGGTGGGTGCCGCCGGCGGCTGCGTCCCTGCGCCGCCCACCTATGCCAAGCGCGTACGCGAGATCTGCGACCGCCATGGCGTGCTGATGATCGCCGACGAGGTGATGTGCGGCGCCGGCCGCACCGGCACCTGGCGCGCACTGCAGCATGACGGCGTCGAGCCGGACATCATGTCGGTGGCGAAGGGCCTGGGCGGCGGCTACGTCCCGCTCTCCGCCGCGATCTATCACGAGAAGCTGCGCGGGCCGATGTACCAGCGCCACGGCGGCCTGCTGACCGGCCACACCTTCACCGGCCATACCCTGGCCTGTGCCGCCGGCGTCGCGGTGCAGAAGATCGTGCGCCGCGACAACCTGCTGCAGAAGGTCCGCGAGAACGGGCTGCTGCTGAAGCGCATGCTGAGCGATGCGCTCGGCGCCAGGCCCTATGTCGGCGACATCCGCGGGCGCGGCTATTTCCTGTGCGTCGAGATCGTCGCCAACCGCGAGACCAAGGCGCCCTATCCCCGCGACCGCATGATCTACCAGCGGATCAACCGCCAGGCCTTCGAGAACGGGCTGATCGTCTATCCGGTCGGCGGCAACGTGGACGGCAAGACCGGCGACATCGTGATCGTCTCGCCGCCCTATATCGCCACGCAGGAAGAGCTGGTCGAGATCGTCGAGAAGCTGGCGAAGACGATCGGCCAGGTCATGGCCAACCCGTGATGCGCCCCGGATGATCAGCGAGGACGGATTCACGATCCGACGCGCGGCCTCCGCCGACGGGCCGGACATCGCGCGCATCCATGTCGAAGCCTGGCGCGACTCCTACGCGACCCTGCTGCCCGCCGACTATCTCTCCCGCCTGGACCCGAAGATCGAGGCGGCGCGCTGGACCCGCAGTGCCGGGATCAACCGCCGCACCGACAACACGCTGGTCGCCGATGCCGAGGGCGAGGTCGTCGGCTATGCGATCATCGGCCCGGCGCGCGGCCGCACCATCGCGCCGAGCGGCGAGGTCTACGCCCTCTACGTCGATACCGACTGGCGCGAGCACGGTGTCGGCCGCGCGCTGGTCGAGGGCGCCTTCGAGGCGTTCCGCGAGCGCGGCCTCGCCCACGCGGTCATCTGGTGCCTCGAAGGCAATTTCGCGGCGCGCGGCTTCTACCAGCGCCTGGGCGGCACGCTGATCCGCGAGGCGCGGCTCGAGGAAGTCGCCGGCATGCCCCTGCCGGTCATCGGCTATCACTGGGACATATAGCGCGGCATCAGGCCCGCCGCGTCGGGGCCGGTGCTCAGGGTATCGGCTCGACCCGGTCGCTGACCGAAATCGAGAGGCGCCGCTCGCGGTAGAACACGAAGAGGCCGCTGGCGATCAGGATCGCATTGCCGAGGATGATCCGCGGCGTCGGGACGTCCATCCAGACGATCCAGCCGAAGATCGCCGCCCACAGGATGGCCGAATATTGGAACGGCGCCAGCAGCGAGGCGGGCGCCAGGGCGACGGCCTTCGTGATCAGGATGAAACAGCCCGCCGACACGATCCCGAGCAGCAACAACAGGCCGAGATCCGTCGCGCCCGGCGTCGCCCATTCCAGCGGGCTGAGCACCGCGCCGATCGCGCCGCTGCCGATATACTGCGAGGTCACCAGGGCGAACGGGTTGTCGTTACGCAGCTTGCGCGTCATCGCGAGCGAGACGGCGAAGCAGGTCGCCCCCGTCAGGGCGATGAGCGCCGCCGGGTGAAAGGCCTCCCCGCTCGGCGCCAGCGCGATCACGACGCCGATGAATCCCACGATGACGGCGCTCCAGCGATAGGGTCCCACCCGCTCGCCCAGCGCGAGGGCGGAGATCGCCGTGACGATGATCGGCGCCGCCATGTAGAAGGTCATGACGTCGGCCAGCGGCAGGAACCTGGTCGAATAGTAGAAGCAGTAGCTGTCGGCGGTCTGCGCCAGGATGCGCAGGAGCTGCAGGCGCCAGTCGCCGCCGATGCGCAGCGACGCGCCGACATAGAGCGCGAGCGGCACCAGCATGATGACGCCGCCGACCGAGCGGATGAACAGCATCTCGCCGACGCCGTAGCTCGCCACCAGCCACTTGCCGAGGGCGTCGTTGACGGCGAAGAAGAAGACGCCGGTCAGGTAGAGTCCGATGCCGAGGCTGTGGCGGCCGAACTCGGTTTTGGGGGGCATGCTGTGAACGTCCGGGAAGTTTTGCGCCGGCGCGGTCGGCCGGAGCCTGGGTCAGTACTGCGTATAGTGCTTTTCTTCAATCAGTTCCGAGCCGAGCCGATCGTTGATCCGGCGTTTGACCGCCGCACGGCGGTCATTGGTCCGATAGACGGCGCGGGCAAGCTCGATGAAGCGGGCATCGAAGGCCCGGTTCCGCTCCTTGAGCCGGATCTCGTCCTCGATCTCCCAGAGCGCGAGGTTGATCCTGCGCAGCGCCGACTTCAGTCGGGCGATGCCGGCGCGGCGCGGCACATTCGCGACCGCCACCGCGTTCAAGACGTCGAGCTCGCGGCGCACGTGGGCGCGCGCGTCCCGCCGCTCGATCCGCTCGGCCTTGATCTCGAGGATGGTGATCTTGTCGATCAGCTCGCCCCAGGAGATGGGAACCAGCAGCTTCCCCTCGCCCGCCGCCCGCGGCTCAGGCTTTCGCGCCAAGTATGCCTCCCAGAGAGTCCGCCATTTCGGCAAAGACGGTGGACCAGTCGCCGGCCTCGCGCTGGCGGAAAAGCGTCATGCTCCGATACCAGGGCGAATCCCTGCGCTGCCGCAGCCAGCGCCAGTCCGCGGTCGTGCTCAGTCCCAGCCAGGTCGGCCGGTCCAGGGCGCCGGCCAGATGCGCCACGGAGGTGTCGGAGGTCACGACGAGATCGCAGCTCGCCATGACCGCCGCGGTGTCGAGGAAGGCGTCGCGGCCCTGGTCGAAATCCGGCCCCAGCGTCTCGACCCGCATGCCCGACGGCAGGTGGTCGAGCTGCTCCAGCCCGTAGCGCTTCTGGACGCTGATGAGCCGCACGCCCGGAAGGCTTGCCAGCGGCGCGAAAGCGCCGAGCGGGATCGACCGCCCCCGGTCCACGCGCACGTTCGGATTGCCCTGCCAGCAGACGGCGATCCTGAATCCCCCGGTCCCGATCCGCGCGCGCCAGGCATCGACGCGGTCCGGCTCGGCGCGGAGATAAGGGCCCTCGGTCCGCGGGACGGAATCCAGCCCGGTGCCGAAGATCCGCGGCAATCCCAGCAGCGCCGCGCGGTAGTCGAACGGGCGGTCGACCTCGACCCGCGCCGCCACCTCGGCGACCGCAGCGATCGGCGACAGCAGGCGCACGAGGCTGCGGGTGGCCAGGAACGTCACCTTGGCGCCGCGTTCGGCCAGCAGCGGTACATAGCGGCAGAACTGGATCGTATCGCCGAGCCCCTGCTCGTCCTGGATCAGGATCGCCTTGCCGTCGAGCGGCTCGCCGGCCCAGGGCGTCACCGACCGGCGCATCTGTCTGGCCGTCGGGTTGTTCGCGTTCTCGCGCAGCCGCCAGCGCGCCTCGTAATGCTTCCAGCCCTCCGCGAACCGGCCCTGGCTCAGCAGCAGCAGCGCGAGGTCGAACTCGGCCTCGGCATGGCCCGGCACCAGGGCGATCGCGCGTTGCAGGCTGGGCTCGGCGGCGTCGGCGCGCTCCATCCGCAGGAGCGCAGCCGCGAGCTGGAGATGCGCCTCGCCGCTGTCCGGCGCGAGCGCCGCGGCACGGCGCAGCGCCGCCTCGGCCTCGGCGAGCTGGTTCTGCTTCAGCAGCGCCTCGCCGAGATTGAGCATGGCACCCGCATAGTCCGGCTTCAGCACGAGGGCGCGGTGGAAGCTGGCGAGCGCCGCCACGTCCTGATCGAGCTTGCCTAGCGCCACGCCGAGATTGTTGTGCGCCTGGACGTAGCCCGGATTGATCGCGACCGCGCGCTGATAATGCTCGGCGGCGGCCGCCCAACGGCCGAGATCGTAGAGGCAGTTGCCGAGATTGCTGTGCGCTTCGGCGTAGTCGGGATCGACGGCGATGGCGCGGCGCTGACTCTCGGCCGCCTCTTCGAGGCGCTGCAGCGATCGCAGGATCGATCCGCGGCGGCACCAGGCGGGAGCGCTGCCGGCATCGCACTCCACCGCCCGCTCGATCGCCTCCAGCGCCGCCGCCGGCCGCTTGCGCCGCTGCTCGACGCCGCTCAGCAGGAACCAGGCCGCGCCGTTGCCGGGATCATCCTGCAGCAGCGCGCGGCAGCGAGCGGCCGCCGCGCCGAGGCGCCCCGCGCGCTCCAGCGCCCTGACGGCCGCCAGCGCATCGTCCGCCTTGCGGGGCGGCGAAGCGTCGAGCCTGGCGCCGGTCTCTTCCATGTCCATGCAATCGGGGCTCCGCGCTCGCCCGCATCCGATCTTCGCTCTGCCGCCTCCGGCCCGCCGGGCCGGAGCCCGCCGAGCGAAGGCCGGTGGGCGTAGGCCGGTGGGCGTAGGCTGGTGGGCGAAGGCTGGTGGGCGATGACGGGCTCGAACCGCCGACATCTTCCGTGTAAAGGAAGCGCTCTACCAACTGAGCTAATCGCCCATGCACTCCCCCGGTTTAGAGGAAGTCGCTCCGTTCCGCCAGACCGGTGCCAAAACAAACCGGCCGCCGCGGTTGCCCGGGCGGCCGGCGTTCCGACGATCCAGCGCCAGCGGTGTTCGGTTCAGTTCACCGCGTCCTTGAGGCCCTTGCCGGCCTTGAACTTGGGCTGCTTCGAGGCGGGGATCTCGATCTCCTCGCCGGTCCGCGGGTTGCGGCCCTTCGAGGCGGCGCGCTTGGCGACGTGGAAGGTGCCGAAGCCGACCAGGCGGATCTCCTGGTTCTTCTTCAGCGCGCGCGTGATGGAGTCGAACACCGCATCGACCGCCTTGGCGGCATCCGTCTTCGACAAGCCGGTGTCGTCCGCCACTTCGGCGATCAGATCATTCTTGTTCACGGGGATCCCCCTTCTCGTTCTTACGGTGTGGTGAGGAGCCCCGCCGGATGCGCCGGGGCGAAATCGCGCGGATTCTAGAGCCGCCAAATCGCGGGCGTCAATGAACTAATCGGCGCGTTTCCGGAAGAAACGCGCCGATCAGCAAGCACTGTCACAATCGATTTGAGCTAAGTGCCCGGGATCGACCGCCGCATCAATGGGTAACGATGCCGCGCTCGTCCTCGGTCTCGGTCGCCGCGGCGGGCTCGATCTCCGCGGGCTCGATCCATTCGATCGGCGTCACCGGCTTGGTGAGCGCCGTCTTCAGGACCTGATCGACGCTGTCGACCGGGATGATCTGCAGGCCTTTCTTCACATTGTCCGGAATTTCGGCCAAGTCCTTCTCATTCTCGCTGGGAATGAGCACGGTCTTGATTCCGGCGCGCAATGCGGCCAGCAGCTTCTCCTTCAACCCGCCGATCGGCAGCACGCGGCCGCGCAGCGTGACCTCGCCGGTCATGGCGACGTCGCGGCGCACGGGGATGCCCGTGAGCACCGACACGATCGTCGTCACCATGGCGACGCCGGCCGACGGACCGTCCTTCGGCGTGGCGCCCTCCGGCACGTGCACGTGGATGTCGCGCTTGTTGAACAGAGTCGGCTTGATGCCGAATTCAACCGCGCGCGACTTCACGAAAGACTCCGCGGCCTGCACGGATTCCTTCATCACGTCGCCGAGCTTGCCGGTCGCCGTCACGCGGCCCTTGCCGGGCAGCGTCACGGCCTCGATCGTCAGGATGTCGCCGCCGACCTCGGTCCAGGCCAGGCCGGTGACCACGCCCACCATGTCCGTGAGCTCGGTCTCGCCGTACCGGAACTTGCGGATGCCGGCATACTTGCCGAGGTTCCGCCGCGAAATGACCACCTTCTGGAGATTCTTCATCAGAATCTCCTTGATGCTCTTCCGCGCCAGGTTGGCGATCTCGCGCTCCAGGTTGCGGACGCCGGCTTCCCGCGTGTAGTAGCGGATCAGGTCGCGGATCGCGTCTTCCGACAGCGTCCACTCCTCTTTCTTAAGCCCATGGTCCTTCACCTGCTTCGGGATCAGGTGGCGCTTGGCGATCTCCACCTTCTCGTCCTCGGTGTAGCCGGGGATGCGGATGATCTCCATACGATCGAGCAACGGCTGCGGCATGCGCAGCGAGTTGGCCGTCGTGATGAACATCACGTCCGACAGGTCGTAATCGACCTCGAGATAGTGGTCGTTGAAGTTGACGTTCTGCTCGGGATCCAGGACCTCCAGCAGGGCCGAGGACGGATCGCCGCGCCAGTCCTGGCCCAGCTTGTCCACCTCGTCGAGGAGGAACAGCGGGTTCGAGGACTTCGCCTTCTTCATCGCCTGGATGATCTTGCCAGGCATCGAGCCGATATAGGTCCGCCGATGCCCGCGCACCTCGGCCTCGTCACGCACGCCGCCGAGGCTGATGCGCACGAAGTTGCGGCCGGTGGCACGCGCGATCGACTTGCCGAGCGAGGTCTTGCCGACGCCCGGGGGACCGACCAGGCACAGGATCGGGCCCTTGATGCGCTTCTGCCGCTGCTGCACGGCGAGGTACTCGAGGATGCGCTCCTTCACCTTGTCGAGGCCATAATGGTCCTCGTTCAAGACCTTCTCCGCGAGCTTGATGTCGCGCTTGATCTTGGTCGGCTTCGACCAGGGGATCGACAGGATCCAGTCGAGGTAGTTGCGCACCACCGTCGCTTCGGCCGACATCGGGCTCATGGTGCGGAGCTTCTTCACCTCCGCCTGGGCCTTCTCGCGGGCTTCCTTCGACAGCTTGGTCTTCTTGATGCGCTCTTCGATCTCGGCCACCTCGTCGCGGCCGTCCTCGCCCTCGCCGAGCTCCTTCTGAATGGCCTTCATCTGCTCATTCAGGTAGTACTCGCGCTGGGTCTTCTCCATCTGGCGCTTGACGCGCGAGCGGATCCGCTTCTCGACCTGGAGCACGCCGATCTCGCCTTCCATGAAGGCATAGATCTTCTCCAGCCGCTCGCCGACCGAGCCGATCTCCAGCAGCTCCTGCTTCTCGGAGATCTTCAGCGAGAGATGCGAGGCGACGGTATCCGCGAGCTTGGACGGGTCCTCGATCTGGTTGATCGAGACCAGCACCTCGGGCGGCACCTTCTTGTTCAGCTTGATGTACTGCTCGAACTGCGAGACCACCGAGCGCGCCAGGGCCTCGACTTCCTTGCCGGCCGGCTCGGACGCGTCGGAAAGCGCCTGCGCCTCGGCAACGAAGAAGGCCTCGTTCTCGGCGAACTTGGTGATCTTGGCCCGATAGCCACCCTCGACCAGCACCTTCACGGTGCCGTCCGGCAGCTTCAGGAGTTGGAGAACGGTGCCGACGGTGCCGACCGAGTAGATATCGGCCGGGCTGGGATCGTCCTGGGCGGCGTTCTTCTGGGTGACCAGCAGGATCTGCTTGTCATCCTTCATCACGTCTTCCAGCGCCTTCACCGACTTCTCGCGCCCCACGAAGAGCGGCACGATCATGTGCGGGAAGACCACGATGTCCCGAAGCGGCAACACCGGATAGTTCTGGGATTGGACGGGTTTTTCTTCCATGGCGATTCTTCAAGCTCTCCAGGGCTTTGGTCAGACTATGTCTGCCGCTGCCGCACCGCAACTGTTGTCACCTGGCACCGCGACGCGGTGAGGGTAAACGGCTCCCGATCCAGTAAATTCGGCCGTGGAAAAGCGAGGCTTTGCCGAAGAAACTCCGCGATCGAGCGCCGCGGCCCGCCAGTTCAACGTCGTTAATCTATTTGGTCACGCCGTTAACATCTTCAAGAGACGCGCCAAAACGCGCCTTGAGACAGCTCAAGAGACGGCGATTCGGTGCGGAAACGAAAGCCGGAACGGGGATTTAGCGGATCAGGCGCCGGCCGCGTCGCCGCGGCGGTCGGTGTAGATATAGAGCGGCCGGGCGTTGCCCTCGACCACCTCGCGGCTGATCACCATGGCCTCGACTCCGTCGAGTCCGGGCAGCTCGAACATCGGCTCGAGCAGGATGCCTTCCATGATCGAGCGCAGGCCGCGGGCGCCGGTCTTGCGGGCGATCGCCTTGCGGGCGATGGCGGTCAGCGCATCGTCGGCGAATTCGAGCCGGACATCCTCCATCTCGAACAGCCGCTGATACTGCTTCACCAGCGCGTTCTTGGGCTCGGTCAGGATCTTGATCAGCGCCGCCTCGTCAAGGTCCTCGAGGGTCGCGACCACCGGCAGGCGGCCGACGAATTCCGGAATCAGGCCGAACTTCAGCAGGTCCTCGGGCTCGACCTCGCGCAGGATCTCGCCGGTGCCCCGCTCGTCCGGGCCGCGCACGTCGGCGCCGAAGCCGATCGCCGAGCCGCTGCGCCCGCGCTGGGCGATGATCTTCTCCAGCCCGGCGAAGGCCCCGCCGCAGATGAAAAGGATGTTCGTGGTATCGACCTGCAGGAACTCCTGCTGCGGATGCTTGCGCCCGCCCTGCGGCGGCACCGAGGCGATGGTGCCTTCCATGATCTTCAGCAGGGCCTGCTGCACGCCTTCGCCCGAGACGTCCCGGGTGATCGACGGGTTGTCGGACTTGCGGCTGATCTTATCGACCTCGTCGATGTAGACGATGCCGCGCTGCGCACGCTCCACGTTGTAGTCGGCGGATTGCAGCAGCTTCAGGATGATGTTCTCGACGTCCTCGCCGACATAGCCGGCCTCGGTGAGCGTGGTCGCATCGGCCATCGTGAAGGGCACGTCGATGATGCGCGCCAGGGTTTGGGCGAGCAGCGTCTTGCCGCAACCGGTCGGGCCGACCAGCAGGATGTTCGACTTCGAGAGCTCGACGTCGTTCTGCTTCCCGGCGTGGCTGAGGCGCTTGTAGTGATTGTGGACCGCGACCGAGAGCACCTTCTTCGCGTGGTCCTGGCCGATCACGTAGTCGTCGAGGACCTTGCAGATGTCCTTGGGGCTCGGCACGCCGTCGCGGGACTTCACCAGGGTCGTCTTGTGCTCTTCACGGATGATGTCCATGCAGAGCTCGACGCATTCGTCGCAGATGAAAACGGTCGGTCCGGCGATCAGCTTGCGGACCTCATGCTGGCTCTTGCCGCAGAAGGAGCAATAAAGCGTATTCTTGGAGTCGCCGCTGGTGGACTTGTTCATTGCCGACCTATTCGCACCTGCCGCATAACCCGCCGGAAGGGCCGGAGAGTCGCGCCTTTGAACGTTATGTTAAACCGTTAATTCACGGCAGCACAACGAATTAATGCCCCGCAGCACACACCGGCAGCCACAATTGCCCGGCCCCGCCGAACTCCCGCGCGGTTCCAGCAACCTAGCCCGATATTCCTGAGAAAACCGTTAAGCGGCAGGGGTTGCCGCTCCGCTGCATGTTCAGGATTTGGACTCGTCGTCCGTGGCCCGGGGCCGTTCCGCGACGACCTCGTCGATCAGCCCGAAATCCTTGGCCTCTTCCGGGGTCATGAAGCGATCACGGTCCATCGCGGTCTCGATCTTGGAGAGGTCCTGGCCGGTATGCCGCACGTAGATCCGGTTCAGCCGGTCCCGGGTCTTCAGGATCTCCCGGGCATGGATCTCGATATCCGCAGCCTGGCCCTGGAAGCCGCCCGAAGGCTGATGGATCATGATGTTGGAGTTGGGCAGGCTGAAGCGCTTGCCCTTCTGCCCGGCGGTCAGGATCAGCGAGCCCGCGGACGCCGCGAGGCCGATGCAGACCGTCGAGATCTCGGGGCGGATGTACTGCATCGTGTCGTACATCGCGAGGCCCGACGTCACCACGCCGCCCGGCGAGTTGATGTAGAGCGAGATCTCCTTCTTCGGATTCTCCGATTCCAGGAACAGGAGCTGGGCGCAGACCAGGCTCGCCATCCCGTCATTGACCGGACCGACGATGAAGATGATCCGCTCCTTCAGCAGGCGCGAATAGATGTCGTAGGCGCGCTCGCCGCGGTTGGTCTGCTCGACCACCATGGGAACCAGCAGGTTGTTGTAGGTCTCGACGGGATCGCGGTCTCTGATCATGCTCTCGCTTCCAATTCGACTCGCCTGACGGCGGTGCTCCGGTTCCAGCTCATCACTTCTTCTGCGCCGCCGCCAGCTCCTCCTCGCCTTCCTTGGCGAACTGCTCGGGGGTGACGCTGCGGTCCGAGACGTTCGCCTGCTCGAGGATGAAGTCCACGACCTTCTCCTCGTAGAGCGGGGCGCGGAGCTGGTTCAGGGCCTCGGGCGAGCGCTGGTAGAACTCGATCACCTGCTTCTCCTGACCCGGATACCGGCGCGCCTCGGCGATCACGGCGCGGGTCAGCTCGTCCTGCGGCACCTCGAGATTGTTCTGGCGACCCACCTCGGAGAGCAGCAATCCGAGTTTCACGCGGCGCACCGCGATGTCCCGATACTCCTGCTTCAGCTGCTCCTCGGTCTTGCCCTTGTCCTCCTCGTCGAGGCGGTCGTTCTTCATGTCCTCCTCGATTTGGCGCCAGATGGCTCCAAATTCAATATCCACCAGTCCCTCGGGCAGGGTGAACTCGTGGTTCTCCGCCAGGACGTCGAGCAGCCTGCGCTTCACCCGGGCCCGGGCGACCGCGCCGTATTCCCGCTCGATCCGCTCCTTGGTCTGCTTCTTCAGCTCGGCCAGGTCGGCAAGGCCCAGCGACTTCGCGAACTCGTCATCGACCGCGGTCGCCTTGGGCTTGCGGATCTCGGTCGCGGTCACGTCGAACTCGGCGGCCTTGCCGGCGAGCTCGGTATTGGCGTACTCGGCCGGGAAGGTGACCTTCACCAGGCGCTTCTCGCCCTTCTTGATCCCGATCAGCTGGTCCTCGAAGCCCGGGATGAACATGCCCGAGCCCAGCTCCAGGTAGTGCCCCTGGGCGGCGCCGCCCGGGAACTCCGTCCCATCGACCCGGCCCACGAAGTCGATCACCGCCACGTCGCCATTCTCGGCGGCATGGTCGTCCGGCGCCGGCTCCGAGCCGCCCTGGCGCTTGGCGAGCTGCTCCAGCCGCTCATCGACCTCCTTGTCGGGAATGTCGACCTTCACGCGCTCCAGGCTGACCTTCTTGAAGTCCATCGGCTTGATGTCGGGGATGATCTCCATGGCGACGCTGAACTCGAGGTCCGAGCCGTCGTCGAACTTCACGATCTCCACCTTGGGCTGTCCGGCCGGGCGGAGATTGTGGTCGTGCATCAGCTTGTGCGAGCCCTCGTTGACCGTCTCGTTCAGGACCTCGCCCAGCACCGATTTCTCGTAGCGCTTCTTCAGCACCGCCATCGGCACCTTGCCGGGGCGGAAGCCGGGCAAGCGCACCTGCTGGCCGATCTCGTTGAGCTTGGTATCGACCTTGGAGCGCAGATCGCCCGCCGGGACGACCACCTTGAACTCGCGCTTCAGGCCGGCATTGTTGGTTTCGGTCACTTGCATGGTGCAACTCTACGTTCTGCTGATGGATATTGGACCTACCGAGCCCGACGACGGCCCGCCGCCGACCTTCGGGAAAACTGGTGCGGGCGGAGGGACTTGAACCCACACGACTTGCGTCACGGGAACCTAAATCCCGCGCGTCTACCAGTTCCGCCACGCCCGCCTGAAGGCCGCGGCGGCCGGGACCGGCAGGCCGGCGGAAGATCCCCTCCGGCGACGCCCGTCCGACCGCGAAAAACCCGGTGAAATCAGGGCGCGGGTGTATAGCACGAAACCGCCCGGCACAATGAAAATTCGGCGGCCCGGACAGGGTCCTTGCCGGGGCGCCGAACGACCTATTTCCGGAGCCGGACCCAGGGCCCGGTATCGGCGATCCCCTCGCCCACTTCCCGCCAGCCCTTGCGGCGGTAGAAGGCGATCGCCCGCCGGTTGGCCTGATCGCATTTCAGCTCGCAATTGCCATGGGCTTCCCGGCAGACCGCATCCAGCAGCGCCGTCCCGATGCCGCAGCCCTGGCGATCCGGGGCGACGTAAAGAGAATGAATGAAATTCTCCGGCCAGAATATTGATAATACAGCAACTATTTCGCCACCAAGGACCGCCACCCACTGCTCCTCGCCGGCGATGCTCTCGTAATAGCGCTCGGGTGCGTAGTAGCCGTCGGGATGGCCGGGAAAGGCCTGGCGATAGGCATCGATGAAGACCCGGGCGCAGGCCGCGTGGTCATCGGCCCGTGCCCGCCGCACGATCAGCCCGAACGGCGCCTCACGCAGAGCCCACCTCGCCCAGATCCCGGAGCACTTCGGGGATCAGCTCCGGCAGGTCCTCGGCGATCAGGCCGGGCCCGAAGGCCGCCCCCGCCATGCCGTGCAGCGACACCGCCGCCGCTGCCGCCTCGAACGGCCCCGCTCCCTGCCCCAGCAGGCCGGCCACCAGCCCGGCCAGCACGTCGCCGGATCCGGCGGTCGCGAGCCAGGCCGGCGCATCCAGGTTGATCGCGGCCGTGAGCGTGGGCGCGGCGATCACCGTATCGGCGCCCTTGAGCACGATGGTGCAGCGGCAGTCGCGGGCGGCATCGGCGGCGCGGCTGACCTTGTCCCGCGCCTTGTCCAGATTCGGGAAGAGCCGCGCGAACTCGCCTTCATGCGGGGTCAGCACGATGTCGGCGCGGCCGAGCCGCGCCAGCGCCTGGGGCTCGCCGGCGAACGCCGTCAGCCCGCCACCGTCGATCACCACGGGCCGCCCGGACCGGACCGCCGCCTCGACCAGGCCGCGCGTTTCGGCCGAAGGCGGCAGGCCGCTGCCGACCAGGACCGCGCTGATGCGCTTGTCCTCGAGCAGCGCCGCCAGCTCGCGCTCGGATTCCATCGGCCGCACGATCAGCCCGGGCTGGTCGCTGAGGTAGAACGGATGCGCCTCGCGCGGCGCCGCGACGCTCAGCATGCCGACGCCGATCCGCCGCGCGGCGCGGGAAGCGAGCCTTGTCGCGCCCGGCATGGCAGGACCGCCGACCACCAGCGCATGCCCGCGGGTGTACTTGTGATCCGAGGCGGAAGGCAGCGGCAAGGCGCTCTGCCAGAGCGGCGCACCGTTCACCCGCGGCGTCGCGGCAAGGTCCGGCAGGTCTTCGTCGCGGCAGCCGATGTCGGCGACCGCGAGGTCGCGCGCCCATTCGCGCCCGGGCAGCAGCAGATGCCCGCGCTTGGGCCAGGCGAAGGTCACCGTGACCGCGGCGCGCGGCGCGGCGCCCAGCACGGCGCCGGTATCGGCGTCGATGCCGCTCGGCACGTCGATGGCGACCACCGGGCAAGGCCGCCCGTGCAGCGCCTGGATCACGGCCTTGACCTCGCCCTCGACCGGCCGCGCCAGGCCGATGCCGAAGATCGCATCGATCACCAGCGTGTCGCCGTCGTCGAGATGCGCCAGCGCGCCCGGCTCCAGCCGCGCCGGCTTGCCGCCCCAGAGGGCGGCGGCCCTGCCGGCATCGCCCTGGTACCCGTCGATCGGCCGTGCCGCGGCGACATGCACCTGCCAGCCGAGCGCCGCCAGCTCGCGGGCGACGATGAAGCCGTCGCCGCCATTGTTGCCCGGCCCGGCCAGCACCAGGGCCCGGCGGAACCGCTGCGGCCAGCGATCGGTGATCGCCTCGACCACCGCGCGGCCCGCCGTCGCCATCACGTCGAAGCTGGGGACGTTGCGTCCGAACAGCGCCCGTTCGGCATGCCGCATCTCGGCCGCGGTGACCACCGGCATGCCGCCCAGTTCGGCCGCCGAGCCGCCATGTCGATGCCAGCGCAGCGGCCTCGTCATGCCGGGCTCAGATCTTGTTCGCCTTGACGTGGGCGACCGCGGCCTCGCGCAGCAGCGCCACGTCCGAGCCGCTCACCACCATGTCGAAGCCGGCGGCGAACAGCGCCTTGGCGTCCCGCTCCTTGGTCGGCACCGTGCCGAGGAACTTGCCCTTCGCCTTGGCCGCCTTGACGATGCGGTCGATCGCGGCGCGCACGTTCGGATGATCCTGGTCGCCGAAATGGCCGAGCGACGCCGAGAGATCGTTCGGCCCGACGAACAGCAGATCGACGCCGTCGACCGCCGCGATCTCCTCCACCGCGCCGAGCCCGCCGGGGGTCTCGATCTGGCACATGATGAGCTGCTTGTCCGCCAGGCCCGCGAGATAGCCCTTGGTATCCATGCCCCAGGCGCTGGCGCGGATGCCGCCGGTCGCCAGGCCGCGCCGCCCGGCGGGCGGATAGCGGCAGGCGCTCACCACCGCCCTGGCGTCGGCGACGGAATCCACCATCGGGAACATCACGGTCTGCATGCCGAGATCGAGCACGCGCTTCACGTGGTTGGGGTCGTGGGACGGCACGCGCATCATCACCTGCCCGCCGCGCGCCTCCGCGGCCAGCATCAGCAGATGCACCTTCTCCATATCGACCGCGCCGTGCTCCTGGTCGATCAGGAGCGCGTCGTAACCGGCGATCGCCATGACTTCCATGGTGACGGGGCTCAGGCCGAAGATCCATCCGGCGAGAATCTTCTCGCCCGCCTTCAGCCGCTCCTTGGTGCTGCGCGCAGTCAAATCCGAACACTCCTTGCTGGTTGGCAGGACCGGCGCGGCGGCCGCGCCGGCCGAGAATCGGGCGTCAGTTGATCACCGGCTGGCACTTCTGGCCGCTGTCGCGCTGCTTGATCTGCGCGCAGAGTTCCTGCGCCTTCTCCAGGCTGTCGATCGGACCGACATAGATCCGGTACACGGGATCCTTGACCACGAAGCGGCGCACCTCCAGCGCGTAGCTGTCGAGCAGGGGCGCGAATTTCCGCTTCACGCCGTTGTCGCCGTCGAAGGCGCGGCGCGCCGAATCGTCGGTCCCGGTATCGCCGAACCAGACATGGATGACGCGCTGGCCGGCAGTCAGCGAATCCGCCTGCGGCAAGCTTTGGATCAAAGCCTCGTCCTTGCTGCTTGCCGCATTCTCCGCGGTCTGGACCGGCGTCTCGGCCGCCGGCGCATCGCTGGTCGCCGGCACGCTCTCTTCCTCTGGTGGCGTCGTGGTCGCGGACGGCTCGGCCTGTGCGACGACCTGCGTGTTCGCGGTGTCGGCTTTCGCGGTGTCGGGCGTCGCGGCCTCGGCCTTCGCCTCATCCGGCGCCGGCGGCTGGCTCTCGGTCGACGGCTTCGCTGCCTCGGGGTTCGGTGCTTCAGGCTTCGATGCGTCGGGCGTCGACGCGGCCGATGCCATGCTCGACGCGGCAGCGGCCGAAGGCTCGGAGGCCGGCGGTGGCGGCGGCACATTGACCGCATCGGGCTCCGTCTCGGGCGGCGGCGTTTCCGTCGAGCCGCCGCCGGCCTCGGCCATCTGCTGGGGTGCCGCGGCTTCGTTCTTGGTTGTGTCGGTGCCGGTCTCGGTCTTGCCGGCATCGGCGGGCGGCGTCTGGGCGGGCGGCGTCTGGGCGGGCTCGGCAGCCGGCGTCTCGGCCGGCTTGCTTTCGGCCATCTTTGGCTCGGCCGGCGGTGGCGCTGCCGTCTCGGCCTGGGCCGAGGACGGTGCCGCGTCCGGCTTCGCGGCCGCCGTGGTCTCGGTCTTCGACGGCTCGGCCTTGGCCGTGTCGGTCGTCGTGGTATCGGCCTTCCCGGCCTCGGTCTTCGCGGTGTCGGTCTTCGCCGTGTCGGTCTTTGCGGTCTCTGCGCTCGCGGCCGGCTCGGCCTTCGAAGGCGCGGCGTTCTTGGCCGAGCCGGACGGCGTTGCGGGCTTGGCCGCCGTCTGACCGGAGGCGGTCTGATTGGAGGCGACCTGCGTGGTGGCGGGCGGCGGGGTCGGGTTGCCGGCCGCGGGCTGCGGCGCGGGCGTTCCGGCACCCGACGCTTCCGCCTCGGTGGCCGCCAGGAGCTGCCTGGCCTCGGCGACGCCGTTGGCGGCGGCGCGCTCGAACCAGTCCTTCGCCGCCTTCGGATCCTTCTCGACCCCATGGCCCACGCGATAGAGCTGGCCCATGGTGAGCTGCGCGTATGGCAGTCCGCCTTCCGCCGCCTTGCCGATCCAGCGGGCGCCTTCCGCCTCGCTCTTCGCGAGACCCGTGCCGTTGATGTACTGGATGCCGAGATTGAACTCGGCGGTGGGGTTGCCCGCCTCCGCGGCCTGCTTCCAGAGCTGGATTGCCTTCGACTGGTCCTTCGGCACGCCGAGGCCGCTGGCATAGAGCATGGCGAGGTTGTTCAGCGCCGGTGCGTAACCCTGGTCCGCCGAGGCCTGGTACCAGCGCAAGGCGGTGGCAATGTCCGGCTTGTCCAGGCCGCGTCCGGTCTCGTAGATCAGACCGAGCCCGTGCTGGGCCTGCCTGTCCCCCGCCTTGGCCGGGCCGGCCCATTCCTTCATCGCGGTCTTGAAGTCGCCGACGTTGAACGCCCGGAGGCCCGCCGTGTAGTCCGCCTGCGCGGCGATCGATCCGAGCAGCAGCCCGGCGCCGAGGGAAAGACCGAGCGCGCCGAGTCGCAGACTCTCTTTGAACATCAACTTCATGGCCGCACTATGCCGCCGGGTCCGCCATGGCGCAATGCGCAGGGACCGGCCGTTCCATGCGCTTAATGCCGCGACGGCGCCTCCGGCGCGACGGCCTCGTCCGGCACGCGGGCCAGGGGTCCCGCATGGTGGTGGAACATCCGCCATTGCCGGCCGGTCCGGATGAAGAGATTGGTGGTCACCAGATGCTGGTTGGCGAAGCGCTCGTAGCAGCAGACCAGCCCGACTTCGCCGAAAACATGCGGGCGCGGCGAGGCGCAGGTCACCGGGATCGGCCCGGCATCGGCCAGGATGTCGCGCCAGCTTGCCATCACCTCCGCATGGGAAGTGAGCGGCGGCCAGCCGGGATGACAGCAAAAGACCGTGGGCACGTCCGCCCAGATCGCCTCCATGGCCTTCAAGTCCGCCGCGGCGAAGGCGTCATAGAAGGCGTCGTTGGCGAATTGCAGGGCCGCGATATCGGCCGCCAGCCTGTCGGTCATGCCGGCTATTATGGGCTGAGACCGAAGCGGCGCGCCAGCGATCCCGCCCGCGGCTTCCATGCCTGTTGCGGACAAAGTCATTGCACTGCAACATGCGCCGCCCGCCGCAGTCCATCCTTTCTGCCAGGACCCTTTCGATGATTGGCCGTTTGAATCATGTCGCGATCGCCGTGCCGGATTTGGCGGCCGCTTCCAAGCTCTATGCCGACACGCTCGGCGCCAAGGTCTCGGCGCCGGTCGCCCAGCCCAAGCACGGCGTGACCGTCGTCTTCGTCGAGCTGCCCAACACCAAGATCGAGCTGCTCCAGCCGCTCGGCGCGCAGTCGCCGATCGCCGGCTTCCTGGAGCGCAACCCGTCGGGCGGCATCCACCACGTCTGCTACGAGGTCGACGACATCCTGGCGGCGCGGGACCGGCTGAAGGCCGCGGGTGCCCGGGTGCTCGGCGACGGCGAGCCGAAGATCGGCGCCCATGACAAGCCGGTCCTGTTCCTGCACCCGAAGGATTTCGCCGGCACTCTGATCGAACTGGAGCAAGCCTGATGCAGTGGCTCGGCTCGGTCTTCATCTTCATGGTGCTCTGGTGGGTGGTGCTGTTCGCCGTGCTGCCCTGGGGCGTCCGGCAGCAGGAGAACCCGGAGCCCGGTCACGATCCCGGCGCGCCGGCCGTGCCGCACCTGAAGCGCAAGCTCCTCATCACGACGCTGATCACCTTCGTGCTCTGGAGCATCGGCGTGTTCCTGATCCTGCATTATCATCTGTCGCTGACCATGCTGGAGCACGCCAAATGAGCGGCTATTGCCGGATCGCGCCGGGCCACGAGTGGCACGGCCCCTATCACGCCGAGCATTACGGCTTCCCGATCGCCGACGACGACCAGCTCTTCGAGCGGCTGATCCTGGAGATCAACCAGGCCGGCCTCTCCTGGCTGACCATCCTGAAGAAGCAGCAGGCGTTCCGCGACGCCTACCACGACTTCTCGGTCGCCAAGGTGGCGCGCTACGGCGAGCGCGACCGCCGGCGGCTGCTCGCCGACGCCGGCATCATCCGCAACAGGCTGAAGGTCGACGCGGCGATCGAGAACGCCAAGCGCATCCAGGCCCTGCAGAAGAGCCATGGCAGCTTCGCCGCCTGGCTGGAGGCGCATCACCCCATGACCAAGCCGGAATGGATGAAGCTGTTCAAGAAGACGTTCGTCTTCACCGGCGGCGAGATCGTCGGCGAGTTCCTGATGAGCATCGGCTACCTCCCCGGCGCCCATGCCGAGGACTGCCCGGTCTACAAGAAGATCGCCAAGAAGAAGCCCGCCTGGATGGGCGCGGTGAAGAAAGGCATGAAGTACGCGTAAGGCAGCGCGGGACCGCGCCCCGTCGCCGCAACCCGTCGCCCCGCCCCCTCCAGGACCACCCGGGAATCAAAAAGAGGCACACCTTGCGGCGGCCTCTTTAAAGTGACGTCCCCTGTGTTTCTGAGTTGCCGCTCTTGGCGCCTGTCCCTCCCAGAACTTGGACTGTGCTTGTGTCGGCTCACTCGCTCCGGAGTCGCTCACGCGATTTCCAGAGAGCGCGACGGTACCGACATCGCCGAATTTAGTCACGCTTCATGTTGGAAAATTAGGGCAATATTGTTGGCGTTTACGTATTTACTGTAAGACACTTCCATGTCGGCGCTCCGGCCGGATGCGCTCCCGGTCTCAATCGATCACGTCGTAAGGCACGATGATGTCCTGGTCGCGGGCGAAGACGATGCAGGGCACGCCGCCGCTTCGGGTCTGGCAGATATCGACGGCATCCTGCGATTGCGGCGCGCCGGCGATGCACGCATTGGCCGTGCAACCGGTCAGACCCCAGCTCCGCCCGTCCTTGGCGACGGCGAAGTAGCCCTCGCCCATCGGCTTGCTCCACGCGATCGGCGTCAGCCAGTACTTGTAGTTCTCGAATGCCGCCATGGTCGCCTTGGTGACGGCGACCTTCTCCCCCGAGGGGGCAGGTGCGGCAGCTTCAGATCCTGTGCCCGACGGCTCCAGCCCCAGCAGGCTGCATCCCGTCAGTATCAGCAGCGAGGCAAACGCGACCAGCCGCATCCCTCTCTCCCCAAGCCGTCATCCCATTGTCAAAATATAAGGGAGCCGTACCGGGATTTCGAGCATCTCTTGATGGGATTTGCGGCAAATGCGCGGTAAAGCGGCGACCGCAGGCGCGCTTTGGCCGATGCGACCGGGCCGAACCATGATGCATTTTGCGAAATGGTGGGAATGGGGCGAGCGAAGGGATTCGAACCCTCGACATCCAGGACCACAACCTGGCGCTCTAACCAACTGAGCTACGCCCGCCATCGCCCATTGAGAGCGGCGTGGTGTAACCGAGGGGGCCTGGACCGTCAAGCGGGGATAACCCTGTCGTCGACATGCAAATTCCTGTCGGCTTGGGTCTTCTGAAACCGGCGCCTTTCGCTACACTCCCGCGCGATCCGGGCCATGGCGGCGCCGGCGGAGATCCTGAGGAACACGAGCATGCTTCAACTCGCGAGCGGCATGGGCCGCCTCGGCACCGAATCCGCGTTCGAAGTCCTGGCCCGCGCCAAGGCCCTGGAGGCCCAGGGCAAGAGCATCATCAGCCTCTCGATCGGCCAGCCCGATTTCCAGACCCCGCCGCACATCGTCGAGGCGGCGATCAAGGCGCTGAAGGACGGCCATCACGGCTACACCCCGGCCAACGGCCTGCCGCAGGTCCGCGAGGCGGTCGCCGCCGACCTCAACCGCCGCCACGGCGTCGCCGTCGATCCCGCCAACGTGCTGATCGTGCCGGGCGGCAAGGTGACGATGTACTTCGCCATCATCATGTTCGGCGAGCCCGGTGCCGAGATCATCTATCCGAACCCCGGCTTCCCGATCTACGAATCCGCGATCAAGTTCACCGGCGCAACGCCGGTGCCGCTGCCGCTCCTGGAGGAGAACGGCTTCGGCTTCAAGGCCGAGGACGTGCTCTCGCGCATCACGCCGAAGACCCGGCTCATCATCATCAACTCGCCGGCCAACCCGACCGGCGGCATCGCCGCCAAGGCGGAGATCGAGAAGCTGGTCGCCGGCCTGGAGAAGCACCCCAACGTCGCGATCATGTCCGACGAGATCTATTCGGAGATGCTCTATGACGGCAACGTCCATACCAGCCTGCTGAAATACCCGCAGATCGCCGACCGCCTGATCATGCTCGACGGCTGGTCGAAGACCTACGCCATGACCGGCTGGCGCATGGGCTACTCGGTCTGGCCGAAATCGCTGATCGAGCATGCGACGCGCCTGTGCATCAACGTGCATTCCTGCGTCAACGCCGCCGCGCAGTTCGCCGGCATCGCCGCGCTGCAGGGTCCGCGCGACGAGGTCAACAAGATGATGAAGGCGTTCGACGAGCGCCGGAAGTTCGTGGTCGCCGAACTGAACAAGCTGCCGGGCGTCTCCTGCATCACGCCGCTCGGCGCGTTCTACGCCTTCCCGAACATCCGGGGCACCGGCTTCAAGTCGAAGGCGCTGGAGCTGGCGCTGCTCGACGAGGCGGGCGTCGCCTCGATCGCCGGCACCAGCTTCGGCTCCTACGGCGAGGGCTACCTCCGTATCTCCTACGCCAACTCGATCGAGAACATCGGCGAGGCGATGAAGCGCATCGGCAGCTTCCTCGCCAAGCGCAAGGCCGCCTGAATCCGATTCAACTTCTGCCGCCGCGGCCCGGGAGCGATCCCGGGCCGTCTTTCTTTCAGCGCCGTCAGCTAGCTTCCGAATGTGCGCGGCGTCACGTCTCACGGATTGTTGAAGCGCGCCGAGCGCGCGACTCCCGATCCGCATTCGATCTCCCGGTTTCGTGATTGGTCCGCGCGCGAGCGCGCCGATTAGCTGGAGCCCTTCCATCGATCCGGGTTCTTCACGATGCGCAGCACCGCTCTTCGCCTGCTCGAAAACGATCCGCCCACCATCCTGTCGGTCGCGACCGCCCTCCCCGATTTCCGCCTCGACCAGCGCGAGGTCGCCTCGGTCGCCCTGCGCATCTTCGACCGCGAGCGGTCCGAGATCGACCGGCTGATGCCGGTCTTCGAGAATGCCGGCATCTCGGCGCGCCATTCCTGCGTGCCGTTCGAGTGGTACGGCGAGCCGCACGGGTGGAAGGAGCGCAATGCGCTCTACCTCGAGCACGCGATGCGCCTGCTGCAGGACGCGGCAAGCCGCGCCCTCGACCAGGCCGGCCGGAAGCCGAGCGACATCGCCGGCATCGTCGCGGTCTCCACGACCGGCATCGCGACGCCGAGCCTCGACGCGCGGATGATCAACGCGCTCGGCCTTCCCGCCGACGTGCAGCGCCTGCCGATCTTCGGCCTGGGCTGCGCCGGCGGCGTGGTCGGGCTCGGCCATGCGGCCTCGATGGCGCGGCAGATCGAGCATGGCGACGTGCTGTTCCTGGCGGTCGAGCTCTGCTCGCTGACCTTCCGCCGCGACGACATGTCGAAGAGCAACATCGTCGGCTCCGCCCTGTTCGGCGACGGCGCCGCGGCGATCGTGATCGGCCGCCCCGGCTCCTGCGGCGTGCGCTTCGGCCCCGCCGGCGTCCATACCTGGCACGATTCGCTCGACGTGATGGGCTGGCATGTCGAGGATGACAGCCTCGGCGTGCTGTTCTCCCGCGACATCCCGACCCTGGTGCGCAACGACATGGGCGCCGCCGCCGAGGGCTTCCTCGCCCGCTGCGGGCTCGGGCGATCGGACATCGCGGGCCTCATCTGCCATCCCGGCGGCGTCAAGGTGCTCGACGCGCTGGAGGAGACGTTCGGCCTCGCGCCGGGCACGATGCGCGCGGCGCGCGAGGTGCTGCGCGAGCACGGCAACATGTCGGCCGTCACGGTGCTGTTCGTGCTGGAGCGGATGCTGCGCGAAGGCATCGCCGGCCGGCACCTGATGTCGGCGCTCGGCCCCGGCTTCAGCGCCGGCTTCCAGCTGCTCGAAGCCTGATGGCGCTCGCCCTCCTCCTCTTCGTCACGCTGCAGCGCGGAGCCGAGCTGATCCACGCCCGCCGCAACACCCGCCGCCTGCTGGCCGAGGGCGCCGTCGAGATCGGCGCCCGGCACTACGCGGCGCTGGTGCTGCTGCATGCGGCCTGGCTGGCGAGCTTGTGGCTCTGGCTCGCCGCCGGCCGCGCCGAGCTCAACGCCGCCGCCGCCCTGGCCTATCTCGCCGTGCAGCTCGTCCGCGCCTGGGTGATGGCGAGCCTCGGCCGCTACTGGACCACGCGGATCCTGGTGCCGCGCGAGGCGCCCCTGGTCGAGCGCGGCCCCTACCGCTTCCTCCGGCATCCGAATTACGCCGTGGTCGCCGCCGAGATCGTGCTGCTGCCGCTGGCACTCGGCGCCCGGCCGCTCGCCATGCTGTTCTCGGTGTTGAATGCAGCCGCGCTGGCATTGCGGATCCATGTCGAGGAGACCAGCCTCGCGCCGCGGCGCCATCCGGTGTAACCTCGCGCGCCTTTCACGACTGCCTCGTGATCGTCATGACCGTAGAGACTCCCGCGGAACGCCCGACCGGCCGTCGCCGCGCCGCGCTGATCTTCATCTTCCTGACCGTCATGTTCGACATGCTCGCGCTCGGCATCATCATCCCGGTGCTGCCCAGGCTGGTGATCGACTTCGTCGGCGGCAACATCGCCTATGCCGCGAAGATCGTCGGTATCATGGGCACGGTCTGGGCGGTGATGCAGTTCTTCTTCTCGCCGGTCCAAGGCGCGCTCTCCGACCGTTTCGGCCGGCGCCCGGTCGTGCTCGCCTCGAATTTCGGCCTGGGGCTCGATTACGTCCTGATGGCGCTGGCGCCGAATCTCGCCTGGCTGTTCGCCGGCCGGGTGATCTCCGGCATCACCGCCGCGAGCTTCTCCACCGCCGGCGCCTATATCGCCGACGTGACGCCGCCGGAGAAACGCGCCGGCGCCTTCGGCATGCTGGGCGCGGCTTTCGGCATCGGCTTCGTGCTGGGCCCCGCGATCGGCGGCCTGCTCGGCCACAGCGATCCCCGCCTGCCCTTCTGGGTCGCCGCCGGCCTCAGTCTCGCCAACGGGCTCTACGGCCTACTGATCCTGCCGGAATCCCTGCCGCGGGAGCGGCGCGCGCCGTTCGCCTGGAGCCGCGCCAATCCGATCGGGTCGCTCAACCTGCTGCGCCGCCAGCCGGCGCTGCTCGGGCTGGCCGCGGTCACCTTCCTCTATTATCTCGCGCACCAGTCGCTGCCGAGCGTCTTCGTGCTCTACGCCGACTACCGCTACGGCTGGGACCAGCGGATGGTCGGCCTGACCCTGGCCGGCGTCGGGATCTGCTCGATGATTGTGCAGGGCGGGCTGGTGCGCCCGGTCGTGGCCAGGCTCGGCGAGCGGCGCACGCTGATCCTCGGCCTGATCGCCGGCGCGACGGGATTTGCCGTCTACGGCCTCGCCCCGACCGGCGGGATCTTCTGGATCGGCCTTCCCATCATGGCGCTCTGGGGCCTCGCCTCCCCCGCGGCCCAGGGCATCATGACCCGCAAGGTGGAGCCGACCGAGCAAGGGCGGCTCCAAGGGGCCATCGGCAGCATCATGGGCATCACCGGCATCCTCGGGCCGGGCCTCTTCACCCAGACCTTCGCCGCCTTCATCGGGCCGGAACGCGACCTTCATATCCCGGGCGCCGCCTTCCTCCTGGCCGCCCTCCTGCTCGCCTTGGCCGCCGGCATCGGCTGGCGCGTGGCCGAGGCGGCGAGGCCGGCCGTCATCACGGCGCAATAAGCCGCCTATTTTCTGAGCGACCGCGCCTAAGATTTGGGCAATCGATTCGGATCGGCTCGAATTAATCCGCGTTTATCAAATGGTTGCCGGCTGGCACGGGCCTTGCTCCTATCCCCGCGAACCTTATGGCAGGGAGCCTAGAAGCACGCCCATGAAAAAGATCGAAGCGATCATCAAGCCGTTCAAGCTCGACGAGGTGAAGGACGCGCTCCACGAAGTGGGCATCCAAGGCATCACCGTCACCGAGGCCAAGGGCTTCGGGCGGCAGAAGGGCCACACCGAGCTCTATCGCGGCGCCGAATACGTCGTCGACTTCCTGCCCAAGATGAAGCTCGAAGTCGTGCTCGACGACAACCTGGTCGAGCGGGCGATCGAGGCGATCCGCCAGGCCGCCGCCACGGGGCGCATCGGCGACGGCAAGATCTTCGTCCTCAACGTCGAGGAGGCCATCCGAATCCGTACCGGCGAGCGCGGGCCGGACGCGATCTGACATTTCCAGCGCGTAGAGTTCTGCCCACCGGCCGCTCGGGGGAGGCGGCCTCAACGACAACAAACGATCGGAAGAGAGACTGAGACATGAGCGTCAAGAAAGCCCTGGAGCTGATCAAGGCCCAGGATGCGAAGTATGTGGATTTCCGCTTCACCGACCCGCTGGGTCAGTGGCAGCACCTCGCCCACCACATCAGCACCATCGACGAGGACTTGCTGACCGAGGGCGTCATGTTCGACGGCTCGTCGATCGCGGGCTGGAAGGCGATCAACGAGTCCGACATGCTGCTGAAGCCGGATTGCGCCACCGCGGTGCTCGATCCCTTCGCCGCGCAGCCGACCGTGGTCATCTATTGCGACATCCTGGAGCCGCTGACCGGCCAGAACTACGGCCGCGACCCGCGCTCGATCGCCAAGAAGGCCGAGGCCTTCGTGAAGTCGTCGGGCATCGGCGACACGGTCTATGTCGGCCCGGAGGCCGAGTTCTTCGTGTTCGACGACGTGCGCTATGACGTCACCATGGAGAAGACCTTCGTCGAGTTCACCTCGGAAGAGGCGCCCTACGTCACGGGCAAGAAGTTCGAAGAGGGCAACCACGGCCACCACATGAAGATCAAGGGCGGCTACTTCCCGGTCGCCCCGCTGGATTCCGCCGGCGACCTGCGCTCGGAGATGCTGACCACCTTGGCCGCCATGGGCGTCGAGGTCGAGAAGCATCACCACGAGGTGGCGCCCGCGCAGCATGAGCTCGGCGTGAAGTTCGGCACGCTGGTCAACTGCGCCGACGCGATGCAGAAGTACAAGTACGTGGTGAAGAACGTCGCCCACAATTACGGCAAGACGGCGACCTTCATGCCCAAGCCGGTCAAGGGCGACAACGGCTCGGGCATGCACGTCCACCAGTCGATCTGGAAGGACGGCAAGCCGCTGTTCGCCGGCAACGGCTACGCCGATCTCTCGGAGATGTGCCTGTTCTACATCGGCGGCATCATCAAGCACGCCAAGGCGCTCAACGCCTTCACCAACCCGACGACCAACTCCTACAAGCGGTTGATCCCGGGCTTCGAGGCGCCGGTGCTGCTCGCCTACTCCTCGCGCAACCGCTCGGCCTCCTGCCGCATCCCGTACGTGGCGAGCCCGAAGGGCAAGCGCGTCGAAGTGCGTTTCCCCGATCCGCTCGCCAACCCCTACCTCGCCTTCGCGGCGATGGTCATGGCGGGGCTGGACGGCATCGCCAACAAGATCCATCCGGGCGACCCGATGGACAAGAACCTCTACGACCTGCCGCCGGAAGAGCTGAAGAACGTTCCGACGGTCTGCGGCTCGCTGCGCGAGGCGCTGGAGAGCCTGGAGAAGGACAACGCCTTCCTGAAGAAGGGCGATGTCTTCACCGATGATTTCATCAGCTCCTATCTCGAGCTGAAGTGGGAAGAGGTCTATGCCCTGGAGCACACCCCCCACCCGATCGAGTTCCAGATGTACTATTCTTCGTGAGCCGGACCTCTTCCGGAAACTCCACGGCCGGGGCCAAAAGCCCCGGCCGTCTTGCTTAGTGCCCTTGGGGCCGGGGCCATAAGCCCCGGCCGTCTTGCTTTGCGCCCCTGGGGCCGGGGCCAAAAGTCCCAGCCGTTTTGCTTTGCGCCCCTGGGGCCGGGGCCAAAAGCCCCGGCCGTTTTGCTTAGTGCCCTTGGGGCACCGGCCGTTTTGCTTATAGGCAGCCTTATCCTTTGGTTAACTTTCCGGCGCTAGGTTGCAAGACCTATCTTCTGGGAGGGAGGGGTATCTTGACCATCGGAAAGCGGTTCCTGCTCGCCGGATGCATCGCCATCCTGGCGCTGGCCGTGGTCAGCGCGCTCGGCATCTGGGGCACCCGGGAGGCCGCCAAGGGCACCGCCCGCGTGAACGTCATCGCCGCGGCGATCCGCAACCAGATGGAAGCGGACATGATGCACGACGCGCTGCGCGCCGACGTGCTGATGGCGCTGCGCGAGGGCCGCGCCGGAAACCAGAGCGCCCAGGCGAAGGTCGCGGAGGATACCGCCGAGCACATCAAGGACTTCGAGGAGCATATCGCCGCCAACAAACAGCTCGACCTGCCGCCGGAGGCGCGCGCGGCGCTCGACGCGGTCGGCCCGGCACTCGCCCCCTATATCGAAGGCGCCAAGCAGCTCGTCGATCAGTCCTTCACCGACAATGACGCCGCCCAGGAGGGCTTCCCGGCCTTCATCGAGAAGTTCGAGGCGCTCGAGATCAAGATGGGCGACACCAGCGACGCGATCCAGCACAGCGCCGATGCGATCGAGAGCGACATCGACGCCCGGCTGCAGACGCTGTTCGTCGTGCTCGCCGTCGTGATCGCCGCTGCCGCGGCCGCGGTGATCGCGGTGCTTACCGTGACCTCGCGCGCGGTCGTGCGCCCGATCAAGGCGATGACCGACGCGATGAGCCGGCTCGCCGCCGGCGACATGGCGACCGAAGTGCCCGGCCGCGACCGGCGGGACGAGGTCGGCGCCATGGCCCAGGCACTCGGCGTGCTGAAGGACAACTCGGTTCGCGCGCAGCAGCTCTCGCAGCAGCAGGCCGAGGCACATGCCGCCCAAAGCAGCCGTGCGCAGGCGCTGGAGCAGCTTTGCCGCTCCTTCGATTCGGAGATGTCGAAGGGCCTGAGCGACGTCGCGCAGTCCCTGCAGGCGATGCAGCAGGCGGTCCAGTCGATGTCCAGCAGCGCCGAGCAGACCGCGGGCGAGGCCGGCCATGCGACCGAGGCCTCGTCGCAGACCGCGAGCAGCGTCGGCAGCGTGGCCAGCGCCACGGGGGAGCTCTCCACCACCATCACCGAGATCACCCGCCAGGTCTCGCAGTCCAGCCAGATCGCCGGCGAGGCGGCGACCCAGGCGCGCCAGACCAACGAGCAGATCAAGGGCCTCGCCATCGCCGCCGAGAAGGTCGGCGCCATCGTCCAGCTCATCAACGAGATCGCCAGCCAGACCAACCTGCTGGCCCTGAACGCGACGATCGAGGCGGCGCGCGCGGGCGAGGCCGGCAAGGGCTTCGCCGTGGTGGCCTCGGAGGTGAAGAACCTCGCCAGCCAGACCGCCAAGGCGACCGACGAGATCGCCAGCCATGTGGGCGCCATCCAGAGCGAGACTCAGCGCTCCGTCTCGGCGATCCAGGGTGTCGCCACCATCATCGAGCAGATCAACCAGCTCACGAATTCGGTCTCAGCCGCGGTCCAGCAGCAGAGCGCGGCAACCCAGGAGATCGTGCGCAGCGTCGGCCAGGCGACCGACGGCACGCGGAGCGTCAGCGACAGCATCGGCACCGTGGTCAGCGCCGCCGGCGAGTCCCGCAACGCCGCCGCCCGGCTGGCCGAGGTCACCTCGGCGCTCAGCACCCAGTCGCAGTCGCTGCGCACCGGGGTCGAGCGCTTCCTCGCCAATGTGAAGGCGGTCTAAGCGCCGCGACGCGGAGACCCTCCCGGATCGGATCGGGTCCGGCCGGCCCGGCCGTGTCTCACGCGATCATGTAACGCGATGTTTCCGCCGCGCCGCTGCGCGGCATGTACGGCATGCGCAACCTGCATGCGCCGCACATGCATGATCCGGTGCGCTCCGTCGTTTGACTGACAGGAGCCGCGACGGACTGCGCATCGACCGGAAACGCGCTGGAAATATGCATGCAGGAGTCCCCGGCTGAACCGCTTCTCCGGCAGGAATGGGGGCCGCATGACCGTCAACATCGTCAACATCGCAGAGCTCGTCGGCGCGGCCGCGACACGGCATTTGCCCACGCAGGCGACGCTCGGGCAGTCGATCATTCCCGCGGACCACGAGATCCGGATGACCGTCACGCCGGGAGCGACCGTCGCGCTGCCCCCGCCTTTTCTCGACGCCGCGGCGTTCGAAGCCAAGACCGGTGACGGCAACCTCGCGATCCGCGTCGGCGACACGACGATCGTCCTGCAGGGTTACGTCGCCGCCAACGAGCGGGCGCCGGTGATCATCGAGACCGCGGATGGCCGGCCGGTCGATGTCGCCTCGGTGCTGGCGCAGACCGATCCGACGCTCGACATCCAGACCGCGGCCGGCCCTGCGACCGGCGCGCAAGGCGAGCCCAGCGGCCACCTGCTGGCGGCCTTCGCGCCCGGCGGCGGCCTCGGCGGCCTCGCGGCGGTCGGCCCGCTGGACCAGACCGAGCTCGGCTATCGTCTGATCGACAATGCGATCCGGCAGGAGATCGACCTGCGGCCCGGCTCGACCGTCGCCGGCAGCCTCGCCATCGGCAATTCGAGCGCCGAGGTCGATGAGGCCGCCCTATCGATCGGCTCGGATCCTTCCTCCGATGCGGAGACCACCACCGGCACGGTCCATGTTTCCGCATCGAGCGGCGTGCAGAGCATCACGATCGACGGCGTGACCGTCGATCTCACCGATCCGAGCAACACGGCCGCGATCAAAGGCAGCCACGGCACGCTGACCGTCACCGGCTGGGACGCCGCCACCGGAGAGCTCACCTACACCTATACCCTGGCCTCGGCGATGACGAATGACGACGTCCAGGGCCGGAACACGAATACCGGCGAAGAATTCACGGTCACCGTCACCGATTCCGCGGGCCGGAGCGCGAGCGGCGATGTCACGATCACAGTCATCGACGACGTGCCGGTCGCGAATGCCGACAGCGCCGTGACCTGCAATTGCGGCGATGCCTCGGGCAACGTGCTCGCCAACGATACGGCCGGCGCCGACGGCATTGCGCGCATCAGCGCGCTGACCGACGGCAGCCACGTCTACACGATAGACGCCTCGGGCACGCTCACCACGAACGACGACCCCGCGAACTACAGCTACGATGCCGCGACCGGGGTGCTGACGATCTACACGACCAGCCAGGGCGGCGAGCTGCAGATCGATCTCACGGGCACCGATGCCGGCAGCTACAGCTACCATGCCGGCGCGGCCACGGCGGCGGAGGACTTCCAGTACACGATCGTCGACGGCGACGGCGACACCTCGACCGCCTCCCTTACGATCACGACGCCGGCCGCGACCGCTTCCGACGATCACATCTTCACCCTGACCGACGACTTCAGCATCGCCAACTCCTGGCTGATGGCCAATGACGGGCCAAGCGACGGCATCTCGGTGACCGGAACCGCCGATGCGCATTCGCTCACGGTCACCGATCTCGGCTGGGGCCAGGAGGTCACGCTCGACAGCGGCGCGACCGGCGGCAGCTTCACCTACGAGATCGCCGCCACCAACGGTTCGAACGACACCGCGAATGTCGCCGTGGATCTGATGAGCAGCGCCACCCATGCCATCGACCAGAGCGCCAGCACCGCCGACCTAATCCTGGTCGGCGATGCATACGACAACGTCCTGACGGCAGGATCCGGCAACGACGTCCTGGTCGGCAATGGCGGGACCGACACGCTCTACGGCAACGGCGGCAACGACACCTTGGTCTACGATTCCCAGGACATGTTCTACGGCGGCGACGGGACCGACCGCCTGACCTTCGGGAACGGCGCGGATATCGGCTTCGACAGCGGCTTCACCGACCGCGTCCATTCGGTCGAGGTGCTCGACATCCGCAACGGCCTCGACGACACGCTCGGCTCCGGCACCGGCGAAGCCTTGAGCATCACGGCCGTGCTCGACATGACGGACGGCGCAGGAGAGCTCTGGATCGCCGCGGAAAGCGGCGACAAGGTCACGCTCGCCGCCGGGTTCACCCAGGTTTCCGACGTCACCAACTCGACCGAAGGCGACGGCATCCCGAACGGAACCTATGCCACGTACACGGCGACCGACGGCACCCACACGGTCGTCGTCCATGTCGAGAGCGCGCAGATCCAGGTCGCCTAGACGCGGGCTAGGCTGCCTCGCACACTTCGGAGCGCGGCCGGCGCAGCACCGCCACCGCGGTGAACCAGGCCAGGACCGCGCTGACCGCGATCGTGGCGATCATCGGCTGCGCGGTGCCGTCGGCGAACAGGCCGCCCAGCGCCATGATCGCGGCGCCGGTCACCATCTGCAGCGCCCCGGAGAGCGCCGAGGCCGTGCCGGCGACGGCGCCGTGATGCTCCAGCGAGAGCACCGCGCTGGTAGGCAGCACCAGGCCCAGGAAGCCGTAGCCGATGAACAGGCCGACGATCATCACGGGCAGGCTGTCGAACCCGGCCAGCACCAGCGCCGCGGTGATCGCCATCGCGAGCGCCATGCCACCGCCCGCCGCGCGGATGACCGGCGGCAGGCCGAAGCGCTTGGTGAGAATGCCGGTGAGCTGACTGAAGCCGAAGAACGAGGCCGCGTTGAGCGAGAAGCAGAGGCTGAACTGGCCCGGCGTCAGGCCGTAATGGTCGATCAGCACGAAGGCGGCGCTGCCGAGATAGGCGAAGAAGGCCGAGATGCCGAAGCCGCCCACCATGGTCAGCCCGACGAAGCTCCAATCCTTCAGCAGATGGCCATAGGAGCGGAACGCGCCGAGCCATGAGCTGCCGCCGCGCAACGCCCGCGGCCGCGTCTCCTCGAGCACGAAGGCGGTGAGACCGAGCGCCACCGCCGCGGCGACGGTCAGCGCCCAGAAGACGCCGCGCCACCCGACCGCCGCGATGACGAAGCTGCCGATCGAAGGCGCGAGGATCGGCGAGACGCTCATCACCAGCATCAGCATCGACATCAGCCTGGTCGCCTCGTGCCCGGTGTGGAGGTCGCGCACGATGGCGCGCGGCACCACCATGCCGGCACAGGCGCCGAGCGCCTGCAGGACGCGGAAGGCGATCAGCGTCGTGACGTCGCCGGAAAGCGCGCAACCGATGCTCCCGACGGCGAACAGCGCCAGCCCGCCGTAGATCGGCAGCTTGCGCCCGACGATGTCGGCCAGCGGCCCGTAGAAAAGCTGGCAGACGCCGAACACGATGAAGAACGCCATCAGCGTCGCCTGCACCGCATTCGGGCCGGCGTTCAGGCTGGCGCCGATCGAGGGCAGCGCCGGCAGGTACATGTCGATGGCGAAGGGTCCCACCGCGGTGATGAGGCCCAACGCCACGGCGAGACGCAGGAAATGACCCACTGAATTGTGCCCGCTGGTTACTCTGCCGGAACGCGGTCCAGCGTCGGGTAATCGGTGTAGCCTTCCGCCCCCTGGGTATAGAACGTGTCCACGTTCGGCGTGTTGAGCGGCGCGTTCGCCTTCAGGCGCGCCGGCAGGTCCGGATTGGCCAGGAAGGTGCGGCCGAAGGCGATGGCGTCGGCGCGTCCCGAGGCAAGCGCCTCGGTCGCGTCCTTCAGGTGATAGTCGGAGTTGAGGATCAGCGTGCCCTTATAGGCCTTGCGGATCTGCGGAACGATGTCGCGGGTCGCCGGGCGGAACGAGCTCTCCGGCCGCGAGGCGCGCATCTCGAGGAAAGCGAGGTTGAACGCGTTGAGCGCGGTCACCGCCGCGACGAACAGCGCCTCGCTGTCGGAATCGCCGCAGCCCTGCGGATCGTCGTTGGGGGAGAGCCGCACCGCCGTCCGGTCGGCGCCCACCGTCTCGACCAGGGCCCGGGTCGCCTCCTTCAGCAGCCGGAGGCGGTTCTCGATCGGGCCGCCATAGCCGTCGGTGCGCTTGTTGGTGCCGTCGCGCAGGAACTGGTCGATCAGATAGCCGTTCGCCGCATGGAGCTGCACGCCGTCGAAGCCGGCCGCCATCGCATTCCGCGCCGCGCGGCGGTAGTCCTCGATCACGCCGGGGATCTCCTCGAGCGCCAGCGGCCGCGCCTCCTGGTGCGGCTTCTT
Source organism: Dongiaceae bacterium (assembly GCA_035548715.1). GTDB lineage: Bacteria > Pseudomonadota > Alphaproteobacteria > Dongiales > Dongiaceae > Dongia. The sequence continues at coordinate 62,770 of DASZSL010000088.1, forward strand.
GCCCTCATAGGTGCGGATCTCGCCGGGCGCGGTCGTGGCCGAGGCCGAGACGCCCTTGGCGCCGCCGAGGAAATCCGGATGCACGATGCGGCCCATATGCCAGAGCTGGGAGAAGATGCGCCCGCCGGCCTTGTGCACGGCCGCCACGATCGGCTTCCAGGCTTCGACCTGCGCCTCGTTCCAGATGCCCGGCGCAAAGGCCCAGCCGAGGCCCTGGCGGCTGATGCCGGTCGCCTCCGAGATGATCAGGCCGGCACCGGCGCGCTGGGCATAGTACTCGGCCATCAGCGGCGTCGGGACATGCTCTTTGGTCGAGCGGCCCCGGGTCAGCGGGGCCATCAGGATGCGGTTGGGCGCGTGAATAGCCCCAAGCTCAATCGGGTCGAACAAGGTCGGCATGTGCGGGAATCCTATGATGGGCGGATGGCGGTAGACTTGAGGCCCGGCGGAACATAGTCAAGAGGCCGGACCGCAAGGCTGCTCTGCATCCGCGCCGGCGTGTCGGTTCGGTTACAGTCGAAGCGTCATCAGACGTTCTTCGGCGAAGAACCGGGCACCGAGACGGCGGTAGAAGGCGATCGCCGCGTGATTCTGGTCCCACACGGTCCAGATCAGCCGCCGCCCGCCTTTCTGCTGCAGCAGGGCGCCGGCTTCCCGGATCAGCGCCCGGGCGACGCCATGACGGCGCGCCGGGAGGCGGACGAACAGATCGACCATATGCAGCGCCGCCGCGGCGTCCGCCGGCCAGTAGCCGAAATGGTACATGAGATAGCCGGCGGGACGGCCGCCGATCTCGGCCAGCAGGACATGGGCGTGCGGCTCGGCGCCGAACAGATCGCGCATCAGGATATCGGAAGTCAGCGCAATGTCGGGCTCCGGGACTTCCGGCGCATTCGCCGAGACGGGGAGCGCCGCCAGCTCGTCGGCGAATTCCTGCGCCATCGCCGCGAGCGCATCCGCATCGCCGGGAACCGCGTCGCGAATGGCGATGCCGCCTCCGCTCATCGCCGGTAGGTCTGGGCGAGCTCCACGTAGTGCTCGGCGGCATGGGCGAGATAGGCCGCCTCCTTCGCGCTCACCGGCCGCATCAGCTTGGCCGGGCTGCCGGCCCAGACCTCGCCGCTCTTGACCCGCTTGCCCGGCGTCACCAAGGCACCGGCCGCGACCATGGCACCGCCTTCCACCACGACGCCGTCCATCACGCAGGCCTTCATGCCGACGAAGCTCTTGTCTTCCAGCGTGCAGGCATGGATCAGCGCCATGTGCCCGACCGTCACGTCATCGCCGATCACGGTGTTGGTCGCGGTGGTGCCCTCCCGCGGGCTGTTCACATGGATGACGGTGCCGTCCTGGATATTGGTGCGGGCGCCGACGCGGATACTGCTGGCATCGCCGCGAAGCACGCAGCCGTACCAGATGCTGGCGCCGGGACCGATCTCGACGTCGCCGATGATGACCGCGGTCTCGGCGATGAAGGCGTCGGCGGCGATGCGCGGCATGACGCCCTCGAAAGGGATGATGATGCCGGCCATCAGGCGCGATCCAGTCCGAGCATCAGCCGGATGTTCTGCACGGCGGCACCGGATGCGCCCTTGCCGAGATTGTCGAGCCGCGCCACCAGCACGGCCTGATGATGGGTATCGGTCTTGAACACGCGCAGCTCCAGCTTGTCGGTGTCGTTCAGCGCCTCGGCTTCCAGGCGCCCGTTGCTCTCCGCCTCGGGCACGCTGACCAGGGCGGTGCCCTCGTAATACCTGGCCAGCGCATCGCGGAGATCGGCGCCGCCCGGCTTGCCCGGCAGGGTGTCCAGATGGAGCGGGATCGAGACCAGCATGCCCTGGCGGAAATGGCCGACCGACGGCACGAAGATCGGCCGGCGCGTCAGCTTGGCGTTCTCGATCAGCTCCGGGATGTGCTTGTGCTCGAAGCCGAGGCCGTAGAGCTCGAAGGCCGGGCCGCCGGTCCGCTCATGGTCCTCGATCATCTGCCGGCCGCCGCCGGAATAGCCGCTGACCGCGTTGATGGTGACCGGATAGCTGCAGGGGATCAGCCCCGCCTCGACCAGCGGGCGCAGCAGCGCAATGGCGCCGGTCGGGTAGCAGCCGGGATTGGCGACATGCTTCGCCTCGGCGATCCTTTTCGCCTGGCCCGGCGCCATCTCGGCGAAGCCGTAGACCCAGCCCGGCGCCACGCGATGCGCGGTGCTGGCATCGAGGATCCGCGGCGCCGCATTGCCGAGCCCGTCGGCCAGGGCGACGGATTCCTTCGCCGCCGCATCCGGCAGGCAGAGCACGACGAGATCGACCTCGCCCATCAGGTCGCGGCGGGCATTGGGATCCTTGCGATGCTCGGCGGCGATGCTCCTGACCTCGATGTCGCGGGCGGCCAGCAGGCGCTCGCGGATGCCGAGCCCCGTGGTCCCCGCCTCGCCGTCGATGAAAACCCTGGCCGTCGCCGCCATGAGGCACCTTCCCGTCCGAACTTGCCCGCCTTAGCTAGCGGACAGGGGCCGATCGATCAAGCGACGGTTCCGCGCTCCTGGGATGCAGAATCCAGGCGCGGCTTCGCCCGATCGAGCCACGCGACGGCCGAGTGGTCGGGCACCGACCGCATCTATTGCCGTTGACGCCTAGTCCTTCCCCAAGAAGGCCAGGATCTCCTGCGCCGCGGCCTCGCCGGAGATCGCGGCACCCTCGAACCAGCCGGCCTGCTCGGCGGCGAAGTCGGAACTGGCGAAGGCCAGCGGGCCCTCGCGCGTCCAGGTCGCGGCGGCGGTCGCCTCCTCCGCCCCCACCTTCGCAGCCACCCAGGCGCCGAGCGAATAGGGATCGTCGTTCCAGTCGTGCCAGTCGGTGGCGACGATCTTCGCTTCCGGGAAGAAGCGGGCGACGGCCTGCTCGATGTCCTTGGGCAGGTCCGGCTCCCAGCCATTGGCGGCGACGCCGAAGCCGACCAGCATCGTCGCGCCGTCGCTGGTCTCGCGCTCGCTGAACATCCATTCGATGCCGCTGCCGCCGCCCGAGACCATGATGCCGTCGGGAACGCCGGTGACCTTGGCCCAGACCTTGACCGCACGGCCGAGATGCCCGACGCCGATCGCCGCGGCCTTCGCCGCCGGCAGGGCCGGCTCGAACGCGATGTTGCGCAGCGGGTTGATTCCCGTCGCGACGATCGCCGCCTTCGCGGTGAACGGCTCGTCGCCCGAGGCCGAGACCGAGACGCCGTCTTTCGACGTGACGATCGCGGAGACCGGCCGGCTGGTCACCAGCTTCGCGCCGGAGGTGACGATCATCCGCGTCACCAGCTCCGAGACGCCGCCGACGATGGTGTCGGCCCAGACGTCCGCCATCGCCTCGGTCAGACCGTCGCCATAGGCGGAGCTGGCCAGCAGTTCCGCCGCCGGCACCTGGGTCTTGTCGCCGTTGCCCGACTGGCACCACCAGGCGCTCAGCAGCTCGCGCGTCGCCGGCGGCGGCGAGACGCGATCGAGATAGTCGGCGAAGCTGACCTGGGCGATGTCGCGTCCCCGCTCGTCCTGCGCATGGCCCATCTTCAGCAGGATCGCGTCGGCGGCGATCCGCGCGATGGCGCGCTCGTGCGCCGGGCGGTCGGCGGCGGAAGTCACCTCGCGCTGCAGGCCGCCGTCGCGGAAGAAGCGCCGCTCGCCGACCGGCACGCGGGATCGGAGATCCATCCAATGCTCGCGGCAAAGCCGGCGCATCCGCTCCTGCCACGGCGTGATCCAGGCGCCGCCGAAATCCAGCACGTCCTCGGTATCGGCGAAGTTGCGGGCGTAGCCGCGACCGCCGACGCGGTCGCGCGCCTCGATGATGGCGACGTCGAGCCCGCTCTTGGCAAGCACGGTCGCGGCAACAGCGCCGGCGATCCCGGCGCCGATCACGATCACGTCGCTTCCGCTCATCCCGCCACCTCAACCTTGGATCGGCGGCGGGAAGAGCCCGCCCCGCACGACATCGATCAGCTCGGCCGGTCCTTGCCCTTGATGCCCTCGACCACGTTCTTGACGATGCCGCCCAGAACATTGCTGCCGAGGCCGCCCGAGGCGGCCGTATTCACCGTGGACGTCACCTGGTCGATCTTCACGTCCATTCCGCCCACCACCCGGTCCAAGGCCTCTTGATCGAGCGGCTGATCGCCGCCCGGCGTTTGCCTGGTCTTGCGCATCGCGACCTCCATGCCATCGCCCCACGGGAAGAGCGTACAGTCGGTCGAGCCGGAAAAGCAAAGGGCCGCGGGGTGATCCCGCGGCCCTTGCCGTCGCCCAGGCGCAATCGAGAGATCAGCGCTTCGAGAACTGGAAGCTCCGGCGGGCCTTGCGGCGGCCGTACTTCTTGCGCTCGACGGTGCGGCTGTCGCGGGTGAGGAAGCCTTCCTTCTTCAGCGCGGGGCGCAGATCCGGCTCGTAATGGGTCAGCGCCTTGGAGATGCCGTGGCGCACCGCACCGGCCTGGCCGGAAAGGCCGCCGCCGGAGACCGAGCAGACCACGTCGAACTGGCCGGCGCGATTCACGATGCCGAACGGCTGGTTGATGATCATGCGCAGCACGGGGCGCGCGAAGTAGACCGCGCTGTCCTTGCCGTTCACGGTGATGACGCCCTTGCCCGGCTTGATCCAGACGCGGGCGATCGCGTCCTTGCGCTTGCCGGTCGCGTAGGAGCGGCCCTGGGCGTCGACCTTGCGCTCATAGCGCGGGGCGGCCTCGGTCGCCTTGCCGGCCACGGCGGCCGCGCGCGCGGCGCCGCCGAGGTCCTTCAGGTCGGTCAGACGTTGGGTTTCGGTAGCCATCAGGATCAACCCCGCTTGTTCTTCGGATTCATGCCGGCGACGTTCAGCGTCTCGGGCTGCTGCGCCGCATGCGGGTGCTCGGCACCCGGATAGACTTTGAGATTCTTCATCTGCCGGCGGCCCAGCGGCCCGCGCGGCACCATGCGCTCCACCGCCTTCTCGATCAGGCGCTCGGGATGCTTGCTGCCCAGGATCTTGCCCCAGGTGCGCTCCTTGATGCCGCCGGGATGGCCGGTGTGCCAGTAGAACTTCTCAAGCTCCGCCTTGCGGCCGGTGAGATGCACCTTGGCGGCGTTGATGATGATGACGTTGTCGCCGCAATCCATGTGCGGGGTGTAGCTCGGCTTGTGCTTGCCGCGCAGCCGGTTGGCGACGATCGAAGCAAGCCGGCCGAGAACGACGCCCTCGGCGTCGATCAGGACCCACTTCTTCACGATCTCCGCCGGCTTGGCGGAATAGGTGGAGTTGGTGAGTTGCATCGGGTTCACTCGGTTTCGTTGGCCAGCGGGGCCAGCCCGCGGATCGCGGCGGTGTATAGAGGGGGCGTTCCGCAGTGTCAACCACGAGCTCGCCCATGCCTGAAATAAATATAAGCAATATCAATATGTTATGTAAACGGTATCATAATACCGTCAAATAATCTCTCAGAATCATGGACTTTCGGCCACGCGAGCGGAGAGTATGCCTCGGCGCCGGTCAAGAACATGGGTTGGGCGTGGGGTTGGGATGAGCCCGTATCAAGGACTATCGGACGCGGATTTCACCAGGCATTTCATGCCGCGGATCGCCGTGCCGGATCACGAGACCTGGCTCGCCGAGGATTTCGCCGCCACCGCCGCCATGCGCGACCGGATCCCGCACCGGCGCAACGAGCGCTACGGCCCGGGCCCGCTGCAGCTCTTCGACCTCTTTCCCGCGAGGCGCCCGGGGTCGCCCGTGATCGCCTTCATCCATGGCGGCTATTGGCGGGCGCTCTCCAAAGACCATTTCGGCTTCATCGCCGAGCCCCTGGTCGAGGCCGGCGCCGCGGTCGCCCTGATGGATTACGACCTCTGCCCGGCCGTCGGCCTCGCGACCGTGGTCGAGCAGGTCGCCGCCTCGATCGACTGGCTGCGCGGGCAGGCGTCCGCGATCAACGGCGATCCCGACCGGATGATCGTCGCCGGCAACTCGGCGGGGGCGCATCTCGCGGCCATGATGCTCTGCCGCGACTGGAACGACGCGCCCGCCGGTGGTTTCATCCGGGGTGCGGTGCTGGTGACGGGCATCTACGACCTGGCGCCGGTCACCCGGATCCCGGTGCGCGAGGACGTGCATTTGACCCCGCAGGACATCGCGCGGCTCAGTCCGCTCCATATCGAGACCGAGATCGCGGCGCCCGCCGTGGTCGCGGTCGGCGGCGACGAGCCGGAACTGTGGATCGACCAGTCGCGGCGCTATCACCGCAAGCGCGTCGATCAAGGCCTGGAGAGCGAGTTCATGGTCCTGCCCGGACATCACCATTTCTCGATCACCCGCGCCCTCGCCGAGCCGGACAATCCCCTCTTCCACTCCGTGCTGCGGATGATCGAACGATGACCGTCAACGACCTCCTGCTGCGATCCGACGAGGACGGCATCGCGACGCTGACCCTGAACCGCCCGGCGCAACGCAACGCGCTCTCGGTGGCGCTGATGGAAGCGATGGTGGCCGAGCTCGACCGCATCAGGGCCGATGCGGGCGTGCGCGTGGTGATCGTCACCGGCGCAGGCCCCTCCTTCTGCTCGGGCCACGACCTCAAGGAGCTCCGCGGCGATCCCAGCCGGGCGTTCTATGAGAAGGTGTTCGGCCTCTGCGCCGAGATGATGGAGCGGATCCTCACCTTGCCCCAGCCGGTGATCGCTTCGGTCCAGGGCATCGCGACGGCGGCGGGCTGCCAGCTCGTCGCCACCTGCGACCTCGCGGTCGCCGCCGAGGAATCGCATTTCGCGACGCCCGGGGTGAATATCGGCCTGTTCTGCTCGACGCCGATGGTGGCTTTGAGCCGCGTGGTGCCGCGCAAGCAGGCGATGGAGATGCTGCTGACCGGCGACCTGGTCGACGCCCAGACGGCGCTGAAGATGGGCCTGGTCAACCGCCTGGCGCCGACGGCGCAGGTGATGGAGGAGACGCTGGCGCTGGCGACCGAGATCGTCGCCAAGTCGCCGCTGACCTTGAAGATCGGCAAGGAGGCCTTTTATCGGCAGGCGGAGATGGGCGTCAGCGACGCCTACAAGTATGCCAGCAAGGTCATGGCCGAGAACATGATGGCGATGGATGCGGCCGAGGGCATCGACGCCTTCCTGCAGAAGCGCAAGCCCGAATGGAAAGGCTGCTGATGCCGGAAAAGGTCGACGACGCCTTCCTCCGCAACATCCTGTCCCGGACCAAGGTCATCGCCCTCGTCGGGGCCAGCCCGAAGCCGGAGCGGCCGAGCCATGGGGTGATGCGCTTCCTGCAACGCCACGGCTATAGAGTGATCCCGGTCAATCCCGGACTCGCCGGGCAGACTCTGAATGGCGAGCGGGTATATGCTTCGTTGAAGGAGATCCCCCAGGCGGAGACCGGGCGCATCGACATGGTCGATATCTTCCGCAATTCCGAAGCCGCGGCGGCACCCGCCTTGGAGGCAATCGAGATCGGCGCCAAGACGGTCTGGATGCAGCTCGACGTCGTCAACGAAGCCGCGGCCGCCAAGGCGCGCGCCGCCGGCCTGGACGTGGTGATGGACCGCTGTCCGGCCATCGAGATTCCTCGCCTCGGACTTTAGGTTCTCCGGATAAGCATTGGCTTTTGAAAGAAACTTTTGTATCGTCTGGACGAGATCAAAACGGGGGAGCACATGGCGCGCAGTCTGACGATAGCGGTGAAGAACGATCATCCCCACGCCGTGGAGATCGCCTGGCTCGCGCGCGGGCTGAAGCAGCCCGGCGGCAAGCTGCCGCTGTTCGACGAATGGGGCCAGAAGGTCAGCAGCCGCACCGTGCGCTTCTGCATCGACCACGGCTGGGCCGAACCCTGGTTCACCAACCCGCTGAAGCCCGACTGGCTGGTCTGCAAGCTCACCGAAGCCGGCCGCAAGATGCTCGAAGGGCGCAGCGAGTAATCGTGCCCAGCATGCCCGGGCTGGATCCGGGCATCTGGTGCCGGGTCGGCCCGAGATCCGCAGGTCGCCCCCGCCGGTGACGCAATCGACTTTCAGCCCAGACCGAGCGCCGCCATCGGGTTGATGCTCGCGGCGGCATGGGTGCGGATGGCCCCGTGCTTGGGCGAATAGCTTTGGTTCTGCTCTTCCTGTGCCGTCGGCATGGCCGCCAGCGTCACCAGCATCAGCGGCGAAAGGATGCTGCCCGGATTGCTGAAGCCCTGCAGCGTCCCGCTGCTGCTGCCCGCCGCCGAGGCGACGGCCGTGCCGGCCGGCGTCGTGTCGAGGGAAGCGAAGGCCGCCTGGCTCGAGGTCATGTTGGCCTCGATCTTTCCGTAGATCTCGCTGACGGTCAGCGCCCGGCCGTCCTTGGTGTAGAATACCGAGTTGTTCGACGCGGCGGCCCTGGGAAACATCGCGGCACCGGTCGTCTCCGGGCTGCTCTCCATGGTGCGGATGAAGCGCAGCGCGCCGCTCAGGCCGAGGAAATGCGCCAGATAGAGGTCGGTGGCGCTGACCGAGCGGCCGAGCGCTTTTTCCATCTTGGTCTTGTTGTCGGCGGCGAGCTCGGCGGCCATGGCGGCGTTGAGCGACGGATCCTTCCTGAGATCGAGGATCTGCTTGCGCGCGGTCGGGTTGGCGACGCTGTAATGCCCGTCCGAATGCTTGACGATCTGACTCGCGAGATCGCCATAGCCGTAATCGGCCCCGTGCTGCTGGAACTCGCCGAGCCAGGTCTGCTCGACGAACTGGTAGAGGCCGGAGGCGCTGCTGGTCGTGGCCTTGGCGGCGGGGTCGAAGCTGCTCTCCCGCGAGGCCTGGGCCATCAGGTAGGAGAAGTCCATGCCGGTGCTGGCGCTGGCCTGCTGGATCGACGCCAGGACTTCCGGCTGGATCGTCTGGCCGCCAGCCTGGATGGACTGGGCCTGGATGGACTGGACCGGAAACAAGGATGGGGTCATGGCCGTCCCCTCCCCGGCAAAGCGGCCGGCCCGGCAAGTTCTGCCGGTCGTCCCACCGGTCGTCCCACCGGTCGTCCCTGGGCCGATGCGGCCGATATGTTCACCAAGAACATGGCGAGCGCCTCCAGACGCGATTCCGCTCCGGACAACGCAAGTGCCGTGCCATTTTGCGACAGCCAAGTCCCGGGTAATGCTTCCTAAAGCCAGGGCTTCCCGCTAAGAATGCTCCGAGCGCGGGATAGGGGACCGAGTTGGACCGCGAAAGGATATATCGAGAAATCTTCGAGCATTCGGAGATCGGCGTCTACCAAACCTTGATCGAGGGCGGCGTCATCGAGGCCAATCCGGCCATGGCCCGGATGTTCGGCTACGAGACGCCGGCCGACCTGGCCGCGGCGATCGGCAAGGAGAACGAGCGCCTCTACGTGCGGCCCGCCGACCGGGAATGGCATGTCGGCGAGCTGGTCCGCTCGGGCCGCGTCTCCAACCATGTCTGCGAGATGCTGCGCCGCGACGGGTCGAGATTCTGGGTCTCGGATTCCACGACGCTCGCGCGCGACGATCACGGCAATGCGGCGATCCTCGGCACCATGGTCGATGTCACCGACCTGGTGCAGTCGCAGCGCGCCTTCCGCGAGGCCGAGGCGCGCTATCGCAGCATCATCGATAACGCACTCGAGGGCGTCTACATCAGCTCGATCGACGGCCGCATGATGGTGGCCAACCGGGCGCTCGCCGAGCTCAACGGCTACAGCGCGCCGGAGGAGCTCATCCTCTCGGTGCAGGACATCGCCTCCGAATGGTACGTGCAGCCGGGCCGCCGGCAGGAATTCGCCGACCTGATCGAGCGCGACGGCGAGGTCCGCAATTTCGAGTCCGAGGTCTTTCGCCACAAGACCCGCGAGCGCATCTGGGTCCAGGAGAACGCGCGGCTGGTGCGTGACGATTCCGGCAGGCCGCTCTACTACGAGGGCACGGTCCAGGAGATAACCCAGCGCAAGAACTTCGAGCGGCAGCTCATGGTGGCGCGGCGCGCGGCGGAGGCCTCGAACCGCGCAAAGTCGGAGTTCCTGGCCAACATGAGCCACGAGCTTCGCACGCCGCTGAACGCGATCATGGGTTTCGCGCAGATCCTGCGCGACCGCTGGAAGGAGTCGCAGAACGCCAAGATCGCCGAATATGCCGGCGACATCCTGGTCAGCGCGCAGCATCTCTACGGGCTGATCAGCGAGATCCTGGACTATTCGAAGATCGATTCCGGCACGGTCCAGCTGGTCGAGACGCCGATCGACGTCGCCGCCATGTGCGAGCACTGCGTCCACATGATCGGCGAGCGCGCCCAGCGCGGCGGCCTGCGCCTCAAGACCGAGATCGCCGAACATCTGCCGGCGCTCAACGGCGACCAGCGCCGGGTGACCCAGGTGCTGCTCAACCTCGCCACCAACGCGGTGAAGTTCACGCCGAGCGGCGGCACCGTGTCGATCTCGGCCGAGCTCGACGGCAACGGCAACCTCGTGCTGGCGGTGGCGGATACCGGCATCGGCATCAGCGAGAAGGACCTGGAGCACGTCTTCGAGCCGTTCGTCCAGGTGAACCGCGCCGCGCATCCGCAGCAGGAGGGCGCCGGCCTCGGCCTCGCCATCTGCAAGAACCTGATCGAGCTGCACCAGGGGCGGATCGAGGTCTCGAGCAAGCCCGGCCGCGGCACGACGGTGCGGGTGATCCTGCCTCAGGCGCGGCTCATCCCGCTGCAGCCGGCGGCGCAGTAGCTGTCAGTGCGGCGTCATGCGCGGACTTGATCCGCGCATCTCTCTCCCACACGGAGCGAGATTGCCGGGTCAAGCCCGGCAACGACGTGACCTCCGGTCAGCTCGCGATGTATTCGCGCAGCTGTTGCGCCTCGCCTTCGGCCTCCTCGACGCGCTGCTTCACCACGTCGCCGATCGAGACCATGCCGATCAGGCTGCTGCCGCTCTTGACCGGCAGGTGGCGGAAGCGCCGCTCCGTCATCAGCGACATCACCTCGGCGATGTCGTCCTCGGGCGTCACGCAGACGACATCCCTGGTCATGATGCTGGAGACCGGCCGGTCGATCACGGCGGCACCGTCCCTGGCGATCGCGCGAACGATGTCGCGCTCCGACAGGATGCCGATCATGTCGCCGGCTCTGTTTCGAACGATCAGGGCGCCGATCCGCTCGCGGGTCAGGAGCTGGGTGGCTTCCGCAAGGCTGCGGCCTTCCTCCAGCCCGATCAGGCGGTCCGGCTTGCCCCGGAGAATTGCAGCGACCAACATCGCTCTTCCCTCCCCGGCTGTTCGCTTACCTGCCCGGTAAATCTGAGACTCCCGGGCCGGGATGACAAGAGGCCGGCGTTGGAAAATCGAACCCGGCCCGAATCCGAGCGGACGGGCGTCTCATCTTGCGAGTTCGGCCGCCTGGCCCGCGAGGAAGCGCCGCACCGCGTCCGGGCGCGGCATCGGCGCCACCGCGCCGTAGCCGGTGGTCTTCAGCGCCGCCGCGGCATTGGCATAGCGCGCGGCGTCGAGCGGCGCGTCGCCGGCGATCAGGCGCGCGAGGAAGGCGCCGTTGAACGTATCCCCGGCCCCGGTCGCATCGACCGCCTGCACGCGGTGCGGCGCGATGCGGTGCCGCTGCGCGCCGTCGGCCAGCAGCACGCCGTCCTTGCCCATGGTCATGACGACGAGCTGCGGCCCCATGGCGAGATAGCGGTCGAGGATCGCATCGGCGTCCTCGAGGCCGGTCAGCTTCTGTGCGTCGTCGAAGGCCGGGCGCAGGATATCGGCGCGGCGGATCGCGGCGTCGATGGAGGTGCGCGCGCGTTCCAGCGGCCAGAGCTTCAGGCGCAGGTTGGTGTCGAAGCAGACGCGCACGCCGGCCGCACGCGCGATGTCCATCGCGGCGAACACGGTCTCGCATGCATTCTCGGAGATCGCCTGGCTGATGGCCGAAACGTGCAGGATCTTCGCCGCGGCGATGGCGTCGCGCGGCAGGTCCGCCGGCGTCATCCGGCTGGCGGCGGAGCCGGCGCGGTAGTAGTGGAAGTGGTGCCCGTCGGCGCCGTGGGTCACGAAGTAGATTCCGGTCGGCGCCGCGGGATCGCGCTTCACCGTGGCGATATCGACGCCTTCATGCCGCCACAGCGCCTCGAGCAGGTCGCCGAAGCGGTCCTGGCCGAGGATGGTGAAATAGCCGGCGCGCGCACCCTGGCGCGCCGCGGCGATCGCGGTGTTCGACGTGTCGCCGCCGAAGCCGGCCTTGTAGAGATCGCCGTCCGGCAGCTGGTTGAACTCGACCAGCGGCTCGCCAAGAGCGATCAGATCGGGCGCCGCCATCGCGCGCTATTCCCCGGTTGTTGCCGCGCGCACCATGCCAGCGCGACGGATGTGCGGCAATGGGGAGCCGGCGCCGCCGGACCTCCCGGCGCGGCCGCGTCCTACGCCGGCCGCACCCGCGCGCAGGAATCGCGGATGACCAGGGTCGGCTTCAGGACCTGGTGCACCGGCGGGCGCTCCGCGCCGTCGCCGCGGCGGTCGAGCAGCAGCTTGACCGCGGCAGATCCCATCTCCGCCACCGGCTGCCGCACGACGGTCAGGCGCGGGGTGAAGGCGTTGGCCCAGGGGAAATCGTCGATGCCCACCACCGAGACGTCCTTCGGGCAATTCAGCCGAAGCTGCGAGATCGCGCGCATGACGCCGATCATCATGTGGCTGTTGGCGGCGAAGATCGCGGACGGCCGGCCCGGCCCCTGCAGCAGGTCGAGTGCCGCCGCCATCGCCTCCTCTTCCCGGAAGCTGCCCGAGCGCACGAAATTCTCGCGCAGCGGAACGCCTTGCTGCTCCAGCGCCGTGCGGAAGCCGCGCAGGCGCTCCTGCCCCGAGGTGAGATGTTCCGGGCCGGCGATGGTGGCGACGTCGCGATGGCCGAGGTCGAGCAGATGCGCCGTCACCTCGAAGGCGGCAGCGAAATTGTCGACCGTCACCGTGTCGGCGTTGAGCTCGGCCAGGGCGCGATCCACCAGCACCAGCGGCAGGCGCTCCTCCAGCGACTGGAATTGCGCGTAGTCGCCGGACTGTCCGGTCGGCGCCAGGATCACGCCGTCGACGCGATGGGTGCGCAGGATGCGCAGATAATCGCGCTCCTTCTCGAAATTCTCGTCGGTGTCGCAGAGCAGCACCGAATAGCCGGCATCCTGGATCGCCGCTTCGATCACGTGCACGAGCTCGGTGAAGAAGGGATTGGTGATGTCGGCGACGATCAGGCCGACGAGCTGGGTGCGACCGCGCTTCAGGCTGCGCGCGACGCCGTCCGGCGCGTAGCCCAGCTCGTGGATCGCCTCGGTCACGCGGCGGCGCAATTCGGGGCTGACGAAGGCGCTGCGGTTGACGGTCGCCGAAACGGTCGCGATCGAGACTCCGGCGAGCCGGGCCACATCCTTCATCGTCGCCATAAGACGAAATCCCTGCACTGCGCCCGCGGCTTGGTTCGTCGCGCCGCTTGTTCTCGGGCAAGGCGAGTTTCGAAGATTCCCCTTGTACCCTCAAGCACTTTCTGAAACGATTAGCTAAACGTTCCGCTAAAGCGCTGACGCGCGGCAGGAATGACCGGGAGTGGCCTGAAAGTCTCGCGATCAGGGACTGGGCTTTGATGGGGAGGACCAATTCATGACTCGTCGTGCGATTTCCGGCGCCCGCGCGGTCGCCGCGGCTGCGTTGCTGGCCTCGATTGCTACCGGTACCATCGCCGCCTCGGCGCAGGCGCAAGACAAGTTCCTGCTCGGTCTGGTCTCGATCACCGCGACCGAGGACAACAACCACCGCTTCATCGAGGCGGCGACCAAGGAAGCGGCGAAGCTCGGCTGGGAAGTCTCGGTGATCGACGCCCAGGGCAATGCCGACCAGGCCAATGCCGCGTTCCAGAACCTGGTGCAGCGCAAAGCGGGCGCCATCGTCGACATGGTGTTCCCGGTGACCTCGCTCGGCGCCGGCATCAAGGCGGCCAACGACGCGAAGATCCCGGTCGGCACCTGGGGCGGCGGCATGGGCGACGGCGTCGCGGCCACCAATGGCAGCGGCGGCCCGATGGCCGATCCGATCGTCAACCGGATGGTCGCCGATCTCGGCGGCAAGGGCTCGGTGCTGCTCCTCACCTATCACACCGGCAAGGTCTGCCGCGACCGCGAGGAAGTAGCCGACGCGATCCTGGCCAAGAGCCCGGACATCAAGGTGACCAAGAACGAGGTCCGCATCCCCGGCTATTTCCAGGACGGCGCGCAATACGCGACGGCGTGGCTGGCCTCGCATCCCGACGGCTCCGAGCCGCTGGCGATCTGGGGCTGCTGGGACGATCCCGCTTTGGGCGCCATCTCGGCCCTGCGCCAGCAGGCGCGCACCGACGTGAAGGTCTATGGCGAGAACGGCAACGCCCAGGCGATCGACGCCGTCACCAAGGGCTTCATGACCGCGACCGCCTGGCAGGATTCCGCCGGCGAGGGCATCAAGATGGTCCAGACCCTGGCCGAGGTGGTGAAGGATCCGGCCGCCTGGCAGCCGAAGGCGGTCGAGGTGCCCGCGGTTGTCATCACCAAGGAAAACGTCGAGGATTTCGCCAAGCAGCATCCCGAAGCCCTCGGGAAGTAGCGACGCATAGCTTGGCGAGGTCCGGTGCCGGCACTGGAACAGACATCGGCGAGGCCGCAACCGGCTGCACCTGATGCCCCGTTCATCGAGGTTCGCGGCCTCGCCAAGCATTTCGGCGGCGTCCAGGCGCTCGCCGGCGTGGACATCGACATCCGGGCCGGCGAGGTGCATGGGCTGGTCGGCGCCAACGGCGCCGGCAAGTCCACGCTGATCAAGCTGCTCGCCGGCTTGCAGCAGCCCGATGCCGGCACGATCGTCATCGACGGCAAGCCGACCGTGGTCGAGACTCCCGAGCGGGCCACCAGCCTCGGCCTGAGCTTCATCCACCAGGAACTCCATCTCGTGCCGCAATTGAACGTGCTGGAGAACATCATGCTGGGCGCGCCGAAGCCGACGCGCTTCGGCATGGTCGACTGGCGCCGCCTCGCCGCCGAGGTGAAGCCGATCGCCGCCAAGGTCGGCATCGCCTTCCCGCTCGACCGTGAAATCGCGCGGCTCTCCACGGCCGAGAAATGGCTGATCTCGATCTGCCGCGCCCTGGTGCGCAAGTGCCGGCTGATGGTGATGGACGAGCCGACCGCCTCGCTTTCGGCCGCCGAGGCCGAGCGGCTGTTCCAGATCGTGCGCGACCTGGCGGCGAGCGGCATCGCCGTGCTCTACGTCTCGCACCGGCTGGACGAGATCCTCGACCTCTGCGACCGCGTGACGGCGTTCCGCGACGGCCGCCGCGTGCTGCAGCTCGAGCGCGGGGACCTGACGCGGCGCGCCCTCGTCGAATCCATCGTCGGCGGCGCGGCGCCGGAGGCGCTGACCGCATCGGATACCGTGTTGAAGCGCGACGTGATCTTCCGCGTGCAGGGCCTGCGCCGCCTGCCGATGGTGAAGAATGTCGGCTTCGACCTCCATCGCGGCGAGGTGCTGGGCCTCGCGGGCCTGGTCGGCGCCGGCCGCAGCGAGACGGTGCGGATGATCTTCGGCGCCGACCGGCCGCACGGCGGAACCATGACGCTCGACGGCGCCGCCTTCGCCCCGCGCTCTCCCGTCGAGGCGATGCAGGCGGGGATCGGCCTGGTGCCCGAGGAGCGCCGTTCCGAGGGCCTGATCCTGGAGAAGAGCGTCGCCTTCAATATCGGCCTCACCAACCTCAAGGCGCTGGAGCTCTCCCCGCTCCTGCCGCTGCTGAAGATGGGCCGGCGCACCAGCCAGGCCGAGTCGCTGGTGAAGCGCCTGCTGGTGAAGACGCCGTCGACCGCGATCCCGGTCGGGCGGCTCTCCGGCGGCAACCAGCAGAAGGTGGCGCTGGCGAAATGGCTGGCGCGGGAATTGAAGATCCTGATCCTGGACGAGCCGTCGCGCGGCGTCGATGTCGGCGCCCGCGCCGAGATCCACCGCATCATCCGCGATCTCGCCGAGCATGGCCTCTCCACCATCGTGATCTCGTCGGATGCCGAGGAGCTGCCGGGACTCTGCGATCGCGTGCTGGTGATGAGCGAAGGCGTGGTCGCCGCGGAACTGAAGGGCACCGGAGCGACACGCGAGGCGATCCTCCATGCCAGCTATGCCCATTCCGAGACCAGGAAGAGCGCCTGAATGGCCGAGACGATCAAGACCGAGACCGCCCCGGAGCGTCCGCCGCATTCGCTGCGCCTGTCGGTGCTGCCGTTCCTGGCGAAATACGGGACCATCATCGGCCTGCTGCTGATGATCGTCGTCTTCTCGTTCCTGGCGCCGGTCGCCTTCCCCACGGTCTCCAACTTCGTCAACGTGCTGAACCAGGCCTCGCTCGGCATGATCATCGCCGGCGGGCTGACCGTCGCCGTCATCGTCGGCGAGCTCGACCTGAGCATCGGCTTCTCCGCGAGCTTCCTCGGCGTGCTGGTGACCGGGCTCATGGTCTGGGTCGGCCTGCCGGTGCCGGTCGCCATCCTCGCCGTCATCCTGGTCGGCGCGCTGATCGGCTTCGTCAACGGCATCATCGTCACCAAGATCGGGGTCAACTCGGTGATCGCGACGCTCGGCACCGGCACGATCATCGTCGGCCTCAACTTCGCCTATTCCTCCGGCGCGCCGATCGCGATGGGCGTTCCGGATTCCTTCGTCGACATCGCGCTGGGAAGGTCCTGGGGCATTCCGCACAACGTGCTGATCATGGTGGTGGTGATCGCCCTGCTCTGGATCGTGGTCGAGCGCACCTCGATCGGCCAGAGCATCCAGGCGGTCGGCGGCAACCCGGTCGCCTCGCGCCTCTCCGGCATCCCGGTGCACCGGGTGAAGATCATCGCCTTCATGATCTGCGGCGCCTGCGCGGCGCTGACCGGCATCCTGCTCGCCTCCTCGCTCGGCAGCGGCACGACCAGCGCCGCCGACGGCTATCTGCTCTCCGCCTTCGCCGCGGTGTTCCTGGGATCGGCGACCCTGCGCGACGGCGAGTTCCACATCCTGGGAACCGTGTTCGGCGCGCTGATCATCGCGGTCGGCTTCAACGGCCTGGCGATCTTCGGCGCGCCGACCTTCTACCAGTACGTCTTCCAGGGCGGAATCCTGATCGTGGCCGTGGGCTTGAGCAGCCTCGGCCGCCTCTACTCAACGACCTGATGGGGAACAGCATGCCTGCCAAAGCCAAAGAGCCGACGCCGGATTGGAAGCTCACCATCCTGGAATATGCGCGCAGCCGCAACCAGCCGATGGCGAGCCTGCTGCTCGGCGCCTTCGACGAACCGCCGGTCAACGTGCCCTTCGCCTTCGTGCTGGCGCAGAGCGACAAGCACAACGTACTGATCGACACCGGCTTCATGGACGAAGGCGGCGGCCATGAGATGGCGGTCAAGTTCGACATTCCCGAGTGGATTTCGCCCGTGCGCCTGCTGAACGAGGTCGGCGTCGGCGCGGATTCGATCGACCACATCTTCGTCAGCCACGCGCATTACGACCATATCGGCTCGATCGACCAGTTCCCCAAGGCGATGATCCATCTGCAGAAGGCGGAGCTGATGACCTGGATCGAGGCGCTCGCCCTCCCCGCGCGCTTCGGGTTCTTGACCTCGGCGCTCGATCCCGACGACATCCATACGGCGATCTCGGCCGCCGCCGAGCATCGCCTGGATCTCATCGACGGCGACAAGGACGACGTGCTGCCCGGCATCCATGTCCGGAGTGCCGCCGGCGGCCATACGCTCGGCCAGCAGTTCGTGGCCATCGACACCCGGAAGGGCCGCTACGTCGTCACCGGCGACTGCATCTACAGCCAGCGCAACCTGGTCGGCATCAAGAACGACGGCGTCTACACCCCGCTCGGCTTCGGCATCGGCAGCATCTGGGAGCAGCTCAAGTCCTTCGACCGCATCAACGACGAGGTCGGGCACGACATGAGCAAGCTGCTCATCCTCCACGATTTCAGCCGCTGGGAGAATTTCGAGGTGCTGAAGGAGGTCGAGGGCTTTCGGATCGTCCGCGCCGTCTAGCCGGAGCCTCGGCTCTAAACTGCCATCATCCGGCGGCCGGCGAGGCCGCCGAGCAGGACGATCGCCGCCGCCGGCACCAGATTGATCACCAGCACGAGCAGCGACGCCTCCACCGGGTGGATCAGCAGATGCGCGGTATCGGCGAAGCCGGCGACCGCCAGGATGCCGATCCAGGCCGTCGCAGCCGGGCGCAGCGTCCGGACCTTTCGCAGCATCGGCACCAGGACCACGAGCAGGCCGGCGGTGGCCAGCAGGATCGTGGTCAGGCAGCGCACGCTCTCCTCCGCCACCGGCGCCCCTTCGGGAATCGCGATCCAGTCGGCGAGGCATCCGGCGGCGAAGCCGACGACCCAGAGCGCGACCGCGGGCAGCGGCAAGAGCAGCCACAGCCGGGAGCGGTCCGGCAGGCTGACCTCGAAGGCGGCCAGCGCGGCCGTGGCGCCGGTCAGCCAGGCGCCGGCGAGCGGTACCAGGAAGGCGGGATCCCGCATGCATTCGCCGATGTCGGCGCGGAAGCCGCGCAGGGCGACGAGCAGCGCGATCAGGGCGGTCGCGAACGCGCTCCACAAGGCCGCGCGCAACCACGGCTTGCGGAGCCGCCGAACCGGCTCCAGCCGCTCGGCGAGCTGCGCGATGAGGGCGTCGGTATCGCTCATCTCACTCCTCGCCCAGCAGGATGCGCAGGCGCTTCACCGCGCGGTGCATCGCGACCTTGAGCGCGGTCTCCGACTGGCCCGATTTGGCCGATGCCTCCTTCAGCGACATTTCCTGCAATCTCAGCAACTCCACGGCCTGGCGCTGGCCCGCCGGCAGCTCGGCGATCGCGGCGTGCAGCTTTGCGCCCTCGCCGGCCCGTTCCGGAGGATTCGCCTCGGGGGCCGCGAATGTTTCATGGAAATCGGTCAATTCGGTCTCGCGGCCGAACTGCCGCACCCGGCGGCGGCGATAGTCCAGCATCCGGTGCCGCGCCACCGCGACCAGCCAGGGCGCGAAGGGCCGGCTGGGGTCGTAGGTGTGGCGGATGGAATGCAGGGTCAGCAGCGCGTCCTGGACCGCGTCCTCGATGTCCGACCCGACCAGGCCGAAACGGTGCGCCAGCGCCCGGAGATAGGGCGTCACCCCGCCCAGCAGCAGCCGATAGGCCTTGGCGTCGCCGGCCTGGCTGAGCGCCATCAGGCGGGACCAGTCGGAATCGGGCGGTCGCTGGCCTGCTGGGCGCTCGCTTGGCGTGTCGGCGGGTCTGGGCATGACTCCCAGGCTAGACGAAGGACGCTGGACGAGAAAGTGGCGGAGGGAGGGTCCGCCCAACCCATGTTTCTACCCGCCTCAGCATATGTCAAGGCTAGCGCTGAAAGCCGCGCGCGACGCGGCCTTTAGGGCCCGGCACATCTAGCGAAGTCTCACAAGATTTCATATAATCTCACCAGCGAACATGGGTTGAAACATGGGTTGAGCGATGGCGCGTAAGGTCCACAGGCTTTCCGCCTTGACCGTCTCTCGGGAGAACCGCCCCGGCATGTACCCAGACGGCGCGGGGCTTTATCTTCAGGTCAGCCGGGCCGGCACACGTTCGTGGATTTTCCGCTACACCCTAGCCGGCCGAACCCGCGACATGGGCCTAGGCTCCGCCCGCGATGTTTCCCTTGCTGAAGCCCGCACAAAGGCCCTGGAGGCGCGCAAGCTGACGG
>DASZSL010000089.1:0-18552 GCA_035548715.1 Dongiaceae bacterium
CATTTCGAAGGAAACGCTCAGGGCTTTCGCTTACTCACTCAGATTGAAAACAACCCAGGAAAGGGCGGTCTGCAGCTCACCTACGCCGTCCTCGGAACCTTCACCAAGTATCCCTGCTCCTCACTCGTGCACCCGATACCCAATGACACATATGTTGGCAGCAAAAAGTTCGGTTACTTTGCTTCAGAGCAGAAATACTTTGAGACGATTGCCAATGCTCTGGGTTTGGCTGTTCGAAATAGGGAATTAGGCTCTTGGACTCGCCATCCACTCGCATTCTTAGTCGAAGCGGCCGACGACATCTGTTACGCCATTATTGATATCGAGGACGGCTTCAATCTCGGTTACATCGAATATTCGGCCGCAAGAGACTTGCTCGCTCCTATTGCGACGGGCATCTCGCTGCCGTCCGATATCGATCGGAAGAATGAGATTGCCAAACTTAGAGCGGTGGCTATCGGGACCCTAATTCAGGCAGCAGCAACCGAATTCCTGAACAATGAGTCAGGCCTGCTCGACGGAAGCTACAATTCTGAGCTAATTGCCGGAACGAAGTTCAGAGATAGCATCTCGGGCGCAAAGGCCCTTGCAAAAGAAAAAATCTATTGGTCGGAACGCAAGACGAAGATCGAGATTGCTGGCTCGAAGATAATAGGGGGCATTCTGGACTTCTTTGAAGATGTTGTCATCGACCTGAGCGATGTCTCTTGGGATGAAACGAAGTTAAAGGGCCGGTCGCAAAAGCTAGCTCGTCTTGTTTCCCGTGGATTTAAGGGGGTTAAGTCACGGCAGGAGGCGTGGCTGAGGGTTACGGACCTCGTTTCAGGGATGACGGATAGGTATGCTCTCGATCTTTACCGAACGCTAAACGGCATTACGATATAACTTATCAAGACTTTCGCCGACTCAGGCCACCCTACTCATGCATCTTGAGCGCGGCGATGAATGCGCTCTGCGGGATTTCGACGTTCCCGTATTGGCGCATCTTCTTCTTGCCCTCTTTCTGCTTGTCCAGCAGCTTGCGCTTGCGCGTGATGTCGCCGCCGTAGCACTTCGCGGTCACGTCCTTCCTGAGCGCGCTCACCGTCTCGCGGGCGATCACCTTGCCGCCGATCGCCGCCTGGATCGCGATCTTGAAGAGCTGCCGCGGGATCAGGTCCTTCAGCTTCTCGCACAGGGTGCGGCCGCGCGCCTCGGCCTGTGACTTGTGCACGATGCAGGAGAGGGCATCGACCGGGTCGCCGTTGACGATGATGTTCAGCTTCACCAGGTCGCCCTCCTCGTAGCCGTCGAGGTGATAGTCGAAGCTGGCATAGCCGCGGCTGACCGATTTCAGCCGGTCGTAGAAGTCGAACACCACCTCGTTCAAGGGCAGGCGATAGGTCAGCATCGCGCGCGAGCCGGCATAGGTGAGGTCGAGCTGCACGCCGCGCCGGCCCTCGCACAGCTTCAGGATCGAGCCCAGGTATTCGTCCGGCACCAGGATGGTCGCCTTGATCCAGGGCTCCTCCATGTGGTCGATCTTGACCACGTCGGGGAAGTCGGCCGGGTTGTGCAGCTCCAGCAGGCTGCCATCGGTCATGTGGATCTTGTAGACGACGGAGGGCGCCGTGGTGATGAGGTCGATGTTGAACTCGCGCTCCAGCCGCTCCTGGATGATCTCCAGATGCAGCAGGCCGAGGAACCCGCAGCGGAAGCCGAAGCCGAGCGCCGCCGAGGTCTCCATCTCGTAGTGGAAGCTGGCATCGTTCAGGTGCAGCTTGCCCATCGCCTCGCGCAGGTTCTCGAAATCCGCCGCATCGACCGGGAACAGGCCGCAGAACACCACCGGCACCGAGGGCTTGAAGCCGGGCAGCGGCTCGGCCGCCGGCTTCTTCTCGTCGGTGATGGTGTCGCCGACCGCGACATCGGCCACCGCCTTGATGCCGGCCGTGAAGAATCCGACCTCGCCGGGCGTCAGCTCCGGCAGGTTCTCCGCCTTCGGCGTGAACACGCCGACCTTCTCGATCTCGTAGCTGGCGCCGTTCGACATCATGGCGATGCGCTGCTTGGGCTTCATCACGCCGTCCATCACGCGCACCAGGATGACGACGCCGAGATAGACGTCGTACCAGGAGTCGATCAGCATCGCTTTGAGCGGCGCCTCGCGCGTGCCCTTGGGCGGCGGCAGCCGGTTGACGATCGCCTCCAGCACGCCCTCGATGTTGATGCCGGTCTTGGCCGAGATCTCGACCGCGTCCGAGGCGTCGATCCCGATCACGTCCTCGATCTGCTGCTTCACCCGCTCGGGCTCGGCGGCGGGCAGGTCGATCTTGTTCAGGACCGGCACGATCTCGTGGTTGTTGTCGATCGCCTGGTAGACGTTGGCCAGGGTCTGCGCCTCGACGCCCTGGCTGGCATCGACCACCAGCAGCGAGCCTTCGCAGGCGGCGAGGCAGCGCGAGACCTCGTAGGCGAAGTCCACATGGCCCGGCGTGTCCATCAGGTTGAGCTGATAGGTCTCGCCGTTCTTGGCCTTGTAGGTCAGGCGCACGGTCTGCGCCTTGATGGTGATGCCGCGCTCGCGCTCGATCTCCATGTTGTCGAGCACCTGCTCCTTCATCTCGCGGTTGGTCAGGCCGCCGCAGGCCTGGATCAGCCGGTCGGCGAGGGTGGACTTGCCGTGGTCGATATGCGCGATGATGGAGAAGTTGCGGATATGGGCGAGGTCGGTCATCTGAGCTGGATTCCGGGGCGTGCGGCGGCGCAAGATATAGGGGCTGCGCCGCTTTTGGGCAACTTGCGAAAAGCTCGCCTTATCAGAGGCTTGAGCGTCCAGTGCGCGGCGGCGGATGGATCGCCGGGCTCGCCCCCTTTTGGAGCGATTCTAAAATCGGACAAGTGGCGTGCTACGAACACCGGACAATTGAT
This sequence comes from Dongiaceae bacterium, assembly GCA_035548715.1. Lineage (GTDB taxonomy): Bacteria > Pseudomonadota > Alphaproteobacteria > Dongiales > Dongiaceae > Dongia. The sequence continues at coordinate 2,911 of DASZSL010000089.1, forward strand.
GTGCTACCGACATCCGAACACGGCCCGGCTTCCCTCGGAACGAAAAATGAACTATAATGCCGCCTTTCGCGCCGGAATCCGATTGCGCGGCTTTCACATCAGGCGAGGCCGAGGCCCTGCTCCGCGTCGATGGAGGACGCGCTGTGCCGCCCTGCCCCCAGCTTTGACAGCGCTTATACGGAATGAAAAATCGCCCGGGCGCCCGAAAGTGCGATTAAAGCATTCCTTATCAATGGTTTGATACGCTTTTACCGCCCCCTGGAGCCGGCCGGCCCGTAAAAGCACGGTTCGGCCCGGGCCGAAACGTCGATGCCGTCGCGCCGGCTATGGTCGAGGCGGCATCGGGCGAGGTTTCCATGGTCGGGGCAAGGCCGGGGGCGGCGGCGGACCTGGCGCTGCTGCTGGCGCTGGCGACGCTGTGGGGTGCGTCCTACAGCTTCATCCGGATCGGCGTGGCGACGATCCCGCCGGTCACCTTCATCGCGCTCCGCACGGCGATCGCCGGCGGCCTGCTGCTGGCGGTGCTGCGCTGGCGCGGGATCGCGCTGCCGCGGGACGCCGCGGCCTGGCGCCGGTTCCTGTTCCAGGCCGTGCTCAACAGCGTCCTGCCCTTCACCCTGATCGCCTGGGGCGAGCGCAGCGTCGAGGCCGGTCTGGCGGCGATCCTCAACGCGACCTCGCCGATCTTCACCTTCCTGATCACGGCGCTGGTCACCCGCCACGAGCCGGTGACGGGGCGCAAGCTGTTCGGCGTGGTCGCCGGCCTTGCCGGCATCGGCCTCATCGTCGGCACCCAGGCGCTCTCGGGCCTCGGGCATCAGCTCTGGGCCCAGCTCGCGATCGTCGCGGCCACGGTCTGCTACGCCGGCGCGGCGATCTTCGGCAAGGGCTTCCGGGGCCTCGACCCGATGCTGCCCGCCGCGGGGTCGCTGCTCTCGGGCTCCCTGCTGCTGATCCCGGCCAGCCTGGCTTTCGAGCATCCCTGGACGCTGGCGCCGTCCGGCGCCTCGGTCGCGGCGCTGCTGGCGCTCTCGGTGTTCTCGACCGCCTTGGCGCTGGTGATCTATTTCCGGCTGATCGTGCGGCTGGGCTCGGTGGGCGCCACGGCGCAGGCTTATCTGCGCGTGCCGATCGGGGTCGCGATCGGCGTCGCCTTCCTCGGCGAGCAGCTGACGGCCACCGCCTGGCTCGGCCTCGGCTGCGTCATCGCCGGGGTCGCCGCGATGACGCTGCCTATTCCGGCACGTCGAGCACGTTGGCGGCGAGCTGGCGGAACTGCGGATCGGCGCGCAGCGCGCTGAAGGAGGGGTCGATCCTGACGCCCAGCAGGTCGGGCTCGCCCGCCGCCTGGGAGCGGCGCAGCGATTTCAGCGCGGTCTCGTTGTCGCCGAGCAGGGCGGCGGTGCGGGCCACGTTGAAGGCGGTCTCGCGGCCGGCGGCGAGCTCGCTCTCCTGCACCGCCAGCATGGCGGCGAACAGCCCCTTGGCGCCGCCGGCGCGATAGCCGTCGGCCGCCGCCTGGATCGCCGATTCCAGCGCCGCGTTGCCCTCCAGGCGCGCGGCGGTCAGCGATTCCTGCAGATAGTCGTCGTAGCGCCGCTGGTCGAGATAGATGGTCGCCAGGTAGTAATGCGGCGACAGGAACCTGGGCGCGCTGCGGCTGAGATCCTTGAGCAGCGCCACCGCCTCCTCGGCCCTGCCGGCATAGAACAGGATGAGGCCGCGATTGGCGAGGATGGCGTGCGATTGCGGATCGAGCTCCTGGGCCCGGGTGATGGCGCGCAGCGGCTCCTCGAACCGGCCGGTATGCATCATCATCAGCGCATACCAGTGATAGTTCAGCGCCGAGTTGGGATCGAGCGCCAGCGCGCGCTTCATCAGGGTCTCGGCGCGGCGCAGGTCCTTCTCGCCGTAGAAGGTGGCAAAGCCCAGCGCGCTGTAGCCGCAGGCCAGGCGGTCGTCGAGCGCGATGGCGCGCTCGGCCTCGGCCTTGGCCCTGGGATAGGCCTCGGCCGCGGGCAGCACGCCGTATTGCGCCAGCAGGTTGAAGGTGTTGGCGAGGCCGGCATGGGCCGCGGCGTAATCCGGATCCTTGGCCAGGACCCGCTCGAACTCGTCCTTGGCCTGCTTCAGCCCTTCGGCCGTTCGCGTGTTCCAGTGATAGAGCGCGCTCAGGTAGAGATCGCGGACTTCCGCCGCCGGCTCGGGGCGGGGCGTGACGGCCCGCGCGGTCTGCCGCGGCGCGTCCGTCCCGCGCCATCCATGCGCGAGCAGCACGCCGCCCGCCGCGATCGCCAGCAGGACCAGCGCCGCCATGGCCGCGAGCATCGGCCGGCGATAGCGCGGCGCTTGCGGCGGGACCCGATCGGGCGCGGGCCGCGCGTCCTCGATCGCGTTCCGGGGGAGGGCATTCCCGGGGACGGCATTCTCGGGGACGGCATTCTCGGGGACGGGGGATTCCGGAGCCTCGGCGCCCGGCGCCGCGCGGTTGCCGGTCAGCCAGGCCTCGAGCTCCCCGGCATAGGCGAAGACGGCGGCCTTGGTTTCGCCCGGCAGGCGGTGCACCGGCAGGCCGCGGCTCTCCCAGCGCTTCACCGTGCGCTCGTTCTTGCCGAAGAACGCGCCGATCTCCTTCCAGCCGCTCAAGCGCCGGCCGGAACCCTTGCCATGGGACGCCGCAGACTCGCGGCCCAATGGACGCTCCAGACCCATGCCGTGAATCGCCTGTCCCGATTTGCCCCGATGATGCCAAGTCAGACTATCGTCCGCACATCCGCATGGAGTCGAGGGGTGTTAAAGTTAATTTTCCACCCTCCCGACCGATGTCCCGAAATGCCCCGACCGACCCCGTCATGCCGTTACCGGTGTCCTGCGCGCCGCCGATAGCTTGCTCACAGGCGTCACGGATCGCCTGGGCCTGCCGCTGGGCAGGCGAAACCGGCAGGAGACAGGGATATGCAGATGAAGCTTCTGGTCGCCGCGGCCGCCATGGCCGTCGCCGGCTGGGCGGGGGCGGCGGGCGCCTCCACGGTGACCGGCTCGGGCACCACCAACGATCTCGGGCAGCTCTTCGCGGGCGGCAGCCTGACGGTGACGACCGAGGGGTACGCGGGGATCGCCAACGGCCCCTATGACGGGGGACGGACCTATTTCGATTTCATCTACAAATTCGACGTGATGGACGATGTCAGCCTCCATGGCGACATCTTCAACACCGGCGCGAACAACTTCGCCGAGTTCCATCTGATCCTGTCCAACGACGATCCGAAGAACACCGTGCTCTACTACAACAACGACCCCGACGAGTACGAGCATTTCGACGACGACGGAAACCAGATTCCCAACACCAACCTGCTCGACATCGGCAAGACCACGCCGTTCAACAGCGCGAGCGGGTCGAACGGCAACGGGGTCGGCATCCCGCCCACCTCGCTGACGGCGGGCACCACCTATTACCTGCGCCTCTTCGGCGTCTCGACGACGGACGCGATCAACGCCTTCTCCGGCGTTCTGACGACCAGCGTCGCCGCGACGCCGATCCCGCCGGCGCTGCTGCTGTTCCTGACCGGGCTCGGCGGCCTCGGCTTCACCGGCTGGCGGCGCAGGAAGGCCGCGCTCGCCTGAGCCGGGCCTCGTCGCCCGGTCGATACAGATCGAGCGCGGCCGGCGCCTTTCGCCGGCCGCGCAGCACCTCAACGTCGGGCGTCGGTGCGCAGGGGACGCGGGTCCGCCTGGCGGCGCGGCGCGCGTCCAGCCCCGGAAGACGACGACCATGCCGCTTTCACCGGCTCCCGGCCGATTCCCCCGGCTCGCCACGATCCTGCTGGCGACGGCTCTCCTGGCGGCGCCGGGCCCAGCCTCGGCGGACGACGTCAACATCACCACCAGCACCAGCGACGGCGTCAACCTCGACGCCTTCGCCGGGACCACGGTCTCGATCGCGCCCGGCGTCACGGTCAACAACGCGAATGCGACGGCGAACTGCTCCAGCAGCACCTCGGTCTGCGCCTCGACCCGCGCCTGGACCCTGACCAACCAGGGCACGATCGGGCCGGGGAACGGGGTCGGCTTCACGGCCGGCGGCGACGTGATCAATGCCGGCTCGTTCACGAGCTCCAGGATCGACATCACCGGCGGCGCGGGCTCGGTCACCAACCAGGCGGGCGCCAGCATCGTCAGCACGACCAACGGCATCAGCATCGCCACGCCGGGGGCGCCGTTCGTCGGCACGGTCACCAATGCGGGCACCATCACCGGCACGGGCCCCGGCGACCTCGTGGCCTTGTTCGGCGGCGGCACCGTGACCAACCTCGCGACCGGAACGATCTCCGCCAACAACACCAGCAACGCGGTCTCGATCTCCGGCGGCACGGTGCGCTCGGTCGTCAACAGCGGCATCATCACCGACACCGGGACCGGCTTTGCGACCGGCGTGCTGATCCAGGGCGGCGGCGCCACCAACACCATCACCAACAATGCCGGGGCCGAGATCAGCGGCGGGTTCAACGGCATCTTCACCAGCTCGACTGCCGTGCTGACGCTGGACAATGCCGGCTCCATCACCTCGACCCGCGGTGCGGCGGTGGAGGCGACCTTGGGCGGCACCTTCACCAACAGCGGCACGATCGGCTCGGCCAATTCCAGCGGCATCCTGACCCGCAACACCGCCGCGGCCGAGGTCATCAACAGCGGCACGATCGGCGGCGCGGTCAACGCCATCGACTTCACCAATACCGGCGGCGGCAGCACGGGCGCCGCGCATACCGTGCGCCTGCAGACCGGCTCGATCCTGAACGGCAACGTCGCCGGCGGCACCGGCACGGACGGTCTCATCCTCGAAGGAACCGGCAGCGAATCGATCGCCAGGTTCTCGGGCTTCGAGACCCTGTCGATGCAGGGCAGCGCCTGGACGCTCGGCGGCGCCGGCGCGTTCTCGACCGGCGCCGACGTGCAGTCCGGCAACCTGGCGGTCGACGGAACGCTCACCAGCCCGACCCTGATCATCGATCTCGGCGCCACGCTCTCCGGGACCGGCACGGTCGTCGGCGCCGTCACCAACAGCGGCACCATCGCGCCCGGCCACTCGATCGGCACCATGAGCATCACCGGCCCCTACGTCCAGGCGACCGGCTCGACCTATACGGTCGAGGTCGACACGACCGGCGCCTCCGACCTGATCGACGTGACCGGCAGCGCGACCATCCAGTCGGGCGCCACGGTCAGCGTGCTCGCGACCCCCGGCCACTACACCGTCGGCACGCGCAGCACCATCCTGACCGCGACCGGCGGCGTCACCGGCGCTTTCGATACCCTGACCGACAACGCGCCCTTCGTGGACTTCGTGCTGGACTACGACGCCAACAATGTCTTCCTCGACGTGCTGCAGAGCTCGGTGCAGTTCTCCGAGGTCGCCGACACCCCCAATCAGCGCGCCGCGGCGCGGGCGCTCAACACGGTCGCCGCGACCAATCCCGCCTTCGTCGCGGCGCTCTCGCTCGACACGCAGCAGGCGCTCGACGCTTTCGACCAGCTCTCGGGCGAGATCTATGCGACGGAACGCGGCGTGCTCCTGAACCAGGGTGCCGACATCCGGGACGCGATCAACGACCGGGCGCTGGCCTCCTTCGACTCCGCGCCGGACCAGACGGGCACGGCCGGGATCACCCTGAACCTCTCGCCGCAGGGCGGGGCGGATTGCAGCGTCTTCATCTGCGCGGTCGGCGGCCGTCCGGTCCTGACCGGCTGGGGCCGCGCCTTCGGCACCTGGGGCAGCACCGACGGCGACGACAATAGGGCATCGATGGACAGCGCGAGCGGCGGCTTCATCGCCGGGATCGACGCCACCTTCCAGCGCAAATGGCGCCTCGGGGTCGCGGCCGGATACAGCCACACGACCATCGACGTCGCCTCCCGGCAGTCGACCGCCGCGGTCGACGGCTACCATCTGGCGCTCTATGGCGGGATGCGTCAGGGCTCGTTCTCGGCGCGCCTGGGCGGCGTCTATGCGTTCCAGGAGATCGACGCCGAGCGCGAGGTCGCCTTCACCGGCTTCTCCGACTCCACCCATGCCGACTACGCCGCGCGCACGGCCCAGGCATTCGCCGAGGTCTCGAACGACTTCGCCTTCGGCCGCGCGACGGTCTCGCCCTTCGCCGGCCTTGCCTATGTGAACCTGGAGAGCGACGGGTTCACCGAGCATGGCGGCGGCGCGGCGCTGGAATCCGGGCGCGCCGACAGCGACCTTGGCTTCACCACGCTGGGGCTGCGCGCCTCGACCAGCTTCGATGCGCTCGGCGGCACGCTCGATCTGCGCGGGATGCTGGGCTGGCGGCACGCCCTGGGCGACGCCACGCCCGACGCGACGCTCTCTTTCGCGGGCGGGAGCGAGCCCTTCACCGTCCAGGGCCTGCCGATCTCCCGGGATTCGGCGCTGGTCGAGCTCGGCGCCGATCTCGACCTGACCGACCGGCTGACCCTCGGCCTCGCCTATTCGGGCCAGATCGCCGCCAATTCCCGGGAGCACGGCATCCGCGGCGAGCTCCGGCTCAGCTTCTGAGGGAGCCCCGGGACGCCGTCGTTCCCGGTCTACTTCCGGAGCTCGCCGCCGGTCGCCTTGTTGACCGCGGCGACGATCTTGGCGGAGACCGCCTCGATCTCGGCATCGGTCAGGGTCTTCTCCCGCGGCTGCAGGGTGACCGAGAGCGCGATCGACTTGCGGCCCTCGCCCAGGCTGCCGCCCTCGAACACGTCGAAGATCGCGACCTCGGCGATCAGCGCCTTGTCGGCGCCCTTGGCGGCCTTCACCAGCTTCTCGGCGGCGACGTCGCTCGCCACCACGAAGGCGAAGTCGCGGTCGACCGGCTGGAAGGCCGAGGCGTCGAGCAGCGGGCGGTTGGTGCCTTTCGCGCGCGGCATCGGCACCCGGTCGAGGAACACCTCGAAGGCGACCGCCGGTCCCTTGAGATCCAGCTCCTTCATCACCTTGGGATGGATCTCGCCGAACTGCGCGAGCACGTTGGGGCCGAGCCGCAGCGAGGCCGAGCGGCCGGGATGGAAATAGCCCGGGGCATCCGCGGTCGCCTGCAGGTTCTCGGCCGGCGCGCCCAGCGCCGAGAGCAGCGCCACCGCATCGCCCTTGGCGTCGAAGGCGTCGACCGCGCGCGGCTTGCCGCTCCAGTGGCGCGGCGCGAAATCGCCCACCCGGATGCCGGCGGCGACGGCGAGCTGGCCCTTCGGCGTGTCGTTGGCATAGCTCGGCCCGACCTCGTAGATCGCGACATCGGCGATGCCGCGCGCCGCGTTGCGCCCGGCGCCCATCAGCAGGTTGCCGAGGATCGAGGGCCGCATCACGTCGAGATCGGCGCTGATCGGGTTGGCGAGCGGGATCAGCGCGTTGCTTCCGGCAAACAGCGCCGCGACCTTGCCCGGCATGAAGCTGAAGGTGACGGCTTCGTCCAGCCCGCGCGTGGCGAGGACCCGCTTGGCCTGCTGCACCCGGCGCTGCGCGGGCGAGACCGCGGTCCGGGGCAGCGCGCCGTCGCGCGGCATGGAGACCGGCGGGATGGCGTCGAAGCCGTTGACCCGCAGCACCTCCTCGACCAGGTCCGCCTCGCCCTCGACGTCCTGGCGCCAGGTCGGCGTCGTCACGGTCCACTCGGCCTGGCTGTCGACCGCGACGGTGAAGCCCAGCGCTTCCAGGATCGACTGCTGGCGGTCGATCACGACCTCGCAGCCGCCGAGGCTCTCGACCCGGATCGGCCGGTAGCGAAGGCTGCGCACGCCCTCCGGCAGCGCGCCGGCATGCGTGAGCTTGCCGGCATGGCCGCCGCAGATCTCCAGGATCAGGTCGGTGGCGACGTCGACGCCCCATTTCGCCGAGACCGGATCGACCCCGCGCTCGAAGCGGTAGCGCGCGTCGGACTGGATCCCGAGCCTGCGCCCGGTGCGCGCGACCTGGATCGGGTCGAACAGCGCCACTTCCAGGAAGACCTCGGTGGTCGCCTCGGAGCAGCCGGAATGCTCGCCGCCCATGATGCCGCCGATCGCCTCCGGCCCGTTCTCGTCGGCGATCACCACCATGCCGGCTTCGAGCGCATAGGTCTTGCCGTCGAGGGTGAGGATGGTCTCGCCGGCCTCGGCCGCGCGCATGGTCGGATGGCCCTTGACCTTGGCGGCGTCGAAGACGTGCAGCGGCCTCCCGAGATCGTAGGTCACGAAATTGGTGATATCGACCAGCGCCGAGATCGGGCGGAGGCCGATCGAGATCAGCCGGTCCTGCAGCCATTGCGGGCTGGGGCCGTTCTTCACCCCCTTGAACGAGCGGCCGGCGACATAGGGGCAGCCGGCCGCGGCGCTGGGATCGATGCGCCAATGCAGCGGGCTCTCGAAGGTCCCGGCATGGTGCTTCGGATGGAACGGCTTCAGCGTGCCGAGGCCGGCGGCGGCGAGGTCGCGGGCGATGCCGCGCACGCCGAGGCAGTCGGCGCGGTCCGGGGTCAGCTTGATCTCGAAGACGGGATCGTCGAGCCGGCGGTACCTGGCGAAGCTCTCGCCCACCGGCGCATCGGCCGGGAGCTCGATGATGCCGTCGTGATCGGTGCCGAGCCCCATCTCGCGGGCAGAGCACAGCATGCCGTTCGAGGCCTCGCCGCGGATGACGCCCGCCTTGAGATCGAGATTGGTGCCGGGGATGTGGCTGCCCGGCGGCGCGAACACGCCCTTCATGCCGGTGCGCGCGTTGGGGGCGCCGCAGACCACCTGGACGATGCCCTTGCCGGTATCGACCTGGCAGACGCGCAGGCGGTCGGCGTTGGGGTGCTGCTTGGCCTCGACCACGTAGGCGACGGTGAAGGGCGCGAGCGCCTTCGCGCGGTCCTCGATGTTCTCGACCTCGAGGCCGAGCCCGGTCAGGGTGTCGGCGATGGCGGCCGGGCCCGCATCGGTGTCGAGATGCGTCTTCAGCCAGGAGAGCGTGAACTTCATCGGCTGAGCCCTCCCACCACCGAGGGCACGTCCAGCGGCATGAAGCCGTAATGCTTCAGCCAGCGCAGGTCGGCGTCATAGAAGGTCCTGAGATCCGGGATGCCGTATTTCAGCATGGCGATGCGCTCGATCCCCATGCCGAAGGCGAAGCCCTGGTATTTCCCGGGATCGATGCCGCAATTCTGCAGCACCTTGGGATGCACCATGCCGCAGCCCAGGATCTCCATCCAGTCGTTGCCCTGGCCGAGCTTCAGCTCGCGCCCCGAGCGGTCGCAGCCGATATCGACCTCCGCCGAAGGCTCGGTGAAGGGGAAGTAGCTGGGACGGAACCGCAGCTTCAGGTCGTCGATGCCGAAGAAGGCGCGGCAGAAATCCTGCAGGCAGCCCTTGAGATGTCCCATATGCGTGCTCTGGTCGATCACCAGGCCCTCGACCTGGTGGAACATCGGCGAATGGGTCATGTCGCTGTCGACGCGATAGGTGCGGCCCGGGCAGATCACGCGGATCGGCGGCTGCTCGCCCTGCATGGTGCGGACCTGCACCGGCGAGGTATGGGTGCGCAGCACCATCTGGCTGCCGTCCTGCTTGGCCGGCAGGTAGAAGGTGTCCTGCATCTGGCGCGCCGGATGGTCCTTGGGGATGTTGAGCGCCTCGAAGTTGTGGAAGTCGTCCTCGATATCCGGACCCTCGCGCACGCCGAAGCCCATCTCGCCGAAGATCGCGATGATCTCGTCGATGGTCTGGCTGATCGGATGGATCTTGCCGAGCGCCTCGGGACGCGCCGGCAGGGTGAGGTCGAGCCTCTCCGATTGGAGGCGCGCCTCGATCGCCGCGTCGGCCAGCGCCGCCTTGCGGGTCTCGATCGCCGCGGTGACCGCGTCCTTCGCCAGGTTCAGCCGCTGGCCGAAGCTCTTGCGCTCGTCGGGCGAAAGGGTGCCGAGCGTCTTCATCAGCCCGGTGATCTCGCCCTTCTTGCCGAGCGCTTCCACGCGCACGGTCTCGAGCGCCTCGGCGCTGCCGGCCGCCTCGGCGGCGCCGCGCCACTTCTTCTCCAGCTCACCCAGGTCCTGCATCACGCCATTTCCGCAAAAGAGGCCCAAAAGAAAGGGGAGGTCCGGATACCCGGCCTCCCCCCATTCGTCAATCTGGAGAAGAACCGGCTATTCCAGCTGCATCATAAAGAGGTTGAGCGCGCCGGAGACCAGGTCCTGCTTCTTGCCGTCCACCAGCACGCCGTCGAAGCCCACCTTCTTGGTCTGCCGGTTGTTGATGAATTTCAGGTCGATCTCGTGCCGGTTGCCGGTCGCGCTCACCCGCTTGATCACCGCCGTCACCGCCACGATGTCGTCGTTCTGGTATTGCGGCGCCGGGCCGGCCTGCCACTCGATCTTGCCCCGGGCCCCGGCGATGTCGATCGCCAGGACCTCGTTGCTCTTGCCGGGTACCACCGACTGCGCCGTCTTCACTGCGTCGATATCGTCGCCGTACCGGTTGCAGGCAGTAAATCCTAGCCCGACGGCGCAGAACAACAGCAGGAGGATCAGCAGCCGCCGCAAGATCAGGCCTTTACGAGGGCCTCTTGCGCCTGGCGGCAGAGCTGGGCAAAGGCGGCCGGCTCGCGGATCGCGAGCTCCGACAGCACCTTGCGGTCGAGCCCGATGCCGGCCTTCTTGATGCCGTTCATGAACTGCGAGTAGGTCAGGCCGTGCTCGCGGACGCCGGCGTTGATGCGCTGGATCCACAGGCCGCGGAAATTGCGCTTCTTGGCGCGGCGGTCGCGATACGCGTATTGCAGGCCGTGCTCGACCTTCTCGATCGCGATCCGGTAATTGGTGCTGGCGCGTCCGACATAGCCCTTGGCCATGTCGACGATCTTCTTGTGACGGGCGTGCGTGGTGACGCCGCGCTTGGTGCGAGCCATGGTGCTTGCTCCTCTCTACGAACCGCGGATTACAGGCCGTACGGCAGGAAGAACCGCCGCACTTTCTTGGTGTCCTGGTCGGCCATCACTTCCATGCGCCGGCTCTGCTGGCGCATGTCGGTCGGACGCTTGGACATGCCGTGACGCTTGTTGGCCGGCTTGAACTTGACCTTGCCGGACGCGGTCAGAGAGAAGCGCTTCTTGGCGCCGCTCTTGGTCTTCATCTTGGGCATTTTGCTTCCTTTAAGATCGGGTTGTTCATCGGCGGCCAGGCATGCCCTATCCACGGCCCGCACCGCCTTCCGCCCCGGTCTAGCCGGAGGGACGCGGGGTTATAGCGACTTGGGTCCCGGGACACAAGGCCAGGATGCTGAGGGCCGGCCGATCGACAAATTTTGCCATCGACAATATATTAACAATAACAATGGAGTAGAGCCATGCCCACGATGAATGTCAGCCTGCCGCAGGGCCTTGCCGAGTTTGTCGAGCAGGAAGTCCAGTCCGGAGGCTATAGCACAGCCAGCGAGGTGGTCCGGGACGGTCTCCGGCTCCTGCGCTACGAGAAGGAAGCTCGGGAGGAAAAGCTCGCGATCCTGCGGCGGGAGATCCAGATCGCGCGGGACGAGGTCGATGCCGGCCAGTTCTCCGAGGAATCCGTCATGGACATCCTGGCTGAAGTTCGGGCGGAGGGTGCGCGAAAGAAATAGGCTCAGTGCCGCGTTTCGTCCTCGCGCCAAGCGCCCGCCGGGATCTTGTGGCGATCCTGGAGGAATCCGAACAGCGTTTCGGTCTCTTGGATCCCGAGCGGCACATCGGAAGCGATCCGGCGTAACCTACCCCACCAGCCCCAGCAGCCGGGCGATGTAATAGATTCCGGCCAGGCCCCAGAAATAGGGATCGACCGCCAGCGCGGCGGCGGCCGAGAGCATGCCGATCAGGCCCCACGCCCATTGCTTCCGCAGGCAGGCGATCAGCCCGACGACGATCGCCAGCGGGCCCAGGAGCAGGGTCGCCTTGTAGAAGGCCGAGACCCCGAAGATCACCGCCAGCGCGCCGAAGACCGGCGGCGAGAATGGGGCCGGCGCGGGCGGCGGCGGGACCTGCCAGCCCGCAATCAGCGGGCCGGGCGGGGGGGCGGGCACCGGCGCGAAGCCGGCATCGACGCCCTGCGCCGAAACGGGCGGCTGGGACTGCAGGATCTGTGCGACCGGCAGTCCGCCGCCGTTCGGGTCCGATGAGGGTTTGGGATCGTCCGCCATGCTGGTTTCAATGCGCGGCAGGACGGAAGGTGGCGCTATTTCGGCGCCACCACCATCACCATCTGCCGGCCTTCGAGGCGCGGGTGGGATTCGACCTTGGCGATCGCATCGAGATCGGCGCGCACCTTGTCGAGCACTTTGACGCCGAGCTCCTGGTGCACCATCTCGCGGCCGCGGAAGCGCATGGTGACCTTCACCTTGTCGCCTTCCTCGAGGAATCGGTGCACGGCGCGCATCTTCACCTCGTAGTCATGGATGTCGATGCCCGGGCGCATCTTGATCTCCTTGACCTCGATCACCTTTTGCTTCTTGCGCGCGGCGTTCTTGCGCTTCTGGTCCTCGTACTTGAACTTGCCGTAATCGAGGATCTTGGCGACCGGCGGACTGGCCGTCGGCGAAATCTCGACCAGATCGAGGCCGGCCTCCTGGGCCATCGAAATCGCCTCACGGGTCGAAATGACCCCGTGCATGGTGCCGTCCGCGAGCACGAGGCGGACCTGCGGGATCGCGATCTGGGCGTTGACGCGCGGACCGGACTCCCGGCTCGGCGCGTTCTCTTTCTCGGGTAACCTGGCTATGGTGTTCTCCTGTTTCAGCCAAAAAAACAAAACGCCGCAGCCGCGCGCCCTGAACTCAATCAGGGCCCGTCGGCAGGCGGCGCTCAGACGATGTCATTCAAAGGACGTCATCCCGGCCCGCATTATGGCAGAAGCGGCCCGGGACTCGCAATTCGCGTTCGAGTAACGCGATCGGGCAGCCATCACGCGGTTCCCCCGTCCTCCTCCCCCGGCAGACGGGGAGGGGAAGATAAGGGGAGAATGAACAGCCTCCCCCGTCTTCGGGGGAGGCTGGTGGGGGAACCCCAAACTCGGTATGCCCTCGCTCAGTGCCGGTTTTCCAGCGGCGAGCGGGCCTGTTCCCGGAGGGTTCCGACCGCTTCCGCCAGCGGCAGCACCTTCTGGGTCTCCTCGCCGAGATACCGCAGCGCAACCGTCCCGCCCTCCTGGTCGCGCTTGCCGACGGCCAGCACGACCGGGACCTTGGCCAGGCTGTGCTCGCGCACCTTGTAGCCGATCTTCTCGTTCCGGAGGTCGAGCTCGGCGATGAGGCCCGCCTTCTCCAGCTCGGCCTGCACCTTGCGGGCATAGTCGTCGGCCTCGGAGACGATGGTGCAGACCGCCACCTGCAGCGGCGAGAGCCAGAGCGGGAACTTGCCGGCATAGTGCTCGATCAGGATGCCGATGAACCGCTCCATGGAGCCGAAGATCGCCCGGTGCAGCATCACCGGCCGGTGCTTCGCCCCGTCCTCGCCGACGTAAGAGGCGTCGAGCCGCTCGGGCAGCACGTAATCCACCTGGAAGGTGCCGCACTGCCAGTCGCGGCCGATCGTGTCCCTGAGCACGAATTCCAGCTTCGGCCCGTAGAACGCGCCCTCGCCGGGATTGATGCTGAACTCGACGCCGGCCGCCGCGGTCGCCTCTTTCAAGGTCGCCTCGGCGCGGTCCCAGACCTCGTCGGAGCCCGCGCGGACTTCCGGACGGTCGGAGAGCTTCACCTTCACGTCGGTGAAGCCGAAATCGCGATAGACCGAGAGCAGCAGGTCGCAGAAATCCTTGCATTCGGCGCCGATCTGCTCGTCGGTGCAGAAGATATGCGCGTCGTCCTGGGTGAAGGCGCGCACCCGCATGATGCCGTGCAGCGCGCCCGAGGGCTCGTTGCGATGGCATGAGCCGTATTCCGAGAAGCGCAGCGGCAGGTCGCGGTAGCTTTTCAGGCCCTGCTTGAAGATCTGGATATGGCCCGGGCAGTTCATCGGTTTGACCGCGAGGGTCTTGTCCTCGCCGTCCTGCACGATGAACATGTTCTGCCGGAACTTCTCCCAATGCCCCGAACGCTCCCAGAGCGAGCGGTCCAGGATCTGCGGCGTCTTCACTTCCTGATAGCCGGCCTTGTCCAGGCGGGCGCGCAGGTAGTTCTCCAGCTTGCGATAGAGCCGCCAGCCCTTGGGATGCCAGAAGATGGCGCCGACCGCCTCGTCCTGCTGGTGGAACAGGCCCATCTCCTTGCCGAGGCGGCGATGGTCGCGCTTCTCCGCCTCCTCGAGCTGGTGGAGGTAGTCCTTGAGCTGCTTGTCGTCCGGGAAGACGGTGCCGTAGATGCGCTGGAGCTGCGGGTTCTTCGGATCGCCGCGCCAATAGGCGCCGGAGACCCGGAGCAGCTTGAACGCCTTGCCGAGCTTGCCGGTCGAGGGCAGATGCGGGCCGGTGCACATGTCCAGCCAGTTGCCCTGCTTGTAGATCGAGATCTCCTCGTCGGCCGGGATCTCGTGGACCCATTCCGCCTTGAAGCGCTCGCCATGGTCCTTGAACCAGGCGACCGCCTGGTCGCGCGACCAGATCTCGCGGGTGATCGGCTCGTCGCGGTCGACGATCTCCTTCATCTTCGCCTCGATCGCCGCGAAATCCTCGGGCGTGAACGGGGCGTTGCGGAAGAAGTCGTAATAGAAGCCGTTCTCGATCGCCGGGCCGAAGGTGATCTGGGTGCCGGGGAAGAGCTCCTGCACGGCTTCGGCGAGCACATGCGCGCCGTCATGACGCAGCAGCTCCAGGGCGGCCGGGGAAGTTCGGGTGACGATCTCGACCTTCGCATCCTTGGCGATGACATGCGAAAGGTCCATGACCTTGCCATCGACGCTGATCGCCAGCGCCGCCTTGGCCAGGCCAGGACCGATCGAAGCGGCCAGTTCCGCTCCGGAAACCGGCCGGTCGAAGGACTTCTTGTCCCCGTTCGGCAGGGTGATCGTCGGCATTATCCCGTTCCTCAAAACACGAAAAACCGGCCAAAACGGCCGGAATCCGGGAATTTAGTGGGATTCAGGGGGGTGTCAAGGAAGCCGCTTACCGCCGATCGAGAAGGCTAACCTCGGCGGGCCTCCTTCCAAAGCCTTGCGCCGACTGCGCACCAGTACCGTACGAACCACGTGAGCAAGGCGAGGATGATAAGCAGCGGTAGACCCAAAACGATCCAAGCCTGCCAATGGCTCGTATCATCGCCGGCCAATACCGCCGTCTCGGGTGCCGACACGGCTCTTTCCCAGAGTCCCGATCCGACCTCCTCGATCAATAGAGCTAAAGGAACAGCCATCGCGACAGTCGTGGCGGTCCAAAGCACCAAATGGAGCCGAGGATTCATCGTCGGTGCAGCCAGTATCACTCCCAGCCGACGCAGTACGGCTCCGGCTGCATGTCCTCGGGTCCACCGATCTGATCCGGCGATGGGAATCGCGCCTTGAACGTGAAGGCTTCCGGCGTCGGGCCATCGGCCTGCAACTTCGCCAGTCGCGCCAGGCCTTCCTCGACGCTGGGTTTGTGGCCGGCGGGGATCCACCAGAGCACCTGATACTGCTGCGCGGGCTTTTCGAACCATTCGCGGCGGCGGGCCATCACCAGGCGATGCGCGGTCTTGTAGACGAAGTCGAAC
>DASZSL010000090.1:0-44368 GCA_035548715.1 Dongiaceae bacterium
TTCGGGCACTTTCCTGCGCCACTCCGCTGACGGGTTTTCCATGCGCTATTGCGTCCAATGCCTCTATCCTGAAACCAAGCCGGACCTCTGGTTCAACGAGCAGGGCGTCTGCAGCGCCTGCCTGAACTACCAGTTCCGCGCCGAGGTCGATTGGGACCAGCGACGGCAGGAATTCCTGCAGGTCGTCGAGCGCTACCGCAGCCCCGACGGCAGCAATTACGACTGCATCGTGCCGGTCTCCGGCGGCAAGGACAGCACCTACCAGCTGCTGCGCCTGCTGGAGGTCGGGATGAACCCGCTCTGCGTCACCGCCACCACCGACGACCTCTCCGACATCGGCCGGCGCAACATCGAGAACATCAAGAAGCTGGGCGTCGACTACATCGAGGTCACCACCAACCCGGTGGCCCGGCGGCGCATCAACCGCTTCACCCTGGAAACGGTCGGCGACATCTCCTGGCCCGAGCACGTCACCATCTTCACCGTGCCGGTGCGCGTGGCGGTGCAGCACCAGATCCGCCTGATCGTCTGGGGCGAGAACCCGCAGCACGAATACGGCGGCCCGGCGGCGGCGACCAAGACCAAGATCCTCGACCGGCGCTGGCTGGAGGAGTTCGGCGGCCTGCTCGGGCTCCGGGTCTCCGACCTCGAGGACCAGGTCGGCATCAAGAAGCGCGACCTCATCCAGTACTCCTATCCGAGCGACGAGGATCTCGCCCGGGTCGGCGTCACCGGCATCTTCCTCGGCTACTACTTCCCCTGGGACGGCTACCGCAACGCGCTGTTCGCCCAGGGCTACGGCTTCGAGACCTTCCCGACCATGGTCGAGGGCGCGCTGGCCAATTACGAGAATCTCGACAACCACCAGATGGGCATCCACGACTACTTCAAGTTCCTGAAGTACGGCTTCGGACGCGCCACCGACATCGCCTGCAACCACATCCGGCGCGGCCGCCTCACGCGCCGCGACGGGCTGGAGCTGGTCAAGCGCCACGACGGCAAGTTCCCCTGGACCTATCTCGGCAAGCCGATCGCCGACATCCTGGCGCCGCTCGACATGCCGGTCGAGGAATTCATCGGCATCTGCGACCGCTGGACCAACCGGAAGCTGTTCCGCTGCGACAACCGCGGCGAGCTGATCAAGGACCGGTTCGGCAATCTGCAGAAGCTGCACGACGACAATCCATGAGTCGCAACGCCTGATGCCGGCGACGGCACGCCCGAAGGAGCGATGGATATGAGCGCCGTGATGATCGTCAATTCCGGCGTCTGCAATCTCGACTCGATCCGGCGCGCGGTCGAGGAATGCGGCGGCAAGCCGGCCGTGACCGACGATCCCCGCGACCTGGAGCGGGCGGATCGCATCATCCTGCCGGGCGTCGGCTCGTTCGGCGCCGCCATGAAGGCGATGAACGAGAAGGGGCTGGCGGCCGGGCTGCGCCACCTGCTCTCCAGGCGCGAGATCCCGTTCCTCGGCATCTGCCTCGGCATGCAGCTGATGGCGGGCCGCAGCGAGGAGTTCGGCACGACCGAAGGGCTGAACCTGATCCCGGGCGCGATCGTGCCCCTGAAATCCACGGATCCGGAAGACCGCATCCCGCATATCGGCTGGAACCAGACCTCGCCGCGCAAGGCCTCGCCGCTCTGGCGCGACGTCCAGCAGGGGACGGATTTCTACTTCGTCCATTCCTATTGCTACGCCTGCGAGAACGACGACGACGTGCTGGCGACGACGCCGTCCTATGGCGGCTTCGTCGCGGCGATCCAGCGCGGCCACCTGATGGGCGTGCAGTTCCATCCCGAGAAGAGCCAGCGCGCCGGCTTCCGGCTGCTGCGCAACTTCCTGGCGCTCTGAGCGGGGGCGGTCCGGATGCCGGTCAAGACCCGCGTGATGCCGACCTTGCTGTTCCGCGACGTCGGCCTGGTCAAGGGCGTCAGGTTCGACAGCTGGCGCCGCACCGGCAGCGCCCTGCAGGCGATCAAGGTCTACAACATGCGCGAGGTGGACGAGCTGGTCTTCCTCGACATCCGCGCGACGCCCGACGGCCGCGCGCCGGACTTCGCCCAGATCGACGAGCTCGCCGACGAATGCTTCATGCCGATGACCGTCGGCGGCGGCGTGCGCAACGTCGATCATGTCGGCCGCATGCTGGCCGTCGGCGCCGACAAGGTCGCGCTCAACACGGCGGCGCTGGAGCGCCCGAAGCTGATCGACGACGCCGCGCGGCAATACGGCTCGCAATGCATCGTGATCTCGATCGACGTGCTGCGCCATCCGGACGGCAAGGTCGAGGTCATCTCGAAATGCGGCACGGAACGCACCGGCCGCGATCCGGTCGAATGGGCCAGGGAGGTCGAGGCCGCCGGCGCCGGCGAGATCCTGCTGACCTCGGTCGATCGCGACGGCACGTTCGAGGGCTATGACGTGCCGCTGACCCGCGCGGTGGCGGAGGCGGTGAAGATTCCGGTCATCGCCTCGGGCGGCTGCGGCAACTATGCGCACATGGCCGCGGTGCTGCGGGACGGCAAGGCGACGGCGGTGGCCGCCGCCAGCATCTTCCATTTCACCGAGCAGACGCCCCGCGAGGCCAAGCTCTACCTGAAGCAGCAGGGCTTCAACGTGCGGGTCTGAGCCCTCAGGCGGCCTGGCGCGGCGCCGAGCGGGCGCGCGCGATGTAGTGGCGCACGAACCGCTCGACCGCGGCCGAGGCGCTGCCGCCGGCTTCCGGGACGTGGAGATGGGCGGCGAACAGGGCGCGGCGCTGCTCGGGCGTGCCGCTCTTCAGCGGCGCGCCGCGGGCCGCCTGCTGCAGCAGATCGGCGAGCTCGGCCGGCGAACGCGCGAAGGTGACGACGCTCTGCACCAGGGCGTCGTCATAGTCGATCAGCAGGTCCTTGCGCGGCGCCCGGGTCTCTCCCCAGCAGGGGACGACGACCGGCGCATCGGTCAGCATCGCCTCGACCAGCGCCAGCGAATTGTAGCCGACGACGACGCGCGAGCGCGGGTAGAGCTCGAACAGCGGCACGTCGTATTCGAAGGTCAGCGGCGAATCGCCCCGCGTGCCGAGCCGTTCCAGGATCTCGTCGCGGTCGCCCTTCTTCTTGCACTTGACCATCCAGACGCGCCCCGCCGCCCGCTCGGCCCGCGCCACCCGGTCGAACACGCCCGCCACCTCGACGAAGACGTTCTCCGCCATGTAGCCGGGATCGTTGAAGGTGATCAGGCTGAGATGGTTCTTCGCCGATTCCGGCAGCGGCTTCAGGTCGAGCCAGCGGTCGTAGCGCGGCGCGCCGGTCACCCAGATGTCGTTGGGATCGTCGAAGCCCGGGGCGAACGCGCCCTTGGTCGCTTCGCTGAAGACCGCCAGGCCCGCGCCCTCGAACCGGAAGCGCGCCTTGGCCAGGTGGTCGTGCATCCAGGGCACGGTCCAGGGAATGGTGTAGTTCTCGCGGCAGAGCACGAGGAAGGGGATGCCGAGCGCGTTGCAGCCGAGCTTGATGGTCTCGTCCTGCCAGTAGTCGATATTCGCGGTGGCGACCGCATCGATCCGGGCGGTGCGGCCGGCCTCTTCCAGCAACGCCGTGCCGAACTCGGCCAGGATCGGCCGCAGCGCCTGGGCGCGCTCCTCCTTCAGCCAGGTCGACAGATAGCCCTGCTCGCGGTCCTGCGGCGGCACCCAGGCTTCCTGGCGGGTCTTCAGCCGGACCGCGTTCAGCGTCACCCAGTTCAGGGCGGTGAAGCGCCGCAGCTCCTCGATGTCCTTGATGAACTGGCTGCGGTCGAGGCAGAGCACGGTGTCCCGTCCCGGCTGCGCGCCGCTCCAGTCGATCGTCCGGGCCAGCCGGATGCCGGCCGTCCGCGGCGATTCCGCCTTCTGCAGCAGGGACTTCAGGGTTTGCCGCCAGGACCAGGCCATCGCGGGGCTTCGAGCTCTCGTTGGGTCGGATTCCGGCCCTGCATAGCCCATCGACGGAGCGAAGCAAAGGCCCGCCCGTGCCGTCCCGGCCCGCCTTGACGCCCCTGGAGTCACGGGCTATGTCGCCCTCCAAGGCCCGCAGCAGCGCCAGGAACCCGCACCGCATGGATCTCCCCGCAATTCTCGCCAGGACGCTGGGCGCGGATCCGCTCCATTGCATCGACGTCGGGGCGCGGGGCGGACCGCAGGCCCATTGGCGACGCTTTGCCGCGGTCATGCAGACCGACCTGTTCGAGCCCGACGCCGCCGCCTGCGAGGCCCAGGCCGCCCAGAAGCGCCCGGGCGAGAGCTGGTTCCCGGTCGCCCTCGGCGGCCATACCGGCACCGGCAGGCTGTACGTCCTGAAGAAGCCCTCGGGCTCCTCGCTCTACCCGCCCAACGAGCCGATGCTGAACCGCTTCGGGCCGACGAGCTACGGCACGCTGGACAAGGTGCTCGACGTGCCGCTGATGACGCTCTCGGACTTCATCGACAAGTACCGGCGGCCGCTGCCCAACCTGGTGAAGCTCGACGTCCAGGGCGCCGAGCTCGACATCCTGAAGGCGGTCCGGCCGGAGCACTGGCGCGATCTCCTGGCGGTCCAGGCCGAGGTCGAGTTCGTCGAGTTCTACCGCGGCCAGCCGCTGTTCCATGACATCGATGCCTTCATGCGCGCGCACGGCTTCGTCATGTTCGACTTCCTGCCGGTCCGCTCCTACCGCTTCGACCGCGACCAGTCGCACGGGCTGATGCGGCGGCACCTCAACATCGTGAAGAACCGGCGCGACATCTCCTGCCGCCTGATCGCCGGCGACGCCTTCTACATCCGCCCCACCGAGGAGATCGCCGCGTCGGGCGATCTCGCGCGTGCCCTGAAGCTCTTCACCGTCCTGCTGGTCTATCGCTTCCTGGACGAGGCGCTGTGGCTGGTGGAGGCGCTGCAGGCCAAGGGCACGGTCTCGGCCGCGGATGCGGCGGCGCTGATCGGCCTGGTGCGCTCCGCCGCGCCGGCGCCGGACTGGGTGCAGCGGAACGACGCGCTGGGCCGGCTGGCGCGCCGCTTCACGAAGAAATTCGGCATCGGCCGGGCGCGGAAGATCGACTACTGGCTCGATCGTTCCTGGGACTTCTGAGCGCTCAATAGCCCCAGAGATGCTGCAGCGAGACCGCGCCCTTGGGCGTGGTCGTCACGATCTGGCAGTTGAGATCGGCGTCCGCGGACTTGACCAGCAGGGCGCCGTTGCCGCTCTCGCCGAGATGGGCCGCCAAGGGCATGACCTCGTCGAGCCAGATCAGCTTCCAGGTGAAGGCCGGGATCTTGAACTCCGTCGTCAGCGGCCGGCCGGCATTGTCGAGCACGGTGACGCTGGCATCCGCCGGCCGGTGATAGCCGAGCCGCCCGGAGGCGTTGACCGCGATGACGCCGGTGCGCAGGCCGCGATCGCAGCGCGCCCGGCCGAACACGTTGGTCCGGCCGATCACCGCGAGATCGTCGGTCAGCCAGTGCGGAAATCCGGGAACCGCGATGCCGAGATTGCGCCAGGAGGATTGGAACTCGGTGATGTCCTGATCGCCGGTCCTGCGATTCTTGACGATCAGGTTGGCCATCGGCTTGAAGCCCTTGAAGCGCAGCTTCGCCTTCAGCCAGTCGTTGCTGATCATCAGCAGCCGGGCCTCGGCGGCACCGGGATCGCCCCAGAGGGCGAGCAGGTCGGCGGGGAAGAGCACGCCCGGCCGCTGCTTGCGGAAGCGGGTCAGGCCGAGATGACGGCCGGTGCCGTCGAAGAAATCGACGCGATAGTCCTTGAGCGCCGGGTTGGCGCCGTCCGCCTCGAAGCCGAAGGCGAGCTCGTTGCCTTCCGGCAGGATCGGCACCGCGTGCGGCTCCAGCACGAAGCCGTCGCGCTCGAGCTTCTCGTAGCGCGCCATGTCCTCGGCCCCGGCGGCGAAGTCGCCGCGATCGACGACCGGGCAGCTCGCGTGATGATTGCCGGCGATGCTCGCGGAAAGTCCCGACAGGCCCGCGGCGCCGCTGATGACGAACCAGTTCGAGCCGCCGAAGCCGCGATAGCGCCAGCCGACGAACGCGTCATCCGCCGTCCCGTCGCGCTGCAGGACCGACTGGTCGAGATAGGCCCTGGTGTCGCGCGCGACCTTCTGCGTCTTCGCGCCGACCACGGTTTCAACCTCCGCGCCGGAGGGCGCCAGGCGGTCGAAGTTCGGCAGCGTCAAGGCGACCTCGCCGTCCTTCAACAGCCAGGCCGGCAGGCGGAACTCGACCGCGTGGTTGGGGCTGCGGTTGAACTCGTGCGCGCTGTGCAGCGTCGTCAGCGAATCCTTCCAGAACACGTCGCCGCACAGGCGCAGCCGGTAGTGGCGATCCCGCGTCAGCACCGGATGCTCGACGAAGGCGGCGAGGCTGACCGGGTGGCGCGCCTCGGGAAAATGGTCCGCCAGCCGGATGACGTGCGATTCGTTCGGCTTCAGGATGCGGAAATACCGCTTCATCTCCGGGCCGTGATAGACCTCGATCCGGAACTGCAGGGCGTCCTTCACGCCGAAGAAGGCGTCGAAGTGGTTGAACAGCAACCCTTCGACCGCATCCGCGCCGGCGGGGGCGCTGAGCGTGCCGCCGCAGAACTCGAAACTCTCGCCGATCCAGAGCACCGGCTTGGCGGCGTCGGCCGACGCCATCAGCCGCAGCAGCTGGCGATAGCGCCGCGGCAGCCCGGCGCCGGCGCAGACCGCGGCATCGATCGTCTTCCAGTCGATGTCCTCGACATTGGGCGCGCCGGCCTCGATCTCGCCGAGGTCGTTGGACGCCCAGCTGCAGGCCATGCCGGCGAAGGCCGCCGCCGCGGCGTCGAACGCGCCGCGATCGGCGTGGATCAGCACGCGCCTGGCGCCGATGCTCTGCAGCAGGCCATGGACCCGCTCGGCGGAGGACGAAAGGCGGGTCGCCGCCGGCTCCTTGGGGGCGCCGGGCGCTCGCACCGGCTTGGCCGTGGCCCCTGAAGCGAACGGGCTTTCCAGGACTTTCGTCAGCAATTTCAGCATGTTACGAAACCTGCCGTCCCCTCTGCCGCGCCCGGTCGACGCGTGGAGCAGAATACCTCCACCGGGCCGGGCTTACACCCGCTGAAATTGCCCATAACGCCGCAGCGATGGCTCGTCCTCAGGACCAGTCGAACCGCTGGCGCAAGTCCAGGGGGATCATCTCCGTCGCCCGCTCCCAAAGCAGAGGGGGATAGAGCGACTTGCGGTCGACCGCCGGGTCCCGGCGGACGTTGAAGCGGCCGACCTCCAAAGGCGGCAGGTCCAATTTGCTGACGTCGATGTCGACCTGAAGCGCGTCGAGGATCCGCTGGACGCACGCGACGGGATCCCGCTGCAGCTCCTCCAGGGTCGTGAGGACGATCTTCAGCTCCGCCGCCGGGTCGTCGTAGACCTTCAGCCACTCCTCGATCCAGGTCACGAGCAGCGGCAACACGCGATCGACATGCCATTCCAGCCGGCGCTCGAGATCCCACCGGACGTAGTCTCGCGGCACGACATATTCGCCGAAAGCAAGAGCGTCGACCATGCGGCCCTCGACCAGCAGGTCCTGCAGATGGCCGACCCAGGAGACCAGGGCGCGACGGGGATCGCGCAGGTGCAGGTTGATCGCCGGAACCGCGAGGGCCAGGGCCGAGATGACATGGGGAGAGGCTGGAAGATGCTCCTGGGCGACGCAGCAGCCGGCATGCAGCCGCTTCACGCCCTTCGACATGACGACGGGCTCGGTGAATCCGTAGCCACCGAAGCGCACGCGCGGCGCACCGAGCGCGTTGCGCATGGCACGCACCAGGTAGATGCTCCCGGATTTCTTCATGCTGATGATGACGACCGACGGAATATTGGCGCTCCGCCCCGGAAAGGCGCGGCGCCGGATATAATCCTGGAAATCGTCGCTCTCCAGCCGGTCCAGAAGCTTCAGCACCGACCGATAGACGTGGCGTAAGGCCATGGTCAAAAATTCCCCTCTGAGAAAGAACGACGCAACACCGGCAATCAATCCGCCGGTCCCGTCTCTCGGGGTCTACATCGTGAGGCCGCCCTTCAGGGCGAATGTCTCAATTATGTCTCAAGTTTATGTCGCGTTATGTCTCGCGGGCAACCTGGCCGGATTGTGCCACGGTCGCGGGCCGGCGACCATTGGCAGTTTCGCCGGCAAGGAATGCCTTCAGGTGATGGGCCACCAGTTCGCCGTAGCGCGAATTGCCGAGCCCCAGGCCATGGGGCCGCTGCATGAGGTCCACGTCGGGCTTGCCGTTGCCTTCGACCAGGCAGGGCCCGTCCTCCAGGATCGCGACGTCCCAGCCGACCACGACTCGGTCGCCGATCAGGTCATGGGCGCGGCGGACCAGATCGAGCGCCGCCTGCCAGTGCGGCAGCTCGCGCCCGAGAATCGCCGCGCCGGTCTCCGGATGGCGCTCGTGCCACCGCGAGGTGACCCGGAGCCCGAGATCGGTGGCGCGGCCGAGTCGGCCGGTCTTGAGATCGATCGGCGCCGCGATGCCGCCGGCATGGATGTTGTCGACCGGGGCGCCCGGCCGCTGCGGCATCCGCAGCACGGCATGGGTGGCCTCGATGCCGCCGGTTTCGTTGCGCAGGGTGAGAATGCGCGCGGTCGCCAGCGCGCCGAGATTGATGTCCGAGAGCGCGGAGTGGTTGACCAGGCAGTACTGGACGATGCGCTTCTCGAGCCGCGAGCGCTGGCGCAGGTATTCCTGGAACTCCTGCTCCGTGAGGCTGCGGCCGCTGGAATCGCGATAGCTGCCGGCGACGTAGGACCATTTCTCGGCGCCGCGTCCGCCGCGTCCGTTCTTGATCTTGATGAACAGGTCGACCGGCGGGAACGTCGTCATCGTCGGGTCGGTGAAATGGATGTTGCGGCCGCCGCAGAGCGCGATCACGCGGCTGGCCGCCAGGCCGTTGTCGCGGCAGAGCGCCGAGAAGTAGACCTTGTTGGCGAACGGAAACTTGCGGTCCTTGCGGCCGACCTTGTCGACCAGCCAGTGATAGATGAAGGGCTTCATCTGCACCCGGTGGACGTAGTCCGCGGCGCGGGCGCGCTTGGCATCGTCGCAGAACTCGAAGGTGTAGTACCAGAGCGGCGGCACCAGCCAGCGGCCGGCGACCGCGAGCTGCTCGAGGAACTGCCGGAAGGGCGACTTGCCGTAGATCCTCGCGCGGGCGGGGCCGAGCCGCGCCGCGAGATACGCGGCGTGAAGGATCGTCGTCGGCCACCAGAGCAGGATCGCGACCACGAACACGGCGCGCTCGGCCCAGGAGCTGCGCCTCCAGGCGCAGGCGATCCACTGCCGCCGCAGATAGTCGGCGGGCTTCTCGTCGGCGCGGCGGCGGAACTGCGGAATGGGCGGCGGATAGAAGTTGATCAGCATCGTGCAAAGCGTGCCCTGTCAGAGGCGGGCTGTCGGAGGTGGGCTGTCGGAGGCGGGCAGTCTACCGGCGGCATCTCGCTCCGGGCAATCGGCTTCTCCGCGTCAAAGCGCCTTGAAGCGGTACTCCGTCACCTGGTGGTAACGCTCGCCGGGCCGTAAGGTCGCTTGCGCGAAATGCCGGTGATGAACCGCATCGGGGAAGCGCTGCGCCTCCAGGCAGAATCCGGCATGGGGAAAGTGCTTCTGCCCGCCCACGCCGGCGCCCGCCGGGCCGAGCACGGCGCCGGTGTAAAGCTGCAGGCCGGGCTCGGTGGTCGCGACTTCCATCGCCATCTTTCCGTCGGACGCGGTGGCGCGGGCCGCGACGTCGCCGGCGCTGCCGAGCGGCGCCAGCGTGCCGAGCACGAAATTGACGTCATAGTCGAACGGCTTTCCGTCCTGCATGAGACGGATCGGCCGCGCCTTGCGGAAGTCGAAGGGCGTGCCGGCGACGCTGACGATCTCGCCGGTGGGAATGAGCTCGGGGTCGAGCCTGGTGTAGAACGGCCCCGCGATCTCCAGCCGGTGGTCCCAGATCTCCGCGTCCTCCAGCAGCGTGAAATAGGAGTGGTTGACCAGGTTGACCAGGGTCGGCGCATCGGTCGTCGCGCCGAGCACGATCTCGATCGTGCCGGGGTCCTTCAGGCGATAGGTGCAGGATGCCTCGACCTTGCCGGGATAGCCCTCCTCGCCGTCCGGAGAGACGAGGCGCATCGTCACCTGGTCGCTCTGGTGGTCGACCACGTCCCAGGGCCGGTGCGAGAAACCGCGCTTGCCGCCGTGAAGATGCGTGCGGCCCGCCTCGTTGCGGGGCAGGCTGTAGCTCTTGCCGTCGAGGGCGAAGGCGCCGCCGGCGATGCGGTTGCCCACGCGCCCGCAGGTCGAGCCCATGTAGGAATGCCCGGCGAGATAGCCGTCCAGCGCCTCGAAGCCCAGCACCACCCGGCGGTTGCCGCCGCCTTTCATCGGCACCAGCAGGTCGCGCAGGGTCGCGCCGAGGCTGATGACCGAGGCTTCGGCCCCCGAGGCGGCCTTGAGGCGGATTTCCTGGACCTTCTTGCCGTCGATCTCGCCGAATGCGGTGACGCTCATTCCTTGATTCCTGATTGCATGGTGTGCGGGGCGGGGTGTTAACGTTATCCGAGAATGATGGGGGTCACAATGTGGCGGCTCCATCATTGCGGACGCGGCCGGTTCGGGGGCAAACCAGCCGCGCTTCTGGCGGGGGTTGTCATGATACGGGGTACAACGCTCAAGATCCTGCTCGCATTCGTCCTGGCTGCGGCCGCGGCCGGGTTCGGGATCGCCCGGGCCGATACCGCGACGCCGGGACCGCGCGTCGCGCTGGTCATCGGCAACTCCGATTACGGCGGCGATCTCGGCGTGCTGGCCAACCCGGTCAACGACGCCCGGCTGGTCGCCAGGACGCTCAAGAGCGTCGGCTTCGACGTCATCGAGGTCGAGGACGCCGACCAGAACGCCATGAAGCGCGCCATCGCCGATTTCGGCGACAAGGTCGCGGAGGCCGGCGCCGATGCGACGGGCCTCTTCTTCTACGCGGGTCACGGGCTGCAGGTCGGCGGTCAGAACTACCTGATCCCGATCCACGCCAATATCAGCCGGGAGCGCGACGTGGACATCGAGGCGGTCCCGATGGAGACCGTGCTGAAGCAGATGGCCTTTGCCGACAGCAAGGTCAACATCGTGATCCTCGATGCCTGCCGCAACAACCCGCTCTCGCGCGGCTTCCGCTCGACGACCCAGGGCCTCGCCGAGATCACGGTGAAGCCGCAAGGCAGCTTCATCAGCTATTCGACCGCGCCGGGCGACGTGGCCGCGGACGGCAACGGCGCCAACAGCCCGTACTCGGCCGCCCTGGTCGAGGCGCTGGCCAGGCCGGGCCTCGACATCAACGACGTGTTCCGCGAAGTGCGCGCCGACGTGATGTCGGCGACCCATGGCAAGCAGGTGCCGTGGGATTCGTCCTCGCTCACGGCGCCGTACTACTTCGTCGCCTCCGCTCCGGCGGCCGCGGCGCCGTCGACCGGCGCCGTCGATCCGAAGACCATCGAGCTCACGTTCTGGGAGGCGATCAAGGACAGCAGGTCGGCGGACGACTTCCAGGCCTATCTCGCGAAATATCCCGACGGCGACTTTGCCGGCCTCGCGAAGATCCGGATCAAGCAGTTCGGCGCGGAAACCGCCGCGCCTGCTGTGGCATCGCAGGCGCCAGCCGCCACGGGCGGCGACCAGGCGCCGGCCTCGAGCGCCGATGTCGAGCTGACCTTCTGGAACTCCGTCAAGGACGCGAGCACCAAGGAGGATTTCGAGGCCTACCTCAAGAAATATCCCGACGGGCATTTCGCCGACCTGGCGCGGACCCGGATCGCCGGCCTCGGCCAGACTCGCGGCCAGGGCGCGCCGGCCGCCGCCGCGCCGCCGGCGGTCCGGGAAATGGATGCGACCTTCGTCGCGCGCCAATCGGCCAACGTGCGCGCGGCGCCGGGCACCGATGCCAAGGTGATCGCGCGATTCCGGGAGGACGACGCCGTCGCCGTCACCGGCAAGGTCGACGGCAAGGACTGGTACCGCGTCAAGGTCGATGCCGGGACCGGCTATGTCAGCGCCAGCCTCATCCAGCCGTCGGATGCCGACGAGATCGCCGACTGGCAGGCGGCGAAGAAGGCCGGCACGATCGAGGCCGTGCAGCGCTTCATGCAGCAGCATCCGGGCGGCGGCTTCGATGCCAAGGCGCAGAAGCTGCTCGCCACGCTGCAGGCCCCGCCCAAGCCGGCGCAGCCCGCGGCCGTCGCGCAGCAGCCGGCCCCGGCCGCGGCCGCGCCGTCTGCGGCGGCGACCGCTCCGGTCACAACCCCTCCGGTCACGGCCCCTCCGGTCACGGCCCCCGTGGCAGCCCCGCCCGCGACGTCCCAAGCCAGCCTGGCGCCGGACGCTGCCGCGCCGGCGGAGGTCGAGGGCGTGCGGGTCGGCGATACCTACGACGTCCAGGGACGGGCGGTCAGCGGATTTTCCGGCGGCTGGTGGGGCAACACCCGGGTCACCCTGGTGATCGAGCGCGCGGCCGGCGACGGCGGGTTCGAGGGCAAGCTGACCGGCAGCGGCGAGATGAACTTCTGGGAAGAGTGCGACATCACCGTCGAGGGCGACAAGATCACGGTGCGCGGGACCACGAGCAGCGTCGACAACAAGCCCGACGTGCTGCGGCTGAAGCGCACCGGGCCCGGCCAATACGAGGGCCGCGCCCAATCCGGCGCCTATATGGGCACCGCCAGCATGACGCTGAAGAGCCGGGGCTAGCCGGCGGCCGCGGCCTTCAGGTCCGCCGCCGGATCGGCGGCGACCGCCTTGGGGATCGACCGGCCGGCCTCCAGCGCCTTCTTGCCGAAGGCGTAGGCGAGCCCGTCATTCATCGCATCGACCGCGATCAGCGCTTCCTGCCGGTAGTACCAGACCGATTGGCTGCCGGGCCGCTTGCCCGGGCGCAGGACCGTCTCGTCATAGCCGCGGTTGAGGCCCGCGATCTGCAGCTTGACGTCGTATTGATCCGACCAGAACCAGGGCGCCGGATCGTAGGCGGCGGTCGCGCCGCGCATGGCGGCCGCGGCGTGCTCGGCCTGGTCGATGGCGTTCTGCACCGATTCCAGCCGCGTGCGGGTCCCGCGCCACGGAAAGTTGGCGCAGTCGCCCGCGGCAAAGACATGCGGGTCCGAGGTGCGGCATCGCTCGTCGACCGTGATCCCGTTCTCGACCGCCAGCCCGGCGGCCCGCGCCAGATCGTCGTTCGGCGTGACGCCGATGCCGACGACGACCAGGTCGGTCTCGATGCGCCGGCCGTCCTTCAGCTGCGCCGCCTCGACCCGCCCGCCTTTGCCGGCGAGGGCCGCGAGCGCGACGTCCTCCAGGATGGCGACGCCGTGGCGGCGGTGCAGATCCCGGAAGAAATCCGAGGTGAGCGGTGCCGCCACGCGCTGCAGGATCCGGGGCGCCGCCTCGAGCACCGTGACCGCGAGGCCTTTGCCGGCGGCGACGGCCGCCGCCTCGAGCCCGATATAGCCGCCGCCCACCACCAGCAGCCTCCGGCCTTCCCGCAACTCGGGCGCGATGGCGTCGGCATCGGCGAGGCTGCGGATGGTGTGGATGCCCGCGAGGGCGCCGCCCATCTCGGCCGGCAGGGGGCGCGGCGTCGCCCCGGTCGTGAGCGCCAGCCGGTCATAGCGCAGCGTGGCGCCGTCATCGAGACGGAGGGTGCGCTCGGCCGGCGCGATCGCCGTCACCGCGGCCGAGAGACGCAGCTCGATCTGCTGCTCCGCGTACCAGCCCGGCGGGCGGATCAGCAGCCGGTCCGCCGCCAATTCGCCGGACACGTATTTCTTCGAGAGCGGCGGCCGTTGGTACGGGCCCACCGGCTCCGCGCCGATCATCACCAGCGGGCCGTCGTAACCGAGCGTGCGCAGCTTGGCGGCCAGCGCGACGCCGGCCTGGCCGGCCCCGACGATGACGATGGGATCGGGCATCGGGCGGTCAGATGTACGGCACGTGCAGGATGAGGCCGTCCAGCTCCGGCGCGGACTGGATCTGGCAGCTCAGGCGGCTGAGCGGCTTGCGCTCGGCCACGGTGACCTCCAGCATCTCGTCTTCCATCTCGGAAACCTTGCCGGTCTTCTGGTACCAGTCGGGATCGACGTAGACGTGGCAGGTGGCGCAGGAGAGGCAGCCGCCGCATTCGCCGATCACGTTCGGGACGTTATTGGCGACCGCCGCTTCCATGAGGTTGTGCCCGACCGGCACGTCCGCGCTGATCTGTTTGCCGTCCTTCAGGATCCAGGTGACTCGAGGCATCGCCGCTCCGCTGCTCAGACATAGTGGATGTAATAGTCCCTGAGCGCGTCGCCTTCCAGCTTCGCCGTGCGCTCCAGCTCCAATTCCTTGATGCCGATGTGGTTGGCGACCAGCAGCCCGCCGATCCCGGCCACCAGCGGCTTGTCCGCCGCGAGCTCCTTCAGCGCGTCGGCGAGGCTGTCCGGCGTGCCGTCCTTGGCGTCGTGATTCATGATGCAGTCGGCCGTCTCCGCCGGCGGCAGGGTGTATTTGCCGGCGACGCCGAGCTTGGCCGCCTGCAGCACGGCGGTCACCAGCGTGTAGGGATTGGCCGCCGCGTCGCCCATGCGGTGCTCGATGCGCGCCTTGACGCCCTGCTCGGCCGAGAGGCGGGTGGTGACGCCGCGGTGATCGACGCCCCAGTTCCGCCAATAGCCGGAGAGGGTCGCCGGCTTCAGCCGCTCGTAGGAATTCACCGTCGGCGCGATCAGGCCGGCCATGCCGCGGTGGTGGTGCATCAGCCCGGCGATGCAGCCCTTGGCGAGCTCGGTCATCTCGCCCGGCTTGCTTTCGCCGAAGACGTTCTTGCCGTTCTTGTCGGAGAAGCTGAAGTTGACATGGAGTCCGCTGCCGCCCTTGGTCAGGATCGGCTTGGGCATGAAGGTCAGCACGATGCCGTGGTCCAGCGCCACTTCCCGCGCCAGCACCCGGAACAGGAAGATGTCGTCGACCGCCTTCACCGCCTCGTCATAGGTGAGGGTGAACTCGAATTGCGGCGAATCGTATTCCGAGGTGATGCAGTCGATGCGGAAGCCGAGCGCGGTCGCCCGGGTCCAGATATCGTCGATGAAGCGCCTGGGATCGGCGAAGCGGCCGGTGCTGTAGACATAGGCGCCGGGCGTGTCGTAGGGCGTGAGCCTCCCCTCGGGATCGCGCTGGAAGGCATAGGCCTCGAGCTCCAGCCCGACCTTGGGGGTGAGCCCCATCGCCTGCCATTCCTTGACCGTGCGCTTCAGCTGCGTGCGGCCGCAGAGGCCGAGCGGCCGGCCCTTGCTGTCCTGGAGATCCGCGATCACCACCTTGGTATCGGGCTCCCAGCAGTCGCGGATGTCGGCGCCGCTATAGACGGCATCCATGTCCGGCAGGCCTTCCAGCATGGTGCCGCCCGGCGCCGGCGCCATCTCCTTGTCGTAGCTGAGGGCGAAGGTGCCCTGGCAGAACCGCGTCGAGCCGTCGCCGATCTTGCTGGCCGGCATGTACTTGCCGCGGGCGATGCTCAGGTGATCGCAGAACAGAAGACGGAGCCTATCCGCCGACATCAGAACCTCCCGATGGATGGTCTTCTTATTGCAGGGCCACGCTGACCGGCAGTCGCTTGATGCCGCCGATGAAATTGGAGCGCAGGAACTCGTGTGCGCCGTCCTGGTCGATGCGCTTCACGCGTTTCACGAATTCCTGCAGCAGGATCTTCACCTCCAGGCGCGCCAGCCACATGCCGAGGCAGACATGCGGTCCGCCCTGGCCGAAGGCGACGTGCCGGTTCGGCGTGCGGGTCAAGTCGAGCTCGAACGGGTTGGCGAAGGCCTCCTCGTCGCGGTTGCCGGAGATGAACCAGAGGACGACCTTGTCGCCTTCCCTGACCGTCTTGCCGTGCAGCTCGAAGCCGCGGGTCGCGGTGCGCCGGAAATGCATGGTGGGCGAGGCCCAGCGGATGAACTCGTCGGGCGCCGTCTCCCAGATCGCGTCGCCGCCGCCGCGGAGCTGGTCCATCAATTGCGGACGGTTGGCGAGGGCGAACAGCGAGGCGGCGATCGAGTAGCGCGTCGTGTCGTTGCCGGCCGCCACCAGCAGGCAGAAGAAGTTGCGGAATTCCAGCTCCGAGATCACGTTGCCGTGGGAATCCGGCTGCAGGATCAGGTGCAGCACGCCCTTGGTGTCGCCGCGCTTCTGCTTGTCCGCCATCAGCTCCTTGGCGTATGCGTAGAGGTCGGCTCCGGCCGGCGAGCGGAACGGCATCAGGCGATAGGCCTCGGTGTCGGCCTTGTCCAGCACATGGGCGGTGAATTCCGGGTCGGTGTTGGCGATCAGTTGGTCGCCTTTCTCCACCAGCCAGTCGAGGTCGCTGTCCGGCGTGCCGAGAATCTGCCCCAGCATGCGCATCGGCAGCTGCCGGGCGATGTCCTTGGTGGCGTCGAACCGGCCCTTGGCGAGGGCGGCGTCCAGGATGTCGTCGCACAGCTTGCGGATCTGCGCCTCGAACAGCGCCACGACCGGCTTGGAGAAAGCCTTGGCCACCAGCACGCGGGTGCGCGAGTGCTCCGGCGGGTCGGTCTCCTGGAAGGTGCGGCGGGCGAGATATTCCTCGTAGGTCTGGTCCTCCATCCGGATGCCGCGGGCCGAGCTCAGGAGCTCGTAATTGCGGTTGAGCTCCAGGATGTCGTGGTGGCGCGTCACCGACCAGAAGCCCTTGCCGCCCTTGTATTCGCACCAGGCCATCGGGTCCTCGCGGCGCATCCGGGCGAAGGTGTTGTGCGGCGCGCCGTGGAGGAACGTGTCGTGGCTGGAGAGATCGGCATGGCCGTCGTCGATCGGCGCGAAGATGGTCATTGTCCCGTCCTTGCCGCCAGGGTGCGGCCGCCGTTCCAGGTGACGCCGATCTGGCGGTAATAGCCGCCGATGATCTCCCTGACCTCGAGCCCGGCCAGCTCCTCGGTCGGCACGTCGTAAAGCTTGAAATGCTCGACCTTGGCCGCCCAGGGCGGCCCGCCCTCGAATTTTGCGCCGGTCGATTCGATCAGCTCGGAGAGCGCGTCGCCCTTGCCGTCGATCGCCGGGATCCAGCGGTGATGCGCCATCGGATGGCCGTTGACGAAGCCGTTCTTCTCCGCGGGCGCGGTCAGCGCGATGACCGCGTCGGCGATGCGGCGGTCGGCGGCGGCCAGCGTCGCGCCGAACCGGCCGCCCGCGGCGAGGCGCGGCGCCGGGCCGAAGGGATGCGGCCGGGTCATGTGGATCGAGCCCAGCTTCTTCGGATAGCCCTGGTGGATGCCGCGCAGCAGGGCGAAGTCCTTGTCGACCCAGATATAGATGCAGCGCGAATAGGTGCGGCCGTCGAACTTGCAGCGCACCACGGCGAACGCCTCCTTGTACTGCGCGCGGATGGGATCGAGCAGCTCCTCCTTGCCGTCGCCGCAGGACTGCCAGTCGGCCCAGATCAGCGCGACCGCGCCCGGATCCTCGTCAGCGGGCGCCAGCGGCGCGGGCAGCAATTCGGCGACCCGCGCGGGATCGGTGCGGAACTCGACGGTCAGCAGGTCGCCGGAATAGTGCCAGGGCGGCGGGGGGATCAGCGACGACTTGCCGGTGGCGCTGCGCGGATAGAAGAAGCCCTTCATGGCTCACGCCCCCGGCTTCTTCGGCGGGCGGATGCCGCGGAATTCCCAGTCGCCGCCGAGCGCCGTCGAGATCACCTCCTCGGATTCGGTCGGCTGGGCGCCGACATCGTCGCGGATCGGCTCGGGCCCCTCGACGATGGTGTTGGAGAGCCGGCCGAGGCCTTCGACCTCGACCTCGACCACATCGCCCGGCTGCACCGGGCGCGAGAAGGCCGGCGTGCCGGAGAGCAGCACGTCATTGGGCTCCAGCGTGATGTTGCGGGCGATGTCGGCGACCAGGTAGTGCATGTCCCAGGTCATCTCCGACGTGTTGCCGTCCTGCTTCACCTTCCCGTTCACGAAGGTGCGGATGGACTTGTTGCGGAAGTCCCAGCCTTCCACCAGCCCCGGCCCGAGCGGGCAGAGCGTGTCGCTGCCCTTCACCCGCAGCATCGAGCCCGCGTCGGTGTCGCGGAAGTCGTGCAGGCCGAAATCGTTGGCGACGGTGTAGCCGCGGATATAGTCGCCCGCCTCATCTTGCGAGACGTTGCGGCAGCGGCGGCCGATCACGATCGCCACCTCGCCCTCGTAGTTCAGCCATTTGCAGCGCTTCGGCCGCACCACCTCGCCGCGGTGGGAGTTCAGCGACGAGACCGGCTTCTGGAAATAGGTCGGCGTCGCCGAGAGCTTGATCTGGAATTCCTTGACCCGGCTGACATGGTTCAGGTGCACGCAGATGATCTTGGTGGGCTCGACCGGCGGCAGGTGCTGCGCCTCCGCGATCTTCACCCGCCGCCCGTCGCGCGCGACCAGCTCGTCGCCCTGCGGCTCGACCTCGACCGCCGCGCCCGCGAGAAGGATCCGCCTTGTCTCCCGCACGCTCGCTCTCCCTATTCCGCCGCCCTGGGTCTTGCCTGCCAGCCTTGGGCCGGGCGGTCGAACCAGACATGCACCTGTCCGGTGCCGACCGAGTTCTCGTACTCGCTGTAGAGCCGGCCCGGCGCGCTCAGCCTTCCCTCGCCCAGGGCCGCGGCCATCATCACGTAATGGCCGAAATTGGCTTCGGGCTTGAACTTCAGGAAGTCCGGCATGGTGCTCAGCACCCGCGCGTGGTCGCCCTGCTTCAGCCAGTCCAGCCGCTCCAGATCGGCCTTCGCGTGCTCCGGGCTGAAGATGTGCTCGACGTCGCCCGCCTCATGGGCGCGGAGCTTGGAGAGCGGCCAGAACTTGTGGCTCATGGCGCCGGACGCGATCAGCACGATCCGGCGGTCGATGTTGCGGATCGCCTCGCCGATGGCGCGGCCGGCGCGCAGGAAGTCGTCGGTCTCCGCGGTCTGCGCGCAGCTCACCGAGACCCAGGCCTCCTTGCCCTTCTGCAGGTACTTCATCAGGTTGACGGTCGCGTACTGGATCGGCAGGCAGGGATCGTCGATCGGCGTGATCCAGGTCCCGTGCTTGCCGGCCAGCGCCGAGGCGGCGCGCGCGAATTCCGGATCGCCCGGCGCGTCATAGGGCACCTGGGACATGCCGCGGGGCAGCTCGTCGGACGTGTACTTGCCCGCGCGGCGCTGGTGCGCGGTGATCACGAACTCGACGGTGGTGAACCAGTGCGAGTCGAAGACCACGACCAGGTCGTAGTCGAGCTTCGACAGCACCTCGTCCCGCAATCGGTTGAGGCCGGTGACGACCGAGAACTCGCGGCCGTTGTTGAGCTCGTAGCGGACCTCCCTGGGCAGCATGATGGTGGGCACATGCGCCAGGAGCCCGCAGCCGACGACCTCACCCATGCTTGCTCCATCCATTCGGCGAGAAGATGCTCGCCTTCACGTCGCAGTAGAAATCGAAGGACCAGGTTCCGCCCTCGCGGCCGATGCCGGAGCGGCCGTTGCCGCCGAACGGCTGCCGCAGATCGCGCACGAAGAAGCAGTTGTTCCAGACCAGCCCGGCATTGATCTCGGACGACACGCGCTTGGCGCGCGCCTCGTCGCCGGTCATCACCACGCCGGCCAGGCCGTATTCGGTGTCGTTCGCCATGGCGACCGCCTGGGCCTCGTCCTGGAAGGATTGCAGGCACAGCACCGGGCCGAACACCTCCTCGCGCAGGATCTCGCTCTCGGCGGGCGGATCAAGGAAGAGGGTGGGGCGGTAGTAGAGCCCGCCCAGCTCGTCGTTCGGCCCGCCGCCCAGCACCGGCTTCAGCCCGGCCTCCTTGGCGCGCCGCACGAAGCCGTCCACGCGGCGGAAATGCGCACGGCTGATCTGCGGGCCGATATCCGTCGCCTCGTCGCGGGGATCGCCCTGCCGGATCGCCCTGGCCTTGGCGAGGAAGGCTTCCAGGAACCTCTCCCGGATCGATTCCTCGACCAGCAGGCGCGTGCCGGCGAGGCAGACCTGGCCGGCATTGTCGTACTGCCCGACGGCGGTGTTCACGGCGAGCTCGAGATCGGCATCGGCGAAGACCACGAACGGCGACTTGCCGCCGAGCTCGAAGGAGAGGGGCACCAGGTTGGGCGCGGCCGCCGCGGCGATCGAGCGTGCGGTCGGGACCGAGCCGGTGAAGCTGATGCGCCGGATGCCGGGATGCCTGACCAAGGCGGCGCCGGCCGTGCTGCCGACGCCCTGCACGACGTTGAACACGCCGTCCGGCAGCCCCGCTTCCCGGGTGATGTCCGCCAGCAGCGAGGCGGTCAGCGGCGCCCATTCCGGCGGCTTGTAGACGACGGTGCAGCCCGCGGCCAGGGCCGGCGCGATCCGCCAGGTGCCGAGCATCAGCGGCGCGTTCCACGGCGTGACGATCGCCGCGACCCCGGCGGGGTCCCAGCTCACGTGGTTGCGATGGCCCCGGGTCTCGAAGTCCGGGTGGTTCAGCTCCTTCAGCCAGTCGGCGAAGAAGCGGAAATTATGCGCGACCCGCGGCATCACCCCGCGGCGATGCGAGCGCAGCAGCGAGCCGTTGTCCCGGGTCTCGACCTGGGCCAGGCGCTCGATATTCGCCTCGACCCCGTCGGCGATCCTGTGCAGCAGGCGCGCGCGTTCCTCCGGGCTGGTCTTCGACCAGGTCTTGAAGGCGGCCTTCGCCGCGGCGACCGCCTGATCGACCACGCCGGCATCGGCGCTCGCGACCTCGGCGATCACCGCCTCGTCGATCGGCGAGACGCTCTGGAAGCGGTCGCGGCTGTCGATCCGGCGCCCGCCGATCCAATGCCGCGTATCGATCTCGACGCCTTCGACGGTCGCCTGCATGCCTCCTCCCAGAGGATGTCTTCAAGGCCGTTGCCGGCCGTTCGTCCGGCCGATCGTTCGACGTCGAATAATCGGCCGGCGGCGATTGCGAGTCAAGCGCAGCCGAGCCGGGATGCGGGCATCAGTCCTCGTCGCGCAGCGGTCCGTCGATCTCGTCGATGGTGGCGATGATCGCGCGCAGGGCGTCGGTCGCGGTCTGGCGCTGCTTGGTGGGCAGGCCGCCGACGATGCGGGTCTCCTCGCCGTTGAAGCGGGGAAACAGGCTGGTGATCAGCGCATTGCCGCTGGCCGTCAGGTTCACGATCACCAGGCGCCGCTCGGCCTCGTTGGTCCGCCGGCGCACCAGCCTGCGCCCTTCCAGCGTGTTCAGGATGCCGGAGAGGGTGCTCTTGGCGACGCCGGCCTCCGCGGCGAGCTTCCTGGTCTCCAGCTCGCCGTAGATCCAGAGGCACCAGAGCGTCACGAAGGCCGACCAATGGAGGCCGGCCTCGGTCAGCACGAACCGCTCGAAATGGTCGCGCAAGGCCGCCGAGGCGCGGTGGATGTTGGAGACCAGCGCCATCGAGTCGAGGTTGACGTGGAGCCCGGCGACCTTGCGCTCGCCCAGCACCTCCGCCAGCGGCTTCCTGGAATGCAGCTTGGCGACGGCGGCCTTGTCGGCCGCTGGGGAGGCGTTGCGGGCGTTCTTGGGCAAGGGACGGGCACTCCGGTCGCGAAAAGTCGCCGTTTATAGCACCGCGCCGCGGCGCAACAGAAGCCGGCAATCCGGCGCAGATCGCAAACCGGCGCAGATCGTTTGAGGCCGAACGACTCGCTTGCCGCCCCGGCGGAGTTGAGGTACCGTTCGACATCGAACGAAATGCGAGGCAACCGCAAAGCGGGCGGCTGCCGCAACGCATGCAAGACGGCGGCACGAACCGCCGCCGCACATAGGGGAGGCTTGAACGCCATGGCACAACCGGGATCCACCGCCGGCGGTCCGCAGACCGACCGGCTCCGCCGCGACGCATTGGGCGTCGCCGCCGTCACCTTCTTCGTCGTCTCCGCCGCGGCGCCGCTGACCGCGGTCGCCGGCGGCTATCCGATCGCGATGCTGCTCGGCAACGGTGCCGGCGTGCCGGCCGCCGTCGTCATCGTCACCTTGATCTTGCTGCTCTTCTCCGTGGGATACACGGCGATGGCGCGGCACATCGCCAATGCCGGCTCGTTCTACGCCTTCACCGCGCGGGGGCTGGGCGGGGTGGCCGGCGGCGCCGCGGCCTATGTCGCGGTGCTCGCCTACAACACGATGCAGATCGGCCTCTACGGCCTGTTCGGCGCCGTCACCGCCGGCACGCTCTCGGCCGTCGCCGGCATCGACCTGCCGTGGTGGGTGTGGTCCTTCATCGGCATGGCGATCGTCGGCGTGTTCGGCTACCGCAAGATCGACCTCTCGGCCCAGGTGCTCGCGGTCCTGGTCTGCGTCGAATACATCGCCGTGCTGATCCTCGATGCGGTCATCATCGCCAAGGGCGGGGACAGCGGCAACAGCATGGTCAGCTTCACCCCGACCGCCTTCATGAGCGGCTCGCCGGCGATCGGCATGCTGCTCTGCTTCGCCGCCTTCATGGGCTTCGAGGCGACCACGATCTACAGCGAGGAGGCCAGGGATCCCAGCCGCACCGTGCCGCGGGCGACCTATCTCTCGGTGCTGATCATCGGCATCTTCTACGCGGTCTCGACCTGGTGCATGGTCAACGGCGAGGGCGCCGACAAGCTGATGGCGACGCTGCAGGGCCTGCAGGACCCGACGACCTTCGTCTTCACGCTGTCCGACCGCTATGTCGGCGGCTGGTTGACCACCGTCATGAGCCTGCTGCTGATCTCCAGCGTGTTCGCGGCCCTGCTCGCCTTCCACAACGCGGCGGCGCGGTACTTCTACGTGCTCGGCCGCGAAGGGCTGCTGCCGGCGCATCTCGGCCAGACCCATGACGAGCACCAGAGCCCGCATCTGGGCTCGCTGCTGCAGACCGTGCTGGCCGTCATCGTCGTCGGGATCTTCGTGGTGACCGGCCAGGACCCGATCCTGGCGCTCTTCACCTGGCTCACCAATCTCGCGACCCTGAGCGTCATCACCCTGATGTGCCTGGTCTCCTTCGCCGTCCTGGTCTTCTTCCGCGCGAAGCCGGACCTGGCGCCCTCCGCCTTCAAGTCGGCGGTCGCGCCGCTCGTGGCGGGCATCCTGCTCGGCATCGTCGGGGTGATGGTCGTGGTGCACTTCCCGGACCTGACCGGCGCCAACCAGACCCTGGCCTACGGCCTCGTGGTGCTGGTGCCGATCGCCGCGGCCCTGGGCGCCGTCGTCGCCGCGAAGCTCAAGGGCGAATCGGCGACGCGCTTCGCCGAGCTCGGCGCCCACCAGGACGTCTAGTCGAGGCGCGATCCGAGGCAAAGGCCGGGTGCCGCGCGGCATCCGGCCTTTTTTCGTTCGGCTTATGGGCCGCGTTATTGCGCGGCGTTGCTGCTCTGGGCCTTCAGGGAATCGAGGATGGTCTGGGCCGCCTCGCTGATATCGGCCTCGATGGCGGCGCGCGCCTTGGCGCCGTCGCGCCGGGCCAGGGCCTTCAGCACCTGGTCGTGGTTCTTCAGGAAGTCGGGCTGCCCGAAATCCGTGCTCACATGGTGCAGGAAGGGGCCGATCTGCAGCCACAGGGTCTCGACGATGGACATCGCCTGCGGCATGTGCGCCGCCTGGTAGAGCTGGAAGTGGAACTCCTGATTGAGCGCGAGGTAGCGCTTGGTCCCCTGGCGCAGGCGCGAGATCATCTCCTCGTTGAGCTTGCTCATGCGCTTCAGTTCGTCGGCGGTGACCAGCTTGGCCGCGGTCTCCGCCATCAGCCCCTCGAGCGACACGCGGATGCGCGAGATCTCGTCGAACTTCTCCGCCGTCATCACCGGCAGGGTGACGGAGCGGTTGGGCAGCAGCTCCAGCGCGCGCTCCGCGACCAGCCGGCGCAGCGCCTCGCGCACCGGCATGACGCTGGTGCCCAGCGCCTTGGCCAGCGCGCGGATGGTCATCGGCTCGCCGGGCGCGATGGTGCCGCCCATGATCGCCTTCTTCACCTCGTCATAGGCGCGCTCGTGCAGGGTTTCGCGTTCCAGCCTGGCGAGGCCGAAAGCGGGCCGCTCTTGCGGGGTCGAAGAAGCCACCATGCGTCCTGGAATTGAAATGCCGTCGATCGTTGCAGAACTGATAGCGCCCGGACTCGGCCAGAAGCCAGAGAAAACGCGGCTGTTCCGCCCGCAAATCCCCGACTCTCCGGCGCCGCGGCGGCTGGCCGCTTGACAGCCACGGCATTCAATCCTTAGCATTACATCAGCCGTGATCACAAGTCACAAGTAACAAGCCGGCGTCGAAGAGCGCCGGGGACGCGGCTGGGGTGGGGGCACATCTCTTTGAACGGCATGGCAAAATCCCCTGCCTCCGGATGAACGCGCGCTCCGCCCGAGGGGCCGCAGGCTGACAGGGAGCACGACATGGCCACATCGATTTCGCGTCGCGACGGACTTCTTCTGGCGGGAGCGGCTCTGGCGGCCGGCGCCCTGCCGCGCCTGGCGCTCGCCGACACGCTGGACGACATCAAGCAGGCCGGCACCATCAAGATCGGCGTCGGCGTCATGGGCACCAAGCCCTGGGTCTATCAGAATGCTGACGGCAGCTACGCCGGCATGGAATACGAGATGCTGCAATACATCCTGCCCAAGCTCGGCATCTCGAAGTTCGAATACGTCACCACGGAATGGGACAGCCTCATTCCCGGCCTCAAGGCCAAGCGCTGGGACATCATCTTCTCCGGCATGACCGTGACCGAGGAGCGGCGCCAGGGTGCGGGCATCGAATTCACCCGGCCCTATTACTTCGAGAGCGACCGCATCGCCGTGAAGGAGGATTCGCCCTACCAGAAGCCCGAGGACCTCAAGGGCAAGATCCTGGCGACCACTGTCGGCACGGTCGAGGAGATCCAGGCCAAGAGCCTGGTCGCCAAGGGCATGGGCGGCGAGGTGAAGTCGTTCGACGATTTCGCGGCCCCCTTCCTCGCCTTGCAGAACGGCCAGGTCGATGCGGTGATCGTCGACAACACGACCTATGGCGAGCAGAAGGTCGTGACGCCGAACATCCGCACCATCGGCGAGCCGATGTCGCTCTCGGCCAGCCCGGAATGGCAGGCCAAGCAGGATGCCGCCGGCTACAAGTACGGTGGCGACGGCATCGGCGTGCGCAAGGAGGACACCGCCCTGCTGGCGGCCCTCAACAAGGCGCTGGACGACATGGACGCCGACGGCGTCCGCCAGAAGATCATGGAAAAGTACGGGGTCTGGGACCAGTCGCTGACCCGCGAATCCATGATGGGCAAGTAGCGATGGGCAAGTAGCCTTCTGCTAGATTGGCACGAGCGGGCCTGCCGATCCGGTCGGCAGGCCCGTTTCGTCGGCTCACCGGCCCGGGATCGCTCCATGATCGAGTTCTTCACCCAGTTCGCGCCGCAATACCTGCCGCGCCTCCTGAAGGGCGCCGTCGTCACGCTGGAGCTCTCCTTCACCAGCATGATCCTGAGCATCCTGGTGGGCTTGATCTGCGCGGTGGCGGTGCAGACCAGGAGCCGCGTCGCGGTCTGGGTCGTCCGGGTCTATGTCGAGATCTGCCGCGGCGTGCCGCTGCTGGTGATCCTCTATTTCACCTATTTCCTGCTGCCCGAGGCCGGCATCATGCTGCCGGCCTTCGCCGCGGCGGTGCTGGGCCTCACCTTCAACCTCGGCGCCTATCTGAGCGAAGTGTTCCGCGCCTCGATCGAGGCGGTCGACAAGGGCCAGTACCAGGCCGGCATGGCGCTCGGCATGAAGCGCTGGGCGATCTATTGGAAGATCATCCTGCCCCAGGCCATGGCGATCGCGATCCCGACCGTCGGCGGCTACTTCATCTCGTTGCTGAAGGACTGCTCGCTCGTCTCGGTCATTGCCGTGGACGAGCTGTTGAAGCAGGGCAAGTACATCATCTCGGAGAACTTCCGCAGCGTCGAGACGATCATGCTGGTCGGCATCATCTACTTCGTGATGAGCTTCGGCGCCGCCGCGGTCATCCGCCGCGTCGAGCGCTGGCTCCGCCCCGCATATCTGGGCTGACCGCCGCGCCCGGTCCGAATTTCCGGGCGAAGTTCCGCCGGATCGGGTATAATAGCCACTGCCGATCGAGATCGCGGGCAGGCCGGCCCCGACCCGACCCCGACAGAATCAAGGAATCGGAATCGCCGATGCGACCGGGCCGGCATCATTAGCCGTCTCTTGTCAGTGCCTTGGCGGGGCCGGCGGCGCCCCGACGGCAACCGGGGCGTCGGGGTGATCCCGAGGGTTAGCCCGTCACCTGCCGGATCAGCGTGCCGCGGTTGGTCAGGAACTCGTCCAGCGCGTCGATGAAGAGATCGACATCGGCCTTGTCGTTGGCCAGCGAGAGATTGCCGAGGATGCGCCGCGTCA
This sequence comes from Dongiaceae bacterium, assembly GCA_035548715.1. GTDB lineage: Bacteria > Pseudomonadota > Alphaproteobacteria > Dongiales > Dongiaceae > Dongia. The sequence continues at coordinate 26,407 of DASZSL010000090.1, forward strand.
CGTAGAGGCCGCGCTGGAACATGTCGAGCTGGAACAGCTTCTTCAGTGCGGCGATGTCGCGCTCGCGGCCCTTCTCGCCCTCGTCCAGGTCGCCGCTGTTGCGGATCGGGCCGCTGTGGAAATGCAGGCCGAAGATCGAGCCGACGCCGGTCGCCTGCAAGGCGAGGCCGTGCTTCTTGGCGAGCGCATTGGCGCGGTCGCGCAGATCGTCGCCGAGCGCGTTCATGCGATCGACCGCCTCCCGCGTCAGCACCTTGGTGAAGCCGGCATGGCCGGCCGCCATGGCCAGCACGTTGTTGTTGAAGGTGCCGCCATGGGGGAAGGCGTCGGGCCGGCTGGGATCGAACCGGTCCATGATGTCCGCCCGGCCGCCGAAGGCGCCGATCGTCATGCCGCCGCCCACATACTTGCCGAGGCTGGTGAGGTCCGGCGTGATGCCGTGCTTGCCCTGGAGGCCGCCCGGCGAGAGGCGGGAGGTCATCACCTCGTCGAATACCAGCAGCACGCCGTGCTGGGTGCAGGCCTCGCGCAGCGCCTTCAGGAAGGCGGGATCGCCGGGAATGGCGCCGGCCCCGCCCTGCATCGGCTCCAGGATCACCGCGGCGAGCTTCGAGGCATTGGCGGCGATGTCCGCCGTCGCCTTCGCGATGTCGTTGTAGCGGGACTCGATCACCGGGATCGGCATGTTGAGCGGCGAGCCACCATGGCTGAAATAGAGCAGGCTGCCGTGATAGGCGCCGTCGAAGATCAGCGCCGCCGGCTTGCCGGTGACGGCACGCGCCGTCGCCAGGGCGAGCAGGTTGGCCTCGGTGCCCGAATTGCAGAACCGCAGCCGCGCCATCGACGGGAAGCGCGCGATGATCGCCGCCGCCAGCTCGTGCTCGTAGATGTTGGGCGCGCCGAGCGTCAGGCCGTCATCGATCGCCCGTTTCAGCGCCGCCTGGATCACCGGATCGCTGTGGCCGAAGACGCCGGCGGTATGCTCGTTGATGAAATCGACATAGGTGTGGCCGTCCACGTCGGTCACCCGCGATCCCTTGGCCGAGCGGACGGTGAGCGGGAAGGGGCCGTAATGCAGCGTGGTCCGGGTGTTGCCGCCGGGCAGCGTCCCGCGCGCCGCCTGGTTGAGCTTGGCGCTGCCCGGGTTGCCCGCGACATAGCGCTGCTCGGCCTCGGCGACCGCCGATTCCAGGTGCTGGTTGGTCTGCCGGCCGCTGGCCGCCGTGTCTGCGCGTTGGGTGCTCATCTCATCCCTGCCTTTTCGATGCCGCTGCGCCGATTCTAGCGCGTTTTCGCCCGCCGTCCCCGCCCCTCGACCGGCCGATCACGGCGACGCTTGTGATCACAGATCCTGTGATGCTAATATCGCTTCAACAAGAGTGTCAAGAACGGGGGGCTTGGGTTCCATGAGCACGAAACCAGCGGAGCCGGCGGCGAAGAAAGCCGCCGGAAAATCGGGCCGGAAGGTCATCATCACCTGCGCGGTCACGGGCTCCGTGCACACGCCGACCATGTCGCCCTATCTGCCGATCACGCCCGACGAGATCGCCAGGGACTCGATCGCCGCCGCGGAAGCCGGCGCCGCGGTCATCCATCTCCATGCCCGCAATCCGCAGGACGGCAGCCCGACGCCGGACCCCGACGTCTTCATGCAGTTCCTGCCGCGCATCAAGCAGAACAGCGACGCGGTTCTCAACATCACCACCGGCGGCTCGCTCGGCATGAGCATGGAGGATCGCCTCGCCGCACCGCTGCGGGCGAAGCCGGAACTCTGCTCGCTCAACATGGGCTCGATGAATTTCGGCATCTTCCACGTGACCGACAAGATCACCGAATGGAAGCATCCCTGGGAAAAGGCCTACGTGGAGCGGACCAAGGAGAACGTGGTCAGCAACAGCTTCGCCCAGATCGAGCGCTTCGTGAAGGAGCTGGGCGAGGGCCACGGCACGCGCTTCGAATGCGAGTGCTACGACGTCGGCCATCTCTACACCCTGGCGCATTACGTCGACCGCAAGCTGCTGACGCCGCCGCTCTTCGTGCAGACCATCTTCGGCGTGCTGGGCGGGATCGGCCCGCATCCCGACGACCTCATGCACATGCGCCGCACCGCCGACCGCCTGTTCGGCAGCGACTACCAGTGGTCGATCCTGGCGGCGGGGCGGCACCAGATCAACCTCGCGACCATCGGCGCCACCATGGGCGGCAACGTCCGGGTCGGGATGGAGGACAGCATCTATCTCGGCCCCGGCCGGCTCGCCAAGAGCAATGCCGAGCAGGTCAGGAAGATCCGCGGCATCCTGGAGGAGCTCTCGCTGGAGATCGCGACCCCCGCCGAGGCGCGCGAGATGCTGAAGCTCAAGGGCGGCGACCGGGTCGGGTTCTGACGCCATGCCCGCGGCTTCCACCGGCGTGGAGACCTATCGCGGCGTGGCCTATCCCTGGAACTGCGATTCCATGGGGCACATGAATACGCAGTTCTATGCGGCCCTCTACGACGGCGCCTCGTTCCACTTCCTCTCGATGCTGGCGCCCTACGGCACGCTGAAGGAATCCGGACTCGGCTGGGCCGACGTGCGCCAGACCATCGAATACAAGCACGAGGTCCGCGCCGGATCGCTGCTGGTGGTGAAGACCGCCTTGCAGCGCCTCGGCAACAAGTCGGTCGAGTACCGCCACGAGATCCTGAACGCCGAATCCGGCGAGCTGCACTCGACCAGCGAGCAGGTGACGGTGCTGTTCGACCTCGACCGCCGCGTCGCGGCGCCGCTGACCGACGCGATCCGCGCCCGCGGCGCGGCGCTCGGGCTGCAAGGCTGACGGCGATGAGGACCCGCATCGCCGGCCGCGGCCCCTGGCTCCGCGAAGCGATCCTCCCCGGCGAGGAGGACGAGGCGCCGCTCGCCGGCGACCAGCGGGCCGACATCTGCATCGTCGGCGGCGGCATGGCCGGCATGTGGACGGCGCTCGACCTGAAGCGCCGCCAGCCCTCGCTCGACATCGCCATCGTCGAGGCGGACATCTGCGGCGGCGGCGCCAGCGGGCGCAATTCCGGCATGGTGCTCTCGCAATGGGCTAAGTTCGCGGCGCTGGAGAGCTTCTGCGGCACCGAAGGCGCCATCCGCCTCGGCCATGCCTTCGGCAGTTCCGCGACCGAGCTCGACGCCTTCTTCCGCGCCGAAGGCATCGACATCGAGTTCCGCCGCGACGGCTGGATCTGGGGCGCCACCTGCCAGCGCCATGTCGGCTCCTGGCGCGGCATCCTCGCCGGCCTCGCGCGGCACGATCTCGCGCCGTTCCGCGAGATCGACGCCGCCACCATCGCCGCGATGACCGGCAGCCGCTCCTTCCTCGCCGGCATCCACGATCCGACCGCCGCCACCATTCATCCCGGCAAGCTGGCGCGCGGCCTGCGCCGCGTCGTGCTGAAGCGCGGCATCCGGGTCTATGAGAACGCGCCGATGACGCGGCTCGACCGCGGCCGTCCGGCCGTCGTCCACACCGCGCAGGGCTCGGTCCGCGCCGAGCGCGTCATCCTCACCCTGAACGCCTGGTCGACCTCGATCCCGGAATTGCGCCCGGCGATCCTGGTGATCGCCAGCGAGGACGCGGTGACAGAGCCGATCCCCGAGCTCCTGGAGAAGGTCGGCTACAAGGAGAAGCCCCTGATGGGCGACTCCCAGCTCTTCGTCACCGGCTTCCGCACCACCAGGGACCACCGGCTCAACCCCGGCGTCACCGGCGGCGTGATCGGCTTCGGCGGCCTGAACGGCGCGCGCTTCGAGGGCCGCTCGCCGCGCGAGCACGTGATCCGCGACTGCCTGCGCCGCGGCCATCCGGCGCTGGCCGAGGTCCCCTTCGCCGACAGCTGGCTCGGCCCGATCGACCGCACGCGCAGCGGCCTGCCGCTGTTCGGCGCGCTGCCGCATCACCCGCATATCTTCTACGGCTACGGCTTTTCCGGGAACGGCGTCGCCACCACGCCGATCGCGGGGAGGATCCTCGCCGGCCTCGCCCTCGGCGAACAGGACGAATGGTCCACCAGCGGCCTCGTCCGCGCGCCCGAGCGCTGGCTGCCGCCGGAGCCGATCCGCTACATCGGCGCGCATATGGTGCGCGCGGCGATCGCGCGGAAGGACCGGCTCGACCATCTCGGCCGGACACCGGGGCCGATCGTGCGCGCGCTCGCGGGCCTGGCGCCCGGCGGCATCACCACGTCACGCGTCAGCAAGAACTAGAGCACGACAGGAGGGGCGACATGCCGAAGGCATTGCATTTCAAGCGCAGCGAACTGCCGTTCATTCCCTGCAAGGCGCCGGGCGGCGAGACCACCATCGCCCGGGTCATCAACGGCACGATCAGCCGGCACATGGGCGGCGGCCTGGAGATCGCCGAGAACATCAAGGTCCACTGGACCACGCTCTACGACGAGATCCTGTTCATCCACGAGGGCAGCATGATCGTCCGCACCGACCAGGGCGAGTACGAGTGCAATGCCGGCGACATCGTCTGGCTGCCGGAGGGCGTCACCCTCGACTACGACTTCACCGGCCGCCGCTGCGCCTATTTCTACGCGCTCTATCCCTTCGACTGGGCCGAGCGCCACGGCATGAAGGAGCCCTGATGATCGATCTCACGGGAAAGGTGGTCCTGGTCACCGGCGGCGGCGGCGGCATCGGCGCCGCCACGGTGCGGCAGGTCGCCAGGCTCGGCGGTGCCGCCGTGCTGCACGACGTGAAGGCCGAGGGTGCCGCGGCCAAGGTGCGCGACGAGCTCGGCGAGCGCTGTCTCGTCGTCGCCGGCGATCTGGCGCAGGACGAGGCGCCGCTCGATGTCTGGCGCCAGGCGGTGGCCTGGAAGGGCCGGGTGGACGTGCTGGTCAACAATGCCGGGATCTATGAGTCCGCCGATATCGGCGATCCGTTCGCGGCCTGGAGCGCCTCCTGGCACCGCACGATGCAGATCAACCTGATCGCTGCCGGCCATTTCTGCCGCGAGGCGATCAACCACTTCAAGGCCAAGGGCGGCGGCATCATCATCAACCTCGCCAGCCGCGCCGCCTTCCGCGGCGACGATGCGGATTTCATGCATTACGCGGCCTCGAAGGGCGGCGTGGTGGCGATGACCCGCACCATCGCCCGCCATTTCGGCCGCGACAACATCACGGCCTTCGCCCTGGCCCCCGGCTTCGTGCGCACCAGCCTCAACGCCGCCTTCTTCCGCGACCACGGCGTCGCCGCGGCCGAGGAGACGATCCCGCTCGGCCAGATCGCCGAGCCCGAGGACATCGCGCATACCATCGCCTTCCTGGCCTCGGGCCTGGCGCGGCATGCGACCGGCACCACGATCGACCTCAACGGCGCGAGCTATGTCCGCTGAGCGCGGCAAACAAGAGTCACCTGTGCCGCTCTTCGTCGGCGGCGCCTGGATTCCGGGCGGCGCCGGCACCCGCGCGGTGATCGACCCCGCGACCGAGCGCGCGATGGGCGCCGTCGGCCTTGCGACCGATGCCGAGATCGACGCCGCCATCGCCGCGGCCGATGCGGCGTTCAGCGCCTGGCGCGCGAAGCCGGCGCTGGAGCGCGGCGCGATCCTGATCCGGGCCGCCGATCTGATCCGCGAGCGGATCGAGCGCATCGCGCGGCTCTTGACCCTGGAGCAGGGCAAGACCCTGGCCGAATCCCGCGGCGAACTGACCCGCGCCGTCGAGACCTTCCTCTGGAACGGCGAGGAGGCGCCGCGCATCGAGGGCGCTGTTGTCGCCGGGCGCGCCCCCGGCTCCGCGCGGCGACGCCTTGCGGCGCCGCTCGGGGTCGTCGCGGCCTTCGCCGCCTGGAACTTCCCGGCGGTGCTCGCCTCGCGCAAGCTCGGCGCGGCCTTGGCCGCCGGCTGCACCGTCGTGCTGAAGGCGGCGGAAGAGGCGCCTTACACCGCGGCGGCCATCGTCGCCTGCCTCGACGAGGCCGGCCTGCCCAAGGGCGTCGTCAACCTGGTCTTCGGCGATCCGCCCGCGGTGGCGAAGCGGCTGCTGGCCTCGCCGGTCGTGCGCAAGGTCACCTTCACCGGCTCGACCCGGGTGGGCAAGGAGCTGGCGGCGCTGGCCGCCCCCGACTTGAAGCGCTGCACCTTCGAGCTGGGCGGCCATGCGCCGGTCATCCTCTGCGCCGACGGCAATGTCGATGCCGCCGTGGCGGCGACCATCCCGTTCAAGTTCACCTCGGCCGGCCAGTCCTGCATCGCGCCCAGCCGCTTCTACATCCATCGCAGCCGCTACGCCGAGTTCACCGACAAGTTCACCGCCGTCGCCAAAGGACTGAAGACCGGCGACGGTCTCGAGCCCGACACGAAGATGGGCCCGGTCGCCAATGCCCGCCGGCTGCAGGCGATGAGCCGCTACACCGACGATGCGAAGCAGCAGGGTGCCGCGACCCTCTGCGGCGGCGAGCGCCTGAACCGCGCCGGCTTCTTCTGGCAGCCGACCGTGCTCGCCGACGTGCCCGACGGCGCCGCGGTGATGAACGAGGAGCCGTTCGGCCCGGTCGCGCCGATGGCCGCCTTCGACGATCTCGACGAGGCGATCCAGCGCGCCAACCGCCTGCCTTACGGCTTTGCCGCCTATGGCTTCACCGCCGATCTGCGCACCGCCGAGCGTCTCGCCGACCGGCTGGAGGCGGGGAATATCGGCATCAACCAGATGTGCCCGTCGCTGCCCGACATGCCGATCGGCGGCGTCAAGGACAGCGGCTACGGCTATGAAGGCGGCCGCGCGGGCATCGAGGCCTTCCTGCACTTCAAGCTGGTCAGCACGACGTATTGAGATGGCATTCTCGACCGCAGACCTCTGGGACGCCCATCATGCCGAGATCGCGGTGCTCGACGCGCAGTTCCGCAGCTTCGGCCTGCGCCGGACCTTCAGCGGCTCCTGCATCACCGTGAAGACGCCCGGCGACCATCGCCAGGTCCGCGCGCTGGCCGTGATGCCGGGCGAGGGCAGGGTGATCGTGGTCGATGGCGGCGCGCGGATGCAGGTCGCGCTGCTGGGCGACCGCATCGCCACCGCCGCCATGGCGAACGGCTGGGCCGGCATCGTCGCGCTCGGCGCGATCCGCGACAGCGCCGCGATCGACGCCTTGAATTTCGGCGTGAAGGCGCTCGGCACCATCGCCCGCCGGGCGGAGACCGAGGTCGGCGGCGAGACCGACCTGGACCTTTCGATCGGCGGCGTCACCATCCGCTCCGGCGACTGGATCTATGCCGACCCGGACGCCGTGGTGGTCAGCCGGCGCCGGCTCGCCTGAACGGCCGGATGAGAAGGGTTCGCATCGACTCTTGTGATCACAGATACTGTGATGGTAATATACGCGTCAAACAACAAACCAATGCTGACAGGGCTGATGGGGGACTGAATGGCTGAAGGTGGCCCCGGACAGGTCGCGCGCCGTTCCGGACGCAAGGCGGCGGATTTCGATCCCGTGCTGCTGGCGGTGCTGTCGAACCGCTTCGAATCCATCATACGCGAGATGACCAACACGGTCATGAAGGCGAGCCGTTCGAGCGTCATCAAGAACGCCCGGGACATGTCCTGCGGCCTGCTGACCTACGACCACCGCCTGGTCTCGGTCGAGGAGGCGCTGCCGATCCACGTGACCGGCCTCGAGCTCACGACCAAGCCGATCACCGAGCTCTTCGACGACATCAAGGAAGGCGACGCCTTCCTCAACAACAGCCCGTTCTACGGCGGCACCCATCACGCGGATCTGACGCTCTGCATCCCCGTCTTCTGCGAGGGCGAGCCGCTGTTCTGGACGCTGGCGCGCTCGCACCACGCCGATATCGGCGCGCCGGAGCCGACCACCTACCTGCCCTATGCCGGCGACATCTACATGGAGGGCGTGCACTTCCCCTGCGTGCGCGTGCACCAGGACTACGAGGAGAAGGCCGACATCATCCGCATCGGCATGCAGAAGATCCGCGTGCCGGCGATCTGGTACGGCGACTACCGCGCCCAGGTCGGCGCCTGCCGCACCGGCGAGCGACGGCTGAAGGAGCTGGTGAAGCATTACGGCATCGAGGTCATCAAGGACTTCATCGAGGCCTGGATGGACTACGGCGAGCGCCGCGCCATCGACGCGATCCGCAAGCTGCCCGCCGGCACCTTCAGCTACGAGGTGCGCCACGACCCGGTGCCCGGCGTCGCCGACGAAGGCGTGCCGATCAGGGCCAAGGTCACCATCGACAACAGACGAGGCCTGATCACCGTCGACGTGCGCGACAATCCCGACTGCGTGCCGGGCGGCCTCAACGTGACCGAGGCCTGCGTCATCGCCTCCTGCCGCACCGGCGTCTACTACAACATCGATTCCTCGATCCCGCACAACCACGGCAGCGCCAGCCGCATCGTCCCGCTGCTGCGCGACAATTGCGTGGTGGGCAGGCCGCTGCATCCGATCGGCACGTCCTGCGCCACCAGCAACGTCAACGAGCGCCTGGCCAACGCCGTGCAGTGTTGCTTCGCCCGGCTCGGCCAGCCCTATGGCATGGCGGAAGGCGGCGGCAACGCCTCGGCGGCGCTGGGCGTCGTCTCCGGCACCGACCGCCGGCGCGAAGAGGCCGTGCCCTATGTGACCCAGCTCATGCTCGGCCTCTCCGGCGGCCCGGGCAGCCATGGCCATGACGGCTGGCTGACCTATGAGTGCTCGGTCGGCAACGGCATCATGGTCAACGATTCGATCGAGATCGACGAGGCCACCTACCCGATCCTGATCGAGGAGCGCTCGGTCGCCCCGGACAGCATGGGCTTCGGCCAGTGGAACGGGGCGCCCGCGGTCAAGGGCTCCTATCGCTCGCTGACCGGCGACATGACCGTCTATTTCTTCGGCGACGGCGGCACCTTCGCCCCGAAGGGCGTGCTCGGCGGAATGCCGGGCAGCGGCTGCGGCACCTGGAAGCGCCACCGGAACGGCAAGCTCGAGCGCCAGCCCGATTTCGACCATTGCACCGCCGGCGAGAAAGAGGCGGTGCATTACCGGAGCTGCGCCGGCGGCGGCTACGGCGACCCGCGCCAGCGCGATCCCGCGCGGGTGCTGGCCGACGTCAACCGCGGCTGGCTCAGCACGGAGAAGGCGCGCGCCGTGTTCGGCGTCGCCGTCAGGCGCGGCGGCAACGGCGTCGATCACGTGCTCGACGAAGCCGGCACGGCGAAATTGCGTGCCAAGGGCAAGACCAAAGCAAAAGCAAAGAACAGCAGGAGGCGGAAATGAAGCAAGGCATGTGGTTCGGCCGCATGAGCGGCGCGGCGGTCCTGGCCGCCGCGATGGCATTCGCGTCGGCGGCAAAGGCCGAGGATCCGGTGGTGATCGGCGCCGCCATCGCGCAGAGCGGCGTGGTGGCGCCCTATGACGAGGGCCCGGCCGGCGGCATGGAGATCGCCATCGACGAGATCAACGCCAAGGGCGGGCTGCTCGGCCACCCGCTGAAGATCGTCTATGCCGACACCAAGTCCGACATCGCCTATGGCGCGACCGCGGCGCAGCAAGTGATCGACGAAGGGGCCAAGATGGTGGTCGTCACTTGCGACTACGATTACGGCAGCGCTGCGGCCTCGGTCGCCGACGGCGCCAACCTCATCGCCTTCTCGACCTGCGCCGGCGACCCGAAGTTCGGCCCCAGCGGCATCGGCCCCAACGCCTTCACCATGGCGACCGGCGCGCCCGGCCAGGCCGTGGCCATGGCGGAATGGGCCTACAAGGTGAAAGGCTGGCGCAAGGGCTACATCCTGAAGGACACGACCATCGCCTTCGACGCGACCTGGGCCGACTTCTTCCAGCGCCGCTGGAACGAGCTCGCCGGCAAGGACGCGATGCTGGGCATGGACACGTTCGGCGGCGAGGACCCGCAGATCGCCAGCCAGATCACCCGCATCAAGGCGCTGCCGGAGAAGCCCGACTTCATCGTGCTCTGCTCCTTCCCGCCGGGCGGCGTCAGCGCCATGCGCCAGATCCGTGCCGCCGGCATCGATGCGCCGCTCCTGGGCTCGGAATCCTGGGACGGCGACTACTGGCTGGAAGGCGTGCCCAATCTCAGCGACATGTACTTCGTCACCTACGGCTCGATGTTCGGCCAGGACCCGCGGCCCGACGTCCAGGCCTTCATGGACAAGTACAAGGCCAAGTTCGGCAAGCCGCCGGTCACCTCCCATGCCGTCACCGGCTACAGCGTGATCCAGGGCTGGAGCAAGGCGGTGGAGAAGGCCGGCACCTTCGACACCGACAAGGTGCGCGACGTGCTGGAGAGCTTCAAGGACGAGCCCCTGCTCGCCGGCCCGACCACCTTCACCAAGGACGCGCATATCAACATGCAGCGCGACCTGCTGCTGATCGAGGTGAAGGACGGCAAGTCCGGGAACATCATCCAGGTGGTGAAGGCGGAGCAGATGCCGCAATAATCGCGGCATCGCTTTCACCGGAGTAACGCCCCATGTCTGGCGCAGCCAAGGCGTCTGGCGAGGCAAAGGTTGCGGCGGCGTCGGCCCTCGAAGTGGCCGGCGTCGTCGTCAACTTCCAGGGCCTCCGCGCCATCGACGACGTGCACCTGACGCTCGGCCCCGGCGAGATCCTGGGGCTGATCGGCCCCAACGGCGCGGGGAAGACGACGCTGATCAACGTGCTGACCGGCTTCCAGGCGCCGGATCGCGGCCGCGTGAGTCTCAACGGCACCGACATCCTCGGCCTGAAGCCGCATCAGCGCAGCCGGCTCGGCCTGGTGCGCACCTTCCAGAGCGTGCTGCCCTTCGCCGGCCTGACCGCTTTGGAGAATGTCGAGGCCGGCGCGCTGGCGACCGGCCTGCCGCGCAGGGAGGCGCGCGCCTGGGCGATGGAGGTGCTGGGCCGGCTCGGCCTGGCCGACAAGGCCGCCCGGCGGGTGAGCACGCTGCCCTTCGGCGAGGAGCGCCGGGTCGGCATCGCCCGCGCCGTCGCCATGCGGCCCAAGTTCCTGCTGATGGACGAGCCCGCCGCGGGTCTGAACGACGCCGAGAGCGAGGAATTGCAGCAGGTGGTCGCCGGCATCGCCGCGGCGGGCGATTGCGGCGTGCTCTTCATCGAGCACCGGATGCCGCTGGTCTTCAAGCTCTGCCACCGCATCCAGGTGCTGCAGCACGGCGCCACCATCGCGCTCGGCACCCCCGACGAGATCCGCGCCCACAATGCCGTCCGCCAGGCCTATCTCGGCGACGAGGCGGTGTGATGCTGGCCATCGAACGTCTCCAGGTCAGCTACGGCAGCATCACCGCGTTGCGCGGCGTCGATATCGCCGTCGGCAAGGGCGAGATCGTCGCCGTCATCGGCCCGAACGGCGCCGGCAAGTCGACCCTGCTGCTCACCCTCGCCGGCGTGGTGAAGGCCAAGGGCGGCGCCGTCCGCTTCGACGGCCGTCCGATCCTCGGCGACGCCCCGGAAAAGCTCGCGGCCTCAGGCCTGGCCCTGGTGCCCGAGGGGCGCCACATCTTCTCCAGCATGAGCGTCGCCGAGAACATCGCCCTCGGCGCCACCACGCGGAACGACCGCGCCGCCATCGCCGCGGACACCGAACGCGTGCTCGCCATGTTCCCGGTGCTGCGCGACCGCTACCGGCAGCGCGCCGGCAATCTCTCCGGCGGCGAGCAGCAGATGCTGGCGATCGGCCGCGCCTTGCTCGCGCGCCCGAAGCTGCTCCTGCTCGACGAGCCGTCGCTCGGCCTGGCGCCCCTGGTGGTGAAGCAGGTCTACGACGCGATCTACGCGCTGCGCCAGCAGGGCCTGACCGTGCTGGTGGTCGAGCAGAGCGTCAACCGCGCGCTGAACGCCGCCGACCGCGCCTATGTCATGAGCGGCGGCGCCATCGCCATGGTCGGTCGCTCCGCCGAGCTCATGGGCAATCCCGATTTCGACGCCGCCTATTTCGGCGCCGCCAAGGCCCCAGGGTCGGGACAGGTGGCGGGCCAGATGGCAGGCCAGGCGGCCGGGCAGGGGACCCGGCCATGATCGTCGTCCAGAACCTGATCGACGCGATCAGCCTCGGGGCGGTCTATGCGCTGGCGGCGCTGGGCATCGGCCTGATCTTCAGCATCATGCGCCTGATCAACTTCGCCCATGGCGAGCTGATCATGGTCGGCGGCTTCGTGATCTACAGCCTCGCCGGCCAGCCGATGCTGGTCATGGCGATCGCCGCCTTCATCGTCGTGACCATCCTCGCGCTGGGCATGGAGCGGATCGCCTTCCGCCCCTTGCGCCGCGCCAGCCCGCCGACCCTGCTGATCGCCTCCTTCGCCGTCTCCTATTTCCTGCAGCACGTCGTCCTGATCCTGTTCGGCTCGCGGCCGATGGGCGTCGATTTCCTCTCCTCCCTCGGCGAGAGCGTCGAGTTCGCCGGCCTCCGCGTGCCGCTGCTGCAACTGATCGCCATCGTCGCCACGGTCGTGCTGATGGTCGGCCTCGCCTTCTTCTTCCGCGCGTCGCGGATCGGCGTGCAGATGCGGGCCGCTGCCGAGGATTTCACCATGGCGCGCCTGCTCGGGGTCAAGGCCGACCGGGTGATCGCCGTCGCCTTCGCGCTCTCCGGCATCCTGGCGAGCTTCGTCTCGCTCTACCTGGTCGCCCAGACCGGCAGCGTCTCCTACAAGATGGGCGTCAACATGGTGCTGATCGCCTTCGTCGCCTCGGTGATCGGCGGCATGGGCTCGCTGACCGGCGCCGCCCTCGGCGGCTTCCTGGTCGGCCTCGTCTCGGTATCGCTGCAGGCCTACCTGCCCGAGGAGCTCCGGCCCTACCGCGACGCCTTCGTCTTCCTGTTGTTCATCGCCTTCCTGCTCTGGCGGCCCCAGGGGCTGCTGGTCAGGCAGGCGAGCGAGCGGGTGTGAGCATGTCCCAGCTGACCGGCATCGCCGCGAGCCATCCTCTGCGCACCGCCTTGCTCCTGTCGGTGATCGCCCTGGCGGTGGCCGCCGTGGCGGCGTTCTTTCCGCCCGCCTTGCAGCGCACCGTGACCGAGGCCTTCGTCATGCTGGTCGTCGTGATCGGCCTCTACGTCTTCTGCGGCAATTCCGGCGTCTTCTCCTTCGGCCATGTCGCCTTCATGGCGCTCGGCGGCTATACCTCGGCGATCCTCACCATCCTGCCGGCCAAGAAGCAGGTGGCGCTGCAATTGCCCGACTGGCTGACCGCGCTGCAGCTCCCGGTCAGCATCGGCGGGCCGGTCGCCGTGCTGTTCGCCGGGATCGTGGCGCTGCTGGTGGGACTGGTCTTCATGCGGCTGCGCGGCATCGCCCTGCCGATGGCGACCTTCGCGCTGCTGATGATCGTCCATGTCGTCGCCCTGAACTGGCAGGCGGTCACCGGCGGGCGCCAGGCCCTGGTCGGCCTGCCGCGCACCACCGGGCTCTGGACCGCCTTCGGCTATGCGGTGGTCGCCCTGCTGGTCGCCGCCCTCTATGACGGCACCAGGCGCGGCCTCGCCTTGCGCTGCTCGCGGGAAAGCGAGGTCGCGGCCGCGGCGACCGGCATCGACGTCGAGCGCGAGCGCCTGGTCTCCTTCGTGCTGAGCGCGATGATCGTCGCCGCGGGCGGCGTGCTGTTCGCCCATTTCCTCGGCACCATGACCGCCAACACCTTCTACCTCGACCTGACCTTCGTCACCCTGACCATGCTGGTGGTGGGCGGCATGCGCAGCCTGACCGGCGCCTGCGCCGGCGTCGCCCTGGTCTCCGTCGTCTCCGAGATCTTCCGCAGCGTCGAGCGCGGCATCGACATCGGCGGCACCACCATCGCGGCGCCGCCCGGTCTCCAGGAGATCGTGCTGGCGCTGATCCTGCTGATCATCCTGCTGACCCGCCCGCACGGCCTGGTCGGCGATTGGGAGCTGACGCTTCCGAGAAACATCAGGGCGCGGCCCGCCCCATCGGCGTCCACGGGGCCGGAATCCGCCGAAGTCGTTCGAGAGGGGAACTGAGATGTTTGCAGGCTGCATCGATATCGGCGGCACCTTCACCGACCTGGTGCTGCATGACCGCGAGCGCGGGCTGGAGATCTTCAAGTCGCCGACGACGCCCGGCGAGTTCGAGAAGGGCTTCATCAACGTGCTCGGCGTCGCCGCCGAGGCGCGCGGCCTCTCGCTGCGCGACTTCCTGGGCCGGATGGACCTGCTGGTGCACGGCACGACGGTGTCGACGAATGCGCTGGTCGAGGGCAAGGTCGCGCCGGTCGGCCTCATCTGCAATGCCGGCCATCCCGACATCCTGACCCTGCGGGAATCGCCGCGCAAGCGCGCCTTCAACGTCAAGATCGACTTCCCGGCGCCCTTCGTGCCCAGGAGCCGCACCTGCGAGGTCAAGGGCCGCATCGATTCCATGGGCAACGAGATCGTGCCACTGAAGACCGCCGACGTGGTCGCCGCGGTCCGGCACCTGAAGAAATGCGAGGTCCAGGCGATCGCGGTCTGCCTGCTCTGGTCCATCGTCAACCCGGCCCATGAGCGCAAGGTGCGCGACATCATCGCCAAGGAGTGGCCCGGCATCCCGGTGACGCTCAGCCATGAGCTGAACCCGATCCCGCGGGAATACCGCCGCACCATCTCGACCGCGATCAACGCGGCGTTGTTCCCGATCGTCAGCGCCTATACCGGCCGCCTGACCGAGGTCTTGAAGCAGGCCGGCTTCAAGAGCGAGCTGCTGATCGCCAATTGCGTCGGCGGCATGATGCCGCCCGACGAGATCATCCGCCGCCCGATCTACAGCGTCATGTCCGGCCCCACCCTGGCGCCGATCGCCGGCATGCACCTGACCACCGACGAGAACGTCATCGTGGTCGATATGGGCGGCACCACCTTCGACGTCTCGGCGCTGCGCAGCCGGCGCCTGGTGGTGACGCCCGAGGCGACCTTCGGCATGGAGATGCTCGGCATTCCCAAGATCGACGTGCGCTCGGTCGGCGCCGGCGGCGGCTCGATCGCCTGGGTCGATGCCGGCGGCCTGCTGCATGTCGGCCCGCAGAGCGCCAGCGCGCGGCCGGGGCCCGCCTGCTACGGGCTCGGCGGCACCGAGCCCACCGTCACCGACGCCAATGTCGTGCTCGGCATCATCGATCCCGACTATTATCTCGGCGGCAAGATCCGCCTCGACCGCGCCAAGGCCGAGACGGCGATCGGCAAGATCGCGAAGCAATTGAGGCTCAGCCTCAAGGAAGCCGCCTACGCGATCTACACCACCAGCAACCACAACATGATCGCCGCGATCGAGGACATCACCATCAACGAGGGCATCGATCCCCGCGACTCCTACGTGGTGAGCGGTGGCGGCGCCACCGCCTGCCATATCGGCGAGATGGCGCGGCTCATGGGCATCAAGCGCTTCATGGTGCCGAAATTCGCCGCGGGGCTCAGCGCCTTCGGCGGCCTGATCTCCGACGTGCGCTGGGAGGAGACCGGCACGCAGCATACGACCAGCCGCAGCTTCGACCTCGCCAGGGTCAACGCCCTGCTCGCCGAGCTGATGAAGCGGGGCCGCGCCTTCCTGAAGCGCGCCGGCTTCGGGCCGGAGAAGCAGCGCTTCGAGCTCGCCTTCCAGGGCCGCTATCTCTACCAGTCCTGGGACATCGAGGTGCCGTTCGAAGCCACCGGCGGCAAGCTCGGCAAGGCCGACGTCGCGAAGCTGGTCGCCGGCTTCCACCAGATGCACGAGCGGATCTACACCATCAAGGACGAGGCCGACGTCGTCGAGTTCACCACCTGGAAGGTGCGCGCGATCGGCGATACCGGCGGCACCGATCGCGCCGGCAAGCGCCTGCCCGCGCAGCCCGGCAAGCCGCGCCCGAAATCGGAGCGCGAGGTCTTCCTCGGCGCGGCCGGCCAGCAGCGGGTGCCGGTCTATGACGGCGAGGCCCTGCTCGCCGGTGCCGAGGTCGGCGGCCCTGCGATCATCGAGCAGCCGACCACGACCATCCTGCTGCTGGAAGGCCAGACAGCCGTGACCAACGCCTCGGGCGACTTGCTCGTCGAAGCGACCGCGTAAGCGGCGATCTCACAGCAGCGAAAAGCGCGCCGAGATTCGCGGACGCGCCGGGAAACCCATGTCCTGGATCGGCATTGGAAGACTCATGCCGCGAGATTGAGTGCGGCTGTCGACCCGTCGCGACCCCGTCGCAACATCGTGATGCAACAGGAGGAGATTCGGATGAATGTGTTCAACCGTCCCGGCATCTATGCCGGCTTGACCGGTCTGGTGCTGATCTCCGCGACCGCCGCGCCGGCGATCGCCCAGACCAAGACCTTTCCGCCCGGCACCGACTGCTCGGCGCTGAGCGGCGCGGACATGACCGCCTGCCAGAACCAGATGTCTTCGCAGCAGCGCGACGGCACCGTCGGCAACGGCGCCGTGCCGGGCACCCAGATCGCCCCGGGCGGCATCGGCAGCGGCGGCGAGACCGGCACGACGACGAACGGCACCACCAATTTCAACACGCCGAGCGGCACCAACACGACCAACCCGAGCGGCACTACCAACGGCACCAGCAACCCGTAACGGGTCTGCCGCGGCGCATGTTGGTGCACTCGCCACGGAGGGGTGCACCAACGTCGCCGCCTTTCCCGCGGCCGGCGCGCGGCGCGGCCGTACCGGATTCTCCTTCACGGCGATTTTTCGTCCGAACCGCAGCAGCAGCGGCGGTGACGGTGGCGCCCCGCGGGACCTGCGGCTATTGTCCGGCTGATGCGCCGGGAAGGCCGGCGGTTCGGGGTCATCCGGAAGGCGATCGCCGTGAAGAAGGTCCTGACCATCGGCGAGATCCTGGTGGAGATCATGGCGGTGGAGCCCGGGCGGGGATTCCGCGAGGCGATCTCCCTGGTCGGGCCGTTTCCCTCCGGCGCGCCGGCGATCTTCATCGACCAGGCGGCGCGGCTCGGCCAGCCCGCGGCGATGATCGGCTGCGTCGGCAAGGATGATTTCGGCGCGGTCTGCATCGAGCGGCTGAAACGCGACGGCGTCGATGTCGGCGCCATCGGCGAGGATCCCGACCGCCCGACCGGCAGCGCCTTCGTGCGCTATCGCCCCGATGGCGCCCGCGACTTCGTCTTCAACATCCGCCACAGCGCCTGTGGCGCCGTGCGGGCGACCCCGCAGACCGATGCCGCCATCGCGGCCTGCGATCACTTGCACGTCATGGGGACGTCGCTGTTCTCAGATGCGATCGTCGAGCTGACCCTCGACGCGATCAAGCGGGTGCGCGCGCGCCACGGCACGATCTCGTTCGATCCCAACATCCGCCGCGAGATGCTGGACCTGCCGGGGCTGCGCAAGGCGCTCGATTTCGTCGCCGGCGAGACCGATCTCTTCCTGCCGAGCGGACCGGAGCTCTTCCTGTTCACCGAGGCCGGGAGCGAGGCCGAGGCGGCCAGGGCGCTGCTCGACCGCGGCATGAAGGCGATCGTCGTGAAGCGCGGTGCGGCGGGCGCCGGCTATTTCGACGCCGAGACCGCGCTGTCGGTCGGCGCCTACCCGGCGCAGGAGATCGACCCGACCGGCGCCGGCGACTGTTTCGCCGCCACCTTCGTGTCGTGCTGGCTGCGCCACATGCCGCCGCGGCGGGCGCTGGCCTATGCCAATGCCGCCGGCTCGCTGGCGGTGCGCCGGAAAGGCCCGATGGAAGGCGCATCGACGCTTGCCGAGATCGAGGCTGTGCTCGCCGCGGCCGGCGCGGCGTGACGGATCGTCTTTTTTGGAAGCGTGGTGCCGTAGGAGGGATTTGAACCCCCGACCGCCCGCTTACGAAGCGGATGCTCTACCGCTGAGCTACTACGGCGCCGAAACCGGGGCGGACGCCCCGCGGAATGCGGGCGGAAGCTAGTAGATCGTCCGGGCGGCGTCAACCGACGGGGCCAATTGGGTTTCCAGCTTGGAATCGGGCGCCGCCTGCGCCGGGCGGGGCGCCTCCGGCCGCGC
>DASZSL010000091.1:0-174349 GCA_035548715.1 Dongiaceae bacterium
CACCACCCCCGCGCCCTCATGCCCCAGGATCGCCGGGAACGCGCCTTCCGGATCCGCGCCCGACAGCGTGAACCAGTCGGTGTGGCAAAGGCCCGTCGCCTTCACCTCCACCAGCACCTCGCCCGCCTTCGGGCCTTCGAGATCGACCTCCTCGATGACGAGAGGTTTGCCTGCCTGGGTCGCCAGCGCCGCCTTCGTCTTCATGATTCTCCCCTGCCTGCCAAGTCGATGTCGCGCCGGCTCCGGCGAACCGGAGGTCGCACGGCCCAGGGCGCATCCATGGGCATGTATTGAGCTGCAGATGCGATCGACACGATGGTCTCGCTCGATGCGATACGGCTCGGCGCTAAGTTGCGCAAGTCGGCCTGTCGGCGTCAAGAGACCGTCGCGAGAATCTGCAGCGGAGAGCATCCATAGATCGGCGCATAACGTTATGCATGAAGCGATGCCGCGGGACTCCGGGCCGGGTCGATGCAGCGCGACCTCAGCGGCCGCTTCGGCGGGACCGGGCGGTCGTCTTCTCGCCTTCGCCGATCGCCAGGCTGGCGCAGATATCGATGATGGTGCCGCGCAGCCATTCATGCGCGGCATGCTTGGCAAGGTCGCGATGCCACGCGAGATGCACCGACAGCGGCTCGATCGGGATCGGCAGCGGCGCCACGTGCAGGTCGGCGAATGCCGAGAGGCGGCGGACCAGGTTGAGCTGGGTGGTCAGGATCAGGTCGGAACGGAGCAGGATCTCCGGCGCCAGCAGCGCCTGGTTTATCGTGATCGGAACGCGCCGCTTGACGCCGTCCTTGCGCAGGTGGACGTCCACCGCCTGCAGCGGCTCGCCCATATGGGTGACCGCCAGGTGCTCCGCGGCCATGTAGTCGTCGTAGCTCAGCCTCGGCCTGGCCAGCGGATGGCCGCGCCGCATGACGCAGACATAGGGCTCGGAGAACAGGACCTGCTTCTTGATCCGCGACGGCAGATCCAGGGCGATCCCCAGGGCGAGATCGATCTCGCCCATGTCGAGCTCGCCGGCGACGGTCAGATGGCGCCGCGGCCGGACGCGCAGCTTGATGCCCGGCGCCTCGCGCCGCAGCCGCTCTTCGAGGATCGGCAGGACGAGCGCGGCGCAGTGGTCGCTGGCCGCCAGCCGGAAGGTCCGGGTCGAGGCCTGCGGGACGAAATTCGCCGATTCGAAGATCGCCTGCATCCGCGCCAGCACCTCGCGGATCGGCGGCGCCAGGTCGCGGGCCTGCGCGGTCGGCATCATGCCGCCCGGCGAGCGGACGAACAGCTCGTCCTTCAGCATCTGCCGCAGCGCGTTGAGCGCCCGGCTGACCGCCGGCTGCGACATGCCCACGTCCTGCGCGGCCCGGGAGACGCTGCGCTCGCGCATGAGCGCCTCGAACACGAGGAGCAGCCTGATGTCGATCGTGCTCAAATTCACGGGGTGCATATAAGTATGTCAATTTTGAGCTTGGGGTCGCCGTTCCAAGCTCATAGATTCACATTGACGCTGTCAACCGATCGGCGAGCCGTCGCTGCGAGGGCGAAGTATCGCCCCATGCCTTGGCACGGCGGGTTGACCTCCGGACGGCGCAGGATCCGCGCGCCTCGTCGGTTTCGCGCCGATCTCGATCCTCGTTCCGAAGAGTTCGTGAAAAAGCGATCTCTATGTCCGATTGAAGATCGCTGGAGACAAGATCTGGGAGTTTTATCAATGCTGACACCCGAGCAAGTACAGTTCTACCGAGACAACGGCTACCTCGTCGCCTCGAACGTGATCTCGAAGGCGGAGCTCGCCAACCTGCAGAAGATCACCGACGACTTCATCGAGCAGTCCCGCAGCGTCACCGCATGCACCGACGTCTTCGACGTGGAGGACAGCCATACCCCGGAAAATCCGCGGCTGCGGCGGCTGATGAAGCCGGAGCTCCGGCACCCGGATTACGCGGCCCTGTTCAAGCATCCCGGCCTGATCAAGGTCCTGCAGCAATTGCTCGGGCCGTCGGTCCGGCACAAGGGGCTGAAGATGAACCTGAAGCCGCCGGGAGGCGGCGAGCCGGTCGAGTGGCACCAGGACTGGGCCTACTACCCGCACACCAACGACGACCTCTGCGTCCTGGCGGTCATGCTGGACGACGTCACGCTGGAGAACGGCCCCATGATGGTGGTTCCCGGCACGCATAAGGGGCGGATCTACGACCACTTCCAGGACGGCCTGTTTGCCGGCGCCATCACCGAGGACCTGGACGAGGATCTCAAGCGCGCCGTGCCGGTGACCGGCAAGGCGGGCGACATCAGCGTGCATCATGCGCGCACGCTGCACGGATCGTCGCACAACATGTCCAACAACTACCGGCGGCTGCTGTTCATCACCGCCCGCGCGGCGGACGCCTGGCCGATCACCGAGAAGGTGGATTTCGAGGCCTACAACAAGATGATGCTGGTGGGCGAGCCGTGCGAGCCGCGGCTGGCCGACGTGCCGGTGCGCCTGCCCTTCCCGGCGGTGACCTATCCCGGCCAGTCCATCTTCGTGAAGCAGGCGGGCTTGCGGAACAGCCCGTTCCGCAAGGAGGAGAAGAAGGAGAAGGTGAACGCCTGAAGGCGAATCCCCGACGGCGATCCCCGACGGCGAACGCCATCTCTCCTCGACCGACGACTTACGGGCTCCGGGCGCCGCCGCGCCGGAGCCCGTAAGCATTTGCGCGATGCCTCGATTACCGGCCGGACGGCGCGGCGGCGGCCCTGGCGGCGGCACTCTTGGCCAGGAAATCCAGCGCCGCCTGGGTGCCGCCCTTGCGGGACGGCACGCCGGCGAGCTCCAGCCCCATCTCCACGCCGGCCAGCGTCCCGGCCAGGGCGAGGTCGTTGAAGTCGCCGAGATGGCCGATCCGGAACACGCGGTCCGCGATCTTGGAAAGCCCGCTGCCGAGCGACATGTCGAACGCGTCGAGCACCGTCTGCCTGAAGCGGTCGGCGCTGTGCCCCTCGGGCATCAGCACGGCGGTCAGCGAGTTGGAATGGCTCTTCTCGTCGGCGCAGAACACCTCGAGTCCCCAGGCCTCCACCGCGCGCCTGGTGGCGGCGGCATGCCGGGCGTGGCGGGCGAAGACGTTGTCGAGGCCTTCCTCGTGCAGCATGTCGACCGCCTCGGCCAGGCCGTAGAGCAGGTTGGTCGCCGGCGTGTACGGGAAGAAGCCGTTGGCGTTGGCGGCCAGCATCTCCTCCCAGGACCAGAACGAGCGCCCGAACCGCGATGACCGCGACGCGGCGATCGCCTTCGGCCCGAGCGCGTTGAACGACAGGCCCGGGGGCAGCATCAGCCCCTTCTGCGACCCGCCGACCGTCACGTCCACGCCCCATTCGTCGTGGCGATAGTCGATCGATCCGAGCGAAGAGATCGTATCGACCATGAGGAGCGCCGAGTGATGCGCCGCGTCGATCGCCTGGCGCACCGCCTGGACGTCGGTGGTGCATCCGGTCGAGGTCTCGTTGTGGACGACGCAGACGGCCTTGATCGCGTGATGGACGTCGTCCTTGAGCCGCGCCTCGATCGCCGCGGCGTCGACGCCGGCGCGCCAGTCGCCCTGGATGAACTCCACGTCGAGGCCGAGCCGCTCCGCCATCCTTCGCCACAAGGTGGCGAAGTGGCCGGTTTCGTACATCAGGACATGGTCGTCCGGCGACAGCGTGTTGACGAGCGCCGCCTCCCAGGCGCCGGTGCCGGACGAGGGGTAGATCACGACCGGGCCGCTGCACTTGAAAATCGTGGCGACGCCTTCCAGCACGCGCCGGCCGAGCGCCGCGAACTCCTTGCTGCGGTGATCGATCGTGGGCCGGTCCATCGCCCGCAGGATCCGGTCGGGCACGTTCGTCGGGCCGGGAATCTGGAGAAAATGCCGTCCGGCCGTGCGCATAAGCCCCCGCTGATCGATCCAATTGCTTTCTGCGTAAAACTAAATTATGAATTCATAATGCTGTCAAGGAACCATTCGCCGCGGCGAGGGTGACGCCCCGACACCGGCCGGTCGCGGCCGGTGTCGGGCTGTTCCGGCGAAGCGGTGCGGCAGCAGCCGAAAACGGCCGAAGGAAAGATCGATGACGCTGCTGGCTGAAGCATCGCAAACCATCGTGCGGCGTTCGCTGCATGGCGAGCTGGTCGAGCGCCTGCGCGCGCTGATCACGGTCGGCGAGCTGGCGAACGGCCAGAAGGTCCCGGAGCGCGAGCTCTGCCAGCGCTTCGGCGTGTCGCGCACGCCCTTGCGCGAGGCGCTCAAGGTGCTCGCGTCGGAAGGCGTCGTGACGCTGCGGCCGAATCGCGGCGCCGTCGTCAACGGCCTCACCGCGCAGGAGCTGACCCAGGCCTTCCCGGTGATGGGCGCGCTCGAGGCGCTGGCGGGCGAGATCGCGTGCCGCATGATCACCGACGGCGAGCTCGCCAAGATACGCGCCGCTCACGAGACCATGGTGTCGCATTGGCGGCGCGGCGAGCTGCAGCCCTACTTCTCGCTCAACCGCGCGATCCACGAGGCGATCCTGGAGGCGACGCACAACGACGTGCTGATCGCCGCCTATCGCAACCTCTCGCGGCGGATCATGTCGGCGCGCTACATGGCGAACAAGTCCGCCAAGCGCTGGGCCCAGGCGGTCAGGGAGCACGAGGCGATCCTCGCCGCGCTCGAGCGGCGCGACGGCAAGTCGCTCGCCAAGATCCTGAAGAGCCATCTCGCGAACAAGCTCGAAGCGGTGAAGAGCCGGCTCGAAGCCGAGGAGCAGGCGCAGGCCCGGATCGAGCGCCTGCCGAGCGCGGCGCCGTCTTCCGATGCGCCGCGGCGTCGACCGGCGGCTGCGCGCGCCGCCGCTCCGCGCGCGGCCCGGCGATAGCGCGAGAGGCTGCTGCGCATAAGGTAATAACCAATCGGCATCGACAACGAGGGCATCGACCGTTGACAGACCCAGTCAGTTACTAACTCTTTAACAACAGCACCAAGAAAAAAGGTGCGGCAGTTACAGACTGCAAAACGCGGGAGGAAGCAATGATACGTACTACCGTTCGTCTATTGGCCGCGGCCGTCGGCCTGCTATCGATGCTGGCGGGACCAGTCTTCGCGGAAGACTATCCGAGCCGGCCGATCAAGGTGCTCATCGGATTCCCGGCCGGCAGCTCCATCGACGTCAATCTGCGCACGTTCATGCCGGCGCTGCAGAAGGTCCTCGGCGTGCCGGTGGTCGTCGAGAACCGCCCGGGCGCCGGCGGCGCCGTCGCCTGGAACGACGTCGCGAACGCCAGGCCCGACGGCTACACGCTGGGCAGCGTCAACTATCCGGCCATCGCCGGGGTCTACGCCACCGGCGGCCTGCCCTTCGACCCGATGGAGAAGTTCGCCTTCCTCGGCAACATCATCTACGAGGCCAACATCATCGCCGTCGGCAAGAACAGCCCGTACAAGTCGCTGTCCGAGATGGTCGATTACCTCAAGGCGAATCCGAGCGGCCTCTCCTACGGCTCGGACGGCATCGCCAGCCTCGACGGCCTCGTCGCGCTGGCGGTCGGAAGCAAGGCCGGCGTGAAGTTCCGCTCGGTCAACTTCGAGGGCTCGTCGGACGCCCTCGCGGCCCTGCTCGGCGGCCATATCGACGCGATGGGCATGTCGGTCAGCATGGCCGTGCCGCTGATGCAGAGCGGCGACGTGCGCGCGATGGGCGTCGGCGGCAACGAGCGCAACCCGCTGATGCCGGACGTGCCCACCTTCGCCGAGCAGGGGATTCCCCTGGCCGTCAACGCGGCGAGCCGCGGCCTGGTGATCCAGGCCGGCGCCGATCCGGCGATCATCGAGAAGCTGCGGGCGGCGATCAAGACCGCCTCGCAGGATCCGGACTACATCGCCACGGCGAAGAAGATGTCGCAGGCGATCAAATACATCCCGCCCGAGCAGGTCCGCGACGACATCCAGAAGCAGATCGACTTCATCAAGACCATCGTCCCGCCGAAGTAGCGCGGCGACGAAGACGGGCGGCGGCGTTCCTGCGCCGCCGCCCGCTTCACGAAGTTCCGGAGAGAAGAATATGCTAGGGCGGGTTCAATCGCTGGGCGCTGAGCGTCTCATCGCCTTGCTGCTCATCATCTTCGCCGTCGCCGAGCTTTACGCCGCCTTGCAGCTTTCGGTGAGTGCAGAGTTCACGCTCGGGCCCGGCGCGATGCCGGTCATCTATTCGGTCGGCCTGCTGATCTTCGCGCTGGTGCTGGCCATCTGGCCGGCGCAAAAGGCCCCGCCCGTCATCGAGAATCCGGTCGATGTCGAGGAAGAGCCCGTCGTGATCGGCAACTATCGGATCGGCGTCATCACCTTCGTGCTGGTCGCCGTGTTCGTCGCCTCGATCTACTTCGTCGGCTTCTTCGGCGGCACGGCCATCTTCTCGTTTCTCTACATCCTGCTCGTCCTGCGCTGGTCGGTGATCAAATCGGCGGCGTTTGCGCTGGTCTGGGGCGGGGCCTTGTACTACGGGTTCGATCGCCTCCTGGGGGTTCAACTCGAGCCGGGCATCCTGTTCGGCAGCTGAAGGGACCAGGGAGGAATCCATGACGATGTTGAGCCTGTTGGGCGCCGGCTTCGAGCGGATGTGGGATCCGTGGCTGCTGGTGATGTGCTTCGCCGGCACCTTCGCGGGCACGCTGGTGGGCGTGCTGCCCGGACTGGGGCCGAGCGCCGCGATCGCGGTGCTCCTGCCGCTGACCTACGGCGCCGATCCGCTGGTGGCGCTGGTCTCGCTGGCCGGCATCTACTACGGCGCCATGTACGGCGGCACCATCACCTCCGTGCTGCTGAACGTTCCCGGCGAAAGCGCCTCCGTCGTGACGACCTATGACGGCTACCCGATGGCGCGGCAGGGCCGTGGCGGCGCCGCGCTGGGCGTCGCGGCGATCGGTTCCTTCATCGCGGGCACGCTGGGCCTGATATTCCTGTCGGTGCTGGCCGTGCCGCTGTCGACCTATGCGCTCGACTTCGGGCCGCCGGAATACTTCGCCGTCATGGTTCTCGCCTTCGTGATGGTGTCCTCGCTCGCGCGCGGGAACATGATCAAGTGCTTCCTGGCGCTGTTCCTCGGACTGCTGCTGTCGACCGTGGGCCAGGACGTCGTCTCCGGCGAGACGCGGCTGACCTGGGGCAGCCTGGAGCTGGTCGACGGCGTGGGGTTCATCCCCGCGGTCGTCGGGATGTTCGGGCTGGCCGAGATGATCCACGACCTGATCAACCCGTCGGAATTCGTCGCCACGCCGACATCCAAGATCAAGCTGCGCGACGTGTTCCTCACCTGGGCGGATTTCCGCCGCACCTTCGGCGCCATGATGCGCGGCGGGCTTCTCGGCTTCTTCGTCGGCGTGCTGCCCGGCGCCGGGGCCACGATCGCCTCGTTCCTGTCCTACGGTCTCGAGAAGCGCCTGTCGAAGACGCCGGAGAAGTTCGGCACCGGCATGATCGAGGGCGTCGCGGGCCCGGAATCGGCCAACAACGCCGCGAGCTCGGGCGCGTTCGTGCCGCTGCTGACGCTCGGCATCCCCGGCTCGGGCTCGACCGCGGTCCTGATCGGTGCCTTCATCATCCTGGGCATCACGCCGGGCCCGCGCCTGATGACCGAGCATCCGGACGTCACCTGGGGGCTGATCGCCAGCATGTATGTCGGCAACGTCATGCTGCTGTTCCAGAACATCCTCCTGGTGCCGCTGTTCATCTGGCTGCTGCGCGTCTCGCGCAACATCATGCCGGTGATCGTGTCCACGGTCTGCGTCGTCGGCGTCTACAGCGTCGACAACTCGATGTCGGACGTCTGGCTGATGCTGATCTTCACGGCGCTCGGCTACGGCTTCCGGCTCGCCGGCATCCCCGGGGCGCCGCTGGTGATCGCCCTGGTGCTCGGCCAGAGCGCCGAATACTCGCTGCGCCAGTCGCTGGTGATCTCGATGGGCTCGCCGGCCATCTTCTTCACCCGCCCGATCTGCATCGTGCTGTTCGCCATCGCGCTGGCCTGCCTGCTCTGGCCCCTGGTCCGCGACAGATTGCGCGGCCTCGAGGAGACCGAATAGCGCAGCTTCGACGGCGCCGGGACGGAGGCCGAGCCGCCCGTCCCGGCCGCCGCTTTGGTACCGGAGAATCCTCTGCCCATGCGGATGATCGGTTTCATCAACCCGACCCTTCGGCAGATCGAGTCCGAGCTTCTGGCGTCCCGGAAGATCGAGTTCGTCGTCGCGCGCAGCGCCGCGGAGCTCCGGGAGAAGATCCCGGGCGCCGAAGCGGTGCTGGTGAGCAACTCGACCTATAGCGGCGAGGTCGCGGAGATCCTGCGCGCCGCGCCCGGGCTGCGCTGGATCCAGACCGCGTCGATCGGGGTCGAGAACCTGCTGGCGCGCCCGCCGCGTCCCGGGGTCGTCCTGACCAACGCGGCCGGCCTCAAGGCGCCGACCGTGGCCGAGCACGCCGTGGCGCTGCTGCTGGCGCTGGCGCGGAACGTCGACTCGGCGGTCGAGCTTCGGCGCGCGCACCGCTGGGCGCCCGACGAGTTGGCGCCCGACATGCGCTCGCTCGCCGGAAAGAACGTCCTGTGCCTCGGCTACGGCGCGATCGGCCGGGAGGTCGCGCGCAAGCTCCTGGCCTTCGACGCCGAGGTGACGGCGCTGACCCGGACGGGCGAGGGGCCGCCGCCCGCCACGCACATCGTGCCCTATGGGACGCTCGACGCGGTCCTTCCCGGCGCCGATGCGGTCGTCCTGGCATTGCCGCTGGCGCCGGAGACGCGGAACGTCATGAGCCGGGCGCGGCTCGCCCGCATGAAGCCGACCGCCTTCCTGGTCAATGTCGGGCGCGGCGAGCTGGTCGATGAGGCGGCGCTGGCGGAGGCCCTGACCGGGAAGCGGCTGGGCGGCGCGGCGCTCGATGTCTTTGCCGCCGAGCCGCTCGCCGGGACGAGTCCCCTGTGGGGCTGCCCTAGGACGATCGTCAGCCCCCATGTGGCGGGGCAGGGCGGGCCGGGCGAGCGGCTCCTGGCGCGTCTCATCCATGAGAATGCAGATCGGTTGAAGCGGGGCGAGCCTCTCGCCAATGTGGTCGCCGTCCCCTTGAGCGCCGGAAACGGCGGCTCCCAGGGCGGCTCGGCTCACGCTCAAACACGATCAGGTGCAGTATGAAGATAGACGGCCTTCAAATCGACGACAGCCTCGCCCGTTTCGTCGTGGACGAGATCATGCCCGGAACGGGCGTCGATCCCGCGCGCTTCTGGCCCGGCCTTGCGGCGATGTTCCGCGATCTGACGCCGCGCAACCGCGCGCTCTTGAAGATCCGCGACGACATGCAGGGGCAAATCGATGCCTGGCATCGTTCCCATGCCGGCGCCGGCGACCTCGATTCCTACAAGGCATTCCTCCGCGACATCGGCTACCTGCTGCCGGATCCGGGCGCGGTGGCGATCTCGACCGCGAATGTCGACACGGAGATCGCGCGGATCGCCGGGCCGCAGCTCGTCGTGCCGGTCTCGAACGCGCGATACGCGCTGAACGCGGCCAATGCGCGCTGGGGCAGCCTCTACGACGCGCTCTACGGCACCGACGCCATCCCGCTCGAGGGCGCCGCCCCGCCGGGCGGCGGGCTGGACAAGGCGCGCGCACGCGCCGTCATCGCCAAGGCGAAGTCCTTCCTCGACGAGATCGCGCCGCTCGGCGCCGGCAGCCATCGCGACGTGACGGAATATTCCATCCAGGCATCGTCGCTGCAGGCGCGGCTTGCCGACGGAAGCAGCGCCGGCCTCAGCGATGCCGGCGTGCTGGCCGGCTATTCGGGCAAGCCCGAGGCGCCGGAAGCGGTCCTCCTGCGGCATCACGGCCTGCATGTCGAGATCAGGATCGACCGGGCGCACCGCATCGGGCGGGACGATCCCGCCGGCGTCGCCGACATCGTGCTGGAAGCCGCGCTGACGGCGATCATGGACATGGAAGACAGCGTCGCCGCCGTCGACGCCGCGGACAAGATCGTCGTCTACCGCAACTGGCTCGGCCTCATGAAGGGCGACCTCGCGGCCACCTTCCGCAAGGGGGACCGCTCGATCGAGCGGCGCCTGGAGCCGGACCGGGAATTCCGCCGGCCGGACGGCGCGCCGTTCTCGCTGCACGGCCGGTCGCTGATGCTGGTGCGCAACGTGGGTCTCCACATGATGACCGACGCCGTGCGGCTGGACGGGGCCGAGGCGCCGGAAGGCATCCTCGATGCGGCGATCACGGCGCTGATCGGCCGCCACGACCTGGACCGGCGCGGCCGGCCGTTCCGGAACAGCCGCGCCGGCTCGGTCTACGTCGTCAAGCCGAAGCTGCACGGCCCCGACGAGACGGCCTTCGCCGTCGCGGTGTTCGAGCGCGCCGAGCAGCTGGCCGTCCTGCCCAAGGGCAGCCTCAAGATCGGCATCATGGACGAGGAGCGGCGCACGACCGTCAACCTCGCGGCCTGCATCAAGGCGGCGGCCGACCGCGTGGTCTTCATCAACACCGGCTTCCTGGACCGGACCGGCGACGAGATCCACACCTCGATGGAAGCGGGCCCCATGGTCCGCAAGAACGACATGAAGTCGTCCGTCTGGATCAAGGCCTACGAGGACCGGAACGTGGATGTCGGTCTGGCCGCCGGCTTCTCGGGCCGCGCCCAGATCGGCAAGGGGATGTGGGCGGCGCCCGACCGGATGGCGGACATGCTGGCGCAGAAGGGGGCCCATCCGCTGGCCGGCGCCAACACCGCCTGGGTGCCTTCGCCGACCGCGGCGACGCTCCATGCGCTGCATTATCACCAGGTCGACGTGTTCGAGCGGCAGCGCGCGCTGAAGAGCCGGACGCCCGCCAGGCTCGACGACATCCTGACCATCCCGCTCAACCGGCAGAACTGGTCGGCCGAGGAGATCCAGCGCGAGCTCGACAACAACTGCCAGAGCATCCTCGGCTATGTCGTGCGCTGGATCGACCAGGGCGTCGGGTGCTCGCGGGTTCCGGATATCGACGGCGTCGGGCTGATGGAGGACCGCGCCACGCTGCGGATCTCCAGCCAGCACATCGCCAACTGGCTGCGCCACGGCGTGGTCAGCGCGGACCAGGTGCGGGCCACGCTTCGGCGGATGGCGGAGATCGTCGACCGGCAGAACGCGGGCGATCCCGCCTATGCGCCGATGGCGCCGGGCTTTGCCGGAAGCGCGTTCAAGGCGGCCGAGGACCTCGTGTTCCAGGGCAAGGACCAGCCGAACGGCTACACCGAGCCCATCCTCCATGCACGGCGCCGCGAGAAGAAGGCGGCGGCGCCACGGTCCTAGCCGGTCCGGGCCCCGGCCGAGATTGCCCCCATTGGAGAGTTAAGCGGTTGATGTTCGATTTCCACGCCATGACCCAGGAAATGATGGCGCTGGGTGAAGTGATCATCATCAATCTCGTACTCTCCGGCGACAATGCCATCGTGGTCGGCATGGTCGCCGCCTCCCTGCCCAGGGAGATGCGGGCCAAGGTCATCCTGTTCGGCATCGCCGCGGCCACCGTGCTGCGCGTCGTGTTCGCCCTGGTCGCGACCAAGATCCTGGTGATCGTCGGACTGACGCTCGCCGGCGGGATCCTCCTGCTCTGGGTGTGCTGGAAGTTCTGGCGCGAGCTCGATGCGGAACGGCGCCAGCGGCGTGCGCTGCGCCACGCAGCCGAGGGGGTGGCGGAAGCGGAGGAGCCGGGCGAGCTGCTGCCCGGCATCGTCCCGAAGACCATGGGCCAGGCGATCGTCGAGATCATCGTGGCGGACGTGTCGATGTCGCTCGACAACGTGCTGGCGGTCGCCGGGGCGGCCGCCCAGCATACCTGGGTGCTCATCATCGGGCTGCTGCTCTCGGTCGCGCTGATGGGCGTGGCCGCCGGCATCATCGCCGGAATCCTCAAGCGCTATCACTGGATCGCCTATGTCGGATTGGCCATCATACTCTGGGTCGCCCTGGACATGATCTATCGCGGCAGCAACGAAGTCCTGGACAACATGACGGATTGCGGCGCCCGCTGCGTGCTGGACACGCTGGGACAGTGGATGTGAGGGCGCGCCCGGAGGCTGCCCGGAGATTCGCGGGAGCGGATCGATCCTGAACTGAAGACCGGGGCGGGTCGCCGGCGCTATGCCAGCAGGCCCGCCATTTCCTTATGGAGATCCCGCTTGCCCTCGAACCCGATGCCGGGGAGCTCCGGCAGGCGGACGTAGCCGCCCTCGACCTGCACCCCGTCCGGGAAGCCGCCATAGGGCTGGAACAGGTCCGGGTACGATTCGTTTCCGCCGAGCTTCAGGCCGGCGGCGATGTTGAGCGACATCTGGTGGCCGCCATGCGGGATGCACCGGCCGGGCGACCAGGCGTAGTCCCTGAGCATGTCCAGCGTCCGCAGGTATTCGACCAGCCCGTAGCTCAAGGCGCAGTCGAACTGCAGCCAGTCCAGGTTCTTCCGCATGCCGCCGTAGCGGATCAGGTTGCGGGCATCCTGCATCGAGAAGAGATTCTCGCCCGTGGCGAGCGGCTTCGCATAGTGCTGCGCGAGCTCGGCCTGCAGCTCGTAGTCGAGCGGGTCTCCGGCCTCCTCGAACCAGAAGAGGTCGTAGGCGGAGAGCGCCTTCGCATAATCCAGCGCCGTCCGGCGGTCGAGCCGGCCATTCGCATCGACCGCGAGCCGCTGGCCCTCGCCCAGGATCGACAGGACGCCCTCGATCCGCTTCAAGTCGTCGGCCAGCGGGACGCCGCCGATCTTCATCTTGACGACGGTGTAGCCGCGATCGAGATAGCCCCGGATCTCGTCCTGCAGCGCGTCGATGCCCTTGTTGGGATAGTAGTAGCCGCCGGCCGCGTAGACGAACACGCGCGGGTCCGCCGCGCCGGCGGCGTAACGCTCGGCGAGCATGCGGAACAAGGGCCGCTCGGCGATCTTGGCGACCGCGTCCCAGACCGCCATGTCGATCGTGCCGATGGCAACGGAGCGCTCCCCATGCCCGCCGGGCTTCTCGTTGCTGAACATCGCGTCCCACACCTTGTGCGGGTCGATGTTGCCGCCGGAGGCATCGAGCAGCGATTCCGGATCGGCCTCGAGCACGCGGGGACGGAACCGTTCGCGGATCAGGCTGCCTTGCCCGTAGCGGCCGTTCGAATTGAACCCGTAGCCCACCACCGGCTTGCCGTCGCGGACGACGTCGGTGACGACGGCGACCACGCTCAGCGTCATCTTGCTGAAGTTGATATAGGCGTTGGCAATCGGCGACGCGATCGGAACCGTGCGTTCCCGGATGTCGACAATCCGCATGCTTCCCCCCAACCGCTATGCGAGACCGGACGCCCTGTCGGCGCGCATCTGAAGTGGGGGTTTGGACAATTGCTCTTCGGCGATTGCAGCCTTCGCCACCCGCAGTCTCCCAGAAAATCCGTGGCGAGTTTCAGTGACCGGGATCGGCTTGGCTAATGCCAAAAACAAGTAATTCTATGCCGCCGGGATCGCGGTTGGCGGCCATCGATCCGCCCTGGCCATCTTCGACACGCTGCTGATAGTCTTGGCCGTCGTTCGTCGTCTTCGCTCGCCCGACCGCTTTCCCGCAGGAGATTTCCCGTCCATGCACCGGCGCCGCTAGCAGATGGAACTCGCTTGGCTGCAAGATTTTCTGACGCTGTGCAGCAGCGGCAATTTCTCGCGTGCCGCGGAGCAGAGGCATGTGACGCAGCCGGCCTTCAGCCGGCGCATCCGCTCGCTCGAGGAATGGATGGGCGTGGAGCTGTTCGACCGCACCACGCATCCCACCTTCCTGACGCCGGCCGGCCAGTGGTTCAAGCCGGTGGCCGAGGAGATGGTGCGCCGGACCCTGCTGGCCCGTGAGGAGGCGCAGGCGATCGCGGCGGGCAGCTTCGCGACCTTGAATTTCGCGGCGACCCATGCGCTGTCGCTGACCTTCTTCCCGCAATGGTTCCGCCGGTTCGAATCGGCCCTGCCCAATCTCAAGATCGGGCCGATCCGCCTGGTCTCCGACACGCTGCACGGCTGCGAGGAGCTGATGCTGCAGGGCAATGCGCATTTCCTGCTGTGCCACTACCATCCGGCGGTCGGGAACCGGCTGGATTCGGCCGACTTCCTGTCCATGCAGATCAGCCAGGACATCCTGCTGCCGGCGATAACGCCGGGCCTGCTCGCCCGGTCCCAGGACGCGCGCAACCCCGCGCCGATCGCGAGCCTCGCCTACAGCCAGGAATCCGGCCTGGGCCAGATCGTGCGCAAGCTCCATCCGCCGCAGTCGCGCGCCCAGGAGGGGCGGCCGGTCTTCACCTCCCACCTCGCCGTCGTGCTCAAGACCATGGTGCTCGAGGAGCGCGGCATGGCGTGGCTGCCGAAAAGCCTCATCCGCCACGAGCTCGACGAAGGAAAGCTCGTCGAGCTGGCCGGCAAGCACGCGCCGGTGCCGATCGAGATCCGGCTGTTTCGCCGCCGCGCCATCGAGCATTCCGGCGCGGCGTCGTTCTGGGAGTTCGTCGAGAAGAATCCGGAATTCCAGGGCCTCTGATCGTCCGAGTCCTACGCCAACGGCCTCGGCGGCTGAACCCCGAGCTTGGCGGTCCAGGGCTGCAAGGCCGGCAGGATCGACGGATGGAGCTCGACGCCCGCGGCGAGCTGTGCCCGCCGGTGCGCGAGCGCCCGGTCGCCCGGCATCCTGACCGGCGCTTCCGAGCGCGGCTTGCTGTCCCGGCACGCGGTCGCGAGCAGGCCGGTATCGCGGGTGAATGTGCCGAGCCCCGAGAACGCCTCGGGGTCCATCAGCTGGAGATAGACCAGGTTGCCGGCTTCCGCCGCGGCGCCGGTGCGCCCGACGCCGGTGAGGCTGCCGGTCAGTATCTCGACGATCAGCCCGAGGGCGAATCCCTTATGCCCGAGCTCGATGCCGCCGAGCGGCAGCAGCGAGCCCGCCGGCGGGCCGAACAGCGCCTTGGGGTCGTCGGTCAGGTTCCCCTGCGAGTCCTGCAGCCATTTTTCGGGCAGCTTCCGGTTCTCGGCCGCCCAGCGCCGCACCCAGCCGTTCGCGACCGCCGACGTGCTGATGTCGATCAGGATGGGATCGCCGTCCGTCGGACAGCCGAAGGCGATGGGGTTGGGCGCCAGCACCGGCTCGACGCCGCCCGCCGGCACCACCGTCCGCATCAAGGGATTGGTCGTCATCAGCGTGATGATGCGGCCGTCATCGGTCGCCTGGCGCAGGTAGGAAATCAGCGCGCCGATATGCCCGCTGCGCCGGATCACCACGGTCACGGCGGCATGCTCCCGCATCCGCCGCCGTGCCTCGCCGAGCGCCTCGGAGACGAGCCAGGTGCCGGGCAGGTTGTTGCCGTCCCACACCAGCGCCGATCCCCGGTCGGAGACGACCGTCGGATCGCCCGCCGCCTTGGTCGCCCCGGATTCGAGATCCTTGAGATAATTGGGCAGCAGGTTCAGGCCATGGGTCGTGTGGCCGAGAAGGTCCGCCTCGAGCAGCACCTCGGCCTGCGTCCTCGCCCGGTCGCGGGAGAGGCCGGCCTTGCAGCCGAGCGCCGTCGAGAATTCAAGCAGCGCGGCGTAGTCGTAGCGCGGCGTCACACCGTCCTCCCGTCCTCGATCCCGTGATGCTTGGCCGGCCGGCTCCAAACCGCCGGCGGCCGCGGACGCCCCTGCTCGTCGCGATCCATCGGGCGGATGGACTGCTACGGACAATCTCCCGGAAAGGCCAATGCCCAATCGGGATCAAACGATGCGGGTGACGCATAACGGGCCGGACACGACGGAAAACGGCCGAAAGCGGTCGGTCCGATATTCTCCGGCTGAATACGCGTATGTCGCATACGTTGTTGCCGGCAAGATGGTGGAATTCCACAATAACGGCCGTCGCCGCGATTGCCGGCGACGAAGGCGGGCAGGGCCGCCTTCGATCCGTGTTCGAACCGGGAGGAGAGTGCCGTGAACGTTCTTGCCAAGACGCCGTCCGAGGTGCGGAGCCCGGCTTCGACGCCGAAGATCACCAGGCTGTCGGCGCATATCGGCGCGGAGGTCACGGGCATCGATCTCCGCGAGCCTGTCGATGAGGCGACGCGGCGCCGTCTCAACGACGCACTGGTCGAGCATATCGTCATGGTGATCCGCGACCAGGATTTCACGCCGGCGCAGTTCCTCGCCGCGGCCAGCCTGTTCGGCGAGGCGGAAACGGACACCGCGCAGAACCGGGTGGTGCCGGAGCTTCCGGTCTTCCAGCTGTCGAGCCGGGACAAGGACAAGCTGGGCGTGCGCAAGCGGACCGGTGCCTTCTGGCACACCGACGCGACGCAGAAGGTATGCCCGCCGAACTTCACGGTGCTTTATCCGGTCGAGCTTCCCGCGTCGGGCGGCGGCGACACTTTCATCGCCAACATGCGGGCGGGCTACGAGGCGCTGCCCGAGGACATGAAGCGGCGCATCGCCGGCATGAAGACCGTCAACCGGCTGGTCGGATCGGTTCCCGCGCGAAGGCCGGAGATCTATGGCGGCACCCAGGACCAGGCCGACCTCCAGAAGACGATGACGCCCGCCATCCATCCCCTGGTGCGCACGCATCCGGTGGACAAGAGCAAGGTGCTCTATTTCAACCCGATCAAGATCGAGAACATCGTCGGCATGACGCCGGAAGACAGCCACGATCTTCTCGACGAGCTGCTCGAGCTCGCCGTCCGCCCGGAATTCGTCTACCAGCACAAGTGGAGGATGGGCGACATGCTGATCTGGGACAACCGCTCGTCGATGCACAAGGCGGGGCACAGGAAGGACGGCGCGGTCTACGGTCCGAACGACCACCGGACGCTGAACCGGATCACCCTCAAGGGCGGCCCGACCTTCTGAAGGGAAAGGGCCCGAACCCGGCAGAGACGCTGGAATTCCGGCCGACGATGGTGCCGGTCGCGCGATCGTATCCGGCCTTGCCTTAGGCGCTGACGGCGTTCGGCCGCCTCGACCGCCTTGCCGCCGGCTCCGCTCTCTTCCGGCGCGGCGCGCTTCTGCCGGCTGCGCTGCCCTCCGCCGCGTCATCCTGCGCAGGCGTACCCTCGGCGAGCGCAAGCTCGGCTTCGATCCGGGACGCCGCACGCTTGACGGCGGCGATCGTCTGTTCGAGATCGGACTCCTGCATGCGCTCCTTCGGACCGGCGACGCCGATGGCGCCGAGGACCGTCCCGGTGCCGGACTTGATCGCCGCCGCGAAACCCAGCACGCCGGCCTGCCATTCGCCCGAGGTCATCGAATAGCCTTGCGCGCGAGTCCGCTCGAGATCGGCCCGCAGCTTCGCCGGCGACACGATGGTGTTCTTCGTGAATCGTTTCATGTCTTGGCTGACATGGCGAACCGTCTCCTCGGGCATATGCGCCAGCATCGCCTTGCCGGTGGCGCAGCAATATGCCGGGGCCCGATCGCCGATGTTCACGTAGGTGCGCACGGCGTGGACGCTGTCGACCTTGCCGATGTAGATGACTTCCTCGCCGTCGAATACCGACAGATGCGTGGTTTCCTTCGTCAGCGCGGCCAGTTCCTCGAGATGGGGAATCGCCACCGTTCGAAGCGCGGACCGGCCGAAGACCCGGTTGCCGAGATCCCAGGGCCGCAGGGTGGCGGAGAACGACCGGGCGGCGGAATCGTGCCGCACGTAGCCGCAGACCTCCAGCGTGCGGAGCAGCCGGTGCATGTTGCTCTTGCTCAGGCCGCACTCGTTGGCCAGGTCCGTCAAGGTGCGCGCGCCGTCGCTATGGGCGAGCGCCTCGATGACCTTCAGGCCTTTGGCGACGGTCTTTTCCATTCCGACGGCGCTCTCCACTGGTCGCCGCGACGGCATGTCATCGCCGCCGGTGCGATGACGAACGCCATATCATATCCGCTCCATAATGCAATATTGCCGCCGGACGGCCCGGCATCAGGCCTTCGACAGCTTCCGTTCCGGATCGAAGAACGGCATGGCGACGACCTCGGCTTCCGCCGTGCGGCCGCCGAGATCGACGGCCAGGCGCGTGCCGATCCGGGCATGGGATTCGCCGTCGATCAGCGCGATGGCGATCGGATAGCCGAGGCTCGGCGAGCCGGTCGCCGAAGTGACCGTGCCGACGCGCTTCCCGCCGGCGAGGACACCGTCGCCGAGGAGCGGAATCTCGTCGCCGCCGATGCGCAGGCCGGCCAGCCGGGTCTGCGGCGGGTTGGCCTTGGCCGCCGCCAGCGCCTTCTGCGCGCGGTAGGGCGCCTTGGTCGCGCTGATCATCCAGCCGAGCCCGATCTCGACCGGCGTGTGCTGCCAGTCGAAATCCTGGCCGAAATTGAGGATCGCCGCCTCGACGCGGCGGATTCCCAATGCCTTGCTGCCGCAGAGGACGGTGCCCTTCTTGCGGACCGCATCCCACAGGTCGGCGAACATCTGCGCGCCCTGCTCCACGTCGACATAGATGTCGAAGCCGAGCTCGGCGGTATAGCCGGTGCGCGTCACCGTCACCGGCACGCCGCAGACCTTGCCCTTGAACATGCCGTAGAACGGGACCCGGGAGAGATCCTGGTCGCAGACCGCCTGGAGAATGGCCCGGGATTGCGGGCCCTGGAGGCTCGCGACATGGATCCGGTCGTTGTGGCTGGCGAGGGCGACCTCGCGCCCCTGGGCGTTGGTGTAGAGCCATTCCTCCGAGCTGCCCGGGCCGCCGATCCACCAGAACAGCGTGCGGTCGAACCGCACCAGGATGCCGTCCTCGACGATGCCGCCATGGTCGTAGCAGAGCACCGAGTAGTAGGCCTGGCCGTCCTTCATCTTGCGCACGTCGCGCGGCATCAGGTCGTCGAGCAGCGCCTC
Organism: Dongiaceae bacterium; assembly: GCA_035548715.1. Taxonomy (GTDB): domain Bacteria; phylum Pseudomonadota; class Alphaproteobacteria; order Dongiales; family Dongiaceae; genus Dongia. The sequence goes on from DASZSL010000091.1 coordinate 18,879, forward strand.
GGCATCCTTGCCCCTGATCTCGATGATCTCCTCGCCGGTCACGTCCCAGAGCCCGGCCACCTTCCGCATCGCATGATATTCCTCAAGCGGATCGGTGATGAAGTCCGGCTTCAGGTAGGTGTTGTGCAGCTTGTAGTCGGTCGCCAGGGGGCCGATCGTGGGAAAGAACGCCGTGCGCTTCAGCCCGCTGCGCGAGCGGATCGGGGTCTTCGCATAAGGCGGAGCACCGGTGAAGCTTGCGAACTCGGTGCGGGCGAAACGTGGATCGGGGCGACTCTTCATCGGTTTCCTTGGGCGTGACGCGGGAAGTACAAAAGGAATCCTCGCTGGCGCGGCGATGCGCGGCCATGGTCATGATCGGCGGAAGATTCTCTCGACTTTCGCCGCCGGCCGGCTCGCGCAGATACTTGCATCACAATTCCAAATGCGTCAATATTCACAAACATGTTTCGCTATTCGGAACAGTGTTGAGGCGACTTTGGCGGCCTGCCGACCGGAAACCGGCCGCCCTGCCGCCGCTCCGGGGGTAGAGCTCAGCATGCGAACCAATCCTGCATCGCGCGAATACGCGTTCACCACGACCGTCGGCGTGGCGCCCTACGCCCAGGGCGAGGTGCGCTTCCGCAAAGGCATCAAGCAGACCGCCTTCCATCGGCTGATCGGCCAGCGCGGCAAGCTGCTGAAGGTCCACAACACCTTCCTCAAGCCGTACTACGTGGAAGACGTCCTCGACGAGTACTGGGCGATGCGGCGGGTCGCCGGCCTGTTCGACGTCACCGGCGAGGAGATCACCGAGATCGCCGGGCCCGACGCCCTGGCGCTGTTGAACGCCCTGGTGCCGCGCGACCTCACGAAACTGGCGGACGGCCAGTGCCTCTACGGCATCATGTGCTACGACTACGGCGGCATCGTCGAGGACGCCGTGCTGGTGCGCTTCAGCGCCGAGCGCTTCTGGTGGGTCGGCGGGCTCGGCTTCTCGGAGCAGTGGATCTACGGCAATTCCATCGGACGCGACGTCAAGGTGACGAGCCTGCTCGACCGGAAGCACATCGCCAGCATCCAGGGACCGCAATCGCGCGACATCCTGCAGAGCGTGACCGATGCCGACCTGTCGAAGCTGCCCTTCTACCACATGGCCGAGGCCAGGGTCTGCGGCGTGCCCGTGGTCATCACCCGCACCGGCTACACCGCGGAGCTCGGCTGCGAGATCTATGTCGACTACGACCGGGGCGAGGCGGTGTTCGGCGGGCTCTGGCAGGCCTGCCAGGCGGCCGGCGGCCGGCTCTGCGGCAGCGGCACGCTCGATCTTCGGCGCGTCGAGGCCGGGCTGATCGACTTCAGCTCGGATTTCGACTGGCACCACACGCCCTACCAGGTCGGGCTCGGCTGGATGCTGAACATGAAGAAGGGCTTCTTCCACGGCCGCGAGGCGCTCGACACCGAAGCCGCGCGGAATCCCGGCCGGCGGCTCGCCGGGCTGAGGCTGGCCGGCAAGACGGCGGCATTGAAAGGCGACGCGGTGCTGGCCGACGGCAAGGCCATCGGCGAGATCACCAGCGCCGTCCTCTCGCCCACCCTCGAGGCCAGCATCGCGATCGCCATGATCGACAGCCGCTGCGCCGAGCCGGGACAGCGGATCGAGCTCGACATGAACGGGGAGCGCGTTTCCGGCGCGGTGGTGCCGATGCCGTTCCTCGATCCGGAGCGTAAGCTCGCCAAAGCCTGATCCCCGAGGGAAGGAATCGCATGACCGGGCGCAACGGACGGTTCAAGGACAAGGTCGCGATCGTCTCGGGCGGCGCCGACGGCATGGGCGCCGCCTGCGTCGAGCAGCTCGCCGCCGAAGGCGCGCGGGTGTTCGCCCTCGACGTGAAAGAGGACATGGCGAAGGCGCTGGCGGCGCGGCTGTCCGCCGCCGGCGCCAGGGTCGAGGCGCTGCGCGCCGACGTGCTGGACGAGACCGAGCTCAAGGGCGCCCTGGCGGCGGCGATCGGTGCCGCGGGCCGGGTGGACGCGCTCATCAACGTCGCCGGCGGGAGCGCCGCGGGGCTGATCGCCGACATCGATCTCGAGGTCTGGGACCGGCTCTACCGCCTGAACGTCCGCAGCACGCTCACCGCCTGCCGGGCGGTCATCCCGACCATGCGCCAGCAGGGCGGCGGCAGCATCGTCAACATGGCCTCGATCTCGGGGCTGCGCGGCGATGCCGGCTGGGCGGCGTACAACGCGGCCAAGGCGGGCATCATCTCGCTGACCCAGTCGCTCGCCTGGGAGGAAGGGCATCACGGCATCCGCGTCAATGCCATCTGCCCCGGGCCGATCGGCTCGAAGCGGATGCTGGCGACGATCTCGGCCGAGGAGCTCGACGCCTACAACCGGGCCTGTGCCTTGGGCCGGATCGGCACCGCGGCGGAGCTCGCCGAGGCCATCCTGTTCCTCGCCTCCGACCAGGCGTCGTTCGTCACCGGCGCGGCGCTGGTGGCGGATGGCGGGCTTACGGCGCGCACCGGCCAGCCCCTGGCCTTCGACAAGGTGCACCAGGCCGCGCTCGCCGCGCGGACCAGGAACTAGCACACCGCCATCGCCGGACCGGGGGACGCAGGATGGCGAGCCAGGAACAGATGGAATTCGACTACATCGTGGTCGGCGGCGGCGGCGCGGGCGCCGTTCTCGCCCGCACGCTGGCCGAGCAGACCGCCGGCACCGTGGGGCTGCTCGAGGCCGGCCCGAGCGACGAGGGGCGGCCGGAAGTGCTCGACTTCAGGCGCTACCGCGAGGTCGGCCAGGGGCCGCTCGCGCGCATGATCCCGATCGTCGCTCCGGCGGTCGGCAACGGGCGCTTCCGCTATCCCACCAGCCGGATGCTCGGCGGCTCCACCTCGCAGAACACCTGCATCTGGTTCCGGCCGCCGGCCAGCGACTTCGCCGACTGGGTCGAGGCCGGCGCCGCCGGCTGGGGCCCGGCCGGCGTCACGCCGCATTTCGAAGCGCTGGAAGCGCGCATCCGCATCGAGGAGGAGTTCCCCGACGAGGACTCGCACCGGGTGCTGTGGCGCGCCGCCGCGGAAGCGGGCTATCCCCGCACCGACTTCGCCCGTCCGTTCGATGTCGGCATGGGGCGCTATCGCATGAGCAAGACCGGCACCCAGCGGCAATCGACCTCGGTCGTCTTCCTGCATCCGCTCGATGCGCTGCCCGGCAACCTGGCGGTGATCACCGAGACCGAGATGCGCAAGCTCGTCTTCGGCGACGGCGGTGCGGTGGTGGGAGTCGAGACCAGCCGCGGCCTGTTCCGCGCGCGCCGCGAGGTCGTGCTCGCCGCGGGCGCGCTGGACACGCCGAAGCTCCTGATGCTGTCCGGGATCGGCCCGGCGCGGCACCTGGCCGAGCACGGCATCGCGGTCCGCCGCGACCTCCCCGGCGTCGGCGCGCATCTGCTCGACCATCCGGCCGCCTGCGTGAATGTCGCCGCGCGCCGGCCGCTGGCGCGGGACGCGGTCTGGAACTATGCCGGCGTCGCCTTCGCGCGGCTGGAGCCGGGCTCCCCTTGGCCCGATATCGAGATGCAGCTCGGCGCGGAGCTGTTCGAGCAGCAGACGGCGCCGGCCGGCTATCCCTCGGCGCCCCATGGCTTCGCGTCCTACCTGACGGTCAACCGGGCGCGCAGCACCGGTACCGTCCGCCTGGCCTCGCGCGAGGCCGGCGACAACCCGAGAGTCGATCCGGCCTATTTCACCGACCGGGACGGATACGACCTGCGGGTGATGATCGCCGGCATCCGGGAGTCGCGGCGCCTCTTCGCGGCGCCCGCGCTGGCCGAGTGGGTCGGCGCCGAGCTTGCGCCGGGCGTCGATTGCCGCGACGAGGGCGAGCTCGGCAGCTACGTCCGGGAAACCGCCACGACCGGCTACCACCCGGCCGGCACCGCCGTTATGGGCGACGCCGCCGATCCGCGCGCCGTGGTCGATCCCGCGCTGCGGGTGATCGGCGTGCCCGGGCTGCGCATCGCGGACGCATCGGTCTTCCCGACCATGGTCAGCGTCAACATCGCGGCGACCTGCATGATGGTCGGCCACAAGGCCGCGTCGCTGCTGCGCCGCGACGAGCTTTCCTAATCTTCCGGACAAGAACTTCTGAGGCTCCGGGCGCGGATTCGCCGGTTTTTTCCCTTGCGCCGAGTTTTATATACAGAGATAGTGGTTCAACAATTAGAACACATTTGGATCCGGACCCGGACCCCGCGGACGGGGCGGGCGGCCAACCAAACAGGCAGGCATCAGAGGGAGAGCCAACCATGCGCAAACCAAGTGACTTGCTGTTGTCGTCCGGCTCGCGCGCGCTGATCGACCGCCGCAGCCTGATCAAGGCCGCCGGCGTGATGGGTCTCGGCGCCGCGGTCTCGCCGCTCATCGTGCCGAGGCCGGCGCGCGCGGCGAGCAAGGGCGGACATCTGAAGATGGGTTCGTCGCAAGGCTCGACCACGGATTCGATCGAGCCCGGCACCTACGAGAACGGCTTCACGATCATGCTGTCCTACACGATCCAGGGCAAGCTGACGATCGTCGGCCCCGACAACCAGCTGCACGGCGATCTCGCCGAGAGCTGGGAGGCTGCCGACGGCGCGAAGAAATGGACGTTCAAGCTGCGCGACGCCGAGTTCCACAACGGCAAGCCGGTGCGCGCCAGCGACGTCGTCGCCTCGCTGAACCATCACCGCGGCGCGGACACCAAGTCCGCCGCCAAGCCGATCATGGCCAACGTGAAGGACATCAAGGCGGACGGCGACAAGACCGTCGTGGTCGAGCTCAACAGCGGCGATGCCGACTTCCCGTACATCGTCACCGACTACCAGCTTTGCATCTGCATGGCGGACGATGCCGGCAAGATCGACTGGAACGACGACGGCAGCCGTTCCGGGCCGTACAAGCTGAAGGAGTACAATCCGGGCGTCCGCGCCGCCTTCGAGAAGGCGGCGAACCACTGGAACAAGGACGTCGGCTTCCTGGATTCCGCCGAGGCGCTGACGATCGGCGACGTCACCGCCCGCCAGAATGCGCTGCTGACCGGCGAGGTCGACGTGATCGACCGCCCCGACGTGCGCACGCTCGAGATGCTGAAGCGGGCGCCGAACCTGACCGTCGAGGAGGCGTCCGGATTCCGCTTCCACGGCTTCACCATGTTCTGCGACACGCCGCCCTTCGACAACAAGGACGTGCGGCTCGCGCTCAAGTACGCGATCGACCGCGAGGCGATGGTCAAGACCGCGCTGCTCGGCCATGGCAGCATCGGCAACGACCAGCCGATCACGCCGGCCTATCGCTACTACGACGCCGGCCTGAAGCCGTTCGACTACGATCTCGACAAGGCGAAGTTCCACCTGAAGAAGGCCGGCCTCTCCAGCCTCGACGTCGATCTCTCGGCTTCGTCGGCCGCGTTCGCCGCGGCGGTCGATTGCTCGGTGCTCTACAAGTCGCAGGCGGCTCCGGCCGGCATCAACCTCAACGTCATCAACGAGCCGGCCGACGGCTACTGGGACAATGTCTGGCTGAAGAAGCCGTTCATCGCCACCGACTGGGCCGGCCGTCCCACCGAGGACCTGATGTTCTCGGTCGAATTCAAGGCCGGCGCCCCCTGGAACGACACGCACTTCAACAACGCGCAATTCGAGAAGCTGCTGGTCGAGGCGCGCGCCGAGCTCGATGAATCGAAGCGGCACGAGATGTACGCCGATATGCAGAAGATCCTGCAGGACGACGGCGGCATCATCATCCCGATGATCCCGAACAACATCTGGGCCTTCAACAAGAAGGTCAAGCACGCGGAGTCGATCTCCAAGGCCATGGAGCTCGACGGCTGGCAGTTCATCTCGCGCTGGTGGATCGAGGCCTGAGACGCACGGTGGACCGGCCCGGCGCGGCGCCCCGCCCGGGGCGCCGCGCGTTGTGCGCATACCCGGGCCGCAGGGCCGCGGTAGTCTTGCACCTGGGCGCCCGGTAAAATCCCAGGGCTGTTCGCGGAATCCGGTGCCCGGCAAGAGTCGGCCAGCGATGCCGAGATCGGACCGCGAAGAGCAGGCTCCGTCGCAAGGACGCTGATATGGCTCTGATCAAGGGTGGGGCGGCAATTCCCGCCCCGCGCCGCCCAAGCTTCAGCCTCTACCCTCTCCTGGGGACGACGCTCCAGCGCCTGGGGCTTGGGCTGGTCAGCCTGTTCCTGGTCTCCATCGTCATCTTCTTGTCGATCCAGATGCTCCCCGGCGACTTCGCCCAGGCGATCCTCGGCCGCTCGGCGACGCCCGAGACGGTCGCCGAGTTCAGGCACGAGGTCGGGCTGGACCGGCCGCCGGTCGAGCGCTACCTGACCTGGATGGCCGGCGCGGTGCACGGCGATTTCGGTGCCTCGCTCACCAGCCGGCCGGGCGCGATGCGGTATGTGTCCGACATCATCGGGCCGCGCCTCTACAACACGTTCTTCCTGGCGGCGATGGCCGCCATCGTCGCGGTGCCGCTGGCGGTCGGCCTCGGCATCCTGGCGGCGCTCTATCGCAATTCGTGGTTCGACCGCGCGATCAACGCGGTCACGCTGACCACGATCTCCTTCCCGGAATTCTTCGTCGCCTACATGCTCGCCTACCTGGTGATCTCGAAGGACACCTTCGCCGCGACCAATTTCGCGCAGGCCATGCCCGCCTGGCTGACCAGCGCGGTGACCGCCGCCTTCAGCGCGATCCCGAAGTTCCCGACCCTTTCGGTGGTCGATGCTTCGACCCCGTTCTGGGAGCACGTGTGGCGCCTGGTCCTGCCGGCGCTGACCCTGACGCTGGTGATCGTCGCGCATATGATGCGGATGACCCGCGCCGCGCTGATCAATCTGCTGGCCAGCCCGTATATCGAGATGGCGCGGCTGAAGGGGCTGTCGCCGGCCAAGGTGATCGTCCGCCACGCCCTGCCCAACGCCTGCGCGCCGATCGCGACCGTGATCGCCTTCAACCTCGCCTATCTGATCGTCGGCGTGGTCGTGGTCGAGGTCGTGTTCGTCTATCCGGGCATCGGCCAGCTCATGGTGGACGCCGTGAAGACCCGCGACGTTCCCGTGGTCCAGGCCTGCGCCCTGATCTTCGCGGCGACCTACATCGTGCTCAACCTGATCGCCGACATCATCTCGATCGTCGCCAATCCGCGGCTGATGTATCCGCGATGACGGCGACCGGAACATCGGCGCCGGCGTCCAGGCCGCGACGGTCGCGCCTCGCCAAGCTCGGGCGCGAGTTCGCCAAGGCGCCGCTCAGTGCCTGGTTCGGCATGGTGGTGCTCACCGGCTACATCCTGGTCGCCCTGCTGGCGCCCTGGATCGCGCCCTATGGCGAGGCCCAGATATTCCCGCAGCCCTATGCGCCCTGGGGCGGCCAGTTCCTGCTCGGCACCGACCAGCTCGGCCGCGACATCCTCACGCGGCTGATCTATGGCGCCCGCAACACGATCGGCATCGCCCTGCTGACGACGCTGCTATCCTTCGCGATCGGGGTCTCGCTCGGCCTTGCCGCGGCGATCCATCGGCGCTGGATCGACCAGGTCCTGTCGCGGCTGGTGGACGTGCTGCTGTCGATCCCGAACCTGATCTTCGCCCTGATGATGCTGTCGGCCTTCGGCTCGTCGATCGGCAACCTGATCATCATCCTGGCGGTGCTGGACTCGACGCGCGTGTTCCGGCTGACCCGCTCGGTCGCGGTCAACGTCGTGGTGATGGACTATGTCGAGGTGGCGCGCGTGCGCGGCGAGCGGGTCGGCTGGCTGATGTGGCGGGAGATCCTGCCCAACATCCTGGCGCCGCTGGTGGCCGAGTTCGGCCTCCGGTTCTGCTTCGTCTTCCTCGCCATATCGGCGCTGTCCTTCCTCGGCGTGGGCATCCAGCCGCCGACCGCCGACTGGGGCTCGATGGTGCGGGAGAACGCGGCCCTCATCTCCTACAGCGACATCACCCCGCTGCTGCCGGCGGCGGCCATCGCCCTGCTGACGGTCGCGGTGAACTACGTCGTCGACTGGGTCCTGCATCGCACCAGCGGGCTGCGCGATGAGCTCTGACCAGCTCCGCAAGGCCGCGCGCGAGAAGGGCTCGCTGCTGCTCGAGATCCGCGACCTGCACATCGAGGGCTTCTCGGACGACGTCTGGCACCCGATCGTGCGCGGGGTCGATCTCAGGCTGAGCCGCGGGGAGGTGCTGGGCCTGATCGGCGAATCCGGCGCCGGCAAGTCCACGATCGGTCTCGCCGCCATGGGCTATGCCAAGCCCGGCTGCCGGATCACCCGAGGCACGATCCTGTTCGACGGCGTCGACCTGCGGGCCATCTCCAGCAAGGCGCAGCGCGCCATCCGCGGCTCCCGCATCGCCTACGTGGCGCAGAGCGCCGCCGCCTCCTTCAATCCGGCGCACCGGCTGATCGAGCAGACCATCGAGACGGCGGTCGACCACCACGTCGCCGACCGGCAGACCGCCGTGCTCGAGGCGATCGACATGTACCGGAAGCTGCAGCTCCCGGAACCCGAGGCGATCGGCTATCGCTTTCCGCACCAGGTCTCCGGCGGCCAGCTCCAGCGCGCCATGACGGCGATGGCGATGGAATGCCGGCCGGACCTGATCATCTTCGACGAGCCGACGACGGCGCTCGACGTCACCACCCAGGTCGAGGTGCTGGCGTCGATCCGCAACATCGTGCGGCAGTCGCATACGGCGGCGATCTACATCACCCACGACCTGGCGGTGGTGGCGCAGATGGCCGACCGGGTCATGGTGCTGCGGCACGGCAGGATGGTGGAGGAGGCGGAGACGCGCCGGATGCTCGCCGCGCCCAGCCAGGACTACACCCGGTCGCTCTGGGCGGTGCGCAAGCTCGCCAAGCCGGTCGCGGCGCCCGCGGAAACCATCCTGGCCGTCGATCACGTCACCGCCAGCTACCGGAACGCGGTCACCGTGCTCGACGACGTGACGATCGACGTGCCGCGCGGCCGCACCGTCGCGGTGGTGGGCGAATCCGGCTCCGGCAAGTCGACGCTGGCGCGGGTCATCATCGGGCTGCTGCAGCCCGCGGCCGGCGCTGTCCGTTTCGAAGGCAAGGCGCTTCCCAGAGGGCTCGAAGAGCGGCCCAAGGACCTGCTGCGGCGCATCCAGATGATCTACCAGTCGCCGGACACCGCCCTCAATCCCCGGCACACGGTGCGCGAGACCATCGGCCGGCCGCTGCGCTTCTATCTCGGCCTCAAGGGCGCCGCCCTGGAACGCCGGATCGTCGAGCTCCTGGAGATGATCGAGCTCAACGCCGACTATCTCGACCGCCTGCCGGCCGAGCTCTCCGGCGGCCAGAAGCAGCGGATCTGCATCGCCCGGGCGCTCGCCGCCGCGCCGGATCTCATCATCTGCGACGAAGTCACCTCGGCGCTGGACCAGATCGTCCAGGAGGAGATCCTGAAGCTGCTGATGCGGCTGCAGGCCGAGCTCGGCATAACCTACATCTTCATCACGCACGATATCGCGACGGTGCGGGCGATCGCCGATTTCGTGGTCGTGATGCATCGCGGGCGCGTCGTCGAGCAGGGCCCCAAGGCCGACGTGCTGGCCCCGCCGCACGCGCCCTATACGGAGCTGCTGCTCTCCTCGGTTCCCGAGATGGATCCCGACTGGCTGACCCGGCTGCTCGGCGCGCGGGCCGAGACCTGATCCGCCGGAGGGCGTGCTTGCGTCGTCAATGCATATCAAATAACATAATGATGGTTCAAGATTTGGAACAAGTTGCGGATCCCGCGGTCGCGGCCGGCAGGCCGGCCCGGCGGCATATGGACGAAGGTGGTTTTGCGGCATGAGCAAGGATTCTGCGCGCTTCCGGCTGGGGGTCGATATCGGCGGCACGTTCACCGACGTCCTGGTCATGGAGGAGGACAGCGGCCGGCTGATCGCCCTCAAGGTGCCGTCCAACCGCAAGGATCCCGAGGACTCGATCATCCAGGGGCTCGAGCAGCTCCGCGAACGGCATGAGGTCGCCCCCGAGGCGATCCACTATTTCTCCCACGGCACGACGCTCGGCGTGAACACGCTGCTCGAGCGCGACGGGGCGGAGGTCGGCCTGCTGACCACCAAGGGCTTCCGCGACATCCTCGAGCTGCGGCGGCTGCGGCTCAGCAAGGCCAACGACCTGTTCGCGCCGCGGCCGATCTCGCTCGTGCCGCGCCGCCGCGTCATCGAGGTCGAGGAGCGGCTGGGCCAGGACGGGGCGGTCATCATCCCGATCGAGAAGGCCAGCGTCCTCGCCGCGGCGCGCCGGCTCATCGAGATGGGCGCGCGCAACATCGCCATCTGCTTCCTGCATTCCTACCGCCACGATCGGCACGAGCGGCAGGCGAAGGCCTGGATCGCCGAGGCCTTCCCCGACGTCTACGTGATCACCTCGTCCGAGCTCTGGCCGCAGCAGCGCGAGTACGAGCGCTGCCTGGTCAGCGTGATCAACGGCTATATCGGCGCCCGCATGCGGACCTATTTCGACACGCTGCAGGTGAAGGCGAAGCAGGCCGGCACCCAGTGCCGCATCTTCTCGACCAAGTCGAACGGCGGCGTGATGGGGGTCGAGGCGGCGGGCGACCGGCCGGTCGAGACCCTGCTCTCCGGGCCGGCCTCGGGCGTGATCGGCGCCGCCTTCATCGGCAAGGTGATCGGCGACGAGAGGCTGATCACCCTCGACATGGGCGGCACCAGCGTCGACATGGCGGTGATCCAGGGCGAGGTCCCTTACTCCAACGAGAACACGGTCGGCGACTATCCGGTCCTGCTGCCTGCCGTCGACGTCTCGGCGATCGGCGCCGGCGGCGGCTCGGTCGCCTGGCTGGACGCCGAAGGCGTGCTGAAGGTCGGCCCGCGCAGCGCCGGCGCCCGGCCGGGTCCCGCCTGCTACAGCCGCGGCGGCGTCGAGCCGACCGTGACCGACGCCTATGCGGCGCTCGGCATCATGTCGCCCGACGGCCTGCTCGGCGGCGAGATGAAGCTCGACATCGACAAGGCGCGCACCGCGCTGGCGACGATCGGCGACAAGCTCGGCAAGACGCCGGAGCAGACCGCCGACGCCATCCTGCAGGTCGCGACCGCCAACATCTACGCCGAGCTGGTGCCCCAGCTCGCCCGCCGCGGCGTCGACGGCAACGAGTTCTCGCTGCTCGCCTATGGCGCCGCCGGCCCGACCCACGTCTTCATGCTGGCGCGCGAGCTCAACGTGCGGCGCGTCCTGGTGCCGCCGACCCCGGGACTGCTCTGCGCCCTGGGCTGCCTGGTCGCCGACCTGCGCGCCGACTTCGTGCGCAGCCTGTGGCAGGAGGCCGACGAGCTCAGCGACCAGACCCTGCAGAAGACGTTCGCTGGCCTGGAAGCCGATGCCCGCGACTGGCTGGAGCGGCAGAAGGTCGACGTCACCCAGACCTACCTGATCCGCTCCGCCGACATGTGCTACGCCGGGCAGTCGTTCGAGCTCAACATCGTCTTCCCCGACGAGCCGCTGACGGTCGAGGCGCTGAAGCGCTGGTTCCACGACCGCTACGAGCTGGTCTACGGCTTCGCCGACCGCAGCAACCCGATCCGCATCCTGGAGGCCCGGGTGCAGATCGTCGGCGTGACCAGCAAGCCGAACTTCGATGCGGTGCGGCCGTTCACCGTGGCCAGCCGGAAGCCGGTGACCGAGCGCCGGGTCTACGAGCACGGCAAGGCGGTCACCGCCTCCATCCGCCAGCGTTCGGCGCTCAACCCCGGCGACACGTTCGACGGACCGGCGGTGGTCGAGCAGTACGACACGACCATCTACATTCCCGAGGGCTTCAAGGTCAGCATCGACCGCTGGCACAACCTGATCGGAGAGCGGCGCAAATGATCGACGACAAGATCGGCCTCGAGATCCTCAGCAACCGCTTCCAGGCCATCGTCGACGAGATGGCGCAGGCGCTGTTCCGCACCGCCCACACCGTCTTCATCAAGGAGACGCAGGACTACGGCGCGGTGCTGGTCAGCCCCGGCGGCGAGGTGTTCGCCGCCTCGCGCCGCTACGGCGTGCTGATGATGGTCGGCATGCCGATGGACGACGTCATCAGGATCATGGGTGACGACGTCGCGGAGGGCGACATCTTCATCACCAACGACCCGGTCTCGACCGGCGGCATGTGCACGCATCTCAACGACGTGTTCCTGTGGAAGCCGGTCTTCCGCCGGGGAAAGCTGATCTGCTACGCCTGGACCTTCGTCCACATGTCGGACGTGGGCGGGCGGGTCTCCGGCAGCATCGCGCCGTCGAGCACCGAGCTGGTGCAGGAAGGGATCCGGATTCCGCCGCAGAAGCTGTTCCGCGCCGGCAAGCTCGACGAGACCTTCCTCAACATGTTCCTCGCGAACACCCGCACCGGCGAGCAGAACTGGGGCGACATGAAGGCCTGCATCGCCGCCCTCTCGACGGCCGAGCGGCGGATGGCGGAGCTGCTCGAGCGCTACGGGACGCCGGCGATCGAGAAGGGCATCGTCAACGTGCTCGACTATGCCGAGATGCAGGCGCGCCGCGTGATCTCCGGCGTGCCGGACGGCGAGTACCGTTTCAGCGACTTCATCGAGGCCGACATGGTCGGCCAGGGCATGCTGCGCATCAACCTGAAGCTGACCATCGCCGGCGGCGAGATGCACATGGACTTCACCGGCACGGCGCCGCAGGTCCGCGCCGCGCTGAACCTGCCGAGCTTCAGCAAGACCGGCCACTGGATGCTGATCACCGGCGTGGTCAACTGGCTCTGCACCCAGGAGCCGAACATCGCCTACAATGCCGGGCTGGTGCGCCCGATGAAGGTGCATATCCCCAAGGGCACGCTGATCAACCCGGAGCCGGGCGCGGCGGTCGGCGCGCGCTATTCGACCTCGCACAAGGTCTGCGACGTGATCATCGGCGCGCTGGCGCAGGCGGTGCCGGACCAGCTCCCGGCCACCGATTCCGGCCAGGGCTCGATCCTGATGGTCGCCGTTCCCGATCCCACGACCAGCGAGACCAAGGTCAGCGTGATCCAGCCGGCGGTCGGCGGCTCCGGCGGCCGGCCGGTCGATGACGGCGTCGACGGCACGATGGTCATCCTGAACTTCCTGAAGAACGTGCCGACCGAGCTGCTCGAGCGCGAAATGCCGACGATCCTGATCCGGCAATACGGCCTGCGCGAGGATTCCGGCGGCGCGGGGCGCTATCGCGGCGGCACCGGCTCGATCATCGAGTTCGAGACCCACGCGCCCTATTCGACGGTCACCTCGCGCAACATGGAGCGCTACGTGTTCCCCCCGGCGGGCCGGCTCGGCGGCACGCCGGGCACCACCGGCTACACGCTGCTCAATCCGGACAGCAACCGGGCCCGGGACATCGGCAAGATCGACATCCTGGAGATGAATGCCGGCGACGTGCTGCGGATCGGCACGCAAGGCGGCGGCGGCTATGGCGATCCGCTCGAGCGGCCGGCCGCGAAGGTCTGGGACGACGTGCTGGACGGCTACGTCTCCGAGCGGACGGCGCGGGAGAAATACGGCGTGGCCGGCGATCCGACGACGGGCCTCGATGCCGCGGCGACGGAGAAGCTGCGCGCGGAAATGCGCAAGGCGCGCGGCGGCAAGCCGCTCAAGGCGTTCGACTTCGGGCCGGTGCGCGAGGCCTATCACGAGCGCTGGCCGTCGGCGATGCACGATGCGATCAGCGCGATCGTCCAGCCGATGCCGCGGGTGCAGCGCCAGATGTTCTACCGCGCGCTCTACGAGGAGATCGACCGCATGATCGATGCCGGCGAGAAGGTCACGCCGGCGCAGGTTCCGGCGGTGCTGGCCAGGATCCAGGGCGGCTCCCCGGAGCGGGCCCCGGCGCGCCGCGCCGGTTGATGGTTCGACCCGGGTCGGAGGAGACGATGAGCGACTGGCTGGTATCGACCGATTGGCTGGCGGCGCATCTCGGCGACCGCGATCTCGTCGTGCTGGACTGCTCCTGGTACCTGCCGGAGGCGGGCAAGCAGGCGATCGACGATTTCCGCCGCGAGCATATCCCGGGTGCGCGGTTCATCGATCTGGCGGCGGTCTCCGATCCGAACTCGCCCTACGTCAACATGCTTCCCGCCGCCTCGCTGTGGTCGATGCAGGTCGGGCGGCTCGGCATCGACAACGACACCACCGTCGTCATCTATGACGCCGGCTATGTCTCGGCGCGGCTCTGGTGGATGTTCCGCGTTTTCGGCCATGACAAGGTCCGCATCCTCGACGGCGGCTGGCGCAAGTGGAAGGCCGAGGGCCGGCCGAGCGAGAGCGGCGATCCGGCGCCCGCCAGGCCGGCGAAGTTCAAGGCTGAGCTGCGCGAGGGCCGCGTCGCGCAGCTCGCCGACGTGCTGCGGGCGGTCGAGCAGGGCGGGACGACCATCGTCGATGCGCGGACCGCGGCGCGCTTCGACGGCACCGAGGGATCGGGCTATCCGGGCGTTCCCAGCGGGCATATGCCGCGTGCCATCAACACCCCGTGGCAGCGCTTCTTCGCGCCGGATTTCACCTTCGTCGACCCGGCCGCGGCGGCCAAGGTGTTCAAGGACGCCGGCGCCGACATCGGCGGCGCGGTCATCGCCACCTGCGGCTCGGGCGTCACCGCGGCCATCCTCGGCTTCATGATCGAGCGCGCGGGCAACCCGGCCTGGCGGCTCTATGACGGCTCCTGGCACGAATGGGGACAGCGCAAGGACACGCCCAAGCTGACCGCCGCGCGGAAGGACTCCTGAGCGCGCGGCCGCGCACCGAATGACGAGCGCCATATCGAATCCAGCTCCAGGTTCCGCGTGACAGTCCAGCGTCTCTCACCCAATCCCGCTCTCAAGCTGCGCCCGGTGCCGGCAAGTCCCGCCTTGCCCAAGGCCGTCGATGTCGTGGTGATCGGCGGCGGGATCGCCGGCGTCACGGCGGCCTGGCATCTGGCCCGGCGCGGGTTCCGGGTCGCGCTCTGCGAGAAGGGCGTGATCGGCGGCGAGCAGTCGGGCCGCAACTGGGGCTGGTGCCGCAGCACGCTGCGCGACCCGCGCGAGCTGCCGCTGATGCAATACAGCATGAGCGACTGGCGCGACCCGACGGTGTTCGGCGCCCTCGATACCGGCTTCCGCACCACCGGCATCATGTATTTCTGCGGCCGCAATCCCAACGAC
Organism: Dongiaceae bacterium; assembly: GCA_035548715.1. GTDB lineage: Bacteria > Pseudomonadota > Alphaproteobacteria > Dongiales > Dongiaceae > Dongia. The sequence goes on from DASZSL010000091.1 coordinate 34,091, forward strand.
GCCGCGGATTACGAGGCCTGGCTCGGCTCGGTCCGCGCCTTCCAGCTCGACAGCCGCATGCTGAGCGGCGCGGAGGTGGAGCGGCTGCTGCCGGGCGGCCGCATCAAGGTTGCCGGCGCGCTCTATACACCGTCAGACGGTTGCGCCGAGCCCGATCGCGCGACTGCCGCGATCGCCGTCGCGGCGCAAGCGCTGGGTGCCTCGATTCATACGGCCTGCGCGGTGCGCTCGATCGAGCGCAAGGCCGGCCGGGTCTGCGGCGTCGTCACCGAGCATGGGCCGATCGGTTGCGCGACCGTCTTGCTGGCCGGCGGTGCGTGGTCGCGGCTGTTCGCCGGCAATCTCGGTATCGACCTGCCCCAGCTCTCGGTCATGGGCTCGGTCATGGCGACGGCGCCGATGCCGGGCGGGCCGGAGATCTCGGTCGCCGGGCGCCGCTTCGGCTGGCGCAGGCGGGCGGATGGCGGCTACATCGTCTCCCAGGCCGATGCGACCATCTTCGACATCGTCCCGGATTCCTTCCGCCTGTTCGGCGATTTCCGTCCGGCGATGGCGAACGGATTGCGCACGCTGCGGCTCCGCCTCGGCCGGCGCTTCCTGGAGGCGGCGCGGCTGGCACGGCAATGGCGCGACGACCAGGTCACGCCGTTCGAGCAGGTGCGGATCGCCGATCCGGAGCCGGCCGCCGCCGTTCTGGACCAGGCGCGGCGCAAGGTCGCGGAAGCCTTTCCATTCTTCGCCGGCATCAAGGTCGCCGGCCGCTGGGGCGGGCTGATCGACGTCACGCCGGATGCATTGCCGGTGATCGGGCCGGTGCCGCAGATTCCGGGCCTGTTCATGGCGACCGGCCTGTCGGGCCACGGCTTCGGCCTGGGCCCGGGCGCCGGCCGGCTCGCGGCCGACCTGATCGCCGGCAAGGCGCCGGTGGTCGATCCGACCGCATTCCGGCTCGACCGCTTTCCGCGCGCGCGCCTGGCGGCGGCAGAATAGCAAGGGGCTCCGATGCTGCTCGGGCACGATCACACGATCTTTCTCGTTGCCGATCCCGAAGGTCTCGATGCGGCGGCACGGCGCTTCGCCGATGCCGGCTTCCTCATCACCGAGCGCGACGACGAAGGCAAGGACAAGGCGCCGACGGTGCAGAAACTCGTCTGCTTCGCCGACGGCTCGTATATCGAGATCATGACGATCCGCGACCCGGCGGCGCGGGCGCGGCACCGCTTCGCCCACCTGCTGCCGCTCGGCAACGGCTGGGCGGACTACTCGATCTGCACCGACGCGCTCGACGCCGACCGGGCGCGCCTCGCCGCGGCGGGCCTGCCGGTGAGCGCGCCGCACGATCACACCAAGCGGCTGACCGACGGCCGGCCCTGGGGCGTGCGGCTGGTCCTGGCGGGCATCGGCGCCGGGCATCCGGCCCTGCCGTTCCTGCTCGAGGATACGGTCGGGCGCGACCTTCGCATCCCGCGCGCGCGGACCGCGCATCCGAACGGCATCGTCGGGACGCTGGGCGTCACGGTGGCCGTGCGCTCGCTGGCCGAGGTGAAGCCGCAATTCGCCGCGCTGTTCGGCCCGGGCCGGCCGGCCGCGGGCGTTCCGCAAGGCGCGCCGCCGGTTGAGCGCTACGTGCTCGGCCGGCAGCGGATCGATGTCGCGGAGGCCGGCGAGCCCGGCTCGGCGCTCGGCCGTGCCGTCGCCCGGCGGGGCGAAGGGCTCGCCTCGGTCACCTTCGCACGGCCCGGGGCCGGTGCCCTGAAGCCGCTCGATCTCGACCTCGGCGCCCAGGCGGCCGCGTTCGTCGCCGAAGCGTGAAGGCGGTGGCGGGCCCGCCGCGTCCCGCGTCAGATCGCGTTCAGCGCCTGCTCGATGTCGTCGAGGATGTCGTCGGTGCTCTCCAGCCCGACCGAAAGCCGGAGCTGTCCGTCGCTGATCCCGTGCTTGGCGCGCTCCTCCGCGCCGTAGATCGCATGCGTCATGCTGGCCGGATGCTGGATCAGGGTCTCGGCGTCGCCCAGGCTGACGGCGCGCGTGACCAGCTTCATCTTGTTCATCAGCGCCATGCTCATCTCCAGGCCGCCGTCGAGCTCGAAGGCCACGAGCCCGCCGGACGCGGACATCTGCTTCCTGGCGAGCTCGTATTGCGGGAAGGAGGGGAGGCCCGGATAGGAGATGCTCGCCACCTTGCGATGCCCCTCCAGCAGCTTCGCCACGGCCAGCGCCGAGGCCGAGTGCCGCTCCATGCGCAGCTCGAGCGTCTTCAGCCCGCGCAGCATCAGGAAGCAGTTGAAGGGCGAGAGGGTCGCGCCGGTGATCCAGCGCAGGCCGGTCTGGCGGACCTTGGTCACCATGTCCTTGGCGCCGACCACGATGCCGCCCAGCAGATCGCCGTGCCCGCCGAGATATTTGGTGGCCGAATGCACGACCATGTCGGCGCCGAGCTCGATCGGCCGCTGCAGCACCGGCGTCGCGAAGGTGTTGTCGACCACGACCGTCGCGCCGACGCCGTGGGCGATGCGCACGACCGCGGCGATGTCGATGACCCGGAGGTTGGGGTTGGCCGGGGTCTCGAAATAGACCACCCGCGTCTTGCCGCTCACCTGGGCGGCGAGCGTCTCCGGGCGGGTGAAGTCGGCGAGCTTGACCACGATGCCGAACCGCGGCAGGGCCTGGGTGAAGTAGGCGAAGGTGTTGCCGTAGAGCGTGTGGTCGATCACCACCTCGTCGCCGGCGCTGAGCAGCGTCACCATGACGCTGGAGATCGCACCCATGCCGGAGGCGGTGGTCATGCCGGCCTCGGCGCCTTCGAGGCTCGCCATGCGCTCCTCGAGGATGGTCTGGGTGGGGTTCTTGGTGCGGCCGTAGATGTAGCCGGCGCGCTCGCCGCGGAACATCTCGGAGCCGGCCTCGGCGGTCTCGAAGGCGAAGGTCGATGTCATGTAGATCGGCGGCGTCAGGGCGCCCTGCTCGGTCGCGGGGTCGTAGCCGAGATGGATCGCCCGGGTGGAAAAGCCCTGCTGCCGGTTGCGTCGCAACGATTCGCTCATCTGGTATTCCTTCCTCTACGATCTTTCCGGAGTGGGATGTCCAGCCCGCCGTCTCAGCTCCGGACCGTCCGGGTTTCAAAAGTTCTTGGCAAAGCGCAGCGCATCATAGATCGCCGCATGGGCATTGCGCGAGGCGACCGCGTCGCCGATCCGGAAGAGCTGGTAGCGGCCCTCCGGATTGCGGACGATCTGCTGCGGCCGGTCGGCGATCAGCGCCGGGTGGTCGACCTCGCCCTGGTTGGAGGAGCCGGGCCGCAGCGCGAAATAGAGCTCGTCCACCGGCACCGTGCCGTGCTCCACCACCACCTGGTCGACCATGCGGGTCTCGCGCAGCCGCTCGTCATAGTCGCTGCCGATCGAGACGGCGAGCTTGTTGCCCGCCCGCGCCACCGCCATCACCCGTCGCGAGATGGTGATCGCGACGCCGTGGCGCTGGAAAGCCTGGGCGTAGGGCACATAGTTCAAGCCGCCGACATCCGGGGCGAAGTTCCGCTCCGGCGTGACCAGTTCCAGATGCGAGCCGGATTCGGCGATCAGTTCCGCCGCCTGCATGCCGGGATGGCCGCCATTGTCGTCGAACAGCAGCACGCTCTCGGCGGGCTTCACCGCGCGCGAGAGGATGTCCCAGCTCGAGACCGCCAGATCGGCGCCGCGCTCCAGGACATCGACGTCCGGCACGCCGCCGGTCGCGATCACGACGATGTCGGGCTGCTCGGCCAGCACGTCCTCGGGACCGGCCAGCAGGTTGAAGCGCATGTCGACGCCGCTGCGCCGGCAGCAGTCGAGCCGCCAGTCGACGATGCCGATCAGCTCGCGCCGCCGCCGGGCCGCGGCGGCGAGCCGGATCTGGCCGCCGGCCTCCGGGGCCGCTTCCATCAGCACCACGGCATGGCCGCGGTCGCCGGCCACGCGGGCGGCCTCCAGCCCGGCCGGGCCGGCGCCGACCACCACCACGCGCTTGCGCGGGCCGTCGCTCGGGCTGATCACATGCGGCATCCGGGCCTCGCGGCCGGTCGCGGCGTTGTGGATGCAGACCGCGTCGACCCCGAGATAGCCGCGGTCGATGCAATAGGTGGCGCGGACGCAGGGCCTGATCTCGCTCTCGCGGCCCTGCTCGATCTTGCGGACGATATGCGGGTCGGCGATGTGGGCGCGCGTCATTCCCACCATGTCGAGCTTCCCCGCCGCCACCGCGTGGCGCGCGGTTGCCACGTCGGCGATGCCGGCGGCGTGGAACACCGGGAAGCGCGTCTCGGCCCGCACCTCGCCGACGAAATCGAGATGCGGCGCGGTCGGCATGCCGAGGATCGGGATCACCTTGGTCAGGGCCGCCTCGGTCTCGATATGGCCGCGGATGATGTTGAGGAAGTCGATCATCCCCGATTCCGCCAGCCGGCAGGCGATCTCGATTCCCTCGTCGCGGCTGAGGCCGCGGTCCCAGTCCTCGTCCGCCACCATGCGCAGGCCGACGATGAAGTCCGGCCCGACCGCCTTGCGGATCCGCTCCAGCACCATGAAGGTGAAGCGCAGGCGGTTGTCGAGCGATCCGCCGAAGGCGTCGGTCCGCTTGTTGGTCGCGGGCGACCAGAAGCCGTCCATCAGATGGCCGTAGGCCTCGATCTCGATCCCGTCGAGCCCGGCCGCCTGCATGCGCTGGACCGCCGCGGCGTAGTCGCCGGCGATCCGCTCGATGTCCCATTCCTCGGCGACCTTCGGGAATGCGCGGTGCGCCGGCTCGCGCACCAGCGAAGGCGCCAGCACCGGCAGCCAGTCGGAATGGTTCCAGCCGGAGCGGCGGCCGAGATGGGTGAGCTGGATCATCACCGCCGCGCCATGCTCATGGCAGTCGGCGGCGAGACGCGCCAGCCACGGCACGATCTCATCCTTGTAGGCCAGCAGGTTGTTGAACGCCGCCGGCGAGTCCGGCGAGACCACGGCGGATCCCGCCGTCATCGTCAGCGCGAGGCCGCCCTTCGCCCGCTCGACGTGATACAGCCGATAACGGTCCTTCGGCATGCCGTCCTCGGCATAGGCCGGCTCGTGCGCCGTGGACATGATCCGGTTGCGCAGCGTCAGGTGCTTCAGTCGATAGGGCTGCAGGAGCGGATCGGCGGACATGGGTCTTGCGGAGCTTGAGGAGAGCGGTTGAGCGCCGGCCTTTCGCGCCAGAAAAGGCTAGCATCGGGTCGGAAGGAGTGTCAACATGCACAATCTTCTTTCATTATTAGGAACAATTTGCATTATGCGGCCGGCCCCCGATCGCGGTGCGCGAGGCAGCGAACGGTCGGCTTGCTGCGGCAGGTGACGGGGCGGAACACGATGCGGGAGGCGGCTAGGATGCGCTTTGGCATGTCGCGCTTTGTCGGCAAGGTCGCCCTGGTTTCCGGCGGGGCGGATGGAATGGGCGCCGCTTGCGTCGAGCGGCTGGCGGCCGAAGGCGCGCGCGTGCTCGTCCTCGACGTCAAGCACGCGATGGCCGAGACGCTGGCGGCGCGGCTGCGGTCCGAGGGGGCGCAGGTCGAAGCATGGCCCGGCGACGTGCTCGACGAGGCGGAGTTCCAGGCGGGGCTCTCCGCCGCCACTGCGGCGGTCGAGCGCATCGACATCCTGATCAACATCGCCGGGGGCAGCGCGCCCGGGCAGATCGGCGACATGGATCTTGCGACCTGGGACCGGCTCTATCGACTGAACATCCGCAGCACTTTGCTGGCCTGCCGCGCCGTCCTGCCGAAGATGCGCGCGCAGCGCAGCGGCGTCATCGTCAACATGGCTTCGATCTCGGGGATCGCGTCCGATCCCGGCTGGGGCGCCTACAATTCCGCCAAGGCCGGCATCATCGCACTCACCAAGGCGCTCGCCTGGGAAGAGGGCGGGCACGGCATCCGGGTCAATGCGATCTGCCCCGGCCCGACCGCCTCGCGCCGGCTGCTGGATTTCCTGACGCCGGAACGCGTCCGCGAGTTCTCCCGGGCCTGCGCGCTCGGCCGGATGGCGAGCGCGGAGGAGCAGGCCGGTGCGATCCTGTTCCTGGCCTCCGACGACGCGGCCTTCGTGACCGGCACCACCCTGGTTTCCGACGGCGGCCTCACCGCGCGCGGCTGGCAGCCGACGGATTTCGACCGCAAGCGGGCGGCGGCGGGCGAGGCATGATGCGCGGCGCTTCGGGGCATCCAGCGTGAGCCGGCCCGGCATGAACCAGTACGACGTCGTCATCGTGGGCGCCGGCCATAACGGGCTGGTCTGCGGCGCCTATCTCGCCAAGGCGGGGCTCAAGGTCTGCGTGCTCGAGCGGCGTTCGCTGATCGGCGGCGCCTCGGTGACCGAGGAGCTCTGGCCGGGCTACCGCGTCAGCACCGCGGCGCACATGATGGGGCTGCTGCAGCCCAGGGTGATCCTGGACCTGGAGCTGCAGAAGTTCGGCTACGAGGTCATCGCGACGCCGCCGATCGTGCATCACGTCGCGGATGCGGGCCCGATCGTCCTGTGGAAGGAGATGGACCGCCTCTGCGCCGAGTTCGCGCGCTTCTCGCGCAGGGATGCCGAGGCCTACCCGAAGTACCACGCCCATCTCGCCCGGCTCGGCCCGGTCTTCCGCGAGCTGATGTGGGCGATCCCGTTCAACCCGGGCTCCCTCGCGCCGACCAACGTCATCGACATGGCGCGGTTCGCCTGGCGCAACCGGGGCATGGTCGGTGCCTTCCACGACGTCGTCGATCTCATGACGATGAGCGCCTACGACTATCTCAGCCGCTGGTTCGAGTCCGACGCCGTCAAGGTGATCCTCGGCTACTACCCGGCGGGCGGCGCCGGACAGAGCGTGAGCTTCCATACGCCCGGCACCGCCTATTTCCTGATGCGCAGCAATCTGCGCGACAACGGCACGCCGGCCGGCGGGACGGGCCTGGTGCGAGGCGGCATGGGCATGATCAGCGAGGCGATCGCCAGGTCCGCTGCGCGCTTCGGGATGCAGACCAGGGTCGACGCCGCGGTGGCGCGCATCCTGGTGCGGGACGGCCGCGCCGAAGGCGTCGTCCTCGCCAACGGCGACGAGATCCGGGCCAAGACCGTCATCTCCAACGCTTCGGCCCGGCATACCTTCCTCAACCTGGTGGATGAGGCGGCGCTGCCGCCGGAGTTCACCCGCGACATCCGCGGCTTCCAGGGACAGTCGACCGCGTTCAAGATCCATCTCGCGGTCGACGAGCTGCCGCACTACCCGGGCCTCGGCGCCGCCGGGATGGGCAACGGCTATCCCGTCCAGGTCTGCGTCGCCCCGAGCGTCGACTACATGGAAGACGCCTATCTCGACATGCGCCAGGGCCGCATCTCGCGCCGGCCCTATCTGACGGTGCAGGCGCCGACGGTGGTCGATCCGGGCCTCGCCCCGGAGGGGCGCCATATCCTCAGCATCTATGGCGGCCATGTTCCCTCCGGTCCGGGCGCCGACCATGGTGCCGAGACCCACGAGGCCGTGCTCCACGCGGCCATGGATGCGATCGCGCAATTCGCGCCGAACGTCTCGCGGGAATCGCTGCACAAGCAGATCCTGCTGGCCTCCGACTACGAGGAGATATTCGGCCTGCCCGGCGGCAACCCGCATCATGCCGACCTGACGCTGAACCAGCTCTTCTTCCGCCGTCCGGCGCGGAACTACGCGAACTACGCGTCGCCGGTGAAAGGGCTCTTCATGTCGAGCGCCTCGACCCATCCCGGGGGTGCCGTGACCGGGATCCCCGGCTACAACGCGGCTTCCGTGGTGCTCAGGCACCTCCGGCGCGCTTAGGACGCCGTCGCCCGTCTTCGTCGCGCGGGCGGCGCGTTGCTCCGGTTGTGGAACCGGGAAATTTCAAATAGTGACAAATTTCAAATACTGAAAACGGCCCTGCGGATGCTAAGCTGGATCGCATAGGCCGCGGCACAGCGGCGACTCGGCAGCCATTGGCGGTTGAGGATCACGGCGGAGGAATGTTTGGAAACGACGGTCGTCAAAGGCCTGAAGGTGCTCGAAGCCCTGGCCACGAGCCCGCAGCCGCGCAGCTTGACTGATCTCGCCGCGCAATGCGGGATGAGCAAGAGCAATGCCCATCGCCTGCTGCGCACCTTGGAGGTCTCGGGCTACGTGCGCCGGGCGGCCGACGTGCGGCGATACGAGGCGTCGCTCCGCCTGTGGGAGCTCGGCATCCGCGTGTTTGCCAAGTTCGATCTGCGCGCCGTCGCGGCGCCGCATCTGCGCGAGCTTGCCGCGGCGACCGAGGAGACGGCGCATCTCTCGGTGTTCGACGGCCAGGAGGCGGTGTTCATCGACAAGGCCGACGGCATCCATGCGGTGCGCACCTATGTCAATGTCGGCGATCGCGCGCCGGCCTATTGCTCGACCAGCGGCAAGTCGATGCTCGCCTACCAGCCGGAAGAGACGATCCGCCGCGTCGGCGCCAATCTGAAGCGCCATACCGAGAACACCGTGACCTCCCTGAGCAAGCTGCGCGCCGATCTCGACCTCATTCGGAAGCAAGGCTATTCGGTGACGTTGGGGGAGTGGCGCCCCGGCGTGCTCGGAATCGCGACCGCCATCAAGAGCTCGGCGGGCCAGGTCGTCGGCGCGATCGGCGTTGCCGGTCCCGAGGACCGGATGCGGCGAAACGACGTCCAGAAGACCATCGCGGCCGTCGTGGAGGCGGGCCGGAAGATCGAAACGGCGCTCGGCTTCGGCCCGACGGCGGCGTCCCAGCCCGCCGAGGCGCCCGCCGCCAAGCGTGCCCGGCCGCGACGCGCGCCGGCCGCGGCGTGAGGCGCCGGCCGGATCGGCTTGCTCAGAGCGGCAGCGCTTCCGATCGCTTCACCTGGTCGAGCGCGAAGCTGGTCTCGATCGAGGCGATGCCCTTCAGCCTCGTGAGCTTCTCCTTGAGGAAGCGCTCATAGGCCTCGAGGTCCCGGACCACGATCCGCATCAGATAGTCGCGCTGCCCGGTCATCAGGTAGCAGTCGAGGACCTCGGGCCAGCGCGTGACCGCCTGCGCGAAGCGGTCGAGATCCTCCTCGCGCTGCCGCTCCAGCTTGATCGAGGCGAAGGCGTTGATCGGCAGCCCGGCCTTCTTCTGGTCGATGACGGCGGTGTAGCCCTTCACGATCCCGGCCTGCTCCAGCAGCCGCACGCGCCGCGCGCAGGGCGAGGCCGAGAGGCCGACCCGCGCGGCGAGCTCCTGGGTCGTGATCTTGCCGTCGTGCTGGATCGCGGCGATGATCCGGCGATCGATCTCGTCCATCTTCCGCATTGGTGATAATCCCCAAGTTTGCATTGATATATAGCTGATCTAGCCAATTACCAGCACGAAGATAGCTGACATTGGTCACCTTATCCTATCATGGTTTGCTAGGATAACCGCCTCTTCATCGCGCGGTCGCCCTGCGGCGCCCGGAGGGATTCAATGACACGCCATGATCTCGCTGCGCTTTCGGCCCTGGAGCGGAAGGTTCTGTGGCTGGCGACCTGGACCATCCACAACGCCAACCATCTGCGGGACAACGGCGACGGGTTGAAGGTCGGCGGGCACCAGGCCTCCTCGGCGTCGCTCGCCACCTTGATGACGGCGCTCTATTTCGCGGTGCTGCGGCCGGAGGATCGCGTCGCGGTCAAGCCGCATGCGAGCCCGATCTTCCACGCCATCCAATACCTGCTGGGCAACCAGAGCCTCGAGAAGCTGCAGAACTTCCGGGCCTACCAGGGCGCGCAATCCTATCCCTCGCGCACCAAGGACGTGGACGACGTGGACTTCTCGACCGGTTCGGTCGGATTGGGCGTCGCCCAGACGCTATTCTCGGCGCTGGCGCAGGATTATGTGCGGGCCCGCGGCTGGAGCGCGGCCAATCCCGAAGGCCGGATGGTGGCGCTGGTGGGCGACGCCGAGATGGACGAGGGCAACATCTTCGAGGCTCTGCTCGAAGGCTGGAAGCACGGCCTGCGGAACACCTGGTGGGTGGTGGACTACAATCGCCAGAGCCTCGACGCCGTGGTGCGCGAGGGACTCTGGGCGCGGTTCGAGGCGATCTTCCGCAACTTCGGCTGGGACGTCGTCATCCTGAAGCACGGCGAGCTGCAGCGCGCGGCGTTCGCCGAGCCCGGCGGCGAGAGGCTGCGGGAGTGGATCGACTCCTGCCCGAACCAGCTCTATTCGGCGCTGACCTTCCAGGGCGGTGCGGCATGGCGGAAGCGTCTGCTGGACGACCTGGGCGACCAGGGCGCGGTCAGCGCTCTCATCGAGAAGCGCAGCGATGCGGAGCTCGCGCGACTCATGGGCAATCTCGGCGGGCACGACCTGCCGACCATCCTGAGCGCCTTCGAGGCGGCACGGCAGCACGACCGGCCGACCTGCTTCATCGCCTATACGATCAAGGGCTTCGGCCTGCCGCTCGCCGGCCACAAGGACAATCACGCCGGGCTGATGACGCCGGCCCAGGTCGAGCTCCTGCAGACGGCGATGAAGGTCCGCGAAGGACACGAATGGGAGCCGTTCGAGGGGCTGGACGCTCCGGCGGAGACGCTGCGCGACTTCCTCGCCGCGGTGCCGTTCGCCCAGGGTGGCCCCCGCCGCCACCGCGCCGCCGCGATCCCGGTGCCGGAGCGGCTCGGCTTTTCCGCGCAGCCGGTGATGTCGACCCAACAGGGCTTCGGCCTGCTGATGCACGAAATCGGCAAGAGCGACACGCCGCTGGCCGATCGCGTGGTGACGACGTCGCCCGACGTGACGGTCTCGACCAATCTCGGCGCCTGGGTGAATCGCCGCGGCTTGTTCGCCCGCGACGAGATGGCGGACGTCTTCAAGGCGGAGCGGATCCCTTCCACCTACAACTGGACCTTCTCGCCGAAGGGCCAGCACCTGGAGCTCGGCATCGCCGAGATGAACCTCTTCATCATGCTCTCGGCGCTGGGCCTGTCGCATTCGATCTTCGGCCAGCGCCTGCTGCCGGTCGGCACGCTCTACGATCCCTTCATCGAGCGCGGCCTCGATGCGCTCAACTATGCCTGCTATCAGGATGCCCGCTTCATCCTCGCCGCGACGCCGTCGGGCGTGACCCTGGCGCCCGAAGGCGGCGCCCATCAATCGATCGCGACGCCGCTGATCGGCATGGCGCAGGACGGCCTGGCCAGCTTCGAGCCGGCCTATGTGGATGAGCTCGCCACCATCCTGCGCTGGTCGTTCGACTACATCCAGCGCTCCGGCGAGGCCGAGCCCGACGAGCGGAGCTGGCTGCGCGACCGCACCGGCGGCTCGGTCTATCTGCGGCTGTCGACCCGTCCGATCGAGCAGCCGCAGCGTGCGATCACGCCGGACCTGGCCAACGACATGATCGACGGCGCCTACTGGATGCGCCGCCCCGGGCCGAACGCGCAGGTCGTGGTGGCCTATACCGGCGCGGTGGCGCCGGAAGCCTTCGAGGCGGTGGGCCTGATGGCGGAGGATCGCCGCGACGTCGGCCTGCTCGCCGTCACCTCGGCGGACCGGCTCAACGCCGGATGGACCGCGGCCTCGCGCGCCCGCGAGCGCGGCGCGTCGGGGGCGCTCAGCCATGTCGAGCGGCTGCTCTTGGGCGTGCCGTCGCATTGCACCCTGGTCACCGTACTGGACGGCCATCCGGCGACCCTGGCCTGGCTCGGCTCGGTGATGGGCCACCGCACGCGGTCGCTGGGCGTCGAGCATTTCGGCCAGACCGGCAGCATCGCCGATCTCTACCGCCATTTCGGCATCGACGCGCAGGGCATCATCCGCGCGGCGGAGGCCGCGTCCGGCGGCCGTCCCATCCGCCATCTGCGGGCGCTCGGAAGCTGAGCGCCCGCGGACGACCGGATCAGATGTCGGCGTAGCTCGTCTTTTCCGCCGCGCCGCCGGGATGGGTGACGGCGCCGCCGCGGGCCGGTCCCACCCCCTGGGCGAATTTCCAGAGATAGCCGGAGGTGGCGTCGCTCTCGCGCGGCGACCACTGCCTGCGCCGCTCGGCCAGGACGGTATCGGAGAGGTCGACCGAGAGCACGCCTGAGATCGGATCGATCGTGACGATGTCGCCGTCCTGCAGCAGGGCGATCGGCCCGCCGACCGCGGCCTCGGGCCCGACATGGCCGACGCAAAGTCCGCGCGTCGCACCGGAGAACCGGCCATCGGTGATCAGCGCGACCTTCTGACCCATGCCCTGGCCGTAGAGGGCGGCCGTGGTCGACAGCATTTCCCGCATGCCGGGCCCGCCGCGCGGCCCCTCATAGCGGATCACCAGCACCTCGCCCTCCTCGTATCGCCGGGTGGCCACTGCGGCGAAGCATGCCTCCTCGTTGTCGAAGCAGCGTGCCGGCCCGCGAAAGACCTGATGCGCCTCGGGGATGCCGGCGACCTTCACGATCGCTCCGTCGGGCGCGAGATTGCCGCGCAGGCCGACCACCCCGCCGGTCCTGGTGATCGGCTTGTCGGCGGGCCGGATCACGTCCTGCCCGTCGTTCCACGCGACCGTCGCGAGGTTCTCGGCGATGGTGCGGCCGGTGACGGTCAGGCAGTCGCCGTGCAGATAGCCGTTGTCCAGCAGGGTCTTCATCAGCAGCGGAATGCCGCCCGCCTCGAACATGTCCTTGGCGACGTAGCGGCCGCCCGGCTTGAGGTCGGCGATATAGGGCGTGCGGCGGAACACCTCGACCACGTCGAACAGGTCGAAGGCGATGCCGCATTCGTGGGCGATCGCGGGCAGGTGCAGGGCCGCGTTGGTCGATCCGCCGGTCGCCGCGACGCAGGCGGCGGCGTTCTCCAGCGCCTTGCGGGTGACGATGTCGCGGGGCCGTATATTGGACCGCAGCAGCTCCATGACCTTGTGCCCGGCGGCGCTGCAGAACTGGTCGCGGATCTCGTAGGGCGCAGGCGCGCCCGCCGAGTAGGGCAGTGCCAGCCCGATCGCCTCCGAAACCGTCGCCATCGTGTTGGCGGTGAACTGCGCGCCGCAGGAGCCGGCGGAGGGACAGGCGACCTGTTCCAGCTCCTCGAGGTCGGCGTCGGACATCCTGCCGACCGAGTGCATGCCGACCGCCTCGAACAGGTCCTGCACGGTGACCGGCTTGCCGCGGAAGCTGCCCGGCAGGATCGAGCCGCCGTAGATGAAGACGGAGGGGACGTTCAGGCGGCACATGGCCATCATCATGCCGGGCAGCGACTTGTCGCAGCCCGCCATGCCGACCAGGGCGTCATAGGCGTGGCCGCGCATGGTAAGCTCGACCGAATCGGCGATCACCTCGCGCGAGGGAAGCGAGGACCGCATGCCCTGGTGACCCATCGCCATGCCGTCGGTGACGGTGATCGTGCAGAACTCGCGCGGCGTGCCGGCAGCCGCGGCCACGCCGCGCTTCACCGCCTGCGCCTGCCGCATCAGCGTGATGTTGCAGGGCGCCGCCTCGTTCCAGCAGGTGGCGACCCCGACGAAGGGCTGATCGATCTCCTGCCGCGTCAGCCCCATGGCATAGAGATAGGAACGATGCGGTGCCCGCTCCGGTCCGCTCGTCACGTGGCGGCTGGGAAGCCTCGACTTGTCGATGTTGCTCATGGTTTCTCCCGTGGTCGTGGATCAGCGGCAGCGACGGATCAGGCGGCGGACGCGGCGGTCAGCGCGTCGAGCGCAGCGGGCGCCAGCGACAGATCGACCGATCCAAGCAGCTCGTCGAGCTGCTCGACGCCGCTGGCGCTGGCGATCGCCGCGGCGATCCCCGGCCGGGCGATCAGCCAGGCGAGCGCGACCTGGGACACGGTGGCGCGGTGATCCGCGGCGATGCGGTCCAGCGCCGCGAGGATCCGATTGCCGCGGTCGCCCAGATAGGCGATCGCGTCGGCGCCGCGCCGGCTGCGGTCGCGATGGGCTTCCGACCGGTACTTGCCGGAGAGGAACCCCCGCGCCAAGGAGCGATAGGCGGTGACGCCGACATTCTCCTCGCGGCAGAGCGGCATCAGCCCGCCCTCGAACTCCGCCCGGTCGTAGAGATTGTAGAGCGTCTGCAGGCATTCGTAGCGCGGATAGCCCGCGCGCCTGCTGGCCTCCAGCGCCTCGGAGAGGCGCGGCGCCTGGTAGTTCGATGCGCCGATGACCCGGACCTTGCCCTGATCCACCAGACGGGCGAACGCTTCCAGCGTCTCGTCGAGCGGCGTCGCGGCATCATCCACATGCGCGAGATAGAGGTCGATGTAGTCGGTGCCGAGCCGGCGCAGCGAATCTTCGACGGCCCGCGTGACATAGGCGCGCGACAGTCCTTTCCTGTCCGGCGCCAGCGCCTCGCCGACCTTGGTGGTGAGGATCACGTCGTCGCGGCGGCGGCGCTGCCGCAGCCAGTTGCCGATGATCGTCTCGGACTCGCCGCCGGCATTGCCGGGCGCCCAGACGTAGTAGACATCGGCCGTGTCGATCAGGTTGAAGCCGCGGGCGACAAAGGCGTCGAGCAGCCGGAACGCGGTCGGCTGGTCGACCGTCCAGCCGAACACGCTGGCGCCCAGCGCGATCGGCGCCACCTGCAGGCCGGACCGGCCCAATATGCGCCGCTGCATCGTCGTGGCTCCGGTCGCTGTTGCAAATATCGGAATATAGTTACAACATATAAAACATGGTCTCAACCTGGAATCGGCCGGGGCGGTAGGGTGGCGGCGGATCCGAAGCGGGAGTTCGACTACGTCGTGGTCGGGGCGGGTTCCGCGGGCTGCGTCGTGGCGGCCCGGCTGGCCGAGCAGGCGGACGGGAGCGTCCTGCTGGTGGAAGCCGGCCCATCGCGCCACGGCATCCGGATCGACATGCCGGCGGCGGCCTATCTCGCCTGTGCGGACGCTGCTTATTCCTGGAGGTACGACACCGTTGCCCAGCGCGGCCTGGCCGGCCGCACGGATGCGATCACCACCGGGCGAACCGTCGGCGGCTCCTCGGCGATCAATTCGCTCTGCTATCTGCGCGGTCACGCCGAAGACTTCGATCGCTGGGAGCAGCAGGGCGCCGCCGGATGGCGCTTCGCATCGGTCCTGCCCTATTTCAAGCGCAGCGAGACGCGCCGGCCGGAGGGCGATCCGGTCTATCGCGGCCGCGGGGGGCCGCTGGTCGTCACCAAGGCCAGGCCCCACGGCCCGCTGCAGGAGGCGTTCCTGGCGGCGGGCGCGTCGCATCCGGCCGGCATCACCGAGGATCCCAACGGCTACCGCCAGGAGGGCTTCTTCGCCTGCGACCAGACGATCGACCGCGGCATCCGCGCCAGCGCCGACCGCGCCTTTCTCCGCCCCGTCCTCCGGTCGAAGGAAACGGCGTCGCGCCTGCAGATCCTGGCCGACGGCCTGGTCACGGGCCTTCGCATGGAGGGAGCGAGGTCGGCCGGGATCACCGTCGCGCGGGATGGCCGCGAGCTCGACTTCATGGCACGGCGCGAGGTGATCGTGTGTGCCGGTGCGATCCGCTCGCCGCACCTGCTGATGCTGTCCGGGATCGGGCCGGCGGATCACCTGCGCCGTCACGGCATCGCGGTGCGTGCCGACCTGCCGGCGGTCGGCGCGCACCTCCAGGACCATGTCGCGACGCGGCTTTCCTGGCGCTCGCTTCGGCCGGTCAGCCACAGCCGCTACATGCGGCCGGACCGCAAGGCGCTCGCCGGCCTGCGCTGGCTCCTGACCGGCGGCGGGATCGGCGGAACCACCGGGCTGGAAGTCGGCGCCATGCTGCGCTCGTCGGAGGAGCTCGCGACGCCGGACCTGCAATTCTTCCTCTATCCCGCATTGGTGGAGGGGATGCGGCCGCATCCCTCGGCCCATGGCTTCGGCATCGGCGTCAACCTGAACCGCTGCAGCAGCACGGGAACGGTGCGGCTGGCTTCCGCCGATCCGCGACTCCCGCCGCGCATCGACCCTTGCTATCTGAGCGAGGCCGAGGACATCGAGCGCCTGCGTCGCGGCGTCGAGCTTGCGCGCGCCATCGTCCGGGACAAGGCCTTCGAGCGCTATCGCGGCCCGGAGTTCGGCGAGAGCGCCCCCTCGTCCGGCGATTTCGCCGCCTGGGCCCGGCGTTCGGTGGCCGGCAACTGGCACCCGGCCGGCACCTGCCGGATGGGAGCGCCGGATGACGGCGTCACCCGGCCCGACGGCCGCGTGCATGGCGTCGATGGCCTGCGGGTGGTCGATGCCTCGCTGATGCCGTCGATCACCAATGCCAATCTCAACGCGCCGGTCATCATGATGGCCGAGCGCATCAGCGACATGATCTGCGGCCGGCCGCTGCCGGCGGACGAGCCGGCGCCGTTCCACGTCCATGGCCCGCGCCGTGCGGCGGCGCCGTGACCGAGGGACGGTGCGATCGTCGTCTCTTGCGGAAGAGACGGAGTCATCATTCGATGCCGGCGCCTGCGCCGGCGACGGGGCACAGCAAGGGGATCCCATGAAGGACAGCTTCACCCATATCGTCATCGGCCTTGGCGGGCTCGGCAGCGCCGCGGCGTACTGGCTCTCCCGCAAGGCGGGCAAAGAGGTCCTCGGCATCGAGCAGTTCGAGCTCGGCCATGTGCGCGGCGAGTCCCAGGACCATTCCCGGATCATCCGGAAGACCTATCACACCGTTCCCTATGTCCGCTTCGCGCAGGAAGCCTACCGCGCGTGGGACGTCCTCGAGGAGGAATCGGGCGAGCGGGTGGTCGTGAAGTCCGGCGAGGTGAATTTCTGGCCGCCGCAGACCACGCTGAAGGAAGAGGACTACAACCGCAGCATGGCGGCGTGCGGCGTGCCGTTCGAGGTCCTCGACAACGTCGAGCTGATGCGGCGGTTTCCGCAGTTCCGCTTCGGGCCGGAGATCCACGCGGTCTACCAGCCCGACGGCGGCCTGGTCGGCGCGATCCGGGCGAACGAGGCGCATCGCCGCATGGCGCGCCTCAACGGCGCGACGCTGTTCGACAACATGCCGATCACCAGCATCCGCCCGTCCGGCGGCGGCTACGAGGTCGTCGCCGGCGGCCGCACCTTCTCCGGCGAGAAGCTGGTGATCGCGGCCGGACCGTGGACCAACAGGCTGCTGGCGCATTTCGGCCATCAGATTCCGCTCCAGGTGACCCACGAGCAGGTCACCTATTTCAGCAGCCCGCATCTGGCGGAGTTCGCCCCGGAGCGGTTCCCGGTCTGGATCTGGATGATCCTCGACAACTACTACGGCTTCCCGGTCTATGGCGCGCCGGGGGTCAAGGTCGCCAAGGATCGCTTCTTTCCGGTCGATCCCGACAAGCGCAGCTTCGAGCCCGATGCGGAGAACGAGAAGCAGGTGCGCGACTTCGTCGAGCGGCACATGCCGCGCGCGCTGGGGCCGGTGCTCTACACCAAGACCTGCCTGCTCACGCATACGCCCGACGTGGATTTCGTGCTCGACCGCATTCCGGGGCATCCGAACTGCGTCTGCGCGGTCGGGGCGACCCATGCGTTCAAGTTCGCCTCGCTGATCGGCCGGACACTTTCGGAACTCCTGCTCGACGGCCGCACCAGTTCCGACATATCCGCCTTCCGCTTCGAGCGGCCCTCGCTCCAGACGGGAAAATGAAGCTGCAGGAAGTGAAGAGCGCCAAGATCCCGGCTTCGTAGATCTGGAGCAAAGAACCCCGCGGGCTGCGGACAACCCATCTGGCCTCGGGTTGCAGCCCGCGCAAGAGCCATCGAAAGGATTGGTGGGCCCGGCAGGACTCGAACCTGCGACAACACCGTTATGAGCGGCGCGTTCTAACCAGCTGAACTACAGGCCCGGCACCCGGCACAGCGGCTAAGCGATAGCAGATAAGCCCACCGGCGGCCAAGCGCCGTCACGGCCCGCAGGCGCGCAGCGCGATCCGGTTGGTGCCGTCGTTCGGGTTGGTGCAGAAGCCAGTATCCGGCCGTCCGTTGGCCGCGTCGATCAGGAAGTATTCCCAATAGGCGGGATGCTTCACCCGGGTCCACCAGGCCCAGCCGTCCTTCGGCGTGCCGGCGGCGACCTGGTCGTATTCCGTGGCGAGCGGGGCGCGGCCGGAACTCCAATACGGGTTGCCCTGGCGCGACAGCCACAGGAAGACGAGGTCGGTGTGCTCCTGGTTCTGGATGTCGACGCCGCATCGCCACATGCGCAGTCCCACGACGAAGGTCAGCACGTCCTCGCAGCCCTTGGACCAGGTGGTGATCACCTCGGTGTACTTGTCCGGGAACTTCGCCAGCAGGGCGTCGAGCGCCGGCTCGGCCGCGGGCAGGTCGCCGGCGTTCAGCGCCACCGGCATGGGCTCGGCCGGCGCCATGTGACGTTTGGGCTGGGAAAAGAACAGCTCGGCGTCGTCCTCGGCGCCTTCGCGCCAGCCGACATGCGCCTCCATCTCGTCCCAGATCAGCGACGGGGTCACCCGGGCGAACTGGATATGTGCCTCGGCGAGCATGGCCTTGCCGCCGGCCTGGCGGACGTCGCTGAGATAGGTGACCAGCGAGACCGCGTAGGGCACATAGGCCGGATCCTGCTTCTGCACGGCGGCGATGACGGCCGGCCAGACAGCGTCGAAATAGGGCTCGACCTTCACGTCCGCCTCTTTCAGCGGCGCGCGCGGCGGGGCGTTGAGGTCGGCGGACTGCGCGTCGCCGCTTGTATAGGCACCGTAGCTGCCGTCGGCGATGGTCCGCCGGACGGTTTCGTAGGTCGTCGGATTCTGGCCGAACGAGACGGTCCAGACCGGCGTCCCGGCATCCTTCGGACCGGTCCAGTGCATGTGCAGCTCGGCCTCCTGCGGCAGCCGGCAGGTCGAGATCTGCGGATCGCCGCCGTCGCATTCGGCGCCGATCGCCGCCGTCGCCGCGGCGACGGCGCGGTTCAGGTCGCCGATCGTGTCGGGCAGCGGCAGAGTGAAGGGCGTGAAGGGGACCTCACCCTGCTGCTCGACCCGCAGGTCCTTGTAGCCGCGGTCTTCCATCGCCTTGGCCATTTCCGACGGCATCGGCGGACGGTTGATGTCGGCGGTGATGCGGAACCCCTTGCCGCTGGCGCGCGAGTAGAAATTGAACAGCGCCATCTGCGGCAGGCCGGGCCTGGTCATGTCGGGCAGGCCGCCGCTGCCCGTCGCGAAGCCGAAACCGCTGAAGCTCATCTCGACCAGCGCCGCGTCGGGTGCGATCTTCTTGGCCTCGGCGCGGGCGCGCGCCAGAGGGTCTTCCGGCTCGCCGCCGCAGGCGGCGGGTGCGAGCAGGAGAAGGAGCGCGAGGGCGCGGACGAGGCGCATGGAGGATTCTCTTCGGTAGACGCCGATGCTAGCGCCTCGAACCGCCTCGATTCAAGCTGCCCTCCGATGACGATTGCCGCTACAAGACGGTGTCATGAACTTCAAGACCAAGGGCTATCTCTTCGCCCTCGCCGCCACGACCATCTTCTCCATCCAGGACGCGGTTTCGAAGCATCTCGGCACGCTCTATCCGCCGGCCTTCGTGACCATGATCCGGTATTGGGCGTTTGCCGTCTTCTGCGTGCTGATGGCCGCCCGGATACGGGGAGGCTTGCGGGCGGCGGCCAGGACGAAGCGGCCGGTGCTCCAGATCGTCCGCGGGGTCCTGCTCGCCTTGGAGATCATCATGGTCATCGCCTCCTTCGCCCATGCCGGCCTTGCGCATTCGACGGCCGTCCTGTCGGCAACGCCGATCGTCGTCACGCTGCTCTCGATCCCGCTGCTCGGTGAGCATGTGGGATGGCGGCGCTGGTCGGCGATCATCGCGGGGCTTGTCGGCGTTCTGCTCATCCTCAAGCCGGAGGCGAGCGGCTTCCTCGATCCGTGGCTCCTCCTGCCGGTGGTGTGCTGCGTGATGTATGCGATCTATCTCATCGCCACCCGGCTGGCCAGCCGCAGCGACGCGCCGGTGACGAGCTTCTTCTATACCGGCGTCGCGGGCGCGGTGACGGCGACCCTGATCGGGCCGTTCTTCTGGGCGCATTTCCAGGGCTGGGACAAGGCCTGGATGGCCCTCTTGTGCATCACCGGCATGACGGGCCATTACCTGGTGATCCGCGCCTATGACCTGCTGGACGCCTCCGCGGTCCAGCCGATCAGCTATCTCGGCCTGGTCTATGCCTCGCTGTTCGGCGTCCTCCTCTACGGAGAGACCCTGGCCTGGAACGTCGTCGCCGGCTCCGTGATCGTGGTCGGAGCCGGCATCTTCACGCTGTGGCGGGAATACGTCCTGCGCCACCAGGTTCCCGGTCAGGCCGCGCGGTAGCGCGGGGCTGCGCGGGTCTGGCGGAAATTCGGCAGCATCGCCTTCCGGGCGGTATCGAAGGCATCCCACTGGCCGTCATCGGGCAGCGGCGGGATGGTGACCTGCTCGCGGCGGTCGAAGCCGACCAAGGCCGCATCGACCAGCTCGCCCACATCCATCACGCCCTCGATCCGGTTCACGTCCTTGCCGGCCTTGTCCCAGATCTCGGTGCGGGTCGCGGCCGGCAGCACCGCCTGGACATAGACGCCCTTGGGCCCGAGCTCGACGTTGAGCCCCTGGCTCAGGAGCTGGACGAAGGCCTTGGTCGCGCCATAGACGGTGAAGGCGAGCTCCGGCGCCACGCCCAGGACCGAGCCGATATTGATGATGGCGCCGCCGCCCTCTGCCACCAGACGCGGCGCGATGGCGCTGGCGAGCCGGGCGACCGCCGTCGCGTTGAGCGCAATCAGCTTGCTCAGCGTGTCGGCGCCCTGGTCGAGGAAGCCGCCCGGCAGGGCGGTGCCCGCATTGTTGACCAGGATGCCGATCCGCGCATCGTCCTTGAGCCGCGCCTCGACCTTGGCGAGCTCGGCCGGGTCGGTGAGGTCGGCCTTCAGGACATCGACCTGCACGCCGGTCGCTTTCACCAGCCGGTCGGCGACTTCCCTCAGCCTGGCGGCGTCGCGGGCGACCAGGACCAGGTCATGCCCGCGCCGGGCGAAGCGGTCGGCATAGGTGGCGCCGATACCGGTCGAGGCGCCGGTGATCAGGACGGCAGGTTTGCGGGACATGGCGGGGGCTCCTGGTTCGGGGTTGCGTTATTCATGATGTATATCATGTATACCTAAAGATGATCGCGATCATGTATCTTGTCAACCGGGGCGGAACGCGGAAGCGGAGGCTGTGATGCGGGTCACAAAAGAACAGATGGCGGAGCACCGGCGCCGCATCCTGGAGGCGGCGGGAAGGCTGTTCCGGGAGAAGGGCTTCGAGGCGGTCACGGTGGCCGAGGTGATGCAGGCCGCTGGCCTGACCCATGGCGGCTTCTACGGCCATTTCAAATCCAAGGACGAGCTGATCGCCCAGACGCTGGAGCAGATCCGTACCGTTCATCCCGAGGGCGCGACGCTGGCCGACTACGCGGCGGGCTACCTCACCGAGGCGCATCGGGACGAACACGCCGGCGGCTGCTCGTTCGCCGCCCTCGGCGGCGACACGATCCGGCAATCGCCGGAGGCGCGCGCCGCGATGACCGAGCGCCTGCGGCGGCAAATTGCGCGCCTGACCGCGCTCGCGCCGGGAAGGACCGAGGCGGAGAAGCGCAAGGCCGCGCTCGCCGGCTGGTCGGCGATGGTCGGTGCGCTGGTTCTCGCGCGGATCAGCGACGATCCGGAACTTTCCCGCGAGCTTCTGGACGGCACCCGCGACCGGATCGCGAAAGCACAGTAGGAACGCGCCGAGTAAGAGCGCCGCGGTCGATTGCTGCGCCGCAGCGGGCGTTCTGCGTTGACAGCGCGGCGAGGCCGCGGCCAGTATCAACTGGTCTACTGGCCCGACCACTAGAGCAGTCGCGTCCCGATGAATCTCGGCAAGCAACTCACCGCGCTTTTCGACGTGCCGGAGCTGCGCGACGGCGTGGTCAAGCGCGGCGTGCGCGAGATGGTCTGCGACAAGTTCCGCATGCTGATCGCGTCAGGCGTGCTGCAGGTCGGCGACGAGCTGCCGGGCGAGCGCGAACTCGCGGCGGCGCTCGACGTCAGCCGCGAGACCGTGCGCGGCGCGGTGCAGATGCTGGCCGCGCGCGGCATCCTGGAGATATCGCACGGCGCGCGGACGCGGGTGATCAACGCCGAGGTCGGCGCGATCACCATCGGCATCGGCCGCGCCAAGGCGATCGACAGCTACGACATCGATTCCGTGCATCGCGCGCGCCTGGTGGTCGAGCGCCAGGTCGTGGCCGAGGCGGCGACCAGGATCAGCGACGCGACTCTCGACCAGCTCGAGGAAAACTTGCTGGCGCAGAAGGCCGCCGGCGACGATCCTGTGCGCTTCCTGATCTGCGACCGGGAGTTCCATCTGACGATCTACAGCGCATCCGGCAACACGCTGCTCGCGGATTTCACCATCGATCTCTACGCCTACATGCTCGGGCACCGGCGGCGCGCGGTGTCGCGGCCGGGCGCCATCCAGAAGAGCTATGGCGACCACGCGGCGATCGTCGCCGCCTTGCGCGCCCATGACGAGAAGGCGGTGGTCGCCGCCTTCGACGCGCATCTGAAACGGATCTACGAGACGACCCGCCTCATCCTCACGGAACGGCCGCGGACGCGATCCGCGGCGAAGGGCGGCCGGCGCGGCCTGGTGAAGCTGCCCGACTGAGGCGACCGCACAATCAACAGCATCGCCGCAACAGAGCGGCGTTATTTGGGAGGAGAGCATGAAGAGACGTACATTCGTGAAGCTGGCTGCGGGTTCCGCCGTCATGGCGGGCACCGGCCTTGCGGGCCTGGTCGGCGCGCAGGCGGCGGGCAAGGACATCGTCTACCTGACCCCGGGCCTCGATCTGCCGTTCTGGCGCTATCTGTCGAAGGGCATCGAGAACGTCGCCAAGGCCAAGGGCTTCGGCTATCAGGCGCTCGATTCCCACAACAACCCGCAGACGCAGCTGCAGAACGCCCAGGACTCGATCGCCAAGGGCGTCGCCGGCATCGTGATCTCGCCGACGGATTCCTCGACCGCGCCTTCCGTCCTGCAGCTCGCCAAGCAGGCCAACATCCCGGTCGTGATCGGCGATATCGGCACCAACAGCGGCGACTATGCGTCCTTCATCATCTCCGACAACTACGAAGGCGCCCACGGCGTCGGCAAGGCGCTGGCCGAAGCGCTGAAGGCGAAGGATTGGCTCGGCGGCACGGTCGGCATCGTCTCGATCTCCCAGGCCCGCAAGAACGGCCAGGCCCGCACCAAGGGGTTCCGCGACGGGTTGAAGGAAGGCGGCTTCACCGGCAAGGAAGCGGCGCTGCAGCAGATGCAGTCCTACACCGCGGACGAGACCTTCAAGTTCGTGCAGGACATGCTGACCGCCAATCCGGATCTCCGCGGCCTGTTCGTGCAGACCGACCAGCCGGCGATCGGCGCGCTCCGCGCCATCAAGGCGGCGCGCAAGGACGGCGAGGTGCTGGTCGCCGCCTTCGACGGCATCCCGGACTTCGTCGACCTGCTGAAGTCCAAGGCGCTGGTCTGCTCCGGCATGCAGCAGCCCTACCTGATGGGCCAGAAGTCCGGCGAGGCGCTGGTCAGCGCGATCGGCGGCGGCAAGCCCGAGAAGGAGATCCTGGTGCCGATCCTGGTCGTCACCAGCGACAACATCGACCAGGAGCTGCCGACGGTGAAGGAAACCGTCTTCGCCAACGAAGTCTGAAGACCGCCGAGCGCGGCCGCTCCCGGTTTCCCAACCGATCGGGTTGGAGCCGGAGCGGCCGCGCGCTATTTTATCCCCATGTCGAGCACACCGCTTCTCACCGCCACCGGCATCGTCAAGGTCTTCGACCGCACGCGCGCGCTCGATGGCGCGAACTTCGAGCTCGCGGCGGGCGAGGTGCATGGCCTGCTGGGCGCGAACGGCGCCGGCAAGTCGACGCTCTCCAAGGTGATCTCCGGCCATCACATGGCCGATGCCGGCGAGATCGTGTTCGCCGGCAGGCCGATCCGGCTGCACTCGACCCGCGAGGCGCTCGACAGCGGCATCGCCATCGTGATGCAGGAGACGAGCCTCGTGCCCGACCTGACGGTGGTCGAGAACATCTTCCTTCCCGAATTGGGACGGCCCGGCCGGCTCTCCTACGGCAAGCTGCGCGCCCGGGCGACCGAGCTGCTCGCCAGCCTCGGCCAGGAGCATGCGGTGCCGCTCGACACCGAGGTGCGCCGGCTCTCGGCCGCGCAGCGCCAGCTCGTCGAGATCGCCAAGGCGCTGGGCGTGCAGGCCAGGCTCATCATCTTCGACGAACCGACCGCCTCCCTGAGCCCGGGCGAGGTCGAGCGCCTGTTCGAGATCATGGGGCGCCTGCGCGCCGACGGCCGCGGCCTGGTCTTCGTCTCGCACCGGCTGGAAGAGGTGTTCGAGATCACCGACCGCGTCACGATCCTGCGCGAAGGCCGCACCGTCGCCGCCTCGCGCGAGATCGGCTCGCTGGGCCAGGCCGAGCTCATCCGCCATCTGGTCGGCCAGGACATCAGCCTGGTCCATGAGAACAAGCCCGCCGCCGCCGCGAAGAAGACCGAGACGCCGGCGCTGGAGGTCGAGCACCTGGCCTCGGCGCCGCTGGTACGCGACGTCTCCTTCACCGTGCATCGCGGCGAGATCCTGGGCTTGGGCGGCCTGGTCGGCGCCGGGCGCTCGGAGACGCTGGAGGCGATCTTCGGCCTGCGGCCGCGCACCGGCGGCACGGTCAGGATCGACGGCAAGCCGATCGACATCAAGAGGCCGCGGCAGGCGATCCAGGCGGGGCTCGGTTTCGTTGCCGAGGACCGGCGGGTGCAGAACATCGTGCCCGACCTCTCGGTCAAGGAGAACCTGCTGCTGGCGCATCTGGGCGCGCACAAGGGCTTCGGCCTCGGGTATGCGAAGCGCGAGAAGCGCGTCGAGGCGCTGCTCAAGGATCTCGGCCTGCCGCAGGAGCGGCTGCTGGACGCCAACATGCTGAACTTCTCCGGCGGCATGCAGCAGAAGGTCATCATGGCGCGCTGGCTGCTGCTGGAGCCCAAGGTCCTGCTGCTCGACGAGCCGACCAAGGGCGTCGATATCGGCACCCGCGCTTCGATCTACGCGATCCTGCGCGAGGTCGCGGCCAAGGGCGTCGCGGTCGCCGTCGTCTCCTCGGACTTCGAGGAGCTGCTCGGTCTCTGCGACCGCATCGTGGTGATGAGCGACGGCGCCACCACCGCCGACATGCCGAGCGCCTTGCTCGACGAGGAGAAGCTGACCCTGCTCGCCGCGCCCCGCACCTCCATGGCGCGCAACACCAGCCTGCTCCGCGACCTGACCGGCACCTGGGGCGGGGCGGGGTTCTGGGCGCTGCTGGAAGGCGACCGGCTGATCTGCCTCAACACCGTCGTCGCCTCCGACGCCGCCGATCCCGGCTTCCGCGCCGGCGAGGCCAAGGCGGTGCAGGAGACCGCGATCCCCAACTCGCTGCTCCGCCGCGAGACCGCCTTCGTCGCCGAGGCGGACGGCAGCCGCAACACCATGCTGGTGCCGATCACCGGGCGGCGCGGCCATGACTTCGGCTGGATCGGCCTGACCCTTCCCGGTGACGCGCCGCCGCCGCCCGCGGCGTCAGTCCAGCAGCGCGTCGCCAGCCTCGCCAGCACGTTGTGATCCTATGTCAGACACCGCAAAGCAAACCGCCATCGGCGTATCGAAGGGTCCCGGCATGATCGCGCGCCTCAGCAAGCGGCTCGAGGTCCGCATGATCGTCCTCGCGGTCGTGATCGCGATCGGGCTCTCCTTCATGTCGCCCTACTTCCTGACCGAGTCGAACATCTTCAACGTGCTCGACCAGTCGGTGGTGATCGGCATCGTCTCGGTCGGGATGACCTTCGTCATCCTCACGGGCGGCATCGACCTCTCGGTGGGCTCGGTCGCGGGCCTGACCGGCATCATCCTCGGCCTCGCGCTGCAAGGGATGCCGATCCCGGTCGCGATCTTCCTGGCGGTGCTGTCGGGCGCCGGGATCGGCCTCGTCTCCGGCGTGCTGATCGCCTATTTCCGCCTCGCCGCCTTCGTGGTGACCTTGGGCGTCATGGCGATCGGGCGGAGCCTGGCCTACATCTTCTCCGGCCAGACCTCGATCTCGAACATCCCGTCGGACCTTTCCAACCTCGTCTATACCGACTTCCTCGGCATCCCGTTCAACGTGATCTTCCTGGCGCTGCTCTATGTGGTCGCCTGGGCGTATCTGACCTATACCAAGGGCGGGCGCACGATCTACGCGATCGGCTCCAACAAGGAGGCGGCGCGCGCGGCGGGCCTCAGCGTCTTCTTCTACTCGGTGCTCCCTTACGTGATCTCCGGCGCGCTGGCGGCGGTCGCCATCACCTTCTCGATGGCGCAGATCCTCTCGGCCGATCCCCTGGCCGGCAACATGATGGAGCTCGACGCCATCGCCGCGGTGGTGATCGGCGGTGCCAGCCTCTATGGCGGCCGAGGCTCGATCATCGGCACGCTGGTCGGCGTGCTGATCATGGTGATGATCCGCAACGGCCTCAACCTGATGGGCGTCTCGCCCTTCTGGCAGGGCTCGGCCATCGGCACGATCATCATCGTCGCGCTGCTGGTGGAGCGCCTGGTCAGCGCCCGGACGGAACGCTGATCCAGTCAATCCCCCTCTCTCTCCTCGAGGGGGGAGAGAGGGGCGACGGGTCTCACCGACTAGCGTTGCGCCGCGCGCACGAACGCCGCGAGCTCGCGGTTGAAGCGGACGGGGTCTTCGACGAACGGCGCGTGGCCGGCGCCCTCGTACCAGCTCACTTTCGCCGTCGGGCAGCTCTTCAGGGCGTATTCCGCGGCGCTCGGCAGCGCCACCGTCTCGGCCGTGCCGTGGCTGATCAGCACCGGCACCTTGAGGCGCGCCAGCACCGGTGCGTAGTCCTTGTGCGGCTTCTGGGTAAGGGCGTAGCGGACGAAGCGCGGCGTCATGACGTTGAAGGCGAGGATCGTCTCCAGGTCCTCCGGCGGAATCGGCCCGCCGAGACAGGCATGGACGAAGCCGCGCATGGCCGCGATCTGCTCGGGCCAGTCCTCGGAGACCGAGCCAGCGTGGAAGTCGTGGAAGCCGCGGCCGACGAAATGCGGCACCGGCTCGCCGACCACCACGCTCCAGCCGGCATAGTTGACCCCGGCGACATTGCCGTCGCCGTGGCGGTCGAGATAGTCGGACACGACATAGCCGCCATAGGACCAGGCGACGACCACCGGGCGCACGAGCGCGCGCTGCTCGATGACGGCGGCGATATCGGCGGCCCAGGTCGCTTCGCTGGCATAGGCCGAGACGTCGTCCGGCACTTCCGACATGCCATGGCCGCGCAGATCGAGCGCCACCAGGCGGAACTCGTCGGCGAGCGGGCCTTCGAGCTGGCGGCGGAAGGCGAGGTGGTGCTGCGACCAGCCATGGACGAACAGGATCGGCGGCCCGTCCCGGCGGCCGCCGTCGCGCACATGCAGCCTGGTTCCGCCGCCGCCGGTGACCATTGCGCCTTCCATGCGATCCCTCATTGCGGGACGTCCCGCCCGGCCCTAAGTGAAAGGGGCATGGAGGCCTTCGTCAATCGAATGATGCATGCCGTCCGCCGCATCCTGCACTGGGCGGACGAGCGGCTGCCGCGCGGCCTGCGTTCGGTGTTCGGCCTGCTGCTGATCATCGGCGGCCTGGCCGGCTTGCTGCCGGTGCTCGGCTTCTGGATGATCCCGGCGGGTCTGGCCATGATCGCCCTCGACATCCCGCCGTGGCGGCGCTGGCTGAAACGGCGCATCGGCCGGCTCCGTCCGCCGGACGACGAGCGCTGAGGGTCAGCGGCTTCGCCTTGGCGTCGGCTTGACGATGACGGACGCCGCGCCCAGGCGGGTATATAGGTTGCGGCGGCGCGCCAGGGGCCACCAGTCGTAGAGGAATATCTCGATCGGCCGCCAGTTCGCGACCCAGCCGACGATGATCAGCCCTTCCTCGATGAACCGGCCGAGATACTCGGAACCGATGCGGCCGGCGACGAGATTGCCCAGGGCCAGGCAAAGGCCCAATGCCACCAGCCCGACGGACAGCGCCATTCGCCCGGTTCTGAAGAGCTCCTTGATGTCTCGCCCTATGACATGGCTGCGATAGGCGAAGAAGTGCTGCAGCGCGGCTTCCAGGCCGCGGGCGGTGTCGGTGCCGGCTTCCTCGGGCGGAACGTGGACGACGATTCGAAGCGGCAGCTCGCGCGGCAGCTCCCGCGCCCAATCCACGATGTAGGCCTCGACGCCTTCGTCGAGGTCGCGCTCGTTGAACGGAAACGGATCGAGCGTATGAAACAGCTGTTGGAGCCGTTCGACTGCGACTTGGATCGCCGGCCCGTCGTCCTCGGCGCCGGCCGTCATTCTTCGATGACGCGGTCGGAATCGAGGATCTCCTGGATGAAGTCCGGCACCTTCAGGCCGCCCTTCACCCTGGCGTCGAGCGACGCTTCGGCCGCTTTCACGTCGTCGAGGCGCTTCAGGACGGAATCGACGTCGGCGCGCGGCACGATGACGACGCCGTCGCCGTCGCCGATCACGATGTCGCCGGGCATGACCGCGATGCCGCCGATCACGATCGGGTGCCCGACCGTGCCGGGACCGTTGCGCGCCGGGGAGTTCGGGTTGACGCCGATGCAATAGAGCGGCAGGCCGACGGCGACAATTCCGGGCACGTCGCGGGCGACGCCGTCGGTGACGATGCCTTTGATGCCGCGATTCTTCGCCATGCCGAGCAGCAGGTCGCCGGTGACCGAGGTCTCGGTGAAGCCGTCGGTCGCGGCCAGCAGGACGTCGCCGGGCTCTGCGATCGCCATCGCGCCGAACAAGGCGAGGTTGTCCGCCGGGCCGCAATGGCAGGTCATGGCGACGCCCACCATCGGCTCCCGCATCGGCGCCAGCGGCTTGATGCGATAGTCGAGCGCGCCGCGCCCGTTCATCGCATCCGTCGCAAAGCCGGTCGGCACGCCGGCGAAGGCGGCCAGGATCTTCTTCGACGGCCGCGGGAACTTGCGGCGAATCCTGAGGAGGGGCGGGTCCTTGATCATGGCTGTTGTCCGATCCGGTTCTTGAGCAGCAGGGTCTCGTCGATCTGGCCGATGCCGGTGACGCCGCAGAGGCCCATCGCCCGGTCGATCTCCTGGCGGAAGATCTCCAGCACCCGGGCGACGCCGTCCTCGCCGGCGACGGCGACGCCCCAGAGCTGCGGCCGGCCGATCAGGCAGGCGGCGGCGCCCAGGGCCAGCGCCTTCACCACGTCGCCGCCGCGGCGGATCCCGCCATCGACCAGCACCGGGATCCGGCCGCCGACCGCGGCGATGACGCCGGGCAGGGTGTCGAGGCTGGAGGCGGCGCCGTCGAGCTGTCGGCCGCCATGGTTGGAGACGATGATCCCGTCGACGCCGTGCTCGACGGCCTTGCGCGCCTCGTCGGGATGCAGGATGCCCTTGAGCAGCAGCGGCCCCGCCCAGGCCTTCCGCAGCGCCTCGACATCCTTCCAGTTCATCGAGGGATCGAGCAGCGAGGCCATCTTGCCGGCGAGGGTCTTGATGTCGGCGCTCTCGCCGGGCCGCACGTAGTTGCCGAAGGTCACGCGCTTCAATTCGCTGCGCATGCGCCAGAGCCATTCGGCCTTCAGCGCCATCGCCGCCATGTCGGTCGGCTTGAAGCGCGGCGGTATGGTGAAGCCGTTGCGCAGGTCGCGCTCGCGGTTGCCGAGCATCTGGTTGTCGGTGGTCAGCACCAGCGCGTCGTAGTTCGCCCTGGCCGCGCGCTCGGCGAGCTCGCGGGTGAAGCCGCGGTCGCGATAGACGAAGACCTGCATCCAGCGCGGCGCGGCGCCGGTCTCGGCGAGCTGTTCCAACGTGCAGACCGAGCCGTGGCTGAGGCAGTAGGCGGTGCCGGCCGCCTTGGCCGCGCGCGCGGCGCAGCGTTCGCCGTCCGGCCAGAACAGGCCGCCGAGGCCGGTCGGGCCGATGACGACCGGCAGGCTCAGCTTCTTGCCGAACAGGGTGACCGAGAGATCCCGCGTCGCCGCGCCGTCCAGCGGCCGCGGCAGCAACGCCAGGTCGTCGAATGCCGACTCGTTCCTGCGCAGGGTCCATTCATCCTCGGCACCGCCATCGGCGAAGTCGAAGACCGGCTTGGGGAGCTGCGCCCGCGCGAGCTCCCGCATCGCGGCGATGCTGATCGCCTTGCGCCGCCAGGACGGGACCGGGGCGGTCATCGCCCGGCGCTTGCGTCCAGGCGATAGGTCTTGATCGCGGTGTCGCGATAGAGCCTGCGCTTCTCCTCGGCGCTGGCGCCCTCGATCACCCAGTCCACGATCTCGACCCATTTGGGGTAGGGATGGGCCAGCTCCATCACATGCCAGTCGCCGCCATACATCGACCGGTCGAACCCGAAGCTGTCGATCGCATGGGCGATATAGGGCTTGAGCTGTTCCCGGGTCCAGTTCTCGTGGTCGGCCTCGGTGGCGACGCCGGAGATCTTGCAGGTGACGTTGGGCAGCGATGCCAGCTCCTTCATGTGCTGGCGCCAGGGCTCGGTGAGGCCGGCCTTGATGCCGGGCTTGCCGATGTGATCGAGCACGAAGCGCACCTCCGGGCATTGCCGGACCATCTTGATCGCGTTCGGCAGGTGGCGGTGGAAGATGCAGATGTCGAAGACCAGATCGTGCCTGGCCAGGAGCTTCAGTCCCTCGATGAACCTGGGCTGGATGCAGAAGTCCGGATCGGCCTGGTTCTGGATCAGCCGGCGGATGCCGCGCAGCGTCTTGTTCTGGCGGAGCTGGTCGAGCTCGCCCTCGATCGCCTTGCCGCGCTCCAGCGGCAGCGCCGCCACCATGCCGGCGATCCGCCTGTCGGCCGCCGCCATGCCGTCGATCCATTTGGCCTCGTCGAGATGCTGGGGCAGGTCGACATCCACCTCGACGAAGACCAGCTTCTCGATCTTGACCGGGGCGGCGGCCTTCATCAGGTCGTCGGGCAGGACCCGGCGGTTCAGCGAAGGCGCCGCCTTGGTCCAGGCATAGCCGAACCGGGTCGGATCGGCGAGATGGACATGGCTGTCGACAATGGGAAAATCCGGCATCGCAGTCCCCTTAATGCGAAGGCCGCGTAGCTTCGCCGGAGGCGGCACAAGATTCAAGCCGCGCCGGAGCCGTCCAAACGGAGAGGCCGGCTGCTGGAGCCGGCCCCTTTTCTCTGTCAGTGATGATGCCAGCGGTGGCCGCCGCCGAAGATGAAGGTCGCGCCGAACCCGATGCCGGGCGCGTAATAGGCCGGCGGGGGCGGATAGTAATAAACCGGGGGCGGCGGGTAGTAGTAATAGGCCGGCGGCGGATAGTAGTAGGCCGGCGGGGGCGGATAGTAGTAGGTCGGCGCCGGCGCGGGCGCCGCGTAGGCGGGCGGGGGCGCCGGTGGCGGCACCGACTGCGCGAGCACGGTCTTGTTGCCGGTCGTCTGCATGCATTGCTGATAGGCGATATCGTAGCGCTGCTGGACGTTGCCCGCCGAGATCGCGGCATTGCCGGTGCCGGCTGCAGCCCCGGTCAGCAGGCCTGCGCCGCCGCCGATCGCGGCGCCGATCGCCGGGTTGCCCGCTGCGGTGCCGATCAGCGCGCCCACGGCGGCGCCGACCAAGGTCGAGACCACGGCGGTGCCCACGCCCGCTTGCTGCGCTGCGGCGGTGGGCGAAATACCCGTCTGCTGGGCGGCGAAGCTGCGGCAGGTCGCATCGTCCTGCTGGAACTGGCCGAGGGTCTTGTTGTCGCCGGGCATCACCGGAACGGTGGGGCCGGGGGGCCCATCGACCACGCAGGCGCTCAGGCTGAACAGGCAGACCGCGGCGACGGCGAAGCGGCTATGGGCGAGGAAAGTCTTCATGATCCGGGATCGAATTACGCGATGCACAATTCTGCTCCCTGTTGCACGGCCGCGCAGCTTGATTCCGGCGCTCTCGCGAAGATTTGTTTACAGCGCCGGCCGCCGCTAGAATTAACCATCTTCACGCAACATGGTGTCGCATGGCCGAGAAAAATGCCGCCGGAAAGATCCGGGTCGGAATCGGGGGCTGGACCTTCGAGCCTTGGCGCGGCGTGTTCTATCCTGAGAAGCTTTCGCAAAAGAAGGAGCTGGAATACGCCGCGAGCAAGCTGACCTCGATCGAGATCAACGGCACCTACTATTCGACCTTCAAGCCGGCGAGCTGGATCAAGTGGCGCGAGGAGACGCCCAAGGACTTCGTCTTCGCGGTCAAGGGCTCCCGCTTCTGCACCAACCGCAAGGTTCTGGCCGGCGCCGGGGAGTCGGTCGCGCGCTTCATCGGCCAGGGCCTCGCCGAGCTCGGCGACAAGCTCGGTCCGATCAACTGGCAGTTCATGGGCACCAAGAAGTTCGACGCCGCCGATATCGAGGGGTTCCTGAAGCTGCTGCCCAGGGAAGTGGCAGGCGTGCCGCTGCGCCATGCCCTGGAGGTCCGGCACGAAAGCTTCCGCAACCCGCAGTTCTTCGATCTCGTCCGCAAACACGGCGTCGCCATCGTCTTCGCCGATGACGACACCTTCCCCAGGATCGACGAGCCGACCGCCGATTTCAGCTATGCCCGCCTGATGCGGACCGAGGAGGAGGTGGAGACCGGCTACCCGGCCAAGGCGCTGGACGGCTGGGCCAAGCAGGCGGCGGAGTGGGCCAAGCGCGGCGACGCCTTCGTCTACTTCATCTCCGGCGCCAAGGTCCGCAATCCGGCGGCGGCCCAGGCCTTGATCGAGCGGGTCGGCCGCTAGCGCCCAGTCTCCGATTCTCCTCCTTTCGCTGCGCAATTCGTGCGGAACTAACGCGTAAAGCCCGCGTTATTTGCAGCGACGTGGCGTCCTCGGCGCCGAAAGGGGCGGGGGGACGGCATGGGACAAGCAGGACAACTGGCAGAACCGAAATGCCGGGAGCCGTTTCGGCTGACGCCGCGCGGTCACCCGCTCTATAGACGTGTGACCCGTCCCTTGCCCCATCCATGATCCGCAAAGGCTATCGTGCTCCTCCGCAGCTTGCTCTGGTGCTGGCCGGCTTCGCCGTCGTGCTGCTCATGAGCGTCGGCTCGGTCTGGCTCATCCGCCAGTCGCAGGCGACGAACGAGCGCCTGGCCCATGCCTTGACCGTCACCAACCTGATCGCGACCATGCGGGCCGATCTGCGCCGCACCGAAAGCGGACAGCGCGGCTTCCTGCTGACCGGGAAGGCCGCCTATCTCAACGACTACAACGCGACGCGCGGTCGGCTCCTCCCGGAGATCGATCAGCTTGCATCCCTGGCCGGGGACGAGGCCGAGGCCAAGCAGCGCGCCGGCACGCTGCGGGCGCTGCTGGAGGCCAAGCTCGCCGAGCTCAGCAGGACCGTCGATCTCGAGCTCTCGGACCGGCATCGGGAGGCGCTGGAGGTGGTCGCCACCGACGCGGGCCTCGTCCTCACCCAGCAGATCGTGCAGAACCTGGCGCAGATCGCGGCCGAGGAGGGCGCGATCATCGATGCCGCGCGGCGATCCGCCGACCGCACGGACTTCGCGCTCTTCGCCATCAACCTCGCCGGCGTCGTGGTGATCGGGCTGCTCGCCTACGGCTCTTTCCTGCTGTTCCGGCGCAGCGCGCGCCAGATCCTGGCGAGCGAGCGGGCGGTGCGCGAGATGAATGCCGAGCTCGAGGCGCGCGTCGCCGAGCGCACCGCCGACCTCGAGGAGGCGAATGCCGAGATCCAGCGCTACGCCTATGTCGTCACCCACGACCTCAGATCGCCGCTGGTCAACATCATGGGCTTCACCAGCGAGCTCGAGACCCTGCGCGACGATCTCTTCAAGCGCTCCGGCGAGAGCGAGGCCCAGGTGCCGGCCGCCGACCGAGAGGACACGGCGCTCGCCGGGCTGCGCGGCGATTTCGACGAGGCGATCCATTTCATCAAGACCTCGATCGCGAAGATGGACGGGCTGATCAACGCCATCCTGAAGCTCTCGCGGGCCGGCCGGCGCGAGCTCGCCATCCAGCCGATCGACCTCAACGATCTGGTCGAGGTGATCGCCGCCGACTTCCGCCACCGGATCAAGGAGTCCGGCGCCGAGCTCACGATCGGCGAGCTGCCGACGGTCCGGAGCGACCGTATGGCACTGGAGCAGATCATCTCCAATCTCATCGACAACGCGATCAAGTATCTGCGCCCCGGCGTCGCCGGCCGGATCAGCATCAGCGCCGCGGAGACCCCTCTGGCTTACCGCATCAGCGTCGCGGACAACGGCCGCGGCATCGACCCCAAGGACCGCGAGCGCGTGTTCGAGCTGTTCCGCCGCGCCGGCGCCCAGGACCGCCCGGGCGAGGGCATCGGCCTCGCCCATGCACGCGGCCTCGCCCGGCGCATCGGCGGCGCGCTCGGCGTTGCCGACAATCCGGGCGGCGGCACGGTCTTCACGCTCTCGCTTTCGAAACACTGGATGGCGCGGCAGGTCACGGCCGCGAAAGGAGAAGCCGCATGAACAGCCAGGTCCCGGTGACCATCGTCATGATCGAGGATGACGAGGGCCACGCGCGCCTGATCGAGCGCAATATCCGGCGCTCGGGCATCAACAACGACATCGTGCCCTTCGCCAGCGGGCGGCCGGCGCTCGACTACTTCATGGGCGGCGCCGGGAAATCGGGGCTGGAGAAGGGCAAGGGCTATCTGGTCCTGCTCGACCTCAACCTGCCGGACATGTCCGGCGTCGACATCCTGAGGCGCCTCAAGGAAACCAAGGAGACCGAGCGCATCCCGGTCGTGGTGCTGACCACTACCGACGACAAGACCGAGATCCAGCGCTGCTACGATCTCGGATGCAACGTCTACGTGACCAAACCGGTCAACTACGAGAACTTCGCCGAGGCGATCCGCCAGCTTGGCCTGTTCTTCACCGTCGTGAAGGTTCCGGAGGTCGGCTGATGCACCCGCCGCGCCGCCTTCTCTATATCGACGACGACGAGGGGCTCTGCCGCATCGTCAAGAAGGACTTCGAGCGCGGCTCCTACCTGGTCGACATGGCGCTCTCCGGCGCCGAGGGAATCGGCAAGGCCCGCCAGACGCGCTACGACGCCGTCGTCCTCGACCATCATATGCCGGGCCAGGACGGCCTGCAGACCCTGGAGCAGATCTTCGCGCTCGGCGATCCGCCGCCGGTCATCTACGTGACCGGCGAATCCGAGGGCAGGGTCGCCGTTGCGGCATTGAAGGCCGGCGCCACCGAGTACGTGATCAAGGAGGCGAGCGCCGACTTCCTGCCGCTGCTGCGGGCGGCAGTGGCGGGCGCCATCGAGCAGCGCGAGCTCAAGCACGCGCGCGAGAAGGCGGAGGCCGAGCTCCGGGCCTCCCGCGACCGGTTCGAGAGCCTCGCCGCCGAGCGCGAGGTGCTGATCCACGAGATCAGCCACCGCATCGCCAACAGCCTGCAACTGGTGAACGCCTTCCTCCGCCTGCAGGCCAACGCCGCCACCAACGGCGACGCCAAGGCGGCGCTTTCCAATGCCATGGCGCGGGTCGGCGCCATCGGCCATGTGCACCGCCAGCTCTACTCCGCCAACGACGTGCGTTCGGTCGATCTCGCGCGCTATCTCGAGAACCTGATGGGCGGTCTCCGGCAGGCGGTGGGGGAGACCGCCGCCAGCGCCGAGCTGGTGGTGAAGGCCGAGCCGGTCTCGACCACCACCGACCGCGCCGTCTCGATCGGCACCCTGGTGACCGAGCTGGTGCTGAATGCGCTGAAATACGCCTATCCGGAAGGCCGGCCCGGCGAGATCCGGGTCCTCTGTCGGCGCACTCCCGGCGACGTGCTGGAGCTGACCGTCGAGGATGACGGCGTCGGCCTGCAGCCCGGTGCCCCGGCCAAAGGCGGGGGGCTCGGCGAGCGCATCATCGGCATGATGGCGCAGAAGCTCCATGCCACCATCGAGCGCGACGACGCGCATCGGGGTGTGCGCACGCGCATTATGGTCCCGCTGGCGAACGGCGCTTCCCCGGCCTGAAGCGGGCCCGCTCCCGGACGGGGGCGAGAGAACAATTCCAGATCGCGATCGGCTGTCGAAATCGCGCATGGTCGCGCGTCACGGTGATGTCGGAGCATACTGCCCGGCCGTGAGGGAAAAGGACCGAAGCCATGAAGTACATGCTGCTGATCTATGTGGACGAGGTGAAGGGCGCACAGGTCGCCAAGGAAGTCGGCGCCGCCCAGATGTCGGCGCCCTACATGGCCTATACCGAGGCCTTGAAGAAGGCAGGCGTCATCGTCGGCGGCGACCGGCTGCAGCCGACCAGCACCGCGACCACGGTCAAGGTGACCGACGGCAAGACCAAGGTGCTGAACGGTCCCTATGCCGAGACCCGGGAGCAGCTCGCCGGCTACTACATGATCGACGTGCCGGATCTCGACGCGGCGCTCTCCTGGGCGGCGCGGTGTCCGGGAGCGTCGCACGGCACGGTCGAGGTGCGTCCGCTTTGGAACATGCAGGTGGGCTGAGCGTCGATCTCGAGGCGCGCGCCGCCGCGGAAACGGCGGCGCGGCGCAGCTATGGCAAGCTGCTCGCTTATGTCGCCGCGCAGACCCGCGACGTCGCGGCGGCCGAGGATGCCCTGGCCGAGGCGTTCGCCCGCGCGCTCGCCGACTGGCCGAAGAGCGGCGTGCCGCGCCAGCCCGAGGCCTGGCTGCTGACCGCGGCCCGGCGCAAGGCGATCGACGCCGCGCGGCGCCGCAAGAGTGCAGCCGCCGCTGCCGCGCATCTGACCCTCGTTCTCGACGAGCTCGCCGAAGCGGCCGAGCGGCCGGCGGAGATTCCCGACCGTCGGCTGGCGCTGATGTTCGCCTGCGCCCATCCGGCGATCGACCCGGCGGCGCGCGCCCCGCTGGTGCTGCAATGCGTGCTCGGCCTCGACGCCGCGGCGATCGCCTCGGCCTTCCTGGTGGCACCGGCCACGATGGCGCAGCGGCTGGTGCGGGCCAAGACCAAGATTCGCGAGGCCGGCATTCCGTTCCGCGTGCCCGAGCGCGAGGCCCTGGCCGAGCGGCTGGATTCCGTGCTCGACGCCATCTATGCGGCCTTCGCCGAAGGCTGGGCCGATCCCGCGGGCGCCGATCCCAAGCGTCGCGACCTCGCCGGCGAGGCGATCTGGCTGGGGCGGCTGGTCGCCGATCTGCTGCCCGGGGAGGCGGAGGCGCTCGGCCTGCTGGCGCTGATGCTGCACGCCGAGGCGCGGCGCGGCGCCCGGCGCGACGATGCAGGCCGCTACGTGCCATTGGCCGAGCAGGATGTCGCGCGCTGGGACCGCCGGCTGATCGCCGAGGCGGATGCCGTGCTGCAGCGCGCCCAGGCGCTGGCGGCGATCGGCCGCTTCCAGCTCGAGGCGGCGGTGCAGTCCGCCCACGCGGCGCGGCGCCACCTCGGCCGCTCGGACTGGCCGGCGATCGTGATCCTCTACGACGCGCTGCTGCAGATGACCGGCTCGCCGGTGGTCGCCGTCAACCGCGCCGCCGCCCTCGCCGAAGCCAAGGGGCCGGCGGCGGGTCTCGCGGCGCTGGACCGGATCGCCGCCGATCCGCGCATCGCCGAGTACCAGCCCTACTGGGCGGCGCGTGCCGCCCTCCTGGCGCGGCTCGGCGACCGCGAGCGGGCGGATCAGGCCTATCAGCTCGCGATCGGCCTCGAAGCCGATCCGGCCCTGCGGGATTTCCTGGAGCGCCGCCGCGCGGCCTTGTCGGCGCCCTAGGGGGCCGACGCCCTAGCCGCGCGCCGCTCTCCTGGTCTAGCCTCCCGGTCGTAACCGTGAGGGGAGCAGCATCATGAAGAGCGCAGTGGACCGGTTCCGGATCCGCGGGGGCGAGAAGCTCGATCTCGCCAAGCGGCCGACCCTGGTCGAGCCGGTCTACAGGTCCAAGAGCGACTACAAGAAGATGCTGAGGCGCCATGTCGAGCGCCTGAGCGACCTGCAGCGCATGCTCTATGCCTCCAACCGCTACGCGATACTCCTGATCTTCCAGGCGATGGACGCCGCGGGCAAGGACGGCGCGATCCAGCACGTGATGTCCGGCGTCAACCCGCAGGGCTGCCAGGTCTTCAGCTTCAAGCATCCCAGCACGACCGAGCTGCAGCACGATTTCCTGTGGCGCACCACGCGCGAGCTGCCGGAGCGGGGAAGGATCGGCATCTTCAACCGCTCCTATTACGAGGAGGTGCTGATCGTCCGGGTGCACAAGGAGATCCTCGCCGGCGAGAACCTGCCCGACCTGCCGCGGGACAACGGCAGGATCTGGAGGGAGCGCTACGAGTCGATCGCCGGGCTCGAGCGGCATCTTCACCGCAACGGCATGCGCGTCGTGAAGTTCTTCCTGCATCTCTCCAAGGAGGAGCAGCGCAAGCGCTTCCTGGCGCGGATCGACGAGCCGGAGAAGAACTGGAAGTTCAGCGCCGCCGATCTCCAGGAGCGCGCCTATTGGGACAGGTACATGGAAGCCTACAAGGATTGCCTGCGCGAGACCTCGACGGAGGAGTCGCCCTGGTACGCGATCCCGGCCGACGACAAGAAGAATGCGCGCCTCTTCGTCTCCCAGGTGATCCTGGAGACCCTGGA
Source organism: Dongiaceae bacterium (assembly GCA_035548715.1). Classification (GTDB taxonomy): domain Bacteria; phylum Pseudomonadota; class Alphaproteobacteria; order Dongiales; family Dongiaceae; genus Dongia. The sequence continues at coordinate 72,735 of DASZSL010000091.1, forward strand.
AGGGCTGAAGATGTCCTATCCCGAGGTGGACGCGAAGCGCCGCAGCGAATTGCTGGAGCTGAGGAAGCAGCTGGCGAAGTAGGAACGCCGGCCATGTGCGCGTCGGGAGATCCGGCGCGCGCTCGGGCCCGCGTCACCGCATCGCGATCTCCTGGATCAGCTTCTGCCGCAGCGCGCGGTCGAAATCGGCGCGGGTCTGGGCCGGGATGACGAAGGCGCCGGGGCCGCCGATCACCTGCTGCTCGTAGACCTCGACCAGCCACGGCCGGCCGTCGGGGCCGAGGCGGCCGTCGTTGAGGATCGCGAGCGCGTTGACCGTCATGCCGGCCTTGACCGCCTGGTCGCGCGCGGCGGTCGAGGGGATGTTGCTGCGCATGTCCGGGTTGTCGCCCGAGACGTCGATCACCTTGCGGGTCGGCCGGCAGCCGCAGCCCTGGATCAGGGCGATGCCGAGCGCCATGCCGTCGCCGATCGCGTTGTAGCTCTGCGGCGCCCGCGGCGCGCGGCGCACGTCCATGGCGAAATCCGCGGCGCGCTCCTCGCTGCCGATGATGTGCCAGCGCACGACCTGCACCGGCGCGCCGGGCGTGCCCCATTCGACCAGGGTGACGGCGATCCGGCCGTAGCGCCCGCCCTTGATCGCCGAAAAGACGGCAGGATCGCTGATCGCGCCGGCGATACCCTCGCGCTGCAGGGCGAACTCGGCATCGTCGATGCTGCCGGAAGCGTCGGCGGAGAGCACCAGCGCCACGTCCACGTTGAGCCCGTCGTCCTGGGCCCGGGCGGAGGAGCAGAAGAGGAGCGCGAGAAGGGCAACGACAATCCGCAGAGTCGGCATGGCAGCCTCCGAGCAGGTTATCGAGGCCTCCAGTCTAGCCGGTCGGGAAGGGCTTCGGGTTCAAAAACCGTTGAAGCACGTTCCAGGTGATCCGGGAGACGTTGTTGTCGTAGCCGTTATGCGAGAGCGCGCCGCACCAGGCGATCGAGGAGGTCGAGAATATGGCCCCGCCCGCCGGCGTTTCGCCGAATGCCAGGTCGGCCTTCACCCGGGGATTGAGGTCGCCGCCGAGATTGGGCGGCACCACGCCGAACTCCTCGTTGACCAGCATGATCATCGGCGTGTGGCCCTCGGAGGAGGCGAGGCGCAGCATGTTGGGCGGCGAGCCGAGATCGGTGTTGATGCAGTCGAGCTCGATTCCCGCCGCGCCGCCGCCGACCAGGCCGAAATCGCCGATGATCTCGTCCGTCACGCCCTCGAAGACGAAGGCGGCGCGGGGATTGTCCGCGTCCGGCGCGCGGCGATAGTAGGAGGAGAGGTCGAAGCCCTGGGCGATGAAGCCGACGCCGGCCATCACGTTGGGCGCGCGGCCGATGCGGCGCCAGAGCCCGCCATATTCGCCGTTGAAGGAATGGTAGTACTCGCCGGGCTCGGCCTCCCAGGTGCGGATGCCGTCCTCGCTGCGGCGGAGCTCGAACACGCCGGGCAGGGTCTGGTGGAACCCGATGCGCCAGTACCAGCCATTGGCGCCGAGATACATCAGCCGGCCGCCGCGGTCGATCCAGGCCTTCATCGCATCCCACATCTGGGTCGAATGATATTCGGGATGGGTGCCGGTCAGGATGACGCCGTAGTCGCGGATCAGGTCGAGCCCGTCCTCGTGCAGGTCCTCGTCGGTGATGAGGTCGTAATCGACGCCCTTGTGGTCCAGCCAATCGAACAGGTGGGTGTCGGCATTGTACTGATAGAGCGCCGAGCCATGGCCGCCGAGCCAGGAATGATAGGCCGGCGCGCAATTGAGGTTGGGCCGCAGGCGGCTGGTATAGGCCACGCCCGATCCGTCGCGATGCCGGTCGTAGAGCGAGCCGCCGAGCTCCGGATGATCGTACATGTAGAGATCGATATGGCCGAAGGTCAGCAGCCGGCCCATCTGCAGCTCGGCGCCGCGCGCGGTGATGTGCTCGGCGTGGTTGGCATAGGCGAGGTAGGAGCAGGTCGGCGCCAGCACCGCCACGCCGGGCCGCCTGCCGCGCGGCTTCGAGAGGCGCGGCGGCCGGACGAAGAAGGCGATGTAGGATTCTCGCGTCGCCTCCGGCCCGCTTTCGCCGCAGGTTGCATGCAGCGCATAAGGTCCGCTCGGCATGTCCTCGGGGATGGTCAGCGCGACCGAGGTCTCCCAGCCGGCGTCATAGACGTCGTCATGGTGGAAATGGATCGCGCCGTAATGCCCGGGCTTGCGCTGCCAGTCGTGCTCCTCGCCGGTCCAGTTCCAGCCCTTCATCGCGCGGGCGGGAAGCTGCTTCAGCTCGCCATGCAGCTTCAGCGGCCCCATGTCGATCGCCCGCGTAGTCTCGATCTCCCGGGAAAAATCCCAGCGTGCGATGAACTTCGGCGCGTTGCTGCCCGGCCCGGCCTCGAGCAGCGTGCGATGCAGGTCGGCGGCGCGGAGGCCTTCGCAGAGCATCGGCGCGTCGATCTTGCCGTCGAAATGGCCGCCGATCGTGCCGTCTTCCTGCGGGCAGCCGGCGATCAGCAGCGGCACCCGGGCCGCCGCGGGCGCGATCTCCAATGGCAGCTCGATCTCGATGCGGTCATCGACCTGGGCGTATTGCCCGACGGGATTCTGGCCGAGGGTCGCGCGTCGCGCCGCCGGATCGATCGCGACCGCGACGGAATACCATTGCCGCGTCAGCATCCGCTTGCCGCCGTCGATCCGCGCCACGCCCCTGCCGTCGCCGATGACGAGCGCGAGGCGGCCCTCGTCGACGAGGATGCGCAACCCGCTCCGCGCCTCGGCGTCCCATTGCGCCAGCAGCGTCTGGTCGCGCCGCTCCGGCAGCGTCGGCCAGATCATGGCGAAGAAGGTGAAGGCCTTCGCGGCCAGGGCCGGCGCGTTCTCGACGGCCATGTACGACCCGGCATCGACCCGCTGCGGCTTGCCCGCGTGGCGGCCGTCGGCGGCGCTCGGCACGTGGCGGAACTTCAGGCCGGGCCCGGCGGGATTGGCGTCGCCGTGGATCACCCGGACGATGCGCGCGTCGAAATGCGTGCCTTCCTCCAGCGAGACCTTGAACGCGATCTGCTCGCCCGGGGCGACGCTGTAGCGGTCCGGGTAGCCCAGGATCTTCAGCATGCGCTCATTCCCGGTAGGGCAGGTTGATCGCCTCGCCGGTCAGCTTCTGCCAGCGGCGGCGGAAGACCTCCCACTCGGCTTCCTCGCGGCTGGTGAAGACCGGGCCGTCCTCGATCGCGACCGGGTCCTCGCGTCGCGCCGGCATCTCGCCCAGCACCCATTCGCGGAACGGCCTGCGGCAGACCAGGATCACCTGCCGGCCGGTCGGATCCTGGCGCATGACCGTCAGGAGCCGCGCCAGGCCCGGACTGTGATGGCCGATCGGCTGCCGGCGGAACTCCTCGATGTATTGCCGGTCGGTCGCGGGATCGATCCGATAGGTCATGTCCTGTTGATTCCGAAAGGAGGCTCTGCCACCGTGCGGCCCTCGATCAGTCTACAGGAGCACGCCATGGACGCCGAAGCCAAAAAGACCGCCCTCCGCATGATCCCCTACGGTCTCTACATCATGACCGCGAAGGGGAAGGACGGCGGGGTCGCCGCCGCGACGGTGAACTGGGTGACGCAGACCGCCTTCGCGCCGCCGATCGTCGCGGTCGGCGTCAAGGTCGGCTCCGGCACCTATGCCGTTGCCAAGGAAGCCGGTGCCTTCGTGCTCAACATGCTGGGCAAGGGCCAGCAGGGCCCGGCCTTCGACTTCTTCAAGCCGGCCCAGGTCGAGGGCGACAAGATCAGCGGCCAGCCCTTCCGCACCGGTTCGACCGGCGCGCCGATCCTGACCGCGATGCCGGCCGCCGTCGAATGCAAGCTGCTGGAGATCGTCGAGCGCGGCGACCATCACATCTTCGTCGCCGAAGTGGTGGACGCGCATGTGATGCAGGCGCCGGCCGGCCGCCCCGACGCGGCCATCCTGGAGATGAAGGAGCTCGGCGAGAAGGTGTTCTACGGCGGCTAGACTTCGCGCGGCCCGTCGCGGCGCAGCGGCACGATGCGGCCGGTGGCGACATGGGGCAGCGGCACCAGGACCGGCTTGCCGCGGCGCGGCGCCTTCACCGGCTTGGCGCCGTAGAGTTGCTTGGCCGCCTCGATGATGACGGCACCGGCGAGGCCCGGCATCCAGTTCACGGCGAAGCGCTCCCAGCCCGGCGCGGCCGACAGCAGGGCGCGCGAGCGCCAGGGCAGGAAATGCAGCGCGCGCGCCGTCTGCAGCGGCGTGAACGAGACGCTGCGCAGGAGCTTCGAAAGCTGCCCCGCCGAATAGGACTGGCCGAAGCCGAAGGGCGTGCGCTCGGTCATGGACCACATGCTGCGCCGGTTCGGCACCACCACCATCAGCCGCCCGCCGCCCGAGAGCACGCGCCAGGCCTCGCGCAGCATGTCGCCGGGATGCTCGGAGGATTCCAGCGCATGCACCATCAGCACGCGGTCGATCGAGAAATCCTGGAACGGCAGCTCGGTCTCGTCGGCGAAGGCGACCAGGTTCTTCTTGCCTTCCGGCCAGTGGATGACGCCCTGGCCCGCCGGCATCAGCGCCAGCACCCGCTCGGCCTCGTTGGTGAAGGGCGGCAGATAGGGTGTGGCGAAGCCGAGCCCCAGCAGCGACTGGCCGCGGAGATCCGGCCAGAGCGCGCGGATGCGCGCCAGCAGCAGGCGGCGCGTCACCCCGCCCAGCGGCGTCTGGTAGAAATCATGCAGATCGACGACGTCTTGCCACATGCTCCGGTCTCGGGCCCCGGTCCCGAGGTCCTGATCCCAAGGCCCTGACCCCAAGGCCCCAGTCCCAAGGCCCCGATCCTACGACCCGAAAGTTGATTATGCCATAACGCCTGTTAAGGTTTGGCACGATTCAGAGAGGCCTGCCCGATGCCCGAACGCCCGATGCAGATCATCCCCGTCCCGATGCTCAGGGACAATTACGCCTACCTGATCCATTGCTTCGACACCGGGGCGACCGGGATCGTGGACCCCTCCGAGGCCGAGCCGGCGCTGCAGGCGGCCCGGCGCTGGGACTGGCGCCTGACCCATGTGCTGGACACCCATCACCACAACGACCATTGCGGCGGCAATCTCGGCATCAAGGAGAAGACCCGGGCCCAGGTGGTCGGCCCGGCCTATGACAAGGAGCGCATCCCCGGCATCGACGTCGCGGTCGATGAGGAATCCGGCTTCACCTTCGGCGCGCATCCGGCGCGGATCCTGTTCATCCCGGGCCATACCAAGGGCCATATCGCCTTCTACTTCCCGGATTCCAAGGCGCTGTTCTGCGGCGACACCCTGTTCTCCATGGGCTGCGGGCGGATGTTCGAGGGCACGTCGGACGTGATGTGGAACTCCCTCTTGAAGCTCCGCGCGCTGCCCGACGACACCCAGGTCTTCTGCGGCCACGAATACACCGAGGCCAACCTGCGCTTCGCCGTCGATGCCGATCCCGGCAATGACGGGCTCTGGCGCTGGCAGGCCGAGGTGCAGCGGGTCCGGGCCGAGGGCAAGCCCACGGTCCCGGCCGATCTCGGCAACGAGAAGAAGCTCAACCCCTTCCTGCGCGCCGACGACCCGGCGCTGAAGAAGCGCTTCGGCGGCGAGAGCCGCCCGGACCACGAGACGTTCGGCGCGCTGCGCGCCGCGAAGGACAAGTTCTAGGGGGAACCGCATGCTGAAGCTCCGCTACTCGACCACCAGCCCGTTCGTGCGCAAGGTGGTGGTGACCGCGATCGAGACCGGCCAGGACCAGGACGTCGAGCGGGTGAATACCGTCACCAGCGATCCCGCGCTCGGCGGCGACAATCCGTTGCAGAAGATCCCGGCGCTGGTCCTGGAAGACGGCACGAAGCTGATCGATTCCAAGGTCATCTGCGAGTATCTCGACCAGCGCAAGGGCGGGAAGCTGATCCCTGCCGGCGCGAAGCGCTGGGCGGTGCTGGCGCGCCAGGCGCTCTGCGACGGCATGCTGGAGGCGGCGATCCTCAGGCGTTACGAATCCCAGCGCCCGCAGAACCTGCGCTCGGCGGAATGGGACGCCAAGCAGAAGCTGAAGATCGACCAGGGCCTCGCCGCGCTGGAGCGCGACGCCGCGGCCTTCGGCGATACGGCCGATCTCGGCACGCTGACGGCGGCGGTCATGCTGGACTATCTCGATTTCCGCTTCGCCCAGGAGCCCTGGCGCGAGAAGCAGCCGAAGCTGGCTGCCTGGTACGCGGCCTTTTCGCAGCGCCCCTCGCTGCAGAGCACGCGCCCGCACGATTGATCCAGGCCTCGTCGTGGTCCGCCGTCGCGGGCCGCGAGCCGGATGGGCGATTTAGGCGATGCCCTTCTCCCGCTTGTGGCGCGTCTCGTAGGCCTGCACGTGGCAATAGGCGACGCGCAGCAGGCGCGCATCGAGACCCATGTCCCGGCCGCGATGATACATGTCGCCGATAATGTGCTCGCCTTCGGTGGGCCCGTTGGCCTCCATGTCGCGCAGCATCGAGGCCGTGAACGTCGAGCCCGGCTCGAACAGCAGCTTGCGCATCCGGGCAAGGCTCTCCGGCGCCGGCGGGTATTCGGATTCGGTGGCGACCGCGGTCGTCTCCGCCAGGAACTCGGCCATCAGCTCGGCGCCTTCCTTGGTGGCGACGATGTCGCCGACCGGGGCGCGCATCAGCGTGGTCATGCCGGCCAGGGTCGCCAGCATCACCCACTTGTCCCATAGCACCTGGTCGATCGGATCGACCCGCTTGCTGGCGAATTTCGCCGGCTTGCAGGTGGCGAGCAGGGCGTCCAGGACCGGATCGATCTCGGCATGGTTCGGCTGGTCGGCCATGCTGCCGAAGACCAGCTGCGCCGCGTCGTTGAGGTGCACGATCTCGCCCTCGGCGTTGATCGTGGTCGAGCACAACGTCACGCCGCCCACCACCCGGCCGTGACCGAAGCGGTCGCGCGCCCAGTCGATATGCGCCATGCCGTTCAACAGCGGCAGCAGCAACGCCCCGCGGTCGAGATGCGGCTGCAGCATCGGCTCGGTCCCGGCGAGGTCGTAGGCCTTGCAGGCGACGATCACGATGTCGAACCGCTCGTCGGACTCATAGGGCGCGATGGTCCTGACCTCGAGTTTCACGTCGCCGACCGGGCTGCGGATGACGAGGCCAGCGTGGCGCAGCAGCTCCTGGCGCGCCGAGCGGACCAGGAAGGTCACGTCGGCCCCGGCCTCCACCAGCCGCCCGCCGAAATACCCGCCGACCCCGCCGGCGCCGAGGATCAGGATGCGCATGCTCGAAACTCCGCCCAGTCCGCCACCCGCGGGCTCGACCCGCGGGTCTCATGCCGAATAAGACGCCGGAAGATGCGCGGGTCAAGCCCGTGCGTGACGACCCGCTACAACCTATCCCGCAACACGTACCACAGCATCGCCAGGACCAGCAGCGGATGGCGGAGCAGGGTGCCGCCGGGGAAAGTCCGGTGCGGGATCTGGGCGAAGACGTCGAACCTTTCGGCGGTGCCCGCCATGGCCTCGGCGATCAGCTTGCCGGCGATGCCGGTGATCGCGACGCCCATGCCCGAATAGCCGTGGGCGTAGAACACGTTGCCGCTGCGCCCGAGATGCGGCAGGCGCAGTATCGTGATCGCCAGCATGCCGCCCCAGCCGTAGTCGATGCGCTTGGACGCAAGCTGCGGAAACACGTCCAGCATGTAGGGTTTCACGAAGCCGGCGATATCGGCCGGCTCGCGCGTGTTGTAGCGCTCGCCGCCGCCGAACAGCATGCGGTTGTCGGCGGTCACACGATAGTAGGAGACCACGAACTTGGTGTCGCAGGCGCAGGCGCCGCTGGGGATGAGGGCGCGCGCCTCGGCTTCGGGCATCGGCTCGGTGGCGATCACGAAATTGGCGATCGGCATGATCTTGCCGGCGATCATGGGCGCGAGGTCGCCGAGATAGGCATTGCAGCCGAGCACGGCGTATTTCGCCTCGACCTTGCCGGCGGCCGTGGTCACCGTGACCTTGCCATCCCGGTCGTCGATCCGTGTGGCGGCGGAATGCTCGAACATCTGCACGCCCGCCGCCTTCGCCGCCTCGGCAAGGCCGAGCGCGTAGTTCAGCGGATGCAGGTGGCCGCCGCCGGTATCCTTAATGCCGCCGTGATAGAGGTCGCTGGCGATCTCGGCGCGGATGGCGTTGCGGTCGTAGAGCTTCGCCTTGTGGTAGTCCATCTCGCGCTCGAAGCAGGCGATCTCCTCTTCCATCCAGGGCAGGTCGCCGGGCTTCGAGGCGAGCAGCATGTTGCCGTCGCGCAGATCGCACCGGATCCCGTGCTTCTCGACGCGCTCCCAGATGATGGAACGCGCTTCCTCGGCGAGATCGAACAGCGCGCGTCCCCGCTGCTTGCCGAAGCGCGCGATCAGCTCCTGCGGCGATTTCCGGAGGCCGGTATTGATCTGGCCGCCATTGCGGCCGGAGGCGCCCCAGGCGATGCGGTTGGCCTCCAGCAACACGACCTTGAATCCCCGTTCGGCCAGATTGAGTGCCGCCGACAATCCGGTGAAGCCGCCGCCCACGACGCAGACATCGGCGGCGAGCGATTCCGTCAGGCGCAGCAGCGGCGCGAACGGATTGGCCGTGGCCGCGTAGTAAGAATGCTTCGGGTGTTCCTGGTTGACGGACATGATGCTGCAAGGGAAGGTTCGACGCGGCGGCAGCATAGAGGCGGGCGCGGTGTCCGCCAAGCGCCCACCATCCTCTGCGTCATCCAGCGCCGAGCGCCGGGATCACGATCGATGCTTGATCAGCAGGCCCCGTCGAGCAGGCGGTAGTGCCCGGCTCTTGCCACCGCCTGCACGCGGTTGCGGGCGCCGAGTTTCCTTGTCGCGGATTTCAGGTGCAGCATCACCGTCGCCGGTGAGCGATCCAGTCGGAAGGCGATCTGCTTGGCGGTCAGCCCCTGGGCGCAGAGCTTCAGGCATTCGCGCTCGCGGGGCGAGAGGCGCACGTGCCGGCAGGCGATCGCATCGGGATCGAAGGTCGCGAGCGCCGCATTGTGGAACACATAGCCTGCGACGGCGATCTCGCGCAGGTGCCGCCGCGCATCCTTCTCGAAGCCGGGCTCCGGGTCGATGCGCACGCTGTTGAAGGTCGCGAGGCCGCCACTGGCGAGCCGCATCGGCACCGAGATGCCGATCGTCATCCGCGTATCCTTCAGGTAGTGGATCACCGGCTGGTGCCGCTCGCCGAGCACGCCGACCAGCGCGTTCTCGCTGGGATCCTCGCCGCCCTCGCGGCGGCAGGACCACATGAACGGGCTCGATGACTTGATCGAGAGCTCCTGCATCGGGTCGATCTGGCAGAAGCCGCCGTTGCACCAGAGGTCCGGCATGTCCGGATCGATGTTGCGGATCTCGAGCAGGCTGGGGCTGATCAGGATGCCTTCCGGAGTCCTGGGCACCGGCGTGTAGTCGTAGCTGAGCGACGTGAAGCCGCGGTCCTGCAGCGCATCGAGCATCACGTCGAGCCGCGCCGCCAGCCCGGACGCGGCGTCCAGGCGATCTTCCAGTCCCTCGAGCCATCTCGACATGGGAGAGAACTCTACTGCCCTTGCTCCACCTGCCGCAACACCTGGTGGAGGCTGCATTCGTGGATGCCCATGTCCTCCAGGTGACGCACAGTGTTCTTCAGGTAATCTATGTTGCTGCCGCTGCGGCCCGTTGCGCCGCGTATGCGGCGGGCGACCTCGGCGACCGACAGGCGCCCGGCATATTGCGGATGTTTGCGGTCGGCCACATAGGCCAGCGCCTTGGCCAGCGTCCCGCCGGCGAGCCGCAGGTTGAGCCAGCGCGGCTCGTAGACCCCGGTCACCATCTCCCGCTCGTGCAGCGCATCGGCGACCGCGTCGGCGTTCGCCGCCTCCACCCGGAACATGAGGCCGTGGCACATGCCGCCGCGATCGAGCCCCAGGACCAGCCCGGGCTTCTCGCGGGTGCCCCGGTAATGCGTCGAGCGGATGCAGAAGGCGCGGTGATAGCCGTGCAGGCTGGCCGGCACGAAGTCGATATAGGGGAAATCCGGCCGCCACATCAGCGAGCCGTAGCCGAAGACCCGCAGCTCCTCGCCGGGCACCGGTCGCACCCGGCGACTTTCGATCAGGTCGCGGTCGATGGTGAGGCCGTATTCCTGCTCGTCGATCTCTTCTTCAGTCGGCATCGCCTTCCAGCAGGAAGCCGAGCAGGGCTTCGTTGAAGTCGTGGGGCTTCTCGACGTTGCAGAGGTGATAGCCGCCCTTGATCACCGCCAGCCGCGCGCCCTGGATGCGGTCGCGCAGGGTGCCGACCGCCGCGACGGTCGCGCCCGGATCCTTCTCGCCGGCGATGCAGAGCGTCGGCAGGCGCAGCGTCTCCAGCTCCGCCGCCGGCACGTCCATGCGCTTGATCGCGAGCGCCGCGCCGATATAGCCGGCGCTCTCGGTGGCGCGGATCAGGTCGGCGATCCAGCCGACCGCATGGGGCGCCGCGGCGCGGAACTCGGGCGAGAACCAGCGGCCGAGCGTTCCCTCGAGCTGGCTTTGGACGCCGCCCCTGGTGATGGCATCCACGCGGTCGTCCCACATCTTCTGCTGGTCGGCGTTCGGCTTGCCGGTGCCGGCGCAGCAGAGCACCAGCCGGTCCAGCAGCTTGCGGTGCCGCAGCGCCAGCACCTGGCCGATCATGCCGCCGATCGAGAGACCGACGAAATGGAAGCGGCTGTGCCCGAGCTTGGACGCCAGGTTGGCCACGTCGTCGGCCATCTGCTCCAGGGTGTAGCCGCGGGTCAGGTCCTGGCCGGTCGCATCGGTCCCGCCATGGCCGCGCATGTCGTAGGAAAGCACGCGGTAGTGCTGCGCGAGCAGCGGGAGCTGGAAGCCCCACATCGCATGGCTGACGGAGAGCGCATGGCTCAGCACCACCAGCGGCCGATCCTCCGACCCGTCCAGGCGGTAATGGAAATTCGTATCGTCGATCCGGATGTCAGGCATGCGCAGACTCAGGATGGACCCGGGTGCTTCCGGCTGGAACAGGCTGCATCGGCAAGTCGGGTATGGCGGCTACTCGCCCTTGCCGCCGGCCGCCTTGGTCAGCGCCTCGATCTGGCGCTGCAGCGCCGTCATCTGGGCCTTGAGGTCGTTGATCTCGTCGGCGGAAGGCGCGTCGGCCGGCTTCGCGCCGGCGGCGGCGCCCGCGCTCGGTGCGCCAGGGGCGCCCGGCATGCCGGCCTTGAACGGATTCCACATCCGCATCGCCTGCTCGAAGAAGGCCATGTTCTGTTTCGACATCTCCTCGAAGCGGTCCATCGGGAACATGCCGCCGAAGCTCTCCTTCATGTAGCCGCGCATCTGCTCCTGGTTCTTGGCAAAGCTCTCCATGCTCTGCTCGAGGTAGCGCGGCACCAGGAACTGCAGGTTGTCGCCGTAGAGGCTGATCAGTTGCCGGAGGAAGTTGATGGGCAGCATGTTCTGCCCCTTGGCCTCTTCCTCGACGATGATCTGGGTCAGGACCGAGCGGGTGATGTCCTCGCCGGTCTTGGCGTCCTCGACGGTGAACTCGGTGCCGTTGCGGACCATCTGCGCGAGATAGTCCAAGGTCACGTAGGACGAGGTCGCCGTGTTGTAGAGCCGGCGGTTGGCGTATTTCTTGATCCGGACCGGCGGCTGGCCGTTCCTGGGCGCGCCCGCCGCGCCGGTGCCGCTTTCGGGTTTCACGTCGCTGTCGGCCATGCCCAAACCCTTAATGAAAAGCCTCTCTGCAACGCAGCATAGCAGGACCGACCCCCTCTTTGGCAATGCGGTCGCTGCGATGCGAAATTGCGCCCTACCGCGCTGCAATAGCCGCCACTATACTTTCCGGCATGGCTGAAAACGGCCCCGAAACCCCGAATCCGAACGCGCCGCCGAAGGTCGAGGACCTCGCGCGCCGGATCATGGACCTCTGGCAGGAGCAGATGGCGGCGATCGCCGCCGATCCCGACCTCATGCGCCAGATGGCCCGGATGATGGCGGCCTCGCCCTTTCCGGCGATGATTCAGGGCGTGGTCGCCGGCATGATGGCGGCGCCCCGCCCCGAGGCGACCCAGGCCGGGCTCGGCGGCGCCAACCCTTATGAATGGTGGAAGGGTGCAGATGGACAGAGCAAGCAACCCGCATCCGCCCCGGCACCCGCCCAGACTGGGGCCGCGCCCGCTGCCGCAGCATCTGAGCCTGGCGGCGGCGACCTGGCTGAACTCCGCCGCCATCTTGCCGGCCTTGAGGCTCGTCTCAAGGAATTGGGAGGCGGGGAGCTGGGAGCAGAACCCGCCAGGCCCGGCGCCAAGCCGAAGCGCCCAGCAAGAAAGCCTGCGGCAAAAGTGGGCGGCGCTGTTCCGGGAGGCGGAGAGAACGGATCCGGCGGCGCTGGCGGCGGCGCTCCAGGCTGAAGGCCTGCGCCGCTTCGACCAGCTCCTGACGGGCGTCGAGAGTTATCGCCGCCATCCGCGCCGCCGCACCGTGCCCGAGGCGCCGGTGCTGTGGGAGCAGGGCACGACCAAGCTGCGCGACTATCGGACCACGCGCGATCCCGAGGCGCCGCGTCTTCTCGTCATCCCGTCGCTGGTCAACCGCTACTACATCCTCGACCTCGAGGCCGATGCGAGTTTCCTGCGCTGGAGCGCCGCGCAGGGCATGGCGCCCTTCGTCATCGACTGGAGCGCGCCGGGCGATGCCGAGCGGGACTTCGATTTCGCCGACTACATCCTGAGGCTCGAGCGCGCGCTGGAAGCGGTGGCACGCGAGCCGGGCGGGCCGATCTTCGCCGTCGGCTATTGCATGGGCGGCAATCTCGCGCTGGCTTTGGCGCTGCGCCGCCAGGCCGAGCTCGCCGGCCTGATCCTGCTCGCGACCCCCTGGGACTTCCACGCCGAGAACAAGGAGCATTCCCTGATGCTGGCCGAGATCGGCCGGAGCCTGGAGCCGGTGCTGCAGCTCTTCGGCGAGCTGCCGGTCGATCTGCTGCAGGTCTTCTTCAGCGGCTTCGATCCCTTCCAGGTGCTGCGCAAGTTCCAGGGCTTCGGCGCGCTCGATCCCGCGAGCCCCGGCGCGCAGAAATTCGTGGCACTGGAAGACTGGCTGAACGACGGGATGGCGGTCGCCGCCGCGATCGCGCGCGAATGCCTGCTCGGCTGGTACGGCGAGAACCGGACCGCGCGCAACCAGTGGCTGGTCGGCGGCGAGCCGGTCGATCCCGGGAAATTCTTGCGGCCGGCGCTGAGCCTCATTCCGGCCGGCGACCGGATCGTGCCGCCGAAGAGCGCGCTCGCCCTGGCCGATGCGCTGCCCAGGAGCGACCGCCTGCTCCCGACCGCCGGCCATATCGGCATGATGGCCGGCCGCGGCGCCCTGCCGCTGGTCTGGGAGCCGATGAGGAAGTGGGTGGGGGAAGTCGCCGGATAACGCGCCTGGGATTCCCCCACCAGCCTCCCCCGAAGACGGGGGAGGCTTTATTGAGATCTGTCGGTCTCAGTGATGCGTCACCACATCCTGGCCGACGACCAGGTGATCGATGGTCTGGACCGTGGCCACGGTCAGCTGCCGCCGTCGAGCGTGTCGCTGCCGTCGCCGGGATTCCAGATGAACTGGTCATTGCCGGCGCCCATGATCGCGAAGTCGTTGCCGCGGCCGCCGGTGATGGTGTCGCCGCCGCCGCGGCCGGTAACATAGTGCGGATTGCGCCAAGCGGCGCGCGCGATTGGCGTGGCTCGGCGCGCATGGCGAGAGTCGAACCGGCCAGGCGAAGCAGGTGCAGACTGAGCGCGCGCAGACTCGGTGCGCGCGCCGATCTAGGCGTTCAGTTCATCCGCCGCGGCCAGGACCTCGGAGACGATGGCGCGGACGTCGTCCTCGGTGGCGCGGTGGTTGACGAAGCAGGCGCGCAGCACGAACGCACCGCCGATCGTCGCGTTGGAGATGTAGACCCGGCCGCGCGCGATGACGCGCTTCAGGATCGCGGCATTGTCCTTGGTGCGGTGGCGGAAGCAGACGGCGCTCAACGGCACCGGTGCCACCAGCTCCAGCGCCGATGCGGCCGCGATCTCCCGCGCCAGGAGCTGGGCGTGGCCGAGATCGGCGGCGATCGTGGCGCGGAACGCGCGGCGGCCGTGATATTGCAGCGAGAGCCAGAGCTTGAGCGCGCGGAACCGGCGGCTGAGCTCCATAGATTCATCGAACACCGCGAAGGATTCCACCGGATCCTCGGTCATCACCTTGACGTAGTCGCCGCTGGCCGAGAAGGCGGCGCGCGCCGGCCGGCGGTCGCGGTAGAGCAGGCAGCCGCAATCGATCGGCTGGTAAAGCCATTTGTGCGCGTCGAGCGCCAGCGAATCGGCGCGGTCGAGGCCGGCGAACTTCTCCGGCGCCGCGATCGCGGCGAACCCGCCATAGGCGCCGTCGACATGGAACCAAAGCGCCTCGCGCCGGGCGATGTCGGCGATTTCCCGCAGGGGATCGACCGCCCCGATATTGACCGTGCCGGCCGAGGCGACGATCGCGATCGGCAGCCGCCCGGCCTTGCGGTCGGCGACGATCGCCGCCTCCAGCGCATCGACCCGCATCCGGAGATCGGCATCGACCGGGATCAGGCGCAGGTTGTCGCGGCCGATGCCGAGCAGGGCGATCGCCTTCGGCACCGCCATGTGCACCTCAGTCGAGGCATAGACGACGCAGGGGCGGATGCCGCTCTCGTTGGCCGGCGCCTTGGCCTCGCGCGCCATGGCGAGCGCCATCAGATTGGCGGAGGAACCACCGCCGCACAGGCTGCCGGCAAAACCGCCGCAGCCGACCGCTTCCGCCAGCCAGCCGATGACCGCGCGCTCGATGCTGATCGCCGCCGGCGCCGAGCGCCAGGAAGTAGCGTTCTGGTTCAGCACCGAAGCCAGGAGGTCGCCGACCGCGCCGACCGGCTCGCCGGAGCCGGCGACATAGGCGAAGAACTTGCCATTGGACGGCCGCGAATGCGCGGCGATCGTTTCGAAGTCGCCGAGCACCGCCGCGCCCAAGCCCTCTTCGGCCCAGGCGCGCTCGAACAGGCGCTGCGTCTCCGCCCCGTTGGTGACTGGAAAGGCGCGGCGCGCCTCGAGCGAGGCCCAGTATCGCTTGGCGAGGGTGGCGGCCTCATCCAGGACGCGCGCGAGGTCGCGGTCGGAGATGTCCAATGCGCTCATGATCGCTCCAGAGGTTGGGGACGAGGAGAGGGCGTTCGGGGCATGACTTAGCGGCGATGCGCCCGGCGCCGAAATCACCTTTACGAACCGGGGCGGTTCTGGAGCGGTTTTGGCACCTAAGTATTTGACGAATATCGAATAATGCCGATTCCGCGCCACCCCCGGATTCGTCGGTCCGTAAAGGTCCTGTCAAGATTGGCCCGGAGCGAGACGCGACGTCGGTCTCGCGCGCAGACGCGGGACCGGCACCCTCGAAGTTCGGAAACCGACGAAGTCTCCAGTTTCGATCATAGTTCATGTTGTGTTCTTTTGCAAGCGCCGCCGACAATTGGCCGAATGCCCGACCCGTCACCGCTTGATCAGCGCGAACACGCCCCAGCCCAGATATTCGCGCGTGTACGCAGCGTAGCGCGCGGGCTCCGAGGTCAGCTTGGCTCGAACCTCAGGCGCGAATTCGTCGCCGGGGTCGGCTTCGAGCCATCGGCGCATGGTGAGCCACTTGGCCGCCTCGTAGCGGTCCCAGCTGTCCTGGTCGGCCAGGACCATCTCAACGACGTCGTGGCCAAGACGGCCGAACGAGGCGAGCAGTTCCGGGAGCAGGAGGAAGTCGGAAGCCGAGTTCGCAAGACAACCCCTGGCGACATCTTCGGTCGGCGGCGATTGTCGCCAATAGGGCTCGCCGATCAGGATGATCCCGCCGGGGCGCAGGCTCCGCGTCGGAAGCTCGATGGTGCCGGCGACCCCGCCGCCGATCCAAGTGGCGCCGACACAGGCGGCCACATCGACCTTCGCGTCGGCGACATAGCCGGCGGCATCGCCATGGATGAACGTCACCCGATCGGCGACACCGAGCTCCGCAGCACGACGTTGCGCTTGCGCGGTGAACAATGGGCTGAGATCGATGCCGGTGCCGACGACGCCATGATCGCGTGCCCAGGTGCAGAGCATCTCCCCCGAGCCGCTGCCGAGATCCAGCACCCGGGCTCCCGATTCCAGACGCAGTGCGCGCCGAGCGTGGCGAGCTTTTCCGGTGTGAACGGATTGTGGATGCGGTGAGCGCTTTCGCTGATGGTGAATATCCGCGGGATGTCCACTGTCGAACACTTTCTTGAATGGTTTCCGCCGATCGTCTCAGCCGTGTCTTGCGAGGAACCGCGACACGCGCTCCAATCCCG
The DNA here is from genome assembly GCA_035548715.1 of Dongiaceae bacterium. Classification (GTDB taxonomy): domain Bacteria; phylum Pseudomonadota; class Alphaproteobacteria; order Dongiales; family Dongiaceae; genus Dongia. The sequence continues at coordinate 89,168 of DASZSL010000091.1, forward strand.
CCTTCAGCGTCTCGGTGGGGCAGGCATAGCCGACGCGCAGCCAGCCCTCCATGTCCATGGCGCTGCCCGGCGTGAACATCACGCCCTCCTGTTCCAAGAGCCGGATGCAGAAGTCGCGGGACGGGAGCGGCAGGTCATATTTCAGGAACGCCGTGGTGCCGGACCGCGGCTTCACCCAGGCGAGCTTGGGCTCGCGCGCGACCCAGCCGGCAAGGATCGCGAGGTTGTCCCGGGTGATGCGGTGCGCGCGCGCCAGCACCTTGTCTCGGTTCTCCAGAGCGAGCGCCGCGAAGTAGTCGTCGAGCCGTCCCACGCTGATCGTGTTGTAGTCGCGGTGGATCATCGCCGCGTCCAGCACCGCCTTCGGCGCGACAATCCAGCCGAGGCGCAGGCCGGCCAGCGAATAGGTCTTCGACATGCCGGCGGTGCTGATGCCCTTCTCGTAGAGATCGGCCATCGACGCGGTGAAGCCGTCGCCCGCCTGGTCGGTGCCGCGATAGACCTCGTCGCAGAGCACCCAGGCGCCGGTGCCGCGCGCGATCGCCGCGATCTCGCCGAGCATCGCCGCGTCCATCAGCGCGCCGGTCGGGTTGTTCGGGTTGTTGATCGCGATCAGCCTGGTCGTCGGCCGCACCAGCGACCGGAGCTCGCCGAGATCCGGCAGGAAGCCGTTCTCCATCCGGAGCCTGAGATGCGTCACCTCGGCGCCGATGCTCTCGGGGATCGAGTAGTGCTGCTGATAGGTCGGCACCACGGCGACCACGTGGTCGCCGCGGGAGACCAGGGCCTGGTGCACCAGCGCATTGGCCCCGATCGTGCCGTGGCAGACCAGCACGTTCTCCGGCTTCTGCCGGGCGTAGAGCGAGGCAATCGCCGCCTTCAGGCGTGGCGAGCCCTCGATGTCGCCATAGCCGAGGCGCATCGGCATCAGCTCGTCGAGCAGGCTGTTATGCTTGCCGGCCATCTCCACGAGCTGGCCGAGGGTGATCGAATCGACGCAGGTCTCGGCGAGGTTGAGTTCGCATCTGGTCTCGAACTCGTTCATCCACATCTCGACGCCGAACGGCTTGATCTCCAAGGCGGGCTCCCGGTCTGTTGAATCAGTGGCGATAGATGGAGGTCGCGCGCATCGCGAACAGGAAGAGCAGGCCCAGGGCCGGCCATTGGAACCAGAACTCGCCGTCCCAAGAGAGAAGATTGATGGCGGCGAGCAGGATGATGAGCGCGCCGGTCCGGATGGCGCTCGTCACCAGCCGCTGCCGCCTCTGCTCCGCCGTCGGCTTGCCGGCGCCGGTCGCGTCGGCGACGGCCGGCACCGGCGCTTCCCGCATCACCGCGCGATAGACCGGCACCTCGGCGTCGATGTTCTTCAGATGCTGCGGCCCGAGGGGCTCGAAGCCCAGGGTCAGCTTGTGCTTGACCTGGTCGAACACGGTGCCGGAGATCAGGATGCCGCCGGGCGCCGCCATGGCCTGCAGCCGCGCCGCGATGTTGACGTCGTCGCCGTAGATGTCGTCGCGCTCCACGATGACGTCGCCGAGATTGATGCCGATCCGGAACCACATCTGCCGGTCGGGCTGGAGCTTCTGGTTGCGCTCGGCGAGCTGGCGCTGGATCTCGACGGCGGCCTGCACCGCCATCACCGGGCTCGAGAACTCCGCGAGCAGGCCGTCGCCCACGGCACTGACCACGCGGCCGCGGTGCTGCGCGATCAGTGCGGTCATGACGCCCCTGTAATCGTTCAGCAGCGCCAGCGTGCCCGCCTCGTCCAGCCCCATCAGGCGGCTGTAGCCGAAGACGTCGGCGGACAGGATGCTGGTCAGCCTGCGTTCGATCCCGGATTCCATCGGCGATCCGCCCCGATCGTTCACCGCGGCCGCTGTCATACCATATCCGCTGCCGGTGCCGTGATTTGTCATCGCGACGCCGCGTCCGGCGGGTCACGCCCCGCCGGGACTTCGATGACCTCGACCCCGGCGCCCCGCGCGATCCGTTTCATGTGGTCCGTGCCGCTGTGGCCGGGGAAGGCGACGACCAGGTCCGGCCGGCCCTCGTCGAGCATTCGCTGGTTGCGGATCGGCCCCGCCTTCGCGCCGTGCCCATCCCAGTCGGCCTTGAAGATCTCGTGGGCGATGCCCTGGACCTCCGCCCATGCGCCGGCCATGCGGTCGGCGCCGCGCGCATCGCCTTCGATCAGCACCGTGAAGACGCGCGCGCGATGCAGCCGCTCGAGCACCGCCTCCAGCAATGCCCGGTCGGTGAAATCGCGCCCGCCGCAGACCAGCACCCTCATGCCCTGCCGTCCCGCTCCTGCTCTCCGGGCCACCGTTTCGGCCAGTCTAGCCGACAGAACATAAAAGGAACATAGCGACCGGCCGGCGCCGGCGGCTGCGGGTCTTCGCCGGGCGGCCGCGACCGAGGCCCTAGGCTCCGGCGATGTCTCCCTCGAAGTGCTCGACCGTCGGGAAGGGTGCGTAGAAGTGATGGAGCAAGGCGCGCCAGTGCCGATAGCGGTCCGATTGCCGGAAGCCGATGGTATGCGCCTCCAGCGTCTCCCATTCGACCAGCAGCAGATAGCGGTTCGGCGTCTCGACGCAGCGGCGGACCGCGATCGAGACGAAGCCCGGCGTCGCCGCGATCAGCGGCCGGGCCTGCTGCATCGCCGCCTCGAACGCCGCCGCCTCGCCCGGCTTCACGTCGAGTATCGCGGATTCCAGGATCATCGCTAGTCGAACATCGCGAGGTCGAGCGCCTCGGCGGGCGAAAGGCCGTCGCGCACCACGAGGGCGCCGAGCGAGGCGTGCCAGATGGCGATCAACGCCGTTCCCCCGAGATCGACGATGCCGCCGAAAGTGACGGCCGTGCCGGTATCGGGGATGCCGCCGCCGGCGCCCGCCACCATCAGCGCGCCGAACGCGATTCCGGCGATCAGGATCGCGAGGAAGGCGAGCAGCGTGTAGCCGAGCAGCGAGACCGAGAGGCCGAAGCCATGGCCGTGCGACAATCGCCAGGCCCGTCCCAGCGCCCGGCGCCAGCCCTGGCTCGCCACCAGCGCCGGCAGCGGCGAGAGCCGGGCGTTGAGCCAGAGCGCGACCAGCGTCACCGTCAGCATGGCGATCGCCAGCACCCACCATTGCAGGTCGCTGAGCATGCCCGGTATGGCCGCCATCTCGCCCGCCACCTGCCGCGACGGCGCCGCCCAGCCGAGGCCCATGTTGAGCGCGATCAGCCCGAGCGTCACGCCGATGGGAATGAGCAGCACCACGACCGGCGCCAGCAGCCACACCGCGAGGGCGAGGACGTAGCCGGGCAGGCGCAGCAGGCTGGAGCCCAGCCAGCGCAGGATCGGCTCGCCGAAGCCGCGCGCCGCCGCGCGCTGCCAGGCGCAGAGCCAGAGCGACAGCGCGAGGAACAGCACGCCTTCGACCTTCAGCACATCGGCCCCGACATCCGCGGGCAGGACCGGCGGCGCGGTCGTCGCGGCGCCCATTCCGCCCGACCGCGCGGCGGAGAAGATCGTCTGCCACATGACGATGATGCGTTCCATCGGCGCCAGCCCCAGCACCACGATCAGCGCCAGCGGCAGGACGCTGCAGAGGATCAGCCGCAGCGGATGCGCGAAAGGCAGCGCCAGCCCGACGGCGAAGATCCGCGGCACCGAGACCGGCGACACCGGCGGCCCGTCGGCCGAGATGATCCGGTCGTTCGGATCCGCGCGCATGGTGTCCCCGTCGCCGTTTCTGGTCGGGCGCAGTCTGCCACAAGCGGGCGTTGTGCGGCGTGAAATCTGCGGCGCCGCGGTCGTTCAGCCGAACACCAGCGCCACGGCGAGGTCCGCTTGACCAGAGACCGGAGCTCGTGACGATTCATCGACATTTCATCGCCGGCGGCGTCCCCGGGGCGGTGCATTGTAACCGAAGGCCGCGCCCGGCGACGACATGCCGCTTGCCCGGAAACCGGCTTCCTTCTAGGGTCGCAGCAGCAAGACAAGATGCCCATACAGGGGCGTCAGCATCGTCATTTCGAGGAGAATTCCATGGCCCAGAACGGGACCGACGTCGTCATCACCTCCGCCGCGCGGACGCCGGTCGGCTCGTTCGGCGGCGCGCTCTCCAGGCTTTCGGCGCATGAGCTCGGCAAGGCGGCGATCGTCGAGGCGCTGAAGCGCGCCAAGGTCGATCCGGCCGAGGTCTCCGAGGTGATCATGGGCCAGATCCTGACCGCCGCCGAGGGCCAGAACCCGGCGCGCCAGGCCGCGGTCGCCGCCGGCATCCCCTATGAGAAGACCGCCTATCAGATCAACCAGCTCTGCGGCTCGGGCCTGCGCGCGGTGGCGCTCGGCCTGCAGGCGATCCGCAACGGCGATTCCGAGATCGTGGTCGCCGGCGGGCAGGAGAGCATGAGCCTGGCGCCGCATGCGATGAACCTGCGCCCCGGCACCAAGATGGGCAATGCGGAGATGGTCGACACCATGATCAAGGACGCGCTCTGGGACGCGTTCAACGGCTATCACATGGGCAACACCGCCGAGAACGTCGCCAAGCAGTTCCAGATCACCCGCGAGCAGCAGGACCAATTCGCCCTGGCCTCGCAGCAGAAGGCGGAAGCCGCGCAGAAGGCCGGCCGGTTCAAGGACGAGATCGTCCCCGTCGTGGTCAAGGACCGCAAGGGCGACGTGACCGTCGCGGACGACGAGTATCCCAAGCACGGCACGACGATCGAGGTGCTGCAGAAGCTGCGCCCGGCCTTCCTGAAGGAAGGCGGCACGGTGACGGCGGGCAATGCCTCGGGCATCAACGACGGCGCCGCGGCGCTGACCCTGATGTCGGCGGAGCTCGCCGCCAAGCGCGGGCTGACGCCGCTCGCCCGCATCGTCTCCTGGGCGACCGCCGGCGTCGATCCGGCGATCATGGGCACCGGCCCGATCCCGTCCTCGCGCGCGGCGCTGAAGAAGGCCGGCTGGAAGATCGACGACCTCGACCTGATCGAGGCCAACGAGGCTTTTGCCGCGCAGGCCTGCGCGGTCAACAAGGACCTCGCCTGGGACCCCGCCAAGGTCAACGTCAACGGCGGTGCCATCGCCCTCGGCCATCCGGTCGGCGCGTCGGGTGCGCGCGTGCTGGTCACGCTGCTGCACGAGATGCAGAAGCGCAACGCGAAGAAGGGCCTCGCCACGCTCTGCATCGGCGGCGGCATGGGGATCGCGATGACGGTGGAGCGGTAAGCATATTGCGCCCTTGCTCGTCATCCTCCGCCAAGGCGGAGGATCCGCGAGTCTGGCGCGGCCGGAAAGAAGCGCGTGGATGGTCCGCCTTCGCGGACCATGACGAAGAGATGTAGAGACCGCAGAAGAAAAGACAGGGGGAAACCATGGGACGCGTAGCGGTGGTGACCGGCGGCACGCGCGGGATCGGCGAGGCGATCTCGGTGGCGCTGAAGAATGCGGGCTACACGGTGGCCGCCAACTATGCCGGCAACGACGCGGCGGCCAAGGCGTTCCACGAGAAGACCGGGATCGCGGTCTTCAAGTTCGACGTCGCCGACTTCAAGTCCTGCGAGAAGGGCGTCGCCGAGATCACGCAGAAGCTGGGGCCGATCGACGTGCTGGTCAACAATGCCGGCATCACCCGCGACACCACCATCGTCAAGATGACGCCCGAGCAGTGGGAGCACGTCATCCACACCAACCTCACGTCGTGCTTCAACATGTGCCGGCTGGCGATCGAGGGCATGCGGTCGCGGGGATTCGGCAGGATCGTCAACATCGGCTCGATCAACGGCCAGGCCGGACAGTACGGCCAGGTGAACTATGCCGCGGCGAAGTCCGGCATCCACGGCTTCACCAAGGCGCTGGCGCAGGAAGGCGCCTCGAAGGGCATCACCGTCAACGCGATCGCGCCGGGCTACATCAACACCGACATGGTGCGCGCCGTGCCGCAGCCGGTCCTGGAGAAGATCGTCGCCAAGATCCCGATCGGCCGCCTCGGCGAGGCCAGCGAGATCGCCCGCGGCGTGCTGTTCCTGGTCGCCGACGATGCGGGCTTCATCACCGGCTCGACGCTGTCGATCAACGGCGGCCAGCACATGTACTGATTCGGATGTCAGGTGACAGAAGCGCACCCGGCGCCGTATTTCTCTGACATTTGACATCTGACATCTGACATCTGACATCTGGAGTCCGATCATGGCTTTGATGCCGTTCATCGAAGAAGCCGACGCCTCGCCGGAAGTGAAGGCGGTCTACGAGGACATCAAGGCGACCCGCAAGGTCGACTGGATCAACAATTTCTGGAAGGTGCTGGCCAACGACCCGAAGACCTTGAAGCGCACCTGGGAGGACCTGAAGCAGGTCATGGGCCCCGGCGTGCTCGATCCGGTCGTCAAGGAGATGCTCTATCTCGCGGTCAGCATGACCAATTCCTGCGACTACTGCATCGTCAGCCACACCGCGGCCGCGCGGAAGGCCGGCATGTCGGACGCGATGCTGGCCGAGCTGGTCTCGATCGTCGGCATGGCGAACGCCACCAACCGCATGGTCGCCGCCCACCGCACCGAGCCCGATCCCAAGCTGATCGAGGCCGCCAGGGGCGGGAAGAAGCAGGGTTAGATTTCGGCCGACTTTTCGCGGAACCACGCCGCGAGTTCGTTCTCGGAGATTTCGCCAGCGGCCGGAGCCAGGAACGTTTCAACCACTTCGATCTCTGTCGCAGTGATCTCGCGCCCGTCCAGCAGCAAGAAAGTGGCGCTGACTACAAAAGCCGTCCGCTTTGCCGTTTCGAAGTCCGGGTCGCGGGGCGTCAGCTCGTATCCGCCGGCTCAGGGGAAAGCTGAGATTATCAAGTCTTCTCAGACTGTTATGCCTTCGTTCTTTGTTAACCATCAGCGCCCACAATAGCCTTAGAGCAATCTGGGGCAGTCCGATGGCCAAGGATGCGAAAGCGGCTAAGGCGCCGCCGAAAGATGCAGCGCCGGCAGCCGAGGAGACGGAGGTCGAGGAGCCGCTCGTCGCCAGCGAGCTCGACGAGCGCACGCATGCCGAGATGCTGGCGCTCTACCACGAGGCGATGGAGACCAGCCGGCACGGCAAGGCGCAGCAATGGCGCTCGATGGCGATCGGCCTGTTCGCGATCGTCGCGCTCGGCGTGCTGGGCGCGCATGTGCCCAAGGCCGACATGCTGTTCCGGATCGCGCAGTTCCTGACCGTGCTGATCGGCCTGTCGGCGATCTACCTGATCGTCTTCTATCAGTTCTGGCAGAACACGGAGCGCGAGAAGCTCCGCCGGATCACGGCGAAGTTCTCCAACCTTGCGCGCACGGTGCGCGCGGTCTCTTCCGGCCGCGAGGCGAGCCTCCGCCGCTTCGTCGTGCTCGGCTTCATGGTGCTGATGATCGTCGCGACCGTGGCGCTGACGCTCGAATATCTCGCCCAGCTTCCCGACGCGCCCAACTACTGAGCGGCTACTTGCCGCTGCCGGCCACGTCCTGGGTCTCGCGGGTCAGGTAGTAGGCGAGCAGGATCGGCCCGAAGGTGATCACCATGACCATGACGGCGGCGACATTGGTCACCGGCCGGTTATGCGGCCGCGCCAGCTCCTTCAGGATGAAGATCGGCAGCGTCGCCTGATTGCCGGCGGTGAACGTCGTCACGATGATCTCGTCGAAGGAGAGGGCGAAGGCCAGCATGCCGCCCGCCAGCAGCGCCGTCGCGAGGTTGGGCAGGATGACGTGGCGGAAGGTCTGGAAGCCGTTGGCGCCGAGGTCCATCGAGGCCTCGACCAGCGCGGGCGACGAGCGCCGGAAGCGCGCGATGACGTTGTTGTAGACCACCACGATGCAGAAGGTCGCGTGGCCCAGCACCACGGTCCAGAAGCTGAAGGGCAGGCCGGCGAGATCGAAGGCGGCCCTGAGCGACATGCCGGTGACGATGCCCGGCAGCGCGATCGGCAGCAGGATCAGCAGGGTCACCGTCTCCTTGCCGAAGAAGCGGAAGCGGTACATGGCGGCCGCCGCCAGGGTGCCCAGCACCAGCGCGACGCACATCGCCACAAGAGCCACCCGCACCGAAAGCCACAGCGCCTGCCAGAGGTCGTCGCGGGCGAAGGCGACGCCGAACCATTCGGTGGTGAGCCCCGGCGGCGGGAAGCTGTAGGAGCGGTCGTCGGTCGTGAAACAGTAGAGGATGATGAAGAGGATCGGCACGTTGAGGAACAGCACGCCGAACCACGCCGCGGCGGTCAGGCCGAATCCGGCCTTGGCCCGGTTCGCGTCAGAGCGCATCGAACGCCCCCAGCCGCTTCACGATCGAGAGGTAGACCGCCATGATCACGATCGGCACCACGGCGAAGGCGGCGGCCAGCGGCAGGTTGCTGGCGGTGCCCTGGTACTGGTAGACGAGCTGGCCGATGAACGGCCGCGACGACCCCACCAGGTTCGGGATGATGTAGTCGCCCAGCGTCAGCGAGAAGGTGAAGATCGAGCCGGCGGCGACGCCGGGGATCGAGAGCGGCAGGATCACCCGGCGGAAGGTCTCGTGCGGGTGGGCGCCGAGGTCGCTGGAGGCCTCGATCAGCGATTTCGGCACGCGCTCCAGCGCCGCCTGGATCGGCAGCACCATGTAGGGCAGCCAGATGTAGACGAAGACGATGGTGGTGCCGATCTGCGAGGTGCCGAGCGAGGCGCCGCCGATATCCGGCGCCGAGAGGATCCAGTCGAGCGGCGCCTCCAGGCCGAGATGGGCCAGGAACCAGGTCAAGGCACCTTCCTTGGCCAGGATCAGCTTCCAGGCATAGACCCGCACCAGGTAGTTCGACCAGAGCGGCAGCATGACCGCGACATAGAACACCGCCTTGCCGCGCGGCCCCGCATAGCGCGCCATGTAATAGGCGAGCGGGAAGGCGATCGACGCGCAGATCAGCGTGACGATCGCCGCGGTCAGCACCGTGCGGCGGATGACGCTGAGGCTGGTCTCGTTGAACAGGCCCGCGTAGCTCGCGAGCGTCGGCTGGTAGACCACCTTGCCGGTGAAGTCATCGACCGAGAAGAAGCTCTGCACCAGCAGCGAGAACAGCGAGCCCAGATAGATGACGCCGAGCCAGAGCAGCGGCGGCACCAGGAGCAGCACCAGCAGCAGCCTCGGCCGGACGTAGAGCGCGGTCGAGAGGCGGTGCAGCAGGGAAGGCGACCGGGTCGCGGCGTCGGAAGGCAAGAGAATCCCCGAGGACAGTCCGGCCGCTATTGAGGAGATAGCCGCGGTCCAGGTCAAGGGCTGCCGTCTGAACTGGAGGTCGAATCGCAGTACTGCTACCTTCGCGGGAGGATGGCAGGAGACAGAAGATGCGGCGACTCCTATTCGTATTTCCTCTGACGGCCGGTGCGACACTGCTTCCACTGGAGGCGGCGTGGGCGGACCCGATCGCGATCTCGCAGGGCGTTTATGACAGCTACCAGGAGTACTTGAAGACGATCGGGACAAACAAGCCAGGTGCCTTCGCCGTCTCAAAGAGCGGAGACAAGTCGTACTACGTCCACTGTACCGACGAGAACTGCTACTTGAGCGCAGTCGCGAGGCAGGCGCTCGAGGGCTGCGAAAGGGACAGCAAGCTCCCCTGCACCCTGCTGGCCACCAACCGCGACCTCAAGATCGAGTTCACGGTCTTCAAGGACACGTCGCCGATCTCTTCCGACGACGCTATCGTGAGGCACGTTCTCGGTGCGGACGACCTGAAGGCGAAGGTGGTGGGCAACACGTTGCGCGGCGAATATCCGAATCACGTAAAGTGGTCCGAGTATTACGATCCGAGCGGCGAGATCCGCGGCACGGACGATCAGCATGGCAACTACACCGTCCGCTACACGCTGGATGGGAACAAGCTTTGCTACGACTATCCTGGCAGCGACAGCGATTGGTGCGCGACATTGAGCCTGCAGGGCGACGACGTTCAGTTTCTCAAGGGCGGCGACCTCGTCAACTTCACGATCAACACCAAGCTCGTTCCGGGCAATCCCGACGGCGAATCAGCAGCCCTCGCCGAATTCCAGCCAGCGGGCGCAGGCGAGGCCGAGCTCGGCTTCGGCCTTCGCCTCGTAGGCGGCGATCTCGGCGGGGCTGAGCGTGCCCTGCCAGCGGCCGTTGGTGCCTTTGTTGACGAAGGTCCTGGCGCCGCCCTGCCAGAGTGCGCCGCCCAGCGGCGCCACCGTCTCGGCATGGGCCTTCATGTAGTCGAAGCTGCAATGCTCGACGATCGCGGGGAATACCCGCTCGTCGATCTCGATCTCGAGGAAGTCGGCGACCGTGCGGATCGAGCCCGCGAGGTCGCGCTTCATGTCGCTGAAATGCAGCAGCAGCACGTTCGGCAGGTCGCCGATGCCCCACCAGGAGCGGATGTTCTCCCAGAACGGCCAATAGGGCTCGCCGTTGCCCTCGAACCAGCGGGTGTAGAACGCATGCACGTCGGCCGCGCCGCGGTGCAGCCCGGGACCATGGCGGCCGGGCGTGCCGTTGAAGGCGGCGAAGAACTGGTCGGTGGCGTTGATGTGGTGGTTGTAGAGGCTCCAGATCGCATCGCGCCCGTCGCGGCCGATGTAGATGTACTTGGCCCTGGGCGAGAACACCAAGGCATCGACCGGCAGGTGGGTCTTCAGGAAGCGGCGGTGGGTCTGGTGCTCCAGCCCGGCGATCGCCTCCTTGGGCATGATCCTGAGATCGACCCAGGGCGAGAGCCTGGACACGTCGATCCCCTCGGCGCCGTTGAAGATCAGCTGCGAGACGATCTGCTGCGTCCAGGTCGTGCCGGACTTGCCGTAGGTGGCGATGATCACGTCGTCGTCGCGAAACCTGAAGTCGTTCCAGATCGTCGAATCCATGTGGTGGTTGTGCATCTCCCGGCGCTTCCGCGGCCAGGCGAGCTTGGTCATCTGGTTCATGCTTCCCTCGGTCATACCGGCGCCCTCTGTGCGGCGCCACCTGGGGCCGCTTCCTCGCGCTTATTCGCGCCGGCGGCAATCGTGGATGCAGGGAAGTGAGAAGCGCGTCACACCGTTTCCACGGCCGCGCGAATTATCGATATGACGGAGAAGCTACCTGGCCGCGGCGCCCTGCGACGGCTCGTGGGTCATGGAGGCTTCGGCGAGCAGGCCGCCGAGGTCTTCTTTCGCCATCGGCTTGCCGAGCAGGTAGCCCTGCACCAGGTCGCAGTTCTCCTGCTGCAGCAGGCCGAGCTGGGCCGGCGTCTCGACGCCCTCGGCGGTGATCTTGATGCGCAGCGACTTGCCGAGCGCGATCACCGCGCGGATGATCGACATCGAATCCGCGTTCTTCTCCATCTGCGAGACGAAGGAGCGGTCGATCTTGATCTTGTCGAACGGGAAGCGCTGCAGATAGCTCAGGCTCGAATAGCCGGTGCCGAAGTCGTCGAGCGAGATCCTGACGCCCGCTTCCTTGAGCACCATCAGGGTCGAGAGCACGCGGTCGGGATCGTCGATCAGCAGGCTCTCGGTGACCTCGAGCTCGAGGCGGCGCGCCGGCAGGCCGGTCTCGCGCAGCACCGCGAGAATCTCCTTGGCGAGATCGGCGTGGCGGAACTGCGCGGGGGAGAGGTTGACGGCGACCAGCTTGTCGTCGGGCCAGTTCGCCGCGTCGGAGCAGGCGCGGCGCAGCACCCAGGCGCCGAGCGGCATGATCAGGCCGCATTCCTCGGCCAGCGGGATGAACTGCGCGGGGGAGATGAAGCCGCGCTCCGGATGGTTCCACCGCACCAGCGCCTCGAAGCCGACGATCGATCCGCCGCCGCAATCGGCGAGCGGCTGGTAATGGACCTGGAGATGCTCGGCCGCCAGGGCCTGGCGGAGATCGCGCTCCAGCATGCGGCGCTCCTGCAGGCGCACGTCCATCTGCGCCTCGAAGAAGCGGAAGGTGCCGCGGCCGGCCTCCTTGGCGCGGTAGAGCGCGGTGTCGGCGGCGCGCACCAGGTCGTCGGCCTCCTCGGCGTCGCCGGGATAGAGCGCGATGCCGATCGAGGTGCCGATCATGGTCTGCTGGCCGCCGAGGTCGAACGGCTTGCCGACCGCCTTCACCAGGCGCTCGGCCATGATGCCGGGCCCGTCGGGATGGGCGACCCCGACCTGGATGACGGCGAACTCGTCGCCGGAGAGGCGCGCTGCGGTGTCTTCCGTCCGGATGCAGTCGCTGAGGCGCTTGGCGACCTGCTTCAGGAGCTCGTCGCCGGCGGCATGGCCGCCCAGGTCGTTCACATGCTTGAACCGGTCGAGGTCCAGGCAGAGCACGGCGACCGTGGTGCCGTCGCGCTTGCTGCGCGCCAGCACCTGGTGCAGGCGGTCGACGAACATGCGGCGGTTGGGCAGGCCGGTCAGGTGGTCGTGATGCGCCATGTGGCGGATCCGCTCCTCCGCCTCCTTGCGCTCGGTGATGTCGCGCACCGCCAGCACGGTGGCGGCGCCTTCGTCCGACTGGATCTTGCGGGTCAGCACTTCCGCGGGGACGAGCGCGCCGTCGCCGGCCTTGAGCTCGACCTCGCAGGCGGCGTCGATCTCGGTCGCCATGTGCTTCTTCAGGATCGGATGGCTCGCCTCGGCGACGTAGTCCATCACCTGGGTGCCCACCAGCTTCTCGATCGGGCGGCCGATCAGCTTGGCGATCGCGGCATTGGCGTCGACGATGCGGCCGGCGACCTGGATCAGGATGCCCTCGAAGGTCGCGTCGGCCAGCTGGCGGAAGCGGTTCTCGCTGGCCCGCAGTCGCGCCGCCTCGCGGGCGGCGCGACTGGCCAGGTGCTCGTCCAGCACCGCGCCCACCAATGCCAGCGACAGGATCAGCATCGTGACCGCGGTGACGATGATCGCAAGCCCGCCCGGGCCGATGGTGTCGGCGTCTTCGGCGACGACGATCGCCGGGTCGGGCGTGATGCCGAGTCCCGCCATGCCGATGAAATGCAGCGCGCAGACCCCGACGGTGAGCAGCACCGCGCCGATCATGCGGTGGGCGAAGTCGAACTTGGCGAGGCCGACCATGGTGGCGACGCCGCCGAGCACGATGCCGACCACCAGCGCGATCAGCACCAGGTTGGTGTCGTAGCCGATGAGCCCCGGCGCGCGCAAAGCCGCGGTGCCGACATAGAAGGTGGCGCCGATCCCGGCGCCGACCACGGCGCCGCCGAAGCTGGGCATGCCGATCATGCGCATCATGGTGATGGCGAAGCCGAGGCCGGAGACCACGACCGCGACCACGATCGAGGCGATGATCAGCGGGACGTCGAACGCGACGGGAACCGGCGGCTCGTAGCCGAGCAAGGCGATGAAATGCGTCGCCCAGAAGCCGCTGCCGCAGGCGAAGGCGCCGGCACCGATCCACCAGACGCGCGCCCGTTGTCCCGCCTCGACGCCGCGGCCGACCAGGCTGTAGGCGGCATAGGAGGTGAGGATGCAGATCAGGGCGGCGAGCGTCACCAAGCGCAGATCGTGCTGCTGGAAGCTGGCCAAGACCTGATCCATGACGGCCGTCCCCTCCGCCCGTTTTCCTCCCGCGACCGTCGAGGATCGCCGGGAGAGCGAGCGCCGCGCGTGGACCGACGCGGACTCGCCGAGAAACAAAATCCTTTTGGCTCAACGCGCTACGCGCGCCGACCTGCTTTTAATCAGCAAACCATTATAAGTTGGTTAAACCAAGCAGCCTAGCGCTGCCGGACTCACACCCGGCATAGCGGCCCATGGCCGATTGGTGACGTCAGGCCTCGAATCGCATCAAATGCCGCGGCTCCCACCAGAGCCGGACCGGATCGCCCTGGGCCGGCTCGAAATGCGCGTCGCGATTCGGGAGCAGCACGGTCAGCTCCCCGCCGCCGTCGAGCTGGACCAGATAGCGGGTGCTGGCGCCGAGATAGAGGATGCTCTCGACGCGGCCGGCGGCGGACTGCGCCTGATCGGGAATCCGGCCGGCGGCGGGTTCGAGATGGATCTTCTCCGGCCGGACCGAGACCGGCCTGTCGGAACCGGCGATGCGCCGGGCGAGCTCGCCGGCGACCAGATTGGAGATGCCGACGAAGCCGGCGACGAAGGCGGTCTTGGGGCGCTCGTAGAGCTCGGCCGGGCTCGCCATCTGCTCGATCTTGCCGTGGTTGAACACGGCCACGCGGTCGCTCATGGAGAGCGCCTCGCCCTGGTCGTGGGTCACGTAGATGAAGGTGATGCCGACCCGGCGCTGGATCGCCTTCAGCTCCATCTGCATCTGCTCGCGCAGCTTCAGGTCGAGCGCGCCCAGCGGCTCGTCGAGCAGCAGCACGCTCGGATGGTTGACCAGCGCCCGGGCCAGCGCCACGCGCTGGCGCTGGCCGCCGGAGAGCTGGGACGGGCGCCGTCCGCCGAAGCCGGACAGCGCCACCATGGCCAGCATCTCCTCGGCGCGCTTCTCGCGCTCGGCCTTCGGCACCTTGCGGATCATCAGGCCGTAGGCGACGTTCTGCGCGACCGTCATGTGCGGGAAGAGCGCGTAATCCTGGAACACGGTGTTGACGTCGCGGTCGTAGGGCGGGATGCCGTTGACGTCCTGGCCGTGGATCGAGACCGTGCCCTGGGTCGGCTGCTCGAAGCCGGCGATCAGGCGCAGGCACGTGGTCTTGCCGGAGCCCGACGGGCCCAGCATGGCGAAGAACTCGCCGTCCTTGATCTCGAAGCTGACGTCGTCCACCGCCTTCACGGCGCCGAAATGCCGCGAGACGTTGCGGAACGAGACCGCGATCGAGTTTTCGCTGCTGGCCATGATCCCCTTAAACGAAACGGGCGGGCACGAGATGCCCGCCCGCCGGCGAACGCGTGGAGCCTATTGTCCGCTCTGGATGCCGTTGAAGGCCTCGACCCAGGTCTTGTAGTCGACGCAGGTCTTGTCGCCGCCGCAATCCTTGATCGGCGTCTTCCAGAAATGGATCTTGTCGAAGAGCTCGGAGCCGTTGGCCTTGCAGCCCTCGTCGCCGAGGATCGCCTGGCCCTTGCAGGCCGCGGGGACCGAGGGGACGCTGCCGAACCAGGAGGCGACGCCCGCCTGGGTCGCCGGATCGAGCGAGTGCTCCAGCCACATGTAGGCGCAGTTGGGATGCGGCGCGGTGGTCGCCATCATCGTCGTGTCCGACCAGCCGGTCGAGCCTTCCTCGGGCACCACGCCGGCGACCTTGATCTTGGACTTGGCGTCGCCGTTGATCGAGTTGACCTGGAGCGGCCACGAGGTCGAGGCGACGATGCCCTCGTTCTTGAACTCGTCCATCTGGGCCGCGTAGTCGGTCCAGTACTTGGCGACGAGCTGGCGCTGCTGCTTCAGGAGATCGACCGCGGCGTCGAACTGCTTCTGGTCGAGATAGTAGGGATCGGTGATGCCGAGATCGGGATTGTGCTTCATCAGGTAGAGTGCCGCGTCGGCGATGTAGATGGCGCCGCCATAGGCCTCGACCCGGCCCTTGTTCGACTTGCCGTCGCCGAGCGTCATTTCCTTGAAGACGACGTCCCAGGACTTCGGCGCCTCCTTGAAGACGGCGGTGTTGTACATCAGCACGTTCGGCCCCCACTGGTAGGAGGCGCCGTAATGCTTGCCGTCCACCGTGTGCCAGGGCGCGTTCTGCAGCCGCGGGTCGATGGTGGAGTAGCTCGGAATGAGCGCGGTGTTGATCTCCTGCACCGTGCCGCCGCGGATCAGGCGCATGGTGGCGTCGCCCGACGCGGTGACGAGATCGTAGCCGCCGGCGTTCATCAGCGAGACCATCTCGTCGGAAGTGCCGGCGATCTTCACCGCGACCTTGCAGCCGGTCTTCTTCTCGAACGGCGTCACCCAGTCGTAGTTCTTGTCGTCCGAGCCGTTCTCGATATAGCCGGCCCAGGCGATGATGTTGACCGCCCCTTCGCCGGCGCCGACCTTCTGCATCATGTCGGCGGTCGCCATACCCGAATATGCGGCCGAGATCGCCCCGACGGCGACCGACAGCAAGAACGTCCTAGAAAGTGCCATCATCTCTCTCCCTGCATGGTCACATTTTTGGCCGGTCGGTAAGCGGCAAAGGCGTTCCGAATCCGGATTGCCGGAAACGGTAGCCCGGCGGCCGGGCTTTTGAAACCCCTAAAGCGCCTGAATAAGCACGGCGAATCAGGCGGTTTTCGCGTCCGCGAAGAAGCTCCGGAACGAAGCGAGAAGCGTCTCGCGGGGGATGTCGCGGGTGATGAAGACGATGCGCGAATGCCGGTCCCGGTCCGGCCAGGCCTGCAGCATGACCGGCGGATGGAACAGGTGCTGGACGCCATGGATCGCGACCGGCGCGTCCTCGCCGGCGACGTTCAGGATGCCCTTGATACGGAGCAGGTTCTCGCCATGGCCGGCGATCAGCATCTCGATCCAGTCGATGAAGACCGCCCAGTCCAGCGCCCGGTCCCAGTCGATGGCGAAGGCCGAGATCCGCGCGTCGTGCCGGTTGACATCGTGCGGGTCCTGGCCGTGGTGATGCCCGTGATGGTGATCGTGGCCATGGCCTTCGCCGTGATCGTCGTATGCTTCGGCGTTCAGCCAGCGGCGCACGTCGAGCGACTTGGTCTCCGGATTGTAGAGACCGGCATTGAGGAGCTTCGCCGCATCGATCGCGCCGTGCTCGACGGTGAAGATCGGCGCCGCCGGATTGAGGACGTGCAGCCGCCGCTTCAACGCGTCGATCGCCGCGGGATCGGCGAGATCGGCCTTGGTCAGCAGCAGGCGGTCGGCGACCGCGGCCTGCTTCACCGATTCCATCTGCCGGTCGAGCTGGCCCATGCCGTTGACCGCATCGACCGTCGCGATCACGCCGTCGAGGCGATAGCATTCGGAGACCAGCGGATCGCGCATCAGGGTGTGCAGCACCGGCGCCGGATCGGCGAGACCCGTGGTCTCGATGACGACGCGCTTGAAGGGCGGGATCTCGCCGGCGCGGCGGCGGAAGAACAGGCGCCGCATCGTGTCCACCAGGTCGCCGCGGATCGTGCAGCAGAGGCAGCCGCTGGAGAGCAGCACCATGTCGTCCTTGGCGGTCTCGACCAGCAGGTGGTCGAGGCCGACCTCGCCGAACTCGTTGATGACGACCGCGGTGTCGGCCATCGCCGGCTGCGGCAGCAGATGCTTCAGGAGCGTGGTCTTGCCGGAGCCGAGGAACCCGGTGATGACCGAGACCGGGATGCGCTCCATCGGGACGGCGTCGTTCATGGCGCGGCCGCGAGGCGCTTGACGCCATGCTGGAAGTAGAGCGCCGCGCTCAACAACGCCACCGCGCCCGCCTGATGGGCGACCGCGAGGGGCAACGGCACGACCAGGATCAGGGTCGAGATGCCGAGGCCGACCTGCAGGATGAGCGCCGCCAGCAGCAGGCCGGCACGGCCGGGCATGACCGGGCCGCGCCCGGCGCGCCAGGCGAGCGTCAGCACCAGCAGGGTGATCAGCGCCGCGCCGATGCGGTGCAGGAACTGCGCGGTGCCGGGATCCTCGGTGATGCTTCGCCACCAGGGTGTCAGGCCGAACACGTCGGGGGCGATCCAGCGGCCGTTCATCAGCGGGAAGTCGTTGTAGAGCAGGCCGCCATGCAGCCCCGCCACCAGCCCGCCCAGCGCCAGCTCCAGGGCGATAAGGGCCAGCAGCAGCCGGCCATGGAACAGCAGGCGGCGCGCCTGCCGGCGATCGCCTTCGGGATGCGCGGCGGTGAGGAGATCCAGGGCCGACCAGAGGATCAGCCCGTAGATCAGCAGCGCCATCAGCAGATGGACGACCAGCCGGTACTGGCTGACCGAATCGCGGTCCTCGAAGCCGCTCGCGACCATGTACCATCCGACGACGCCCTGCAGGGCGCCGAGCAGGAAGATCGCAACGAGCTTCGGCGCCCCCACCCGGCTCCCATGGGCCTTCCCCAGATAGCCCCTGAACAGGAACCAGAGGAAGGGCAGGAAGAATACGACGCCGATCAGCCGGCCCCAGACGCGGTGGCTGTATTCCCACCAGAAGATGCCCTTGAAGCCCTCGATCGTCATGTCGGGGTTGATGTGCTTGTACTGGGCGATCCCCTGGTAGAGCCCGAAGACCCGCGCCCATTCGGCATCGCTCATCGGCGGCAGGGCGCCCATCAGCGGATCCCATTCCATGATGGAAAGGCCGCTGCCGGAAAGCCGCGTGATGCCGCCCAGGATCACCATCACGAAGATCATCCCGGCGCAGATCAGCAGCCAGAGTCCGACCACGCGGTCGCGGCCGGCGCGGGAGGCGGCGCGGGTCAGGGCGGGGGGTGACGCGGCATCGATCATGATGCCGGGAAGATAGAGGGATTTTCCGGCAAATCCAGCGCGGTTCGAGCCGCTACGGCTTGCGGCGGTATTTGTCCGGCAGCAGGGCTTCGACCGGGCGCCGCTCGGTCCCGTGCGGACCGGCCAGCAGCACCACGGCGCCGGGGGCGAAGTCGTTCAGCATCTCGCGGCAGACGCCGCAGGGGGAGACGAGCTGCGCCTCGCGATGCTGCTCGCGCGGCCGCGGGTGGCGGACCGAGACGATCGCCTCGATGCCGCTCTCGCCGGCGGCCATGGCCTGGCCGACCGCGACCGCCTCGGCGCAGACCGAGGCGCGGCCGACATAGGTGTCGAGGTGGAGGCCGGTATAGACCTTGCCGCTCCTGCCGCGGACCGCCGCGGCGATATGGTGGCGGTTCTCGACATAGCGGGCGTTGATCAGATCGATCGCGGTCCGGATCAGCGCGTGGTCGGAATCGGACAGCGGCGGCCTTGCCGCGGGCGCGTCGTTCATGCCGTTCCCTCGGCGATCTCGGCCAGGCGATCGGGATGGGCGATGGTGACGGCGTGGCTGTCGTCGATCCGGATCAAGCCGGCCTTCTTCAGCTTGGAGAACTGCCGCGACACGGTCTCGATCGTGAGGCCGAGATAGTCGGCGATCTCGCCGCGATTCATCGGCAGCTCCAGCGGGCCGCCGGCCGTGCCGCGGGCCTTGGCCTTCTCCGCGAGCAGCAGCAGGAAGGTCGCCAGGCGCTCCTGCGCGGTCTTGCGGCCGAGCAGCAGCATCCAGTTCTGGGCGAGGTCGAGATCCTCATGGGCGATGGCGAGCAGCCGGCGCTCGAGATTGGGCATCTCGCGGATCAGGCGCTGCACGGCGGAGAAGGGAAACACGCAGAGCTCCACCGGCGTCAGCGCCTCGGCGAAGACGTGGTGCGTGTGCCCGGTCGGCGAGCCGACGAAGTCGCCGGGGAACAGGAAGCCGACGATCTGCTGCCGGCCGTCCGCGAGGAGCTTGTAGGTCTTGATCGTGCCGAGGATGATCGTGCCGGCCATGGCGGCCGCATCCTCGGCGCGGAACAGCGCGTCGCCGGCCTCGAACCGGCGGTTGACCGCGATCGCGCTCAGGCGCTCCAGCTCGGGAGCCGAGAGCGAGGTGCAGACCGCGATCTCGCGCACGGCGCAATGCGCGCAATCCTGGGGCAGGCCACTCGGCTCGTGCCGCGGACATGGGTTCGCCGCAACCAGTTTCATCCTAGCTCCGTGAGAAGCCGCCCCGCGGCAAGCCGGCCCAGCCCGTCAGGCACATTCGGGTACTGTCCGGATTGATAGGCATCAAGTCAAGAAAGCGGGATGCGACCGATTCGCCTACGCAGCAGTTTCGCGGCATGAGAAGCCCCGCGGCGTCGATGCCGCCGCGGGGGCCCTCATCCTCATGGGCGACCCTTATGGACGAGGTGGGGCCTTTAGCTCGCCTTGATCTGGATCTTCTTGGTCTTCGCCTCGACCTCGGCCGGCCGCGGCACGACGACCTTCAGCACGCCCTTCGAGAAGTCGGCGGTGACCTTGTCGGTCTCGGCGCCATAGGGGAGCTGGACCGAGCGCGCGAAGCTGCCATAGGAGCGCTCCATCACGTGATAGCCCTTCTCCTTGTCGCCTTCCTCCTTCTCGAACTTCTTCTCGCCGCGGATGGTGAGGACGTCGTCGGCCAGCTCGACCTCGACATCCTTCTCATCGACGCCCGGAAGCTCGGCGGTGATCTCGATCCCGGCCTCGGTTTCCTTGACGTCCATCCGCGGAGCGCCGGCGGCGCCGGTCAAAGCGGCGGGCGCGCCGTTGCCGAAGCCCTTGAAGACGTCGTCGAACATGCGGTCCATCTCGCGGCGCATCGACGTGAACGGATCGAGGTCGGCGGCGGTGCGGCTGGGCGCGGCATAGCGCGCAAAAGGCATCAGAGACTTGAAGCTCATGTCATCCTCCTCGTGTGAGCAAAGACGTGGAACCGCCCTCCAGAGGCACGGCTCCCACACTCCACTAAATGGGAAGCGCGAGGCGCCGTCTCAAGAGGCTGCGGCGGGCCGTCGCGACGGCCCGCCACGGGCCGATCAGGCGTAGATCAGCTCGGTCATCATACCCGTCGCCATGTGGAAGAGATTGTGACAGTGGAACAGCCAGCGGCCCGGATTGTCGGCGTCGAAGGCGATCGTGACGCGGCCGTTGACCGGCACCAGCACGGTGTCGCGCATCGCGCCGGGAAGCGGGCTGCCGTCGAGCGCCGTCACCTGGAAATGATGGCCGTGCAGATGCATCGGATGCGCCATCATGCTCCGGTTGACGAGCTCGATCTCCACGCGTTGGGCCGCGGTCACCGCCAGCGGCACGCGGTCCTGCCAGGTCCGGCCGTCGATCGACCATTGATAGGGCATCATCGAGCCGGTGAGGTCGAGCCGGTAGGCGACGTCCGCCGGCTTCTCCGCCAGCGGCGCAACCGCCGAAAGACGGGCTTCCAGCGTGTTGTCGACGGCATTCGCCGGCTGGCCGGCGGTCTCGCCGATCTTCGCGATCGCAGCGCCGGGCGTCGCCAGCAGGATGCCGGTCCGCGCCCGGTCGCCCTCGCGCTGCGCAAGGATCGGGAACACGCCGCCTTCGGCCGGCAGCGCGATCAGGATGTCGAGGCGCTGGCCCTGCGCCATCGGGAAGCGCCGGCCGGCGACCGGCTGCACCGGATTGCCGTCGGCCGCGACGACGCTGCCGTCGAGCGTCCCGAGGTCGATCCAGAACGCCGTCGCTGTCGCGCCGTTGATCAGCCGCAAATGCACCCGCCCGCCGCGTTCCACCGCCACCACCTCCGGATCGGCGAGGGTGCGGTCGTTGGCGAGATAGGCGTCGTAGGCGACGTCGTTGAGATCGGCCGGGAGGCCGGAGCCGTGGTCCATCCCGCCCATGTCCATGCCCGGCATGTTCGACATGTCCATGCCGCCCATGCCGGCGCCGCCCCGGGTCAGGCCGGCCAGCAACTCGGCCGGATCGCGGAAGCTGAAGTCGTGCAGCAGCACGACCACCTCCTGGGCGTCGCGGCGGAGATCCTCCGGGCCGTGCACGATCAGCGGCGCGGCGAGCAGAAGCTGCTCCTGCAGGCCGTGATGCGAATGCATCCAATGCGTTCCGGGCCGCGGCGCGAAATCGTAGCCGCGCCGCTCTCCGTCCTTCAGCGCAAGCGCGTAGCCGGTATCCGTGACGCCGTCTTCGGCCGGGGGCGGCGTCTGGCCGTGCCAATGAACGATCGTGTCGGTGCCGGCCTCGTTGCCGAGATCGAAGGCAAAGCGCTGCCCGGGATCCAGCATCAGGCCGGACTTGCCGTCCGGCCCGACCAGGCCGAAGACCGAGGCCGCCCTGCCGTGGACCTCGAGGCTGCGGCGGGTGACGCGCAGCGCCGGTGCGTCGGCGCGCGCGGCGAGCGGAAGAGCGGCGGCGCCGGCGAGGAGAGCGGTCGAGGCCAGGAAGCGGCGGCGCGAGAGGGGGGCGAAAGAACGTGTCGTCATGGGCATCCATCCGAAAAGGCTTGGGGGGCGCAGGCCGTCGGGCCGCGCCGGACAAAGAGGCGATCGATGACGGCGCAATGCGCCGCGGGGATCACGCAGCCTTCGGTGGATCGGTGGCCGGCAGGGCGTCGATGCCGAGCGGCTCGGTGACGACGCGCGGTGCGTAGGCGAAGAAACGGGCGGCGAGCT
Organism: Dongiaceae bacterium; assembly: GCA_035548715.1. GTDB lineage: Bacteria > Pseudomonadota > Alphaproteobacteria > Dongiales > Dongiaceae > Dongia. The sequence continues at coordinate 111,178 of DASZSL010000091.1, forward strand.
CCCGCGTGGCGGATTCGACCGCCGGGAGGCCGAGCCCGAGGCTGCAGGCGCCGGCGATGCAGCAATCAGGGCGATGCGACGAGCCGGCCGGCTTCGCATGGCCGGCGTCGTGACCGCAGGGCGCGGCATGCATGTCCGCCGCGCTCGCCGCGGCGTCGATCGCGACATGCGCGCCGCCCGTCGCCGGCGGCAGGGCCAGGCCGGCGACCAGCAGGAGCAGCGCCAGCGCGCGCAGACATCGATGCAACAAACCCGTCACGGGAACCCTCCGCCGGTCGAAAGGATATGGGCCGTTCGACCGCGTCCCGCAACTGCGCCATTCGGCGCAGCGAGGCCCGGCTCAGGCCGCCGGCTCTTCCGGGGTGTCGAGATTGGCGGTGACGACGCGGTTACGGCCGCCGGACTTGGCCTGGTAGAGCATGCGGTCGGCGAGATCGAGCAGCTCGTTGGCGTTCATCTCGCGGCTCGGCCGCGCGGAGGCGAGGCCGACGCTCAAGGACACGTATTGCCAGCCGCGCGAGTGCTCGTGCGGGATGGCCAGGCGCCGGACCGCCAGCAGCAGGCGGTCGGCGACCAAGGCCGCCTCGTTGGCCCCGGTATCGGGCAGCAGGATCACGAACTCCTCGCCGCCGTAGCGGGCGACCATGTCGGCCGGCCGCAGCGCGGCGCTCTCCAGCGCCTTGGCGACCCGGCGCAGCGCCTCGTCTCCGGCGAGATGGCCGTAGGCGTCGTTGAACTGCTTGAAATCGTCGATGTCGGTCATCAGCAGCGAGATCGAGGTGTTGCGCCGGATGGCGCCGCGCCACTCCTTCTCCAGCGCCTCGGCAAAGGCGCGCCGGTTGGCGAGGCCGGTCAACCCGTCCACCGCCGAGAGCCGGCGGAGCTGGTCGCGCTGGCGCTTGAGATCGATGTGGTTGCGCACCCGCGCCCGGAGGATCGGCGGGCTCAGCGGCTTGGTGATGTAGTCGATGGCGCCGAGCTCGAGCCCCTTGGCCTCCTCGCGCTCCTCGTCCATGGCGGTGACGAAGATCACCGGGATCTCGCGGGTGACCGGGTCCGCCTTCAGCAGCTTGCAGAGCTGGTAGCCGTCCATGCCCGGCATGCGGATGTCGAGCAGGATCAGGTCGGGCTCTTCCTGGAGGGCGATCTTCGTCGCGGTCTCGCCGTCGCCGGCGGTCAGCACCTTGTGCTCCGTGCCGAGGATGGTCGCGATCAACTCGAGCGTATTGGCGGTGTCGTCCACCACCAGGATCGTGCTCGGCTGGGGCATGATCGCTATCATTAAGGCAGTCGACTCGGTCTGTATTGCCGGAAACTCGGGCCGAAACTACCGGATCGTGCCCGGCGTCACAACCTGCGCCAATTCCGCCCCCGGATCGGGCCCGCTGGGCTAGGCTGCGGATCGGGTGGTCCGGCCGCCTTCCACGATCGGCTTTCGACTTGGAATCTCAAGAAATTGGTAAGGAATTTCATGCGAAGTTGACTGAGATTTTCGAGTTTGGCGGCGCGGCCGCGCGGGCTATCTTTCGCGTGTCGCGCCAAGGCCTTATCGCGCGGGGTCGAATTCGCCCAGTATTCGATGAAAAATCGGCCGAAGTTGTTCGCAAGTTATTCTGTAATGCTCATGCATATCAATACATTATCATGTGAACGGCTTTAGTCGATTTACTTGTGATCCGAAAATTGGCCTGCATATTTTATCGAGGTGGGCCGGGGTGATTGCGAAGCGAGATCGCCCGAGACCGACACAGCGGACCGCATCGTGCGGGACGCGGCTTTACGAGGAGAGATCGATGAAGCGCATTCGTAAGTTTCTGAAGTCGGACAAGGGCGCGACGGCCATCGAATACGGTCTGATCGCGGCTCTGATTTCCGTGGTCATCATCGCCGCCCTGCAGCTGACCGGTACCAGCCTGCAGCGCGTGTTCAACAACGTGGGCTCGACCCTGAGCTCGTCCGTCGGCAACTAAGACGGCGCACCGCCCCGGTCCCAGGGATTCATCCCCAGGGGGTTCATCCCCAGGGATTCATCCCCAGGGGTTCATCCCAGGGGGTCCAAGCGGGATCGGCGGGCGGATGCAGATGGCGTTTGAAGTCGGCGGCCTCGGCAGTGAGGCCGCCGATTTTCATTGCGCAGAGATTCATTGCGCGAAGATGGGGAGCGTCATCGCCGGGCGTCGGGACTCGGGCGGCGCGTCGGCCGCTTCAGGCCGTCACCTTCTCGGCCTTGTACTCGACGATCTTGGCCTGGTTGCGGCCGGCGGTCTTGGCCGCGTAGAGCGCGTCCCCGGCCAGCTTGAACAGGGCGGCGCGGTCGTTGTCGCGGTGGGGAAAGCAAGAGGCGACGCCGATGCTGATGGTCACGATCGGCGCGGCGTCGGAATGGGCGTGCGGCAAGGCCAGCGACCGGACCGCGGTCAGCAGGCGGTCGGCCACCACCTGCGAGCCCTTGGCGTCGGTGTCGGGCATCAGGCCGACGAACTCCTCGCCGCCATAGCGGGCGATCACGTCGCCCGGGCGCATCATCGCCTTGGCCATGGCCTGGGCCACCATCTTCAGGCAGTCGTCGCCGGCCAGATAGCCATAGGCGTCGTTATAGGCCCGCAGATGGTCGAGATCGGCCAGCAGCAGGGTCAGCGGCGCCTGGTGGCGCGCGGCGCGGCGCCACTCCTTGTCGAAATCCTCCTCGAAGCTGCGCCGGTTGGCGACGCCGGTCAGGCCGTCGACCGAGGAGAGGCGGCGCAGGAAGTCGCGCTGCTTCTTCAGCTCGAGCTGGTTGCGTACCCGAGCCAGGACGATCGGCGGGCTCACCGGTTTTGCGAGATAGTCGACGGCGCCCATGGCGAGGCCCTTGGCCTCCTGGCGCTCCTGGTCCATCGCGGTGACGAACATCACCGGGATGTCCTTGGTGAAGGGATTGGCCTTCAGCCGGTCGCAGATCTCGTAGCCGTCCATTCCCGGCATCATGATGTCGAGGATGATGAGATCGGGCTCTTCGGAAGCGGCGAGGTTGAGCGCATCGGGCCCGTTGGTCGCGGTGACCACGTTGTAGACTTCGCGCAGGACCACGTTGAGGATGGCGAGGTTGGTGGGCGAGTCATCCACCACCAAGATCAGTTCCTTTTCCCTGGTCATTCCCCGTGGTACTCTCCGATGCGTCGCCGATGCCCCGTGTCCATCCCCTGTATCGATCACCGCGGGCGGGCAATTTGTAGCATCTTCCGCGCAGATGCGAAACCGCCGACGAGGCTGCAACGATCACCTGCAAGGCGGGCTCCTCGGCCACACATCCTTCGCGGGAATCGGCGCGACGAGCGGCGGCGAACGGCGCATGCGTTCCATCCGGTGCAAGCAGGAGCGCGCATACTTTCGATATGCCGCAGCAACTTAATGGCTTCGCGGCGCACACACCTCCTGGTGATGGCGGCGGCACGGCACGGTGCCTCGCGATCGCACCGCGCGTGAGTCGCCCTGCATGAGTCGCCCTGCATGAGTCGCGTCGCATGAATCCGAGACCGGCGAGTCGCTGGCGCGCGGCGACCGGCGCGCTGCGCGGGGCGGCGCGCGAGCACGGCCTGCTGATCGGGCTGGTGACGCTCCATCTGGGCGCGGCGGCCGCGATGCCGGCGATCCTCGGACGCCGCCTCACCTTCCAGTTCTCGCTGCTCGACAGCTATCTCTTCCTCGGCATGATCGGCCTGTGGGCGCTGTTCATCGTCGGCGCCGCCGACGTCGTGATCTCGGCGCTCCGCGCGCGGACGCCGCGGCCGCTCGCCCATGCCGGACGCCGGATCGCCGAGCATCACCTCGACCCCGAGCGATGGATCGGCGGCGTGACGGTCATGGCGCTGCTGCCGCTCTTCACCATCAGCTTCAGCTTCCTGCAGGCCCTGGCGCCGCTGCTGCATCCGGTCGACTGGGATCCGCTCTTCGCCGACTGGGACCGCCGGTTGCATTTCGGCCGCGCGCCCTGGGAGTGGCTGCAGCCGCTGCTCGGCCATCCGGCGATCACCTCGTTGCTCAGCATGGTCTATGCGAGCTGGTTCTTCGTGCTCTACGGCGTGATGTTCTGGCAGGCCTTCTCGCGGCACGACCGCGTGCTGCGCATGCAGTTCTTCCTCACGCAATTGCTGATCTGGATCGTGCTCGGCAACGTGCTGGGCACGCTGCTCCTCTCCGGCGGGCCGGTCTATTTCGGGCGCCTCACCGGCCTTGCCGATCCCTTCGCGCCGCTGATGGACTATCTCCACGCGGCCGCGGGACAGTGGCCCAACGTGACGCTCTCGGTGCAGGAGCGGCTGTGGGACGTCTATTTGAAGAACGGGCGGGACGGCGTCATCAACGGCGCCGTCATGGCGATGCCGAGCCTGCACGTGGCCGCGGCCTTCGGCCTCTATCTGGTCGGGCGCGCCACCCACCGGGCGGCCGGCTGGGCCTTGGGGCTGTTCGCGCTGGCGATCCTGATCTCGACCGTGCATCTCGGCTGGCATTACGCGATCGACGGCTATGCCGGGATCCTGGGGACGCTGCTGATCTGGCGCGCGGTCGGGCGGCTGCTGCGCTGGCCGCCGCTGGCACGCCGGCTGTGGGGCGAGCCGGCCCGGCCGCTCGGCTCCCGCATAGCCGGGCATGCAGCGGGGGCGGCCCTTGGCTCAACCCGTGGATCGAACCGCGGGACCAACTAGGTCGGAATGCCTGTCGCTTCGGGCTTGCGGCCTTGCGAGATATCGTTAAAGCAGCTATGGTCTGTGGGGATAATGTTCCGCCGTGGAGGTCACCAATCGCCGGGCCTGGTCGGGCGGAGCTTTTTGCTGTGCGGCGATGATGGGAAGAGAGATTCGATGCTCAAGATCCGCAAGTTCTTCAAGTCCGACGCCGGCGCCACGGCGATCGAGTACGGCCTGATCGCCGCCTTGATCTCGGTGGTCATCATCGCCGCCCTGCAGCTGACGGGCACCAGCCTGCAGCGCGTGTTCAACAATGTCGGCTCGACCCTGAGCTCCTCGGTCGGCAACTGACGCGCCATCGTCATGGCGGCCCGCGGCGGGCCGGGTCTGACGAGCTTGGATTTGGGGCCGCGGAAGCCGGAGCAACGGCGATCGAGTACGCTTTGATCGCCGCGCTCGTCAGCGTCTTCATCGTCGGCGCCATCTCCTTCACCGGCAACGGCGTGAAAACGACCTACAACGTGATCATCAATGCAGTGCTCGGGGCGGTGAACAATTGAACCGCCCCGAAGCTGTCTGCGTCCCGGCTTCCACCCGGGCTGCTTGAGCCGGCTCTCCCGCTTTCCCGCGGAGCCCCCCGAACCAGCCTCGATCGGATCCGCCCGTCGCCCGGGGCCGGCCGGGTTGCGGTGCGGCATGCCATGGCCGGTTGACCGCTGATGCGCTGGGAACTGCCGATCGTTCTGCTCGAATGGGGCTTCGCCGCCGCCATGCTGGTCTCGGCCGTGCTCGACATCCGGTCGCGGCGGCTGCCCAACTGGCTCAACCTGGCGGTAGCCCTGGGATTCCTGCCCTGGGCCTGGGCCAGCGGGCTTGCCTGGGATCAGTGGGCGATCCACGCCGTGGTCGGGATCGCCGTGCTGGGCATCGGCTTTGCCCTCTTTGCCGCCGGGGTGATCGGCGGCGGGGACGCCAAGCTCGGCGCCGCGGTCGCGCTCTGGATCGGCCTGTCCTTCGACCTGCTGCGCTTCTTCATCGTCATGTCCTTTGCCGGCGGCGTCCTGGCCGTCATCGCCCTGATCTGGCAGGCGCGGACCCACCGCCGGCTCGCCCGGGCGCTGCCTTACGGCGTGGCGATCGGGGCCGCCGGCCTGGACTACTGGTTCCGCCATAGCCAGGCCGCCTGCCTTCTGTCAGGTTGCTAACGGAAGTCGCGAGGCCGCCGGAAAATTAACCGAATCCTCAACAACTTAGTTAACCATGCCCCCATCGGGCGGGGAAACGGCCGGGGAAAGGGGCGCCGTGCGCCGCACACCCGGCCACACGCCGATTGGTTAAGATATGCGAGCAATCGACGCTAGGCCGTTGATTTCGGATTATGAATTGCAACCAAGCCCCTAGCATATTGGATAACAATCCGCGATACTGCGGGTGAGCGTGGTCCGGTTCGGGGGCGATTCGGGGCGTCGCCTCGGACCATGCAGGGAGGGGACCTGTTATGAGGCCAATCGTAGTTGTTCTGATTGTCCTTGCTCTGGGGGCGGCGGTCATTGCTGCCTATCTGGCCAATCAGTGGGTCCGTTCGCAGCAGGCGCCCGCGCCGGCGCAAACCGCCCAGCAGCAGGTCGATACCGAGAACGTCCTGGTCGCTGCACGGGACATCACCCCCGGCACCATCCTGAAACCCGACGACCTGCGCTGGCAGGCCTGGCCCACCTCGGGCGTGGACCGGGACCGCATGATCGTGCAGCCGTCCCAGGTCGAGGCGCAGCCGGCGCCGGGGCAGGACCCGCAGCAGGATTTCCTGGAGCACATCGCGCGCCGCCAGATCATGGCCGGCGAGCCGATGAGCAAGGAGATGGTCATCAAGCAGGGTGACAGCAGCGTCACCGCCGCCAACCTGAAGCCCGGCACCCGCGCCGTCACCATCAACGTCTCGCCGCCGGCCGGCGTCGCCGGCCTGGTCCTGCCCAACGACCATGTCGATGTGATCGTCAACACCCCGGTGCGCGATCTGACCGGCATCAACGGCTGGAAGGACGTGGTGCTGCGCTACACCTCGGAAACCATCCTGAAGAACATCCGGGTCGTCGCCATCAACCAGACCCTCTCCCACGACCCGACCAAGGGGGTCGCGGAGCCGGGCAACCTGGTCACGCTGGAAGTGACGCCGTCGGATGCCGAGAAGCTGCTGGTCGCCCAGCAGCTCGGCAGCCTCAACCTGAGCCTGAGGAGCATGGTGCCCTCGCCCAACGACAACAACGAGCAGACCTACACCTTCGATGTGCGCGCATCGAAGGCCTTGTCGTCGCTTGTCGCCCTCGACCTCGAGGAGGACGAAGCCGACCTGCCGAAGACCGCCAGCGATGCGCAGCGCATGGCCAAGGAGCGGGCCAAGCGGAAGACGCAGGTCTCCATCAATCGGGGCGGCACGGTCGCCATCCAGAAGTTCGGCCAGTAACATGCTCAGGAATGTAGTCGTCGCGCTGGTCCTTGCGGTCGCGGGCTTCGTCTCCGGCGGGCCTGCCGCCTTGGCGCAGACCGTCACGACCACGCCCTCGGGCGAGTCCACGCCCGGGCCGACCTCCGCGCTGGTCCAGTCGCTGAGCGGAACGCCGGACGAGGTGGTCCCGCTCGCCATCAACAAGACCCTGGAGCTGCACCTGCCGAACGCGGTGCGCGACGTCATCGTCGGCAGCCCGGCGATCGCGGACGTGGTGGTGCGCTCGCCGACCCAGCTCTTCCTGGTGGGCCGCGCGGTCGGCGACACGAACGTGTTCCTGCTCGATGCCGCCGGCAAGATCATCGAGCGCTTCGAGATCAACGTGCATCCCGACACCGCCTCGGTGAAGGCGGCCCTGGCCCAGCTCCTGCCGGGCGAGCCGATCGACGTTTCCGGCGCCGGCGATTCCCTGGTGCTCAGCGGCACGGTCAGCTCCGACGGCGTGGTGCAGCGCGCGACCTCGATCGGCCGCCGTTTCGTCGATGAAGACCAGAAGATCATCAACCTGCTGCGCGTCGCCAACGAGCAGCAGGTGCTGCTCCGCGTCCGGGTGGCCGAGGTCAGCAAGACCGCGATCAAGAACCTCGGCATCGACTGGAACGTGAGCAACATCGCGGTCAGCAACGGCCTGGTCACCGGCATCCTGCCGGGCGCCACCTCGCTGACCACCCCGGCGACCATCGAAGGCACCGCCAGCAACCTCGGCCCGATCGGCTCGCTCGACGCCACGCTGAGCCTGCTCGAGCAGCAGAACCTGGCGCGCAGCCTCGCCGAGCCCAACCTCGTCACCGTCTCCGGCGAGGTCGCCAACATCCTGGTCGGCGGCGAGACGCCGATCCCGACCGCCCAGGACAACAACTCGATCACCGTCGAGTTCAAGCCGTTCGGCGTCGCCTTGTCCTTCCTGCCGGTGGTGCTGGATTCCGGGCGGATCAGCCTGAAGATCGGCACCGAGGTCAGCGCCCTCGACACCACCAACCAGGTCACGATCTGCACCGGCTGCAGCCCGATCAGCGGCCTGAAGGTGCGGCGCGCGAACTCGGTGGTCGAGCTGCCCAGCGGCGGCAGCCTGATGATGGGCGGCCTGCTCTCCAACGACATCACCAGCGGGCTGCACGGCATCCCGGGCGCGATGGACATTCCGATCCTCGGCCAGCTGTTCCGCTCGAACGCCTTCCAGCACAACGAGACCGAGCTGGTGATCACCGTGACCGCGCTGCTGGTGAAGCCGGTGCAGCCCAAGCTCCTGGCGCTGCCCACCGACGGCTTCGCGCCGGCCAGCGATCTCGACTTCTATTTCCTCGGACACCTGCAGAATATCTACGTGAAGCAGCCGGTTCCGACCGGCCACAACGCGCCGACCCTGCAGGGCCCGATCGGCTACATCATCCAGTGAGGAGGCGGAGATGAAGATGTCAGCTTCGCGCGGCGTCCTGGCGATCGCCCTGATCGGCGCCGCCGCCGTGCTCGCCGGATGCAATCCGCCGGACCTCGAATCCTACGACCCGCACGCCAAGTTCGCGGCCGACGTGCAGAAGAAGACCGCCGTCATGTTCCTCGAGCCGGCGCCCTCGGGCGCGGTGCGCGGCGACGACCGGACGCGCATCAACGAGTTCGCCCAGGACTTCCGCGACCGCAATGCCGGCCCGATCGGCATCGCCGTCGGCGCCACCAGCAAGACCGACCCGGCGGCGATCGCCTTTGCCAACCACATCCGGGAATCGCTGGCCGCGCAGGGCATCCCGGCCGAGGCGGTCGAGGTGACGCTGCATCCCGAGTGGAGCGCCGGCGCCGCGCATCGCGCGACGGTCATGTTTCCGATCTGGGTCGCCGACGTGCCCGATTGCGGCATGACCAACGAGTACATGGAGATCAACTTCTATAACCAGAACTGGGGCAACCTCGGCTGCGCCACCGAGCGCAACACCGCGCTGATGGCGGTCAATCCGCTGGACCTGCAGCAGATGCAGCCGCCTTCCGGGCGCTGGGGCTTGCGCAGCACCGATGTGGTGACGAAATACGGCAGGGCCGACACCATCGCCAGCCCGGTGGAGACCAACCCGACCAGTACGACGGCCGGTCAGTAAGGGAGCGCGGTTGTGATTCACCGCTTCAACATCGAAGCGTTTCCGCTGACGCGGGAGACCGAGGCCGCGCTGGAAGGCTTGAGGGCCGAGCGCGAATTCTCCAAGGTCAAGCTCAGCATCCTGTTCGGCGGCCTGCCGCGCGCGGTGAAGCACTACGCCGACAATCCGAGCCCGCGGGTCATCATCGTCGAGGACCCGAGCGGCATCGACCAGCTGCTGAAGAACCTCGAGCAGATGGCCGAGGTGGTCGAGCCCGGGCGCAAGGTCATCGTCATCGGCTCGATCAACGACGTGCAGGTCTATCGCCGCCTGGTGAGCCAGGGGGTCAGCGAATACCTGGTCGGCCCGGTCTCCACCCAGGAGATCGTCGAGGCGGTGGTCGAGGCGATCCGCGATCCCTCGGCCAAGCAGCAGGGCAGGCTCATCACCTTCATCGGCGCCCGCGGCGGCGTCGGCAGCACGACGGTCGCGGCCAACGCCGCCTGGACCCTGGCCGACATGACCAAGGACGAGACCGTCCTGGTGGATCTCGACCTCAATTTCGGCACCGCGGCCCTGTCGCTCAACCTCGATCCGAAGCAGTCGATCGGCGATTCCCTGCTCGACACCGAGCGGCTGGACAACACGCTGGTCGAGCGCTTCCTGATGGAGCACGACGAGTATCTGAGCGTCATGTCCACGCAAGGAACGCTCAAGGAGATCTACCGGCCCAGCACCGAGGCGGTCGAGCGCCTGATCGACCTGGTGCGACAGATGGCCGCCTATGTCGTGGTCGACGCGCCGCGGCAATGGACCGACTGGGTGTCCAACCTGCTGGTGCTGTCCGACGAGGTGGTGATCACGGCGGCGCCGGATCTGCCGAACCTGCGCGATGCCAAGATGCTGGTCGACTGGATGCGCAGCCGGCGCGGCGAGCAGGCGAACGTCCGCCTGGTGCTCAACAAGCTCGACGCCTCCAAGAAGACCCAGCTCTCGGTCAAGGATTTCCAGGAATCCCTGCGCCTGGCGCCGGTCGGCGTGCTGCCGTTCGAGCCGCAGACCTTCGGGCAGCTCTCGAATAACGGCCAGGTTTTCGGCGAAGGCGCGCGCTCGCACAAGGCCGCGGCGGTATTCCGGCAGCTGGCGACCGCGCTCGGCGGGCGCCAGTCCGACCGCGGCGGCGGCAGCGCCGGCGGCGGCAACCGGGCGCTGCTCGGCTGGCTCAAGAAGCTGCCGAAAAAGCAGGCGAGTTGACAGCCGGGGCTTCCGGTCTGAAGATTCGCCATTCAGCGGATTTGAGACGAGGAGCCTGAACAGGGATGTTCGGCAAGCGCAGCAGCCCAATCTCCACGCCGTCGGGCGGCAGTCAGGCCCCCGCAGTGCGCGAGGCCGCGCCGCCCCCGCCGCCTCCGGCGACGGCCCCGGCGCGACCCAGCGGAACCGCCTCCGGCCGTGGCGGCGAGCTCGACTCCCGCCTGGCCGAGATCAAGCTCAACGTCTTCAACGACCTGATGGCGACCGTCGATCTCGGCGAGTTCGCCAAGCTCGATCACAAGTCCGTGCGCGACGCGATCAGCGAGATCGTGTCCGAAATCATCAACATGCGGAACCTGACGCTGTCTGCCGCCGAGCAGCAGATGGTGATCACGGAAATCTGCAACGACGTGCTCGGCCTGGGTCCGTTGGAGCCGCTGCTGGCGCGCGACGACATCGCCGACATCATGGTGAACGGCGCCGACAAGGTCTACATCGAGACCAACGGCAAGATCGAGCTGACCGACATCCGGTTCCGCGACAACCAGCAGCTGATGAACATCTGTCAGCGCATCGTCTCGGCGATCGGCCGGCGCGTCGATGAGGCGAGCCCGATCTGCGACGCGCGTCTCGCCGACGGCAGCCGCGTCAACGTGATCGCGCCGCCGCTCTCGATCGACGGGCCCGCGCTCACCATCCGGAAATTCCGCCGCGACCGCCTGACCCTCGACAAGCTGGTGCGGTTCGGCTCGATCTCGCCGGCCGGCGGCCGGCTGCTGGAGATCATCGGCCATTGCCGCATCAACACCATCGTCTCGGGCGGCACCGGCTCCGGCAAGACCACGCTGCTGAACTGCCTCACCAACTATATCGACCGCACGGAGCGGGTGATCACCTGCGAGGACGCGGCCGAGCTGCAATTGCAGCAGCCGCACGTGGTGCGCCTCGAGACCCGGCCGCCCAACCTGGAAGGCGTCGGCCAGGTCACGATGCGCGACCTGGTCCGGAACTGCCTGCGTATGCGTCCCGAGCGGATCATCGTCGGCGAGGTGCGCGGACCGGAGGCCTTCGACCTGCTGCAGGCGATGAACACCGGCCATGACGGCTCGATGGGCACGATCCACGCCAACAACCCGCGCGAATGCGTGTCGCGTCTCGAGAACATGATCGCCATGGGCGGCTACAACCTGCCGGCCAAGACCGTGCGCGAGCACATCGCCGGCGCGATCCAGGTCGTGGTGCAGGCGGCGCGCCTCAGGGACGGCAGCCGCAAGATCACCCACGTGTCCGAGGTGATGGGCATGGAAGGCGAGGTCGTGACCCTGCAGGACCTCTTCGTCTACGAGATCACCGGCGAGGACGCGCAGGGCCGCATCACCGGCCGCCACCGCTTCACCGGCCTCCGGCCCGGCTTCTGGGACCGCGTGCGCTACTTCGGCAAGGAACGCGACCTCGCCGAGGCGATGGAGAGCGGCAATGGCTAACATCGCGGCCGATCCGCGGCTGGTCATGGCGGCGATCGCGGCGCTGGCCGCGGTCTTCGTGCTGCTGGTCGGGTTCGGCATCTACGCGGTCGCGACGGCGCCCCAGGCCAGGCTCAAGCGCCGCATCAGCGCCGTGGTCGGCGAGCCGCTGCCGGTGATCTCCATCCCGGGCGCCGGGCGCAAGGACCTGCAGGGCGCCGCCAAGCGCAAGAAGCAGATCCAGCAGCGCCTCAAGGATGCGGAAGAGGCGAGGCAGAAGCGGCGCGGCTCGCGGCTCAAGGAGCAGCTGGTCTATGCCGGCCTGAAGATCAGCCCGACCCAGTTCATCATCTACGCCTTCGTCGGCGGCACCGTCCTCACCGGCGCCGCGGCGTTCTTCCACCTGCCGATGATCGTGCTGCCGGCGGTCGCCGCCGTGGGCTATCTCGGCGTGCCGAAGCTCGTCCTCAATTTCCTGATCAAGCGGCGGCTCAAGAAGTTCGTCGCCGCCTTCCCCGACGCGATCGACATCATCGTGCGCGGCGTGCGCTCGGGTCTCACCGTCGGCGAGTGCCTCAACATCATCGGCACGGAATCGCCCGATCCGGTCGGGCCGGAGATCCGCCTGGTCAACGAGGCCATCAAGCTCGGCCAGACCATGGGCGACGCGCTGCAGCGGATGAGCGACCGCATCCCGAGCCCGGAGTTCCGCTACTTCACCATCGTGCTCGGGACCCAGCAGACCACCGGCGGCAACCTCGCCGAGACGCTCGCCAAGCTCTCCGACGTGCTGCGCCAGCGCAAGAAGATGAAGGACAAGGTGCAGGCGATGTCGAGCGAGGCGAAGGCCTCGGCCGGCATCATCGGCTCGCTGCCGCTCTGCGTGATGGGCGCGCTGTCGTTCCTGGCGCCGGACTACGTCTCGCTGCTCTTCACCACCAAGGCCGGCAACTTCATGCTGGCGATCAGCCTGGTCGTCATGGGGACCGGCGTGCTGGTGATGCGCAAGATGATCAACTTCGACATGTAGGGACGCCCGCATGTTCGCCAATTTCGCCTTCGGCTTCGATCTTCCCACCGTCATCGTCCTGGTGGTGTTCGTCGCCGCCTTCGCCTCGGTCCTGGCGGTGTCGTCGTTCTTCCTGCAGAACGACAAGTTCGCCGCCCGCCGGCGCGCGGTCGCCGAGCGGCGCGACCAGCTCGCCGTGCAGCAGCGCGAGGGCTTCTCGCAGCGCAAGCGCCTGCAGCCCGGCCGTTCCGAGAGCTGGATGCGCCTCATCATCACCAAGCTCAATCTCCAGGACATGCTGGAGGCCAAGGAGCTGAAGCGCCGCCTGATCCAGGCCGGCTGGCGCAGCAGCTCGGCGCCGGTCACCTTCATCTTCGCCCGGCTGGCGGTGCCGCTCGTGCTGGCCGGCATCGCCGCCTTCTACGCCTACACGATCTTCCCCGACTGGACCTGGCAGAAGAAGTGGATCGCCATCCTGGTCGCCTTCCTCATCGGCGGGGTGCTGCCGCAGCTGCTGCTGAGCAATGCGGTGCAGAAGCGGCAGAAGATCCTGACCCGCGCGTTTCCCGATGCGCTCGACTTGATGGTGATCTGCGTCGAGGCCGGCATGTCGATCGAGGCGGCGTTCAACAAGGTCTCGGAGGAGATGGCGGAATCCGCGCCGCTGATGGCCGAGGAGATGGGCCTGACCGCGGCCGAGCTCGCCTTCCTCGGCGACCGCCGCGCCGCCTACGAGAATCTCGCCGATCGCACCGGCCTCTCGACCTTCAAGTCGCTGACCACGACGCTGCTGCAGTCGGAGAAATACGGCACCCCGATCGCGGCCGGCCTGCGCGTCATCGCCCAGGAGAATCGCGACGCCCGCCTGAACGCGGCGGAGAAGAAGGCGGCGGCGCTGCCGGCACAGCTCACCGTGCCGATGATCATCTTCTTCCTGCCGGTCCTCTTCATCGTGATCGCGGGACCGGCGGGCATCCAGGTTTCCGAATTGATGTCGAAGTAGCGCCTGCCCCCCGGAGGGCAGGCGTGCTCAGCGGACCGCTTCGCTGTCCGGCGAGCCGGTGCCGGCGGGCTGCTGCGCCGCGGGCGCGCTTTCCTGAACCGGCGCCGTCGAGGGCACCGGGACGATCGGCACGATCGGCGCCGCGGCGGCCGGTGCCGCCGCGGAGGTGGCCGCGGGCGCGATCATGGGTGCCATGACGGGCGCAGGCTCGGCCGCCGATGTCGAGATCGCCGCCGCCGGCGCCGAGGCAGGCTCAACCGGCGGTGCGGTGAAGGGCGCCGGCTCGATGCTGGAGGTCGAGGAGGTCGTGGCCGGCATGATCGCCGAAGCCGGCGACGGCGTGCCGCCCTTGGCCGCCGCGGAGATCATCCGGAAATAGGCCATGTTGCCGTCGGCGATCTCCGGCGGCAGGTCCTTGCGCGCCAGCCGCTCGGCGCTGTCGGGATCGCCCTTCAGGGCGAGCAGCAGGGCGAGATTCTGCCGCGTCTGCGCGATGGCGGCGGGCTGGTCGATCGCCTGCTGCAACGTCGCGATCGCGCCGTCGAGATCGCCGCTCGAAGCCTGCGAGAGCGCCAGGTTGTTGAGCACCGTCGGGTTGCTCGGCGAGGCGATCAGCGCCTGGGCATAGGCGTCGCGCGCATCGGCGTAGCTGCCCTGGTAGTCGTAGGCGACGCCGAGGGTCGAGAGCACTTCCCAGTCGTTCGGCTCCTTGCTCTTGGCCTCGAGCAGGGTCGGGAGCGCCAGGTTGTCCTGGTCGGCGGCGAGATAGGCCTTGCCGAGCTCCAGCAGCAGGGGCACCGAGCGGCCGTTCTTGGCGATGAGCTGGTTGACCAGCCCGATCTCGGCCGCGGCCTGGCCGGTGAAGCGCAGGTTGCGCGCCAGGCTCATCCCCAGATCCAGGTCGCCCTGATGCTGGGCGTAGAGCGCCTGATAGATGCCGAGGGCGTCGGAGTAGTTGTACGTGGCTTCCGCCTGCTTGGCGGCCTTGATCTGGGCGTCCATCAGCGAGGCATCGGTCGCCGGCTTGGCCGCCGGCACGGAATCGCATCCTGCGAGGAGGAGGGCGGCACCCAGCGCCACCAAGCTCGCGGTGGCCGCCAAATCGGCTGCCGATCGTGGACTCCGCCGAGCCCGTCCCGCCATATGGTGCTCTCCCCTAAGGCGGCGGGCCGGATTCCGATGCGGTTTCCGGCCGCGGCCACCAGACCATTCTTATACAATCGTTAACCCGGAGCGGCAAGCATGGCGGGGGCCGGCACTCGCCAATTTGATTGCCGAACAAGCGCTTGTAGACTAGAATTAACACTTGGCTGCTGCTGCCGGTTGAGGGGCACCGCGGGAAGGTCCAGTGCCGCCCGTGGCGGCCGTGGAGGGGAAATGCGCCGTCTGCTCATTCTGCTGCCGATGCTGCTGGTGCTCGCGAGCCTGAGCGCCCGGGCGGAAGACCGCCTGGACATCAACTGGCGCGAGGCGCGCGTGGTCCGGCTGGCGAAGCCCGCGACCAGCGTGATCGTCGGCGACCCCACCGTGGCCGACGTGACGCTCGACGACCCGACCACCGTGGTGGTGTTCGGCAAGGCGCCCGGCGAGACCAACCTCATCGTGCTCAGCGCCACGGAGGAGATGCTGTTCGACTGGCCGGTCGTGGTCAGCCCCTCGAACACGCGCCATGTGACCGTGCTCAACGCGACGGCCGATCCTTCGCCGGTCGAGGTGCTCTATTCCTGCGGCCAGGAGCGCTGCACGCGCGTGCTCTCGCCGAGCGACATCTCGTTCAGCGCCAGCTCGAGCAGCAGCAACACCAGCAGTTCGGACAACTCCAAGTCGGCCAGCAGCAGCGCCGAGCCCACGATTCCGGGCTCCGTGCTCCTGGTGCCGCAACCGGCCCCGGCGGCGCAACAGCCGGCCTCGCCCTCATCCAATTGACGGCGTCCAGCTGACGGCGTCCAACTGAGGGCGCCCGGCTGAACGCTCCCGACGGGGAGCCGTCCGGCCGCGGCCGACGCGCCCCGGCGGCTGCGCCGGGCCTCGGCCCTTTCCGTTCACGGTTGCGCGAGCATGGGCGCCTGGGCTGCGCTCCCCCTGAGGCAGCGCATACCAGAGTGTTAACATTTGCGATTAATTCGAGCTAAATCAATTGTTTAACTAACACCGCCGATTGTCTGGCCGAAAAAATGCACTTATGATGCGCAATGTGGGGCAAAGAGGATCGAGTCATGTCGCTGCGCCGCGTCGCTGCCTTCTGGTCGTGTCTCACCCGTCCGGGCGGCCGCAAGACCGCCGGGGGCGATCGCCGCTTCCTGCTCAATGAGCGGGGCAGCGTCGCCATCTATTTCGGCCTTTCGGCCATCGTCTTCGTCGGCGTCGCCGGCCTCGCGGTCGATGCGGCCCGCGGCTACCTGATCAAGGCCCGGCTCTCCGAGGCGATCGACGCCGCGGCCCTGGCCGGCGGCAAGGCGCTGCAGAACGACACCGACAGCAACCACACGCTGGTCACCAACGACGTCCTGGCCTTCTTCAACGCCAATTTCCCGAACGGCTCGATGGGCGCCAACGTGGCGGTGCCGACCATCACGGTCGACACCAACTCGACCTCGGTGACCGTCAGCTCGAATGCCCGGATCCCGACCACGCTGATGCGGCTGCTCGGCTTCAACAACATGCTGATGACCGCGAGCGCCCAGGTGGCGCGCGCCGCGACCGGCCTCGACGTGGTGCTCTCGTTCGACAATTCCGGATCGATGAACGACACGATCTCCGGCGACACCCAGACCAAGATGCAGCAGCAGCGGCAGAACGCGCAGGACCTGGTCGACCTCCTGGCCAAGCCGTTCACCAGCGGGCTGCAGCAGCAGATCATCACCGTCCAGGGCCAGACCTACAGCCTGCTCAACATCGGCGTCGTGCCGTGGAACTCCAAGGTCAACGTCAAGACCTGGAACACCGGGACGCAGAGCGTGCCGTCGGGCTCGGGGACCGTGACGACCGGCGCGACCTACGCGACCGATCCGATGGGCCGCTACCCGTCGGGCAACGGCACCTCCAAGGACGCGCAGAAGGGCTATACCGGCCAGGTCTACTATTCGAGCCTGAGCAAAGTGCCGCTGCTGCTCGACCCCAGCAAGATTCCGGGCGGCTGGAGCGGCTGCGTCTACGCCCGCTACAACGGCGACACGACCTACGACAACGACGCCGACCTGACGCTCGGCGCCACCACGGTCGGCGGGCTCTCCTGGCCCGGCTGGGAGCCGATCGCCAACGATGAGGGCGACGGCAACTGCTATCAGTCGTCCTGGAACGACAACAAGACCGTCTTCGACTCCACCTACTTCAAGTTCTACCGGCCGAGCGGCTGGTACTCGCTGCCCAGCAGCCAGCGCCACGACGACAGCTGCGCGCCCTGCCTCTCGACCAGCATCCTGCCGCTGACCTCGAGCACCACCGACGTCAAGAACATGATCAAGAAGCTCAGCGCCACCAGCACGACCAATGCGGTGCAGGGCCTGTTCTGGGCCTGGGAAGTGCTGATGCCGGGCGATCCCTTCAACGAGGCGGTGGTCAGCCCGCCCTTCCCGCGCGCCCAGGCGATCGTGCTGATGACCGACGGCCAGAGCCACGGCAGCAACGGCGACGCCTATCACGGCTGGTTCGGCGAAGGCGACCAGTCCTCCTCGGCGACGAGCTTCGGCCAGATGACGATGCCGGGCTACAACGCGGACTGCACGCCGACCACGGGCACGCTCGTCAGCAACAACCTGGGCAACCGGTTGCTCGCCCTCGCCACCAAGATCAAGGGCTGCGACGTCACCAAGGGCGGCCCGGGCTGGGGCCCGGTCAAGCTCTATGTCATCCAGTACCAGCAGGCCGGCGAGGCCAACCTCACCACGCTGCTCCAGGCGGTGGCGACCGACAAGAATCCGCCGTACTTCTTCGCCGCGAGCAACGGCACGGAGCTGCAGAAGGCATTCACCGCGATCGGCGCCAGCCTCTCGGCGCTGCGCCTGGTGAAGTAGGTCCGGCGGCTTCCGCGGCGCCCGTCCCCGCGACCGGCGCGGCGGACCCCGCGACGCCGTCCGGGCGCCATCCCTCCGGCTGAAATCCGACCGAGGCGCCGCCCCGCGGCGACCGCGCAGGGCAGCAACGACGTCCCACTGACGAGAGAGATTCCGGAAAGGCCGCTTCAGCCGCCGGCGGGCATCACGTCGGGCAGCGAACCGTGCCCGGCGAGGTCATGAGGTTGTGGTTGCGGGGCCGCGTATAGGCGACCGCGTAGAGCGTCGAGCCCTTGTAGATGAAGGTTTTGAAGACCGGCGTGTAGTTGAAGTAGATCTCGGCGACCAGCACTTCGTTATCGAGCGTCGGCGAAAGCTGCGCCGGAAGGTTGGTGGGCGTCGAATTCACCGCGCCGAGCGTGCCGGTGGTGTTCACCGTGCCGCAGGCGACGCGCCATGTGTTCTTGACGCCGCTGCCGCCGGTCGGGTTGTTGATCGAGGTGACCACGATGCTGCCGTCGGTGAAGATCGCGTAGGGCTGCATCAGCACCTTCGCCGCGGAGAAGATGTCCGTCATCTGGTTCGCGGTGAGCGGCTCGTCGGCCTGGGCCACCAGGTCGGAGACGCCGGACGAGGCGCGCTCGAGGCGTTGCCACAGCAGCACGTAGCGCGGCACCTCGAAGCAGCCGAGGGTGAGCAGCACGAGGATCGGCAGGATCAGCGCGAATTCGATCGCGGCGACGCCGCTCTTGTCGCGGCGGAATCGGCCGAACAGGCGCCGGCGGCGGATCGAATGCGGATGCGCGCTCATTTGCAGAAGCTGCTCCCCGAGACGTTCGGCTCGTTCTTCACCACCATCTGCGCGGACATCGGGATCATGTACTTGCCCGGCCGGCTCGGGTCCGGCTGGCCCAGGAACTGGCCGACGATCGGCGTGATGATCTGCCAGTTGTAGTTCACGGTGTAGACCACGATGCTGCCGGAGACGCCGGTGTCGCCCGACGCGCCGGAACCGCCGCTGGCCGCGCCCGGCCCGTCCCGCACGCCGTTGCAATTGGTGTCGGAATAAGGCTCGCCGGAATCCCACTGCCCGTTCGAGTTGGTGTCGGCATAGGGCTCGCCCGTTCCGACGGCGCTGAAGCTGTCGAAGGTCTGGGTCGAGATCGTGGCCTGGTTGAGATCGATCAGGTCGAGCGTGTTCTGATTGAGGATCGCCATGATCATCTTGGTCCGGTTGTCCTTGCCGCTGAACGCGGTCGGCACCTGGTCGGCGACCGCGGCGACGTCGGCGTCGCTCGGCGTCTGCGAGGTGATGCCGAAGCGCGAGGCCTGCTTCAGGCCGCCTTCCAGCGTCACCAGGCTCGCCATGCAGAGGCTGATCTCCAGGATGCCGAAGGAGAACATCAGCAGGACCGGCAGGATCAGGGCGTATTCGATCGCCACCGCCCCGCGCCGGTCGCGGGCGAAAAGACGCGATCTCTTGGCAAGCCAGCCGATCATCGGGGTCAACCTGGGTGGCGCAAAGGCCGGATTCCGAACTCTGCCAATGTAGCGTCGCGGCCGGGTCAAGTCGAGTTAGCCCTTTGAAACGACAGGTTAAATCGGGAAATCCTGCACCCGGGTGTGTGGCCGGTTCAAGCCCTTGCCGTTTCCTGCCATTTCCCGCCGTCATCCTGCTGGAAGTAGACCACGGTATGGCCGGCCGCGCGGTAGCGCCGCCATTGCTCCCGGGCGGCGGCGACGGCCGCCTCGTCATGGCCGTCGAACAGCTCGCAGGCCAGCCGGAAATCGCCTACCGCCGGATGCTGCGCCCCGTCGCTCAGGATCAGCACGCTCGCCCCGTTCGGGTTCGCACCCGGCGGGCTCGCTTCGGCCGCGTCGGCGGCGGCGAGGAAGATCGGCTGCAGGCCGGCCTCGCCGTCCCGGGCCGTGCCGTGGGGCAGGAAGGAATCGGGCCGGTAGGTCCAGAGCAGGGCCGCCAGCGCCTCGACCCGCTCCGGCGAGCCCGCCAGCACCAGCACCCGCTCGCCCCGCTGGTGGCAGCGCTCCAGGATCACCGGCAGCACGCTTTCGAGGCGCGCGCGCTGCAGATGGTAGAACCGGACCTCAGTCACGGGCGGCGGCCATGGCGCGGCGGCCGCTACTTGCCTTCGTAGTTCGCCGCGACCAGCCGGTCCAGCAGGCGCACGCCGAACGCCGTGGCGCCCTTGGGCACGGTCGGGGAGTCCTTCTCCGACCAGGTCGTGCCGGCGATGTCGAGATGCGCCCAGGGAACGCCCTTCTGCACGAAGCGCTGCAGGAACTGCGCCGCCGTGATGCTGCCGCCGTAGCGCCCGCCGATGTTCTTCATGTCGGCCGCGGGGGAATCGATCAGCTTGTCGTAGGCCGGGGCGAGCGGCATCCGCCACAGGAGCTCGCCGGTCTCCTTGCCCGCGGCGACCAGGCGGTCGGACAGGGTGTCGTCGTTGCAGAACAGGCCGGCATGCTGCGTGCCGAGCGCCACCATGATGGCGCCGGTCAGGGTCGCGAGATCGACCATGGCGATCGGCTTGAAGTTCTCCTGGGTGTACCAGAGCGCGTCGGCGAGCACGAGGCGGCCTTCGGCGTCGGTGTTCAGCACCTCGATGGTCTGGCCCGACATCGAGGTCACGATGTCGCCCGGGCGCTGCGCCGTGCCCGACGGCATGTTCTCCACCAGGCCGACCACGCCGACCGCGTTCACCTTGGCCTTGCGCCCGGCCAGCGCCTTCATCAGGCCGATGACCACGCCGGAGCCGGCCATGTCCCACTTCATGTCCTCCATGCCGGCGGCGGGCTTGATCGAGATGCCGCCGGTGTCGAAGGTGACGCCCTTGCCGATGAAGGCGATCGGGCGCGCCTTCGCATCGTCGGCGCCCTGCCAGCGCATGATCACCATCTTGGGCTCGCGGGCGCTGCCTTGCGCGACGCCGAGCAGCGCGCCCATGCCGAGCTTCTCCATCTCCTTCTGGCCGAGGACCTTCACGTCGATGTCGAGCTCTTCCAGCGTCTTCGCCTCGGCGGCGAGCGTCTCCGGATAGATGATGTTGGCCGGCTCGGAGACGAGGTCGCGGGTGAAGCTCACGCCTTCCGCGATCTTCTCCAGGGGGTCGAACGCCTTCTTGGCGGCGCCGGTCTCGGCGACGCCGATGGTCAGGCGCTTCAGGCTCGGCTTCTGCTCCGGCTTCTCCTTGGTCTTGTACTTGTCGAACCGGTAGCTCCTGAGCAGCGCGCCATAGGCGATGTTGGCGGCGAGCTCCGCCTCGCCCAGCGGCGCATCCGGAATCGCCTCGATCAGGACCGTCGCCTCCTTCTCGCCGGCCGCGTTCAGCGCCGCGACCAGCCGGCCGCCGGCCGCCTGCGCGGTCAGGGCGTCGAGCTTGGCCGCCTGGCCGAGCCCGAACAGCAGCACGCTCTGCGCCGCGACGCCCGCCGGCGCCAGCAGCGCCAGATGATCCTCGGCGCCGCCCTTGAAGCGGCTGGCGGCGATCGCGCGGTTGACCGCGCCCTTGGTCAGCTTATCGACGTGCGCGGCGTGCAGGCCCAGCTTGCGGCCGTCCATGACCGCGACCGCCAAACTGCCGCTCTCCGGCAATTCCGGCTTGGCAAATGCGATTTTCATGTTTTCCTCGGCGATGATCCGGCGGTGCCGGCATTCGTTCTCGGTTGCGCTAGAGCTAGCACAGTGCCGGACGCGCCGCCAGATCGCAACGGCGTGTCGCAATCCGATGCAAGTCCATGAAATCAGTGGACGAATAAGGCCAAAATGCTAGTTTACCGGCCAACGAATGCGGCCGGATTCGGGCCTGCTTGGCCATGTTGTCCAGAGCCGAGGGGCCCTTGCGGCGAAGCTGAGGGCCCGCGCAATCGGGGGCAGCGCAACAGGGTGGCGGAGTGAGGCGGTTCAGGCCTTCGGGCGGCGTTGGCGCAGGCACGTTCGGCAAGGGCGCGCCAAGGGGCGGCTCCATGCTCCGCCGGGCGCCCCTGGCCTGGCTCCTGGCGCTGCTGGCGGCGCTCCCGGCGGTGCTTCATGCCCCGGCGGCACGCGCCGAAAGCGCCACCAACCTGATCGCCGACGAGGTCGGCTACGACCAGGAGCTCGGCGTCTACGTGGCGCGCGGCCATGTCGAGATGTCCCAGGACGACCGCATCGTGATGGCCGACACCGTCACCTACAACGAGCGCTCGAAGACGATCAGCGCGTCGGGTAACGTGGCGATGCTGATGCCGAGCGGCGACACCCTGTTCGGCAACTACATCGACGTCACCGACGACTTCAAGAACGGCGTGGTGCAGAGCTTCCGCGCGCTGATGAAGGACAAGTCGCGGCTGGCCGCCTATTCGGCGCAGCGCGTCGACGGCAACAAGATGATCCTCAACAAGGCGGTCTACACGCCGTGCCTGCCCTGCCGCACGGATCCCAGCCGGCAGCCGGTCTGGCAGATCAAGGCCGACCAGGTGGTGCGCGACGAGGCGGCGAGGACCGTCACCTATCACAACGCCTGGATGGAGATGTGGGGCGTTCCGGTCTTCTACACGCCCTATTTCCAGCATCCCGACGTCGGCGTCACGCGCGAGACCGGCCTGCTCAATCCTTCCTTCTCGGTCTCCTCGGGCCGTTCCGGCGTGCAGGTCCGCCAGCCCTATTTCATCACCTTGGGCGACGACAAGGACGTGACGCTGACCCCCATCGCGCGGATCGCCGGCGATCCCTCGCCGGCGGGCGGCGTGCTGCTCGGCCAGTACCGGCAGCGCGTGCCGAACGGCGCCTATCAGCTCGAGGCGTCGGGCACCTATGAATCGGCCGACGAGGACGATACCTCCGACCGGCAGTTCCGCGGCCATGTCGGCGGCGACGGCCTGTTCGACCTCAACCGCGACTGGCGCTGGGGCTTCACCTTCAAGAACACGACCGACAAGCAGTATCTGCGCACCTACCATCTGGGCTCGCGCCGCTGGCTCGAGGACCAGCTCTGGACCGAGGGCTTCTTCGGCCGCTCCTATTTCGAGGCGCGCGGCTACGGCTGGCAGACCACCAAGAGCGGCGTGAAGGATTCCACCCAGCCGATCATCGCGCCGCTGATCAACTACGATTTCGTCGGCGAGCCCGGGGCCGGCGGCGGCTATTGGGGCCTCAAGGCCGATCTGATGAACCTGATCCGCCGCGACGGACGGAATTCTTTCCGGGTCGCGATGCAGCCGAGCTGGACGCTGCCCTATACCAGCTCGTTCGGCGACGTCTACGAGCTGAAGCTGACGGTCGCCGCCGACATGTACGTGACCGAGCACACCGATCCCGACAGCGACGACGTCAATCCGTCCAACGTCAACACGTTCAACGGGCTGACCGGCCGCGTGTTCCCCCAGGCCAGCTTCAAGTGGCGCTATCCCTGGGTCCGCCCGGGCAAGGATTTCACGCAAGTCATCCAGCCGATCGCCCAGCTCGTGCTCTCGCCCGATTGCTGCAACACCGGCAAGATCCCGAACGAGGACAGCCGAACCTTCGAATGGGACGAGACCAAGCTGTTCTCCGCCGACCGCTTTTCCGGGTTCGACCGGGTCGATGCCGGATCGCGTCTCAATTACGGCCTGCAATGGAGCGCCTACAACAACAAGGGCGGCCGGGCCGAGGTGTTTCTCGGCCAGAGCTACCAGTTCATCCGCAGCCATGACGAGCCGCAGGACAGCGGCATCGGCGGCACGCTGACCGACGTGGTCGGGCGGGTGACGGTGGCGCCCGCCAACTGGCTCGACGCCACCTACCGCTTCCGGTTCAACGCCGACGGGGCGCGGATGGAGCGCCAGGAAGTCGATCTCAACGCCGGGACCGAGGCGCTCAACGTGTCGCTGGCCTATGTCCAGCTGGCCGGCAACGCGGATTTCTCCAGCCGCGAGCAACTGTCCGGCGCGATCGGCACGAAGTTTTCCGACTATTGGTCGGCCACGGCGGGCGTCAGTTACGATTTCACAGGGGACCGGGTCGACGGCGTCAATGCGTCATTCGGCTACAACGACGAGTGCTTCGGCCTGAACCTCTCCGCCCAGTACAATCCCGAGGGCGAGACCGACATTTCGTCGGGAAAGTTCACGGCTTTCCTCACTTTCAGCTTCAAGAATCTCGGCGACATCGGTACTTCCTTCTGAGTGGCGGCGGAACCGATGCGGCGGGGCACCAAGGGACCGGACAACGGTCGGATCGACGGGAGAACGGATTGGCGGGCATAGAATTGGCGGGTATAGGGATGTCGCAGGCCTCGCGCCGATTGGCCGTGCGCCGATTGGCCCCGCGCCGGTTGGCCCCGCGCCGGTTGGCCCCGCGCCGGTTGGCCCCGCGCCGGTTGGTATCGACCCTGGTCGGCGTCGTGGCCTGCGCCGCGGCGCTCCTTTCGGCGCCGGCCGCGCGCGCCCAGGACGAGCTGAAGATCGCCGCGGTGGTCAACGACGACGTGATCACCCAGCTCGACGTCTACATGCGGCTGCGCCTGGCCATGCTGTCGGCCCGGCTGCAGGACACGCCCGAGCAGCGCCAGAAGCTGCTGCCCCAGATCATGCGCACGCTGATCGACGACCACCTGAAGATCCAGGAGGCCAAGGCCCAGGGCGTCACCGTCGGCGACGGCGATGTCAACAGCCGGATCGACAATCTCGCCAAGCGGAACGGCCTCACGCGCCAGGATTTCGAAGCCATGCTGGCGAGCAACGGCGTGCTGGTGCAGGCGCTCGCCGACCAGATGCGCGCCGACGTGGGCTGGAACCGCCTGGTGCAGCGCAAGCTGCGCCCCACGATCCGCATCACCGACGAGGAGATCAACGAGGCGATGGCGCGCGACCGCGCCGCGCTCGGCAAGCTCGAATATCACCTGTCGCAGATCTTTCTCGCGGTCGACGCGCCCAAGGACATGCCGGCCGTGCAGCAATCGGCGCAGCGCCTGCTGGAGCAGTTGCAGGCCGGCGCCGATTTCGCCTCGCTGGCGACCCAGTTCTCCCAGGACACCAGCGCCGCGGTCGGCGGCGATATCGGCTGGGTCCGCGCCGACGAGGTCGATCCGGCGCTCGCGCGCGAGCTGGAGCAGCTGGGGCAGGGCGGCGCCACGAAGGGCAAGCTGCTCGGTCCGATCCAGGCGGTCGGCGGCATCGTGATCGACCGCGTCGAGGACGTGCGCACGGCCAACCTCTCCTCGGTCGCGCCGGGCTCCGTCCATCTCGTGCAGCTGATCTGGCCGCTGGCGTCCAACGCCGCGGACAAGGAGGTGGACGCCGCCCAGCAGCAGGCCGACACCTTCGCCGGCACGACCCGCACCTGCCAGGAATTCCAGGCCGCGGCGCCGCCGGGTGCCAATTTCCGCGACTTCGGCCGCGTGGCGCTGGACGACATGCCGCCGGAGATCCGCGAGATCGCGACCAACCAGCCGATCGGCGCGCCGACCAAGGGCATCCGCGGCGACGGCGGCATCGCGGTCTTCGTGATCTGCGACCGCGGCGATTCCAACGGGCAGATCTCGCGCGTGGCGATCGCCGACCGGCTGGCGCAGGAGCGCCTGGAGACGCTGGCGCGCGGTTACCTGAGCGACCTCCGCCGCGCCGCCTATATCGACATCCGGCTATGAGCGACGACACCAATCCGGCCCTGATCCCGGTCGGGCTGGCGCGCGACGGGCTGCCGCCGCTGCGCGAGGTGATGCGGCGGCACGGGATCGAGCCCAGGCGCCAGCTCGGCCAGAACTTCCTGTTCGATCTCAATCTCACCGGCCGCATCGCGCGCGCCGCGGGCAGGCTCGACGAGGGCACCGTGATCGAGGTCGGCCCCGGGCCCGGCGGTCTCACCCGCGCGCTCCTGTCCGAGGGCGCGAAGAAGGTGATCGCCATCGAGCGCGACCCGCGCGCCTTGCCGGCGCTGGCCGAGATCGCCGCCGCCTATCCCGGCCGCCTCGAGGTGGTCGAGGGCGACGCGCTCAAGGTCGATGCCGGCGCGCTGGGCGAGGCGCCGCGCAAGATCGTCGCCAACCTGCCCTACAACGTGGCGACGCCGCTGCTGTTCAGATGGCTGGACCAGGCCGAGAAATTCGCCTCGCTGACCCTGATGTTCCAGAAGGAAGTGGCCGACCGGCTGACCGCGCGGCCCCGCACCGAGGATTACGGCCGGCTCTCGATCGTCACGCAGTGGCGCTGCGAGGTGAAGCAGCTCTTCGACATCCCGCCGCGCGCCTTCATCCCGCCGCCGAAGGTGACCTCGACGGTGGTGCAGCTCGTCCCGCGCGAGCCGCTCTACCCGGCCGACCCCAAGGATCTCGAGGCCGTCGCCGAAGCGGGCTTCGGCCAGCGCCGCAAGATGCTGCGGCAATCGCTGAAGACCCTGCCGGTCGAGGTCAACGCGCTCCTGGACCGCGCCAACATCCGCGACACCGCCCGCGCCGAGGAGCTCGACATCGAGGAGTTCTGCGCCCTGGCGCGCGCCTTCGCCGAGCTCCGGCGCCGCGGCAGAAGCGGATAGCTCGGTCCTGCTGACAACGAGCGCTGGCTCATGAACTCCACGGCTGCATTCAACCCCACACTCACTCGCCCCATCTTGGGGCGAGGACGGACACGGCTTTCGCGCTTGGTTATGCCCAGCGCGACCTCTCCAAAGATATTCGGCGTTTATGCACCGCCCCAAGATGGGGCGGTTTGGTGGGGTTGATGCATCGGAGCTGCCGCAGAGATGACGCGGCACGACGATCCAGCGCGATATCGTTGGCGCAGCCGCTGGCACTGCTGCTCTTCCTGCTGCTGCTCGCTGCGCCCGCCTTTGCCGACGGCACGAAGATCGGCTTCTGGGCGACCCAGAAGAAGGGCGCCAACATGATGAACCAGGTCCAGACCGAGGCGCAGTTCGCCGAAGCGGCCGCGCACGGCATCCAGTGGATTCGTCTGGCGCCGGACAAGTGGAAGGCGCACGGCAAGGACTTCCTGATCGGCGATGCGGACAACTACGCCGGACTCGATCAAGTCGATCTCGCGACCTTGAAGGCGGCGCTCGCCGCCGCCGATCGCCAGCACGTCAAGGTCGTGCTGGCCATGCTCTCGCTGCCGGGCGACCGCTGGCGGCAGTTGAACGGCGGCAAGGACGATCTCCGCCTCTGGCGCGATCCGCGGTATTGGGACCAGGCCGTCGCCTTCTGGCGCGACCTCGCGGCGGCCCTGAAGGATGAGCCGGCGGTCGTCGGCTACAACATCATCAACGAGCCGCATCCGGAGAAGATCGGCGGCTTCGAGGAGGATGGAACCCGGGATTTCGTCCGCTGGTATCGCGGCGCCGCGAGCACGGCGGCCGATCTCAACGCCTTCTACGCCAGGATCGTGGCCGCGATCCGCAGCGTCGATCCGCAGACGCCCGTCATGCTCGATGCGGGCCTCTACGCGGCGCCCGACGCCTTCGAGTATCTGCTGCCGGTCGATGACGCCAAGACGCTCTACGCCTTCCACATGTACGAGCCCTATGCCTTCACCGCGCCGGCGAACAAGGGCCAGTACCGCTATCCGGGCAAGGCGCCGTTCCGCGGCGCGGTCCGGCTCTGGGATGCCGAGCGCGTCGCCTGGTACCTCGACAATGTCGGGGCCTGGCAGCGCCGCCGCAACGTTCCCTCCAACCGCATCGTCGGCTCGGAGTTCGGCTGCTATCGGCGGAACGCCGGCTGCGCCGCCTATCTCGGCGACGTGATGGCGGCCATCGACGCGCAGCGCTGGCACTGGGCGTTCTACGCCTTCCGCGAGGACGGCTGGGACGGCATGGACTACGAAGCCGGCACGGCCAAGCTGCCCTGGAAATACTGGCAGGACGTCGAGGCCGGCAAGCGTCCCGAGCCGCCCCGCGAGGACGATCCCAAGAAGAACCCGCTCTGGGGCGTCATCGCGAAGGAATTGAAGGCCGAGTAGGGCGCGCCGCCGCTCCCGAGAATTCAGGGACGGCTCCCGCGGATCGGTGTATAATGAAAGTCTAGCTTGGCTTATCCGCGAGCTCGGTTAGGCCGGATCGACCGCGGCAGAGAGAAACGCGCGGATTCCAAAGCCGGGCTTTGGGATGACGCGATTGTCCAAGGCTCGCGTCCCGAACATTGACGGGGCCTTTACGGAATCAAGAATCCAGGGGTACCGTTTCCGAAGGCATTTCGCCTTTACCGCCAACGGCTTGCCGCGCTTTGACGGCCCGCTGGGCCGGTGCGGGTCGTAAAGGCGAGGGCGTCAAGGGCGGGCCGGCCGGCTACTGCCGCACCAGGGGCTTGTACTTGATGCGGTGCGGCTGATCGGCCTCGGCGCCCAGGCGCTTGTGCCGGTCGGCTTCGTAGTCCTGGTAGTTGCCTTCGAACCACTCGACATGGCTGTCGCCCTCGAAGGCCAGCATGTGGGTGGCGATGCGGTCCAGGAACCAGCGGTCGTGGCTGATCACCACGACGCAGCCGGCGAAATCGGTCAGCGCCTCTTCCAGTGCCCGCAGCGTGTCGACGTCGAGATCGTTGGTCGGCTCGTCGAGCAGCAGGACGTTGGCGCCGGATTTCAGCATCTTGGCGAGGTGCACGCGGTTGCGCTCGCCGCCGGAGAGCTGGCCGACCTTCTTCTGCTGGTCGGTGCCCTTGAAGTTGAAGCCGGCGACATAGGCGCGGCTCGGCATCTTGCGCTTGCCGAGCTCGATCTCGTCATGGCCGTCGGAGATCTCCTCCCAGACGGTCTTGTCGGCGCGCAGGCTGTCGCGCGACTGGTCGATGTAGCCGAGCTTGACCGTCTCGCCGACCTTGAACGTGCCGCTGTCGGGCTTCTCGCCGCCGGTGATCATGCGGAAGAGGGTGGTCTTGCCGGCGCCGTTCGGGCCGATCACGCCGACGATGCCGCCCGGCGGCAGCTTGAAGGAGAGATCGTCGATCAGCAGCCGGTCGCCGAAGCCCTTGTTGAGGTGCTGCGCCTCGATGACGAGGTCGCCGAGGCGCGGTCCGGGCGGGATGTAGATCTGCGCCTGGTCGATGCCTTTGTCGTTCTGCTGCGCCAAGAGCGCCTCGTAGGCGTTGACGCGGGCCTTGGACTTGGCCTGCCGCGCCTTCGGGCTCTGGCGGATCCATTCCAGCTCGCGGTCCAGCGTGCGCTGGCGCGAGCTCTCGGCCTTCTGCTCCTGCTCCTCGCGCTTGGCCTTCTGCTCCAGCCAGCTCGAATAGTTGCCCTCGAACGGGATGCCCCGGCCGCGGTCGAGCTCCAGGATCCAGCCGGCGGCATTGTCCAGGAAGTAGCGGTCGTGGGTCACCGCGACCACGGTGCCCTCGTATTTCTGCAGGAACTGCTCCAGCCAGGCGACCGATTCCGCGTCCAGGTGGTTGGTCGGCTCGTCCAGCAGCAGCATGTCCGGGTTGGAGAGCAGCAGCCGGCAGAGCGCCACGCGCCGCCGCTCGCCGCCGGAGAGCTTGGTCACCTCGGCATCGCCCGGCGGGCAGCGCAAGGCGTCCATGGCGATCTCGACCTTGCGCTGGATGTCCCAGGCGTCGGCGTGGTCGATCTTCTCCTGCAGCTCGGCCTGGCGCGCCAGCAGCGCGTCGAAATCCGCGTCTTCCTCGCCCATGGCGTTCGAGACTTCCTCGAACTCCTTGAGCAGCGCCGCGGTCTCGCCGACGCCTTCCATGACGTTGCCGAGCACGTCCTTGTCGGGATCGAGCTGCGGCTCCTGGGGCAGGTAGCCGACCGAGACGCCGTCCGCCGCCCAGGCCTCGCCGTTGAAGTCCTTCTCGACCCCGGCCATGATCTTGAGGAGGGTCGATTTGCCCGAGCCGTTATGGCCGAGCACGCCGATCTTGGCGCCGGGGAGGAAGGAGAGCCAGATGTCCTCCAGCACCTTCTTGCCGCCGGGATAGGTCTTCCCGAGGCCCTTCATGACGTAGATGTACTGGTAGGCGGCCATTCTCAGCGCTCCAAAGCCTGCGATTTGCGCGGTCTTTTAGACCATCGGGGGCCAAAGAAAAAGGCCCCGGATCGGGGCCTCGGGCCGCGCTATCGGGCGATTCAGGCGCCGACATAGCCGCCGCCGTTCACATGGATCGTGGTGCCGGTGATGTAGCCGGCGGCGCTGCTGCACAGGAACGCGACCGCCTGCGCGACGTCGCGCGGCGTGCCGAGGCGGCGCATCGGGATCGTATCGACATAGCCCGGCCGGTCCTCCAGCCAGCGCGAGACCATCGGCGTGTCGATCGTGCCGGGCGAGACCGCGTTGACCCGGATGCGGGGCGCCAGCTCCCGGGCGATGGTCTTGGTGAAGGCCAGCACGCCGGCCTTGGTCGCGCCGTAATGCGCGTGCATCGGGCTGCCGCCGGTATGCGCCGCCTCGGAGGCGAGGTTGACGATGGCGCCGCCGTCGCTCATGGCCGGGACGGCGCGCCGGCAGGCATAGAACACGCTGTCGAGATTGGCGGCGATGGTGCGATGCCATTGCTCGTCGGTCATGGTCTCGAACGGATGGTCCTCGAAGATCGCCGCCGCGGTCACCAGGTAGTCGAGCCGGCCGAAGCGCTCCAGGCAGCGCTCGATCGCGCGCTCCACGTCGCCGGGATTGCTCGCCTCCAGCTTGACCGCCTCGGTGCGGGTTCCGCCGGCATCGATCGTCTGCGCGACCTTCGCGGCGCCCTTCTCGTTGAGGTCGGCCAGCACCACATTGGCGCCGGCGGCGAAGAACTCCTGGGCGATGCCGCGGCCGATGCCGCCGGCCGCGCCGGTCAGCAGCAGCGTGCGCTTGGCGAAGTCGAACATGGATGATGCTCCGGGGTCAGGCGGGCGCGAGCTGCAGCAGCTCGATCAGGATGCCGTTGGGATCGCGGATATAGCCGGCCCTGGCGCCGCCGACCGCGCCGGTCGTCACGGTCGCGATGGCGCCCTGGGCCGTCGCCCCCGCCTTCAGCAAGGCGGCCCAGGTCCGCTCGATGTCGTCGGTCTCCAGGCAGACATGGGCGGCGCCGCGCAGCGCCGGCTGCGGCGCCGCGCCGGGAATGGCGCCCGCGAGATACTGGATGAACTCGATATGATGCCCGTGGCCGTAGAGATGCGCGACCATCAGCGATGCGCCGGGGATGCCGGTCGCCTCTTCCTGCCAGCGGCCCTCGCGCGGCGAGACCGAGGCCGCCTCGAAGCCCAGCATCTCGGTCCAGAACTTCACCGACTTGTCCATGTCGGCGACCGTGAAGCTCGTGTGGTTGAATCCGGTGATCATCGTCGCTCCCAGGGTCGGGGCCTAGAGAAAGCCGTAGGCGGTCCAGCCGCCGTTCACTTCCAGCGTATGGCCTGTCACATAGCTCGCCGCCTCGGGCGAGAGCAGATAGGCGATGCCTTGCGCCACCTCCTCCTCGCTGCCCATGCGGCCCATCGGCGTGCGCTTGTCGATCGCCGCGGTGTCGAAGCTCCCGGCGGCGGCCAGCGCCCGGGTCGGCTCGTTCATGATGTAGCCGGGCGCGATGGCGTTGACCCGGATGCCGCGCTCGGCCCATTCGATCGCCTGCATCTTGGTGAGGCTGATGAGCGCGCTCTTCGAGACGCAATAGGGACCGCGGGTCGGCGCCGAGACCTGGCCCAGGACCGAGGAGACGTTGACGATGGCGCTGCCCGCCTGCATCCGCCGGACCGCGGCATTGGCGATCTCGATCGGGGCGAAGAAGTTGACGTCCATCACCTTCTGCCAGCGCTCCCTGCTGAGCTCGAGCAGCGGCGCATGATCCCAGGTGCCGGCATTGTTGATGAGGTCGTCGATCCCGCCCCAGGCCTGCACCATGTCGTCCAGCGCGGCCTCGACCGAGCGGATGTCGGTCACGTCGCCGGCATAGCCGCGCGCCTTGTCGGCGCCGATCTCCCGCGCCGTGCGGGTCGCCGCCTCGCCGTCGCGGTCGAGCAGGGCGACGCGCCAGCCGCGCCCGGCCAGCAGCCTGGCGGTGGCGGCACCGATCCCGGCGCCGCCGCCGGTGATGAACACTCTGCGTCCCGACGTCCCGTTCGACATGGCGATCACCCCTTCGTCACTGTGGCACCCTCAGGCCGGCTGCGCAGCCCCGGATTTCCCGGCCAGCGCGCGCGCCGCCGACACGATGGCGTCGGCCTTGGGCAGCAAGGCCGCCTGCAGCACGGGCGCGGCGGGAATCCGCGTGTCCGGCGCCCCCAGCCGGCGGATGACGGCGCCGGGATGGCTCTCGGCGATGCGGGCGGCGATCTCGGCGCCGACGCCGCCGGTCCGGTTCGCCTCATGGGCGACGAGCACCCGCCCCTTGGCCTTCCGGACCGTGTCGGCGATGGCCCGTTCGTCCAGCGGGCAGAGCCAGCGGAGATCCAGCACCGCGGCCTCGATCCCTTCCTTGGCCAGCCGCTCGGCGGCATCGGCGGCTTCGAGCGCCATCGCGCCCCAGGCGATGATGGCGAGGTCGCCGCCCTCCCGCACCGGCCGCGCCGTGCCGATCGGGTCGGGGACCCGGTCGAACGCGACCGCGCCCTTGCGCTGATAGATGCCGCGGGCCTCGATCAGGATGGTCGGGTCTTCGGCCGCGGCCGCGGCGCGCAGCATGTCGTAGGCGTCCTGCGGGGTCGCCGGCATGCCGAGCAGCAGGCCGGGGATGTGGAACAGCAGCGCCTCCAGCGACTGCGAGTGCTGCGCGCAGGACCCGGGCGTCGCGCCCTGCTGGGTGCGGACCACCATCGGCACCGCGGCGCGGCCCTGGGTGACGTAGCGGTAGTTGGCGGCCTGGTTGACGAGCTGGTCGAGGGCGACGAGCATGAAGTCCGCCCACATGATCTCGACCACCGGGCGAAAGCCTTCCAGCGCCGCGCCGATCGCCGAGCCCAGGATCGCCGCCTCGGCGATCGGCGTGTCGAACACGCGCCGGGCGCCGAACTCGCGCTGCAGGTTGCGGGCGGCGCCGAAGATGCCGCCGGCCCTGCCCACGTCCTCGCCATAGACCAGCGCGCGCTCGTCCTCGGCCAGGATGCGCCGCAGCGCCTCGTTGACGGCGTTGATGTAGGTCGTCTCCGCCGCGGGCGCGGGTTGCGCGGCCCGGGACGCCCGCGGCTGCGCGCTTGCCGTGACGTGCTGGCGCGCGTCGGCGGCATCGGGATGGGGCGCCTTGGCGACGGTCTCGGCGATGCGGGCGAGCTCCTGCTCGACCGCGGTCCGGATCGCCGCGAGGTCGTCCTCCGACGCGATGCCGCTTTCCAGCAGCCGCGCGCCGAGCCGGGCGATCGGGTCGTTGCCCGCGGCGGCGGCCCTGTCCTCCTTCGGCCGGTAGTGCTCGATGTCGCGGTTGTAGTGGCCCCAGAGCCGCGAGACCTTGCATTCGACGAAGCTCGGTCCCTTGCCGCTGCGGGCCTGCTCGGCGGCCTGGGCGATGGTGTCGCGCACGGCGATCGGATCGGCGCCGTCGATGGTGACGCCGGCCATGCCGTAGCCGCCGGCGCGCTTGGCCAGGCGATCGACCTTGATGATCTCCGCGCTGGCCGTCATCTCCGACCAGGCGTTGTTCTCGCACAGGAAGATCACCGGCAGGCCGTAGGCCGCGGCGAAGACCAGGCTCTCGTGCAGCGCGCCCTGGCTGGTCGCGCCGTCACCGAACGAGACCAGGGCGACCGCGCCCGATCCCCTGAGGCTGGCGGCGAGGGCGACGCCGCAGGCGATCGGCCCGCCCGCGCCGACGATCGAGTTCTCGCCGATGAAGCCGTCCCAGGGCGCGGTGATCAATGCCGATCCGGCGCGGCCGCCGTTGATGCCGGTCCGGCGGTGGCTGACCTCGGCGAAGACCTCTCCGGCATCGAGCTTGCCGGTGAGCGCCCAGCCATGGCCGCGATAGGTGGAGACCACTTTGTCGGTGCCCGGCTGCAGCGCGGCCATGGCGCCGACCGGGATCGCCTCCTGGCCGGCGCAGAGATGGATCGAGCCGGCGATGCCGGGCGGCGTGGCGGTCGAGAGGTCGAGGCAGCGCTGCTCGAAGCCGCGGATGAACAGCATCCGGCGGTAGGCGGCGCGGGCGAAATCCGCATCCGCGGGCTTGATCGGCTTCGAGGCGTTGGCGAGCATGATCGGATCCGTGTTCTTGAGGCGCCGCGCGGCGGGCCGGGCGGGAAAGCGGTTCCCCGCGCGCGGGCCGGCGCGGGGAACCGGGGCTTGGGCGGATTACTGACCGAAGGCGTCGCGCCAGGACTTGTAGTTCTCCATCTCGTCCTGGTGCAGGCTGCGCCACTTGCTGATGACGCCGTCATAGGTCTCGGCCGCCTGGTCCACGGTCATGCTGCCGCCGAGGATGCCCTGCAGCACGACGAAGTTGCCGTTCACGTCGAGATCGGTGGGATAGAAGTTGGCGCGGTAGAAGCTGACGCCGTCCTTCATCCAATCGACCAGCGCCTGGTCGGTCGGCAGCGAGACGCTGCCGCTGTCCCAGCGCGAATCGTTCGGCAGGTCGCCGACGTCCTTGTAGAGCGCGGACAGCCGCTCCTGGCTGTGCAGGAAGGCCAGGAAGTTGCCGGCCAGCGCCTTGTTCTGGGCGAAGGTCGTGACCTGGAAGCCCGGCGTGTCCTCATAAAGGCGTGCGGCATCGGGAATCGTGCCGAAGACCGGGACCTTCATGACGCCGACCTCGGTGCCGCCCTTCACCATG
The DNA here is from genome assembly GCA_035548715.1 of Dongiaceae bacterium. Taxonomy (GTDB): domain Bacteria; phylum Pseudomonadota; class Alphaproteobacteria; order Dongiales; family Dongiaceae; genus Dongia. Next base: position 145,781 of record DASZSL010000091.1, read on the forward strand.
TCGCGGATGGTCTGCTGGAAGCCCGGCGCGGCGAACACCATCGCCGCCTTGCCCTGCTGGAAGCGGCCGAGCCCGTCGGCGAAGTTGATCGAGTTGGTGTCGTCGTTGAAGAAGGGCTTCAGCTCGGCGAGCTTGGCGATCCAGGACTTCCACTTGTCCGACTTGTAGTCGCCGTCGAGCACCATCTGCAGCAGCTCGCCCTCGGTGAAGACCTGGGCCTGCATGGCCGAGGCGAGCATCTCGCCGCCGAACCCGTCCTTGAGCCCGACGGTGAGCGGCGTGATGTTCGCCGCCTTCAGCTTGCCGGCGGCGGCGATGAACTCCGCCCAGGTCTGCGGCGGCTGCGCCGGATCGAGGCCGGCCTGCTTGTAGAGCGCCTTGTTGTAGAGGATCGGGTAGACCCGGGCGTCGATCGGGTAGAGCCAGGTCTTGCCCTGCCACCGGGTGGCCGAGATGGTCGGCACCGCCTTCAGGTCGTCGGCGCTCAGCGCCTCCTCGTTCGGCACGGTGCAGCCGTTCCAGACCTGCTCCAGCGACCAGATGCCGGCCCAGTTGTACCAGAGGTCGGGACCCGAGCCGCCCTTGCAGGCGGTCGCCTGGGTCGTGGTGTAGGTGTCGGTCGATTGCAGCACCGCCTCGACGGTCACGTTCGGGTGCAGCTTCTGGTAGGCGGCGATCGATTCCTTCATCCAGTCCTCGATGCCGGGGACCTCCTGGTTGCCGAGCCACCAGAGCGTCAGCTTGGCCTGGCCGGCGGAAGCGGGATCGTAGGCGCTGCCGAGATCGTCGGCGAGCGCGGCCGCGCCGCCGATGCCGGTGAGCAGGACGGCCGGCAGGGCGATTTGGATCAGAGACTTGGACAGACGCATGATGAGCCTCCCATGGCTTCTGCTTGTGTCTTGGAGCCTCGCCGCCGTCGGCTCAGCCGAGCTGGCAGCCCTGGCGGTTGACGTAGATCGACCACAGCGATTTCGGACCGGTCATGAACAGGCGGCTGCGGCGCGGCCCGCCGAAGGTGAGGTTGGTGATGTATTCCGGGACCTTGATGCGCCCGAGCAGCGCGCCCGCCGGCGAGAGGAGCTGCACGCCGTCGCCGGCGCTGGTCCAGATGAAGCCCTCGGTGTCGATGCGGAAACCGTCGGAGCAGCCGGGATCGATGGTCGCGAAGTCGCGGCCGTTGCGCACCCGGCGGTCGTCCACGACGTCGTAGGCCCGGATGCCGTGCGGCCCGTCCGGCCTCTCGGTGAAGCCGGTATCCGACACGTAGAGGATCCGCTCGTCCGGGCTGAAGGCGAGGCCGTTCGGCATCTCGCAATCGTCCGCCACCAGGGTGATCTCGCCGGTGCCCGCGTCGACCCGGAAGACGTTGCAGGTCTTCTGCTCCTGCGGCGCCTTGATGCCCTCCCAGTCGTTGGAGATGCCGTAGCTGGGATCGGTGAACCAGATCGAGTTGTCGGACTTCACCACGATGTCGTTCGGCGAGTTGAGCCTGCGGCCCTCGAAGGCATCGGCGATTACCGTGATCGAGCCGTCGAGCTCCGTGCGCGTCACGCGACGCCCGCTGTGCTCGCAGGAGAGCAGCCGGCCCTGGCGGTCCCTGGTGTTTCCGTTGGTGTGGCCGCTGGGGCTGCGAAAGGTCGAGACCTGGCCGTCGGCCCAGCGCAGCAGCCGGTTGCCCGGGATGTCGCTCCAGATGAAGGTCGCGGTGTCGGCGAAATAGACCGGGCCCTCGCCGAACTGCGTGCCGGTGAAGAGCTGCTCCAGCTCAGGCCCGAACAGGACGCAGCGGCGGAAGATCTCCTCGTGGATCTCGAATTGCGCTTCCATGCTTCCCTGTCGTCTTCTTGATTATCATATAGTGATAGATCATCATAAAATGATACAAGAGTCAAGATGGCGTCACTCTCGCCGGCCTTCGGCGGGGGATTCAGGAAAGTTCGCCGGCGATGCGCTGCATGACCGCGAGATAGCTCGCGAAGTTCTGCTCGAAGCGCTCCGAGGGTGCGGACAGCGTCAGCGCGAAGGGCGGCGGGTTGCCGCCGCCGATCCCGACCGCCAGGCAGCACAGGCCGCTCGAGAACTCCTCCATGTCGGTCGAATAGCGCTGCTTGCGGATCTTCTCGAACTCTTCGTAGAGCGCCGGCAAGGTGGTGATGGTGGTCTTGGTGCGGCGGTTGAGCTTGTGGCTGGAGAGGTAGTCGGTGCGCACCGGCTCTTCGGAGAAGGCGAGCAGCAGCTTGCCGGAAGCCCGGGCATGGGCGTCGGAATAGGTGCCGTGCGCGACCTCCATGGCCTGCACCGAGTTGGTGCCGCGGGCCGTCACCAGCGTGACGATCTCGCCGTCCCACCAGCCCGAGGCATAGGCCGTCTCGCCGGTCTCCTCGGCGACGCGGCGCGCGATCGGGGCCAGGTACTCCGGCGGGGCCAGATGGCGCCGGAAGCCCTCGACCAGGGTCGCGACGCGCAGGCCGAGCACGTACTTGCCGGCGCCGGAACGGGTCAGCACGCCGGTCGTCACCAGCGTGTGCAGGATGTGGTAGCAGACCTGGCGCGGCAGGCCGGTGGCGGCGACGACCTCGGCGGCCTTCAGCCCGTCCTTGCTCTGCGCCACCGCGAACAGGATTCGCATGGCGCGATCGACGGATTGCACGCGCGGCGCGGCGGCGTCGCCGGTTGCGGCCGGGCTCATCCGGCGGGTCTCGAATCGGTCGGGATCATGCCGCACCATACATCAGTCCGGCGCCGCTCCGCAGCGATCATCGTCAGCCTTTGACGCCGCCGGCGGTGAGGCCGCGGATGAAATAGCGCTGGCCGACCAGGTAGAGGAGGAGCATCGGCAGGGTGGCCCAGAGCATGCCGGCCATCACCACCGGCACGTCGATCCGATAGCGGGAGTTGAAGACCGTGAGGCCGATCATCAGCGTTCGCAGCGAGTCCTTCTGCAGGAACACCACGGCGATCAGCAGCTCGTTCCAGACCCAGAGCGCCTGCACCGTGACGACGGTGGCCAGCGCCGGCCCGGAGAGCGGCAGCACGACCGAGCGGAAGATGCGCCAGCTCCCGGCCCCGTCCATCAGCGCCGCCTCGACCAGCGCGTAGGGGATGGTGCGGAAGAAGTTGGTCAGCAGGAAGGTGGAGAAGGGCAGCAGCACCCCGGTATAGATCGCCACCACGGCCTGGTAGGTATTGAGCTGGCCGGTCGCGGCGGCGATCTGGAACAGCGGGATCACCAGCACGATCGGCGGGATCACCATCAGGGCGATGAGGCCGCCCAGGATATAGGGGCCGCTGCGCCATTTCATCATGGCGATCGGGTAGGCGGCGAGCGCCGCCAGCACCGTCGAGAGCATGACCGAGAACACGGTCACGATCAGCGAGTTCAGGATCCAGACATAGAGCTCGCCGCCGGCGACCGAGTTCAGCAGGGTGGAGGCGACGGGATGCTCGGGCAGGCCGAACGTGTTGCCGAGGAACTCGTCATTGGTCTTGAGCGCGCTGGTCAGCATGAAGTAGAGCGGCAGCAGCGCGATCGCCGCGAAGGCCAGCAGCGCGGCGTGCCGGACGACGGACGCCGACCAGGCGCCAAGCCGTCTAGTCGGCGGCATAGTGGTCGAACCGCGCTTCCAGCCGCTGCCGCGCCGCCAGCAGCACGCCGACCAGCGCCAGCAGCACCAGGCTCGCCGCGGCGCCGACGCCGATCTGATTGTTCTGGAAGACCTGCTGGTAGATGTAGAACTCGGCGACCACCGTGCTGTTCTGCGGTCCGCCGCGCGTCATGACGTAGATGTAGGAGAACACCCAGGAGAGCATGTTGATCATCTCGACGACGGCGTAGAAGGCGAGGGTGGGTGCGAGCTGCGGCACGGTGACGTGGCGCAGGACCTGGAACCAGTTGGCGCCGTCCACCCGCGCCGCCTCGAAATACTGCTCGCCGACGCTGCTCAGCCTGGCGAGGCAGAGGATGATGCCGAAGCCGAGCTCCTTCCAGACGATGACGGCCATGATGGTCGGCATGGCGAGCGCGGGATCGCCGAGCCAGTCGGCGGCGAGCGCGTCGAGGCCGAGCGCGCGCAGCCCGCCGTTGATCTGGCCCTGGTACTGGAAGAGATAGCCGAACACCACGCCGACCACCGGGATCGACAGGATGTAGGGCACGAAGAGCAGCGCCCGGTAGACCTTCCAGCCGCGCGGCCGGTCGTGCAGGAGCTGCGCCAGCAGCACGCTCAGCACCAGCAGCACCGGCACGCAGAGGAAGAGCTTGAGGTTGTTGCCGATCGCGCCGAGGAACAGCGAATCGCCGAAGATGAACCGGAAGTTCCCGAGGCCGACGAAGCGGGTCGGCAGATAGGCCGAGCGCCCGACATGCTCGACGCTGAACTTCAGCAGCGACAGCATGGGATAGGCGAAGACCAGCCCGACGAAGCCGACCATCGGCAGCGAATAGATCCAGGGCAGCCAGCGCTCGGCGCGATTCATGGAGGATCATCGGTATGTATCAATACCTGATGATATATGCAGAATATGATACAAGCGTCAACCGCCTGGGCCGTGCGCGGGACAAAAGAAAACGGCCCCCGCTTTCGCGGGGGCCGAGCGTGAACGTCGCGGTAAGCCGAGGGGATCGTGCTTACCAGACGTCGATCTTGTGGTCCTTGGTCTCGTGGATGAACAGCGAGCCGATCACCGCGGTGATGGCGGCGATCACGACCGGATACCAGAGGCCGAAATAGATGCTGCCGCCGGCCGCCTGCATGGCGAAGACGATCGCCGGCAGGAAGCCGCCGAACCAGCCGTTGCCGATGTGATAGGGCAGCGACATCGAGGTGTAGCGGATCCGCGTCGGGAACAGTTCGACCAGGATCGCCGCGATCGGCCCGTAGACCATGGTGACCAGCAGCACCAGGATGAACAGGATCACCCAGGTCATGAACAGGTTGATCTGCGCCGGATCGGCCTTCAGCGGATAGCCGGCGGCGGTCAACGCTTCGTTGGCCGCCTTGGCGAAGGCCTCGCTCTTGGCCTTGGTGTCTTCGGCCGAAAGGCCGGCGCCTTCGTAGCTGTCCACCACCTTGTCGCCGATCTTGATCTGCGCCACGGCGCCGGCCGGCCCGTCCTCGTGTCCGTAGTTCACGCCGGCCTTGGCCAGGGTGGCCTTGGCGATGTCGCAGGAGGTCAGGAATTTCTGGGTTCCCGCGATGTTGAACTGGAACGAGCACGCGTTGGGATCGGCGACGACCGTCACCGGAGAGCTCGCCTGGGCGGCTTCCAGCGCCGGGTTGGCGAAGTGGGTCAGCGCCTTGAACAGCGGGAAGTAGAACACCGCGGCGAGGATGCAGCCCGCCATGATGATCTTCTTGCGGCCGATCCTGTCGGAGAGCGCGCCGAACACGATGAAGAACGGCGTCGCCACCAGCAGCGCCAGTGCGACCAGGATGTTCGCCGTGTTGGCGTCGACCTTCAGCGTCTGGGTCAGGAACAGCAGCGCGTAGAACTGGCCGCCGTACCAGACCACCGCCTGGCCCATGGTGAGGCCGATCAGCGCCAGGATCACGATCTTGGCGTTGGCCCAGTTGCCGAAGGATTCGCTGATCGGGGCCGTGGAGCCCTTGCCCTCGGCCTTCATGCGCTGGAAGACCGGGCTCTCGTTCAGCTTCATGCGGATGTAGAGCGAGAAGCCGAGCAGCACGATCGAGACCAGGAACGGAATGCGCCAGCCCCAGGCGCCGAACGCTTCCTCGCCGATCGAGTTGCGCACGATCAGGATCACGATCAGCGAGAGGAACAGGCCCAGCGTCGCCGTGGTCTGGATCCAGGCGGTCATGTAGCCGCGGCGGCCTTGCGGCGCATGCTCGGCGACATAGGTCGCGGCGCCGCCATATTCGCCGCCGAGCGCCAGGCCCTGCAGCAGGCGGAGGCAGATCAGGATGATCGGGGCGGCGATGCCGGCCGTCGCATAGCTCGGCAGCAGGCCGACGACGAAGGTCGAGAGGCCCATGATCGTGATGGTGACCAGGAAGGTGTACTTGCGGCCGACCAGGTCGCCGATCCGGCCGAACACCAGCGCGCCGAACGGCCGCACGAAGAAGCCGGCGGCGAAGGCCAGCAGCGTGAAGATGAAGGCCGCGGTCGGGTTGACGCCGGAGAAGAACTGCTTGGCGATGATCGCCGCCAGCGTGCCGTAGAGATAGAAGTCATACCATTCGAAGACGGTGCCCAAGGACGAAGCGAAGACGACGGTGCGCAACTCGGCGGGCGTCGGCTCGCTGCGGAGATTGGTCGTGGTGGAATAGGCGGTCATCGCCGGAGCTCCCCAGTGTGTTTCATCCCATGGGCATCCGTTGTTCGTTGCGGGCACGCGCGCAGGCGCGGCCATCCGGAGGCCCACCGTCCTGATAGTCCCGGGTCCTGGAAATGAAACCCCCGACTTTGGTCGTAGCCGGCGCCGGCCCGATGGACAGGCCGATAAGCCTATGCATTAATTGGCGGAAATGGCACTCAGCCACCTCATCCTCGGCCTGTCGCTGGCGTATCTCGGCCTGCTCTTCGCCGTCGCGCATTTCGGCGAGCGGCTGGCGCCGCGCTGGTCGCGCGGCCGACTCGGCGCGCTGATCTACGCGCTGTCGCTGGCGATCTACTGCACCTCCTGGACCTTCTACGGCTCGGTCGGCCGCGCGGTCACCAGCGGCCTCGACTTCGCGCTGATCTATGTCGGCCCGGCCGTGGTGATGATCTTCGCCCTGCCGCTGATGCGCCGCATGGTGACGGTCGCCAAGCGCCAGAACGTGACCTCGATCGCCGACTTCCTCGGCGCCCGCTACGGGCGCAGCCGCGGCGTCGCGGTGCTGGCGACGCTGATCGCCGTCATCGGCGCCATGCCCTACCTGGCGCTGCAGCTCCAGGCGGTCTCCTTCAGTTTCGCGGCCTTGACCGGCGAGAACGGCGGCATCGGCTCGCCCGGGATCGACCTGGGCGGCGGCGGCCTTCCGCCCTGGCTCGACACCGCCTTCGTCGTGGCGCTGATGATGGCGGCCTTCACCATCCTGTTCGGCGTGCGTCACGTCCAGGCCAGTGAGCAGCATCGCGGCATGATGCTGGCGATCGGCCTGGAATCCCTCGTCAAGCTGTTCGCCTTCCTGGCCGCCGGAATCTTCGTGGTCTGGCACATGTTCGACGGGCCCGGCGATCTCATGGCCCGGGCCAGCGGCTTCCCCGGGGCGGCCAAGCTCGCGACCGGCGGCCCCAACGCCAACTGGCTGGCGATCACCGCGCTTTCCGGCTTCGCCTTCCTCTGCCTCGACCGGCAGTTCCACGTCGCGGTGGTCGAGCACGACCACCCGCAGAGCCTGAAGACCGCGCGCTGGCTGTTCCCGCTCTACCTGCTGCTGATCAACGCTTTCGTAGTGCCGATCGCCATGGCGGGCGCGGTGCATTTCGGCGGCGGCGGCGTGCCCGACGTCTTCGTGCTGACGCTGCCGCTCTCGGCCGGCGCCGACTGGCTGACCGCCTTCGTCTTCATCGGCGGCCTCTCGGCGGCGACCAGCATGGTGGCGGTCGCCTGTATGGCCCTTTCCGGCATGATCGGCAACGAGCTGGTGATGCCCTTCCTGCTGCGCGGCCGGCACGGCGACGCCGACCTCGGGCGACTGGCGCTGCTGGTCCGCCGCTTGGCGGTGATCGCGATCCTGCTCGCCGCCTATTTCTTCTACCGCAACATCGCCGGCCTGCTGTCGCTGGCGACCATCGGCCTCATCTCGTTCTGCGCCGTCGCCAACCTCGCCCCGGCGCTGATCCTCGGCCTCTATTGGCGGCAGACCCATCGCCACGGCGTCATCCTCGGCATGGTCGGCGGCTTCTCGGTCTGGATCTGGGCGATCCTGTGGCCGACCATGCGCCCGACGGAGGCGGGGCCGCTGCCGCCGATCGGCCCGCTCGCCTGGTTCGAGCCCTTGCAGCGCGGCTTCCTCGTGGCGCTGATCGTCAACGTCGTGCTGCTGATCCTCGGCTCGCTGCTGGCGCGCCAGACCGCCCGCGACCGGCAGCAGGCGGCCGCCTTCATCGACGAGATCGCGGACCGCACGCGGCTGCCCGCCGTGCCGCCGAAGGACGAGCTGCACCAGCTCCGCGAGCTGGCAGCGCGCTTCATCGGCAACGAGCGCGCCGAGGAGGCGTTCCGCGACCTCCATCTCTCCGGCGCCGCGGCGGCGGAGTTCACCGAGCGCCTGCTCTCGGGCACGATCGGCGCCGCTTCCGCGCGGGTCGTCGTCACCATGGCGCGGCGCAAGGGCCCGTGGGCGACCGGGTGGCTGCCGGGCTGGATGCCGGGCTCGGTGCGCGAGATGCTGAACGAGGCGACCGCGGCGATCCGCTACAACGCCGACGTGCTCCGCAAGACGCTCGACCATATGGGCCTTGGCATCGCGGTCTTCGATTCGGCCGGCCGGCTGGAGGTCTGGAACGAGCGCTTCGCCGCGCTGACCGGCCTGCCGCCGGACAGCCTTTCGGTCGGCGTCGATGTCGCCCTGCTGGCGGCGCGGGTGCCGGACCTGCGCGCGCTGCAGCCGCCCGAGCCCAAGCCGATCAGCGAGTTCCGCCTGTCCGGCGGCGACGTGACCGAGCTGCGGGTCGATCCCCTGTCGGGCGGCGGCATCGTGGTGACCGCCGGCGACGTGACCGAGCGCGTGCGCGCCGCCGAGGCGCTGCGCGACAGCGAGCGCCGCACCCGCATCGTCACCGACAACGTGCCGGTGCTGATCGCCTATGTCGATCGCGACCAGCGCTACCGTTTCACCAACCGGCCCTACGAGGCGGCGCTGCGGCTGGAGCCGCACGAGGCGGCCGGCCGCCGCGTCGAGGAGATGCTCGGCCCCGTGCGCTACGGGCGGTTGAAGCCCTATATCGAGCGCGTGCTGGCCGGCGAGCCGCAGAATTTCGAGATCGACTTCCCGACCAACGACACCAAGATCGAGGTGGCGCAAGGCAGCTACCTCCCGCATTTCGACGAGCAGGGCCGGGTGCTGGGCTTCTTCCTGCTCTACGTGGACACGACCGAGCAGCGCCGCTCCGAGGCGGCCTTGCGCAACATCAACGAATCCCTGGAGCGCCGCGTGACGCAGCGCACCGCCGAGCTCGAAGCCGCGCGCGCCCGCGCCGAGGAAGCCAATATCGGCAAGACCCGCTTCATCGCCGCCGCCAGCCACGATCTGCTGCAGCCGCTGCACGCCGTGCGCCTGTTCGTGGCGGCCCTGGCCGAGCGCTATCGCGGCGACGAGCTGGTTGCCAAGGTCGATCTCGGCCTGGGCGCCGTGGAGGCCCTGCTCGACGCGCTGCTCGACATCGCCAAGCTCGATGCCGGCGCGATCAAGCCGGAGAAGCGCCCCGTCCCGATCGGGCCGCTGCTGCAATCCCTGGCCGAGGCCTTCGCGCCGGTGGCCAAGCAGAGCGGCATCGCGCTGCGGCTGGTCGATACCGCCGCCTGGGCCGACACCGATCCCGCGCTGCTGCGGCGGATCCTGCAGAACTATCTCTCCAACGCGATCCGCTACGGCCGCGGCGGGACGCGGCCGCGCGTGCTGCTCGGCTGCCGGCGCCGCGGCGCTGCGCTGCTGATCGAGGTCCGCGACAACGGACCCGGCATCCCCGAGCACCAGCAGGCGACGATCTTCCAGGAGTTCACGCGCCTCCGCCCGACCGACGATGCCGGCGAGCGCGGCCTCGGCCTCGGCCTCGCCATCGTCGACCGGGTGGCGCGCATGCTCGGCCATCCGCAGCATCTCAGATCGGCGCCGGGCAAGGGTGCGGCCTTCGCCATCGAAGTGCCGCTGGCCGGCTCCGAGGCGCGCGCCGGGGCGACGCCTGCCGCCGAGGAGGCCCGGGCCGGCGCCTTGAGCCGTGCGCCTTTCGTCGCCTGCATCGACGACAGCGCCCAGGTGCTGGACGGCATGACCGCCTTGCTGGAGAGCTGGGGCTGCACGGTGGCCGCGGCTCCCGACGCGGACCATCTGCTGGCGGCGCTCGGCGGCGGCGAGCGTCCCGATCTGCTGCTGATCGATCTCCATCTGGGCGACGACCATCCGGACGGCATTCAGGAGCTGACCAAGCTCCGCACCGCCTGGGGCGCCGGCGTGCCGGTCGCGCTGATCACCGCCGACCGCGACGCCGCGGTCGCGGCCCGTGCCCGGGCGCTGGGCCTCGACATCCTGCTCAAGCCGGTGAAGCCCGCGAAGCTCCGCGCGCTGCTCGCGCACTGCAACGTAAAATCGGTCGCGTAGCTGGATCGACGGTCGAGCACGGCCCGCACGTCCAGAGCCAGTGCTCGAAGGAACGACCGCCGCTACTCCTCGCTCACCGCCCCCAGCGGGCGCGGCTCCAGTGCCAGCCGTTGCGCCGCGATCACCGCCTGCGTGCGCGACGTCGCGCCGAGCTTGCGCAATATCTCCGTGACATGCGCCTTCACCGTGGGCTCGCTGATCTGCATCTCATAGGCGATCACCTTGTTCGCCTTGCCCTCGGCCATCAGCCAGAGCACGCGGTGCTGCTGCGGCGTCAGGCGCGCGATCCGCGCGGCGATGTCGCGGTCCTGCGGCGCCAGCGCCGGATCGCTCGCCTCCGGCGGCAGCCAGACCTCGCCCGCCAGCACGGCGCGGATCACCTCCAGGAACCGCTCCGACGGCGCGAGCTTCGGGATGAAGCCGACCGCGCCCATCTCGATCGCCTGGCGCATCGCCGCCGGGTTGGTGGTCGCCGAGACGATCGCGACCGGAACCGCAGGATGGGCGGTCCGCAGCGCCGCCAGTCCCGCCAGCCCGTGCATCCCCGGCATGTCCAGGTCGAGGATCAGGAGATCGGCTTCCGGCGCCGCCCCCAGCGCCGCCTGGGTCTCGGCGAAGCTGCCGGCAAAGGCCAGCGCCGCGTCCGGGAAGGCGCTGCGCAGCGCCGAGGCCAGGGCGTCGCGCACCATCGGATGGTCGTCGGCGATCACGAAGGACAGGCCGGTTGCGGCCTGCAGCGGGTCCATTGCCCGATTCCCCTATTCTTGCCCCTGGTTCCCGGCCGTTGATCCGTCTTCTTGCTTGTTAACCCCAGCTTACACGCTCGGCCGGACTTCGGGAATCGGCCTCAACCGCCGGTCCTTGAACCGGCCAGCGCCCGGATGCGACCGACCCGTTGTCCTGTTAGAGTGCGGCTCGAATCGAGCCCGCACGGGACCGGACGGAGAGGGATGCAGCCCATCGAGACCGAGAGCGCGAATGCCGGCATGCCGGAGCCGGACGAGCTGCGCTTGGCGGCCGAGCTCTCGCGCTCCTTCGCCTCCTCGGACAATGTCGATGCCACGGTCCGCCAGGCGCTGGCCAACGTGATGCAGCTCCTGCGCGTCGAGGCGGGGAGCCTGTTCCTGCGCGACGACGGGGACGGCGACCTGATCTGCCGCGCCAGCCTCGGCCCCAACAGCATCGAGGGCCTGCGCGTGCCGCGCGGCAGCGGCATCGTCGGCCGTTCGGTCGAGGAGGACCGCATCGAGGCGGTCGAGGACGTCTCCCGCGACGCGAGCTTCTTCAAGAGCGCCGACGTCACCTCGGGCTTCGTCACCCGCTCGATCCTCTGCGCGCCGATGCGGGTCGGCAAGAAGCCGATCGGCGCCGTCGAGGTCCTGAACAAGCAGAACGGCAAGCCGTTCGACTTGAAGGACCGCGACATGCTGCAGGTGATGGCGAACGCCGCGGCGCTCGCCATCGCCAATGCCCGGCTCGCCGACCAGCTCGTCGAGCAGGAGCGCATCAAGCGCGAGCTGGAGCTTGCCTCCGAGATCCAGCGCAGCCTGCTGCCGCCGGCCGATCCGGACCTGCCGATCCAGGGCATCAATCGCCCGATCCGCGAGGTCTCCGGCGACTTCTACGACTTCTTCACGCTGCCCGACGGCGTCATTGCCTTCTGCCTCGGCGACGTCTCCGGCAAGGGCATCAACGCCGCCTTGCTGATGGCGAAGACGTCGAGCCTGTTCCGCTGCCTCGGCAAGACCATCCGCGCGCCCGCGCGCCTGCTCTCGATCCTCAACCGCGAGATCTGCGAGACCGCGAGTCGCGGCATGTTCGTCACCATGCTGGCCGGGCTCTACGATCCGGCGAGCGGCGAGCTGCGCTTCGCCAATGCCGGGCATCTGCCGCCGATGCTGCGCAAGGCGCAACGCGGCTACCGGAGCTTCGAGGCATCGGCGCCGCCGCTCGGCATCCTCAGGGACGCGAGCTTCCCCGAGGAGACGCTGAGGCTCGACAACGAGATGTTCATCGTCTTCTCCGACGGCGTCACGGAATACCGCTATGGCGCGGACGAGGAGCTCGGCCTCGACGGGATCGACATGCTCCTGAAGCTCAGCGAGGAGCAGCCGCTGGCGGATCGTCTCGAGCAGCTGCTGGCCGAACTCGACCGCGGCGGCTGGAAGGCGCGCGACGACCTCACGCTGCTGGCGATCGACGATTCGCTGGCCAGCCGGATCTGGCGGCGCGCCCCCGCGGAGGCGAAGCTCCAGGCCAAGTCCGATTTCCTGTTCGGCCTGACCATCCCCGCCGAGGCCGACCGGCTGAAGCTGATGCGCCCGGCCTTGGGGGCGGCGGGGCGCGCGGCCGGGTTCTCCGACGACGAGATCGCCGATTTGGAACTCGCCGCCAGCGAGGCTGTGGAAAATATCATTCTCCATGCCTATGGCGAGGGCCATCCGGGCGATATCACACTGGCGGTGCACCGGCTCGATGACGGATTGATGCTCCGAATCAGGGATTTCGCGCCCAAGGTCGATCAAGCTATGATAAAACCGCGGCCGCTGGACGAGGTCCGGCCGGGGGGCCTGGGCACGCATTTCATCCGCGCGGTGATGGACGACGCGAGCTTCATTCCCCTGCCGGACGGCGAGGGGAATCTGCTGGAATTGGTGAAGCGCCGGAAGAAGGGGTGACATGGCAGTCGCGGGAATCACCGAGCAGCTCGGCCATACCGTCGTCGCCCTGGAGGGCGAAATCGACCTGGAGCAGGCAGGGGCCGTGCGCCGCGCCCTGCTCGACAGCCTGAAGAAGGGCCGCAACGTCCTGGTCGACCTCTCCAGGGTCACCTATATCGATTCCTCCGGCATCGCCAGCCTGGTCGAGGGCCTGCAGGTCGCGCGCCGCCAGCGCGGCGAGCTCGCCCTGGTCGCGGTCAACCAGCGGGTCCGCCGCGTGCTCGAGCTCGCGCGGCTCGACAAGGTGTTCCAGATCCATGTCGATCTGGCCGCGGCGACGGCGGTGCCGCCCTCCGGCTCCAACTGACGCCGGAATGTCATGAGCGTTGCGATCCGGAGCTTTGACGCGATCGGGCGGCGCTCGGCCGGTTTCTTCGACCAGATCGGCTACGGCGCGGTCCTGTTCGCGGAATCGATCTACTGGCTGCTGGTCGGCTGGCGCCGCCGCCAGCCGGTCAGGATCCGCGCGATCTTCAACGAGATGCAGCAGGTCGGCGTCGCCGCCTTGCCGATCGCGACCCTGCTTTCCGGCACGATCGGGCTCATGCTGGCGATCCAGTCGCTCTATTCGCTCGGCATCTTCGGCGCCGAAGCCTATGCCTATATCGGCATCGCGCTCTCGGTGGTGCGCGAGTTCTCGCCGCTGATCATGGCGATCCTGGTCGCCGGCCGCTCCGGCTCGGCGATCGCCGCCAGGCTCGCCACGATGACCATCAACCAGGAGGTGGACGCGCTCCAGGTGATGGGCATCAACCCGGTGCGCTACCTCGTCTCGCCGGTCGTGGTGGCGCTCGCCATCATGCTGCCCTGCCTCGCCATGTGGGCGAACCTGGTCTCCGAGTTCACCGCCGGCATCTACGTCTCGGCGGCGCTCAACTCCTCGCTCGGCGCCTTCGTCAACGATTCGCTCACCGTGCTGAAGGTCGGCGACGTCTATCACGGCATCGGCAAGGCCGGCCTGTTCGGCGTGCTGATCGCGCTGGTCGCCGTGGTCAACGGCTCCAGCGTCTCCGGCGGCGCGGAAGGCGTGGGCCGCGTCACCACCTGGTCGGTCGTGCAGTCGATCTGCATGATCGTGGTGACGGACATGATCTTCGCCTATCTGACGACGCGGTGACATCATGGAGTCGGCGGCCGAGTTCAACCATCACATCCAGGGGCTGCGGGCGGAATCCCACGCCGCGCGCCCGACCGAGCAGGAGCTGCTGGACCGCCCGAAGGTGGTCGAGGTCGATCATCTCGATTTCTTCTTCGGGCCGCGGCAGGTGCTGTTCGACATCAACCTCCACGTCCGCGCCGGCGAGATCATGGTGATCATGGGCGGCTCGGGCTCGGGCAAGACCACGCTGCTGCGGCACCTGGTCGGCCTGATGCCGCCGCAGCCCGGCAAGGTCAAGCTGCTGGACCGTGACCTGGGCGGGCTGAAGCCCGGCGAGCTGCTGGACTTGAAGCGCCGGATCGGCGTCGCCTTCCAGTTCGGCGCGCTCTTCAGCTCGATGACCGTCGCCGAGAACGTGAAGCTGCCGCTCCGCGAGTTGACCGATCTCGAAGAGAAGACCATGGACATCATGGCCAACCTGAAGCTGGAGGTCGTGAATCTCTCGGGCTTCGGCGAGCTGATGCCCTCGGCGCTCTCCGGCGGCATGGTGAAGCGCGCCTCGATCGCGCGCGCCATCGTCATGGACCCGAAGCTGCTGTTCCTCGATGAGCCGTCCTCCGGCCTCGATCCGGTGGTCTCCTCGGCGCTGGACGACCTGATCCTGAAGCTGCGCGAGGCGATGGACATCTCCGTCGTGGTCGTGACCCACGACGTCGAGAGCGCGTTCAAGATCGCCGACCGGATCACCATTCTGGACCAGGGCCACATCCTGGCGACGGAGCGGGTCGAGGCGATCCGCAACTCGACCAACGAGCGGGTGCAGAATCTCCTGAACCGCCGCTCGGTCGAGGAGGAGGTGGATGCAACGGAATATCTGCGGCGCCTGACCGGCGGCGAGTAGCCGGTTCGAACCCGGACCGGGCTCGAGGGGACAAAGACCAAAGGGGAACTTGGGATCGATGCGGAACTATTCCATCAGTTATGTGACGGTCGGCGTCTTCGTCTCCGCCATGGTCGTGGCCCTGGTGGTGGTCGTGGCGCTGATCGCCGGCCGCACCGGACCCCGCGACGCCTATCGCGTGATGTTCGACAACGTGACCGACCTCAAGTACGGCACCGTGGTCCGCTACGAGGGCTTCCCGATCGGCCAGGTCGATTCCATCGAGCCGGTCTACGAGAACGGCAAGTATCATTTCGGCGTCCATATCAGCGTGCGCCAGGGCTGGAAGTTCCCGGTGGATTCCAAGGCCGGGATCCGCGCCTCGAGCTTTCTCGCGGCGAAGACCATCGACATCGGCGGCGGCAAGTCGGCGGAGACGATCGCGGTCGGCGGCGACATCCCCGGCACCGGCGCCGGCGACATGTTCGCGCTGATGTCGGGCCTGGCCGGGCGCATCGGCGTGCTGCTCGACACCGGCGTCGTGCCGCTGCTCGACCAGCTGAAGACCTCGATCAAGACCCTGACCGACACGGCGAGCAGCCAGATCGGCGGGGTCGGCGGCGATGTCCGGACGCTGGTCGGCAACGCCAACGCCCATCTCGACGAGATCAGCAGCCAGGTGAACGCGCTGACCGGCGGCCTGCAGGACAACGTCGCCCAGCTCCGCAAAGTGCTCTCCGACGGCAACGTGAAGAAGGTCGATGGGATCCTCGCGAACCTCGACACCGCCAGCACCAGCGCCGATCAGACGCTGAAGCAGCTCAACCTGCTTTCGATCGAGGTCAACGAGGTCGCCCGGTCGATCCACGCCATGGTCGAGCGCAACGGCAAGAACGTCGACAAGTCGACCGCCGACCTCGAATACATCCTTCGCACGGTGTCGCAGAACATCGACGCCATCACCAACAACCTCGAGGGCACAACCCGCAACATGAACGAGTTCAGCCGCCTGATCCGGCAGAATCCGGGCCTGTTGATCTCCGGCGGCAGCCCTGAGGCGGACAAGGGCCTGAAGCCCGTCGAGGGTCAGTGATGCGGGGGGCAGGGGCGATGACGGGGAAGACGATGGCGAGAACGATCCGCGCGACGTTGCTGCTGGGCGCGCTGGCCCTCTCGGCCTGCGCGGCGCCGCCGGTGCCCAAGGAGCAGTATTTCCGCCTGGTGGTGTCGCCCGCGACCGAGAAGGTCGCGCATCCGATCGCCGGCGTGGTCGAGGTCGTGCCGTTCGCGGCCGACGGCGTCGCGGGCGAGCGTCCGCTGCTCTTCACCGGCAACGGCACCAAGCTGGAGCAGCGCAACTACGCCTACTGGACCGACGTGCCGGTGGCGATGCTCCGCGACCAGACCATCTCCTATCTGCGCTCGGCCGGCCTCGCCGACAAGGTGGTGCCGAGCGAGCTTCGGATCGGCGGCACCTACCGGATCCAGGGCGACATCAAGCGCCTGGAGCAGGCGGTGGCGGACAGCAAGAGCGCCGGCATCGTCGAGCTCGAGCTCTCGCTGATCGACGAGGACACCGATGCCTTGGTGGTGAGCAAGGTCTACCACTCGGAGCAGCCGGCGGCCGACGACACGATCGACGCCGCCGTGACCGCCCTGGACGCGGGCCTGCTGGACATCCTGAAGCGCTTCACCGCCGACATCGACGCGCGGTGACGTCGACGCGCCGGCTCTTCTATCCGCGAAGCCGTCAGGGTCACGCGATGGACGATCCAGCGCTCCCGACCGACGCGCCGCCGCCGATCACACCGACCGCATCAGCCCGCCATCGACCCGGATGCTCTGGCCGGTGATGTAGCCGGCGCCTTCGGAAGCCAGGAACGCGATCGTCGCCGCGATCTCCTCGCTCCTGCCGTAGCGCCCCATCGGCACGCTCTGGCGGCGCTCCTCGGTCGCCGGCAGGCTGTCGATCCAGCCCGGCAGGACGTTGTTCATGCGGATGTTCTCCGCCGCGTAGCTGTCCGCGAACAGCTTCGTGAAGGATGCCAGCCCCGCCCGGAACACCGCCGAGGTCGGGAACATCGGGCTCGGCTCGAACACCCAGGCGGTGGAGATGTTGATGATCGAGCCCGATTTCTGCTTCTGCATGTGCGGCGTCACCAGCCGGGTCGGCCGGATGACGTTCATCAGGTAGACGTCCATGCCCTTCGCCCAATCCTCGTCGGCGAGCTCGAGGAGCGGCTTGCGCGGCCCATGCCCGCCGCTGTTGACCAGCACGTCGATCCGCCCCCATCGGGCGATCGTGAGTTCGACCAGCTTTGCGAGATCCTCGTTCGACTGGTTCGAGCCGGTGACGCCGACGCCGCCCAGCTCCTTGGCCAGCGCCTCGCCCTTGCCGGAGGAGGAGAGGATGGCGATCTTGAAGCCGTCCGCCGCCAGCCGCCTGGCCGCCGCCGCGCCCATGCCGCTCCCGCCCGCCGTCACCGCCGCCACTTTGTCCGTCGGCATCTCGCTCTCCCCTCACGTGAATCGGATGGCGCAGTGATACAGCATCGCCGCCCGGGCGGCCTAGCGCTTCCGCAGAAGGAACATGCCCTGCTCGCCGAAGAAGTTGGCGAGCCTGTGGGCCCGGAGATTGTTCTTCGTGCCCTTGGGATTGATCGAGAGCGAGCGCTCGATCTCGATGTCGAGCTCGCGGCAGAGGTCGACGAAGTCCAGGATGGTGCAGAAGTGGATGTTCGGCGTGTCGTACCAGCGCGCCGGAATGGTCTCGGTCTCGGGCATCCGCCCGGTCCAGAGCAGGCTCCAGCGCACGCGCCAATGGCCGAAATTGGGAAACGACACGATCGCCTTGCGCCCGATCCGCACCAGGTTCTCCACGACCCGGCGCGGGTCGCGGGTCGCCTGCAGCGTCTGGGACAGGATCACGTAGTCGAAGGCGCCGTCGGGATACTGGGCGAGGTCGGTATCGGCGTCGCCCTGCACCACGGAGAGGCCCTGGGCGACGCAGGCATTCACGCCCGCCTGGGAGAGCTCGACCCCGCGGCCATCGACCTGCTTGAAATGCCCGAGATAGTCCAGCAGCACGCCGTCGCCGCAGCCGACGTCGAGCACCCGGGTCTTGGGCTCGACCATGTCGGCGATCAATTGCAGATCGACGCGGATCCGGCTCTCCGGCATGCGCGCCGCCCGGCGCAGGCTGGGATTGAACGACGTGTCGGCGACCGTCACCTCAGCCCCCGGTGCTCGGCGCAGCCCTCGAGGAAGCCGCGCATCACGGCGAAGAACTCCGGCTCCTCCAGCAGGAAGGCGTCGTGCCCCTTGTCGCTCTCGATCTCGACGAAGCTGACATTGGCCGCGCAGGCGTTGAGCGCGTGCACGATCGCCCGGCTTTCGGAGGTCGGGAACAGCCAGTCGCTGGTGAAGGAAACGACGCAGAACCGGGTCTTGGTGCCCTTGAAGGCGTTGGACAGCAGGCCGTCATGCTCCGCCGCGAGGTCGAAATAGTCCATCGCCCGGGTGATGTAGAGATAGGAATTGGCGTCGAACCGGTCGACGAAGATCGAGCCCTGGTGCCGCAGATAGCTCTCCACCTGGAAGTCGGCGTCGAAGCCGTAGGTCACCTTGGAGCGGTCCTGCAGGTTGCGCCCGAACTTCCGGTGCAGCGCCGCCTCGCTCAGATAGGTGATATGCGCCGCCATCCGCGCGACCGCGAGGCCGCGGCTGGGATTGAGGCCGTGCTCCGCATACTCGCCGCCGCGCCAGTCGGGATCGGCGACGATCGCCTGGCGCCCCACCTCGTGGAAGGCGATGTTCTGCGCCGAATGCCGCGCCGCGCAGGCGATGGGGAGCGCGGCGAAGACGCGCTCCGGATAGGCGGTCGCCCATTGCAGCACCTGCATGCCGCCCATCGACCCGCCGACCACGGCGAACAGCTGGTCGATGCCGAGATGGTCGATCAGGCGCGCCTGGGCCCGCACCATGTCGCCGATGGTGATGACCGGGAATGAAAGACCGTAGGCCTTGCCGCTGGCCGGATTGATGTCGCTGGGCCCGGTCGTGCCCATGCAGCCGCCGAGCACGTTGCTGGCGATCACGAAATAGCGGTCGGTGTCGATCGGCTTGCCGGGGCCGACCATCGTGTCCCACCAGCCGTCCCGCCCCGTGACCGGATGGGTCTCGGCCACGAACTGGTCGCCGGTCAGGGCGTGGCAGATCAGGATCGCGTTCGACTTCTCGGCGTTGAGCGCGCCATAGGTCCGGTAGGCCAGGGCATAGGGCGCCAGCACCGCCCCGGAATCGAGCGGCAACGGCTGATCCAGCCCGAACTCGAGCTGATGGCCCGGCAGGGTCGGTCGCGCGCGCAGGGGCTGGGTCGGCAAGCTCGACATCGGCGAACCGCGTCTTGTGGTTAACCCGCTGGTGAATCGGCTGAATGAAGCGGCGGCACCCAGCCGTGTCAACGTTTTCTTTGCTTTTCCGCCGCTTGGCCGCTATTCAGTGGGCCCTCCGGACCGCCAGCGGAATAGTGCCGCTGGCGACGTGCCAAGAGGCGCCGAAGCAGCTCTAAGTACCCAGGAATGGCCGAAACCGAGGACCAGCTCGCCGCCCTCCGGCGCGAAATCGACGCGGTCGACACCAAGCTGCATGATCTTCTCATGCAGCGGACCGAGCTCGCCGTCCGGGTGGGCGAGGTCAAGGCCAAGTCCCAGCCGATCGGCCGATCCCCGCGGGACGGTTCCAAGTTCGTGCGCCCGGCCCGCGAGGCGCAGATCCTGCGCCGCCTGGCCGGCCGCCATCACGGCAAGCTGCCCAAGGGCGTGCTGGTCCGCATGTGGCGCGAGATGATCTCGGCGCTGTTGCAGGTCGAAGGCCCGTTCGTGGTCGCGGTCTATACCCCCGCCGACCAGCCCGGCTATTGGGACCTTGCCCGCGACCATTACGGCTCGAAGGTGCCGCTGCACGGCTTCGACCGGCTGAGCCATGCGATCTCCGCGGTGATCGACGGCCAGGCGACGGTCGCGATCCTGCCGCTGCCCCATGAGGACGACCGCGATCCCTGGTGGCGGCGCATCGCCGTGCGCGCGCCCAGCGTGCCCCACGTGATCGCGCGCCTGCCCTTCGGCGACCCCGGGAACCAGCGCGCCCGCGGCCTGCAGGCGCTGGTGGTCGGCACCGCCGCCAACGAGCCGACCGGCCATGACCGCGGCCTGCTGGTCGCCGAGGCGAGCCGGCCGATCAGCCGCAGCACCATGCGCGATGCGCTGAACGGCGCCGGCCTCAAGCCGGTCTTCATCCAGGCCTTCCAGGAGCTGGGCGGGCCGGAACAGCATCTGGTCGAGGTCGAAGGCTTCCTTGCCCAGGACGACGAACGGATCGCGCGGCTGGCGAAGGCGCTCGGCGCCGATTCGCGGGTGATCGGCATCGGCGGCTACGCGGTGCCGCTGAGCGCCGAGGAGCTCGCCGAACCGCCGCAGGGCGAGTCCGCCGAGCCGCGGAGCGCAGGGGGAGAGCGCGCATGACGTTGCAGGTGCGCCCGGGTATCCTCGACATCGAGGCCTATGTCCCCGGCGAAGCGGAGCTGCCCGGGAGCGGCCCGATCTACAAGATGTCCTCCAACGAGAGCCCGCTCGGCATCAGCCCGGCGGCGCGCGAGGCCTATCTCGCGCTCGCCAGCGAGCTGCACCGCTATCCCGACGGCGGCGCGGTCGCGCTCCGCAAGGCGATCGCCGCCCAGGCGCTGGGGGGCGATGCCGATCCCGACCGGATCGTCTGCGGCGCCGGCTCGGACGAGCTGCTGCAGCTCCTGGTCCGCGCCTATGCCGGCATCGGCGACGAGGTGCTCTACTCGCGCCATGGCTTTCTGGTCTATGCGCTGGCTGCGCAGTCGGTCGGCGCGAGGCCGGTCGCGGCGCCGGAGAAGAATCTCAGGACCGACGTCGATGCGCTGCTCGCGCATGTCACGGCCAACACGCGCATCTGCTTCGTCGCCGAGCCGAACAACCCGACCGGCAGCTATATCGGCGGCGCCGAGCTCCGGCGCCTGCGCGAAGGTCTGCCGGAGAACGTGCTGCTGGTGATCGATTCCGCCTATGCCGAATATGTCGGCCGCCCGGATTACAGCGACGGCGCCGATCTCGTGCGCCAGTACGACAACGTCGTCATGTGCCGGACTTTCTCGAAGATCCACGGCATGGCGGCCCTGCGCCTCGGCTGGGCCTATTGCCCGCCGGGCGTCGCCGACGTGCTCAACCGCATCCGCGGGCCCTTCAACACGCCGGCCCCGGCCCAGGCCGCGGGCGTCGCCGCGATCGGCGACAAGGCCCATGCGGCCAAGGCCAAGGCGCATAACGATCATTGGCTGCCCTGGCTTGCGGCGCGGGTGAACGAGATCGGCTTGAAGGCGCATCCCAGCGTCGCCAACTTCCTGCTGGTGCAGTTCCCGAAGGAGCCGAAGCTCCCCGAGAATCCCTTAGGGGCCGACGCGGCGAACGACTTCCTGAAGTCGCGCCGCATCCTGCCGCGCAAGATGGGCGGCTACGGCCTCGCCGATTGCCTGCGCATCACCATCGCCGAGGAGCCGGCCCTGAAGGCCTGCGCCCAGGCGCTGGGCGATTTCGTGAAGCAGGCGGCGACCCAATGAGCACGCCGCTGTTCGACCGGGTGGCGATCATCGGCATCGGCCTCATCGGCTCGTCGATCGCCCGCGGCCTGAAGCAGAAGAACCTGGCGCGCGAGATCGCCATCCACGACCGCAGCGCCGAGGCGATGGCGGATGCCAAGGCGCTCGGCCTCGGCCAGCATTACTGTGCCAGCGCCGGCGAGGCGGTCTCCGGCGCCGATCTGGTCATCGTTGCCGTGCCGATCGGCGCCTATGCCGACCTGGCGCCGGTGATCGCCCCCAATCTGAAGAAGGGCGCGATCCTGACCGACGTCGGCTCGGTGAAGCAGGCGGTGATCCGCGACCTCGGTGCGAGCCTGCCGGAGGGCGTGCACTTCATTCCCGGCCATCCGCTCGCCGGGACCGAGCATTCCGGTCCGAAATCCGGTTTCGCCGAGCTGTTCCACGGGCGCTGGTGCGTGCTGACGCCGCCGCCCGGCACCGACGAGGGCGCGGTCGAGCGCCTGAAGCAGCTCTGGACCGCGCTCGGCAGCCAGGTCGAGATCATGGCGCCGGGGCACCACGACCAGGTGCTGGCCATCGTCTCGCACCTGCCGCATCTGATCGCCTACACCATCGTCGACACGGCGACCTTCCTGGAGGACGAGACCAAGCAGGAAGTGATCAAGTTCTCCGCCACGGGATTTCGCGACTTCACCCGCATTGCCGCCTCCGATCCGATCATGTGGCGCGACATCTTCCTCAACAACCGCGAGGCGGTGCTGGAGATGCTCGGCCGCTTCACCGAGGACCTGACCGCGCTGCAGCGCGCGATCCGCTGGGGCGAGGGCGAGAAGCTGCAGGAAGTCTTCACCCGCACCCGCGCGATCCGCCGCGGCATCATCGACGCGAAGCAGGCGTGAGCACCGCACCCGCCCGCAAGCACTGCACCGACATGCTCGAAGTCCGGGCGGAGATCGACGCGATCGACCGCCGCCTGGTCGCGCTCATCGCCGAGCGGCTGCACTACATCGACGAGGCGGCGCGGATCAAGCCGCGCCGCGACCAGGTGCGCGACGAGGCGCGCGTCGCCGACGTGCTGGCCAAGGTCTCGGCCGAGGCGCGCCGTCTCGGCTGCGATCCCGCCGTGGTCACCACCGCCGTCCGGGCGCTCGTCGAAGCCTCCATCGCCCACGAGTTCGCCGCCTTCGACCGCAAGGACTGAAGACCGGCGGACGCGGCGGAAACCCTGGGGTTTCCCGCAAAATTCTCTTGCGAGCCGGGACGATTTCCCGTAACGGGGCCGCTTGGCGTCTTCAGGGATGAGGGGTCGGGATGAGCGCAAAGTTCCCTTACAAGGGTCGGATTCTGATGATCGGCTACGGCTCGGTGGGCCGTTGCACGATGCCGCTGATCGCGCGGCATTTCGACATGCCGATGAGCCGCGTCACGGTGATCGACGCGGTCGACGCATCAGCCGACGCACAGCGCTTCATCGAGGCGGGCCTCACCTACGTCGTTAATCCGCTCTTCGAGCACAATCTCGCCAAGACGCTGGCGAAGTATGTCGGCAGGGGAGATCTCATCCTCAACCTCTCGGTCGAGGTCTCGTCGCTCGCCATCATCGAATGGTGCCAGAAGAACGGCGTGCTCTATCTCGACACCTGCATCGAGCCCTGGGCCGGCTACTACGACAATGCCGATATCCCGGAGGAGGAGCGCACCAACTATTTCCTGCGTCACTCCGCGCTCGAAGCCGGCAAGCGCTTCAAGAAGGGCGGCCCGTCGGCGCTGCTGACCCACGGCGCCAACCCGGGCCTCATCACCCATTTCATCAAGCAGGGCCTGCTCGACGTCGCCAGGATGCGCGGCCTCGACGCGAAGAAGCCGACCAGCCGCGAAGGCTGGGCCAAGCTGATGCAGACGGTCGGCGTCAAGGTCATCCACGTCGCCGAGCACGACCTGCAGATCGCCGGCGAGCCGAAGCGCCCGAACGAGTTCGTCAACACCTGGTCGATCCCGGGCTTCGTCGGCGAGGGCTGCCAGCCGGCCGAACTGGGCTGGGGCACCCACGAGAAGAAGCTCCCGGAGAACGCGGCCGAGCACAAGGTCGGCTGCAAGGCGGCCATCTTCCTGCGCCAGCCGGGTTGCATCACCGAGGTCCGTTCCTGGACGCCACATGGCGGGCCGATGATCGCCTTCCTGATCACGCACGGCGAGTCGATCAGCACTGCGGACTACTTCACCGTCACCGAGAAGGGCAAGCCCGTCTTCCGCCCGACCGTGCACTACGCCTATCACCCCTGCAACGACGCGGTGCTGTCGGTCCGCGAGTTCCAGATGAAGAACTTCAAGATGCAGGACGACGTGCGCCTGCTGGGTGAGGAGATCGTCGAGGGCATCGACGAGCTGGGCGCGCTGCTGATGGGCGATTTCGGCGCCTATTGGTACGGTTCGCAGCTCTCGATCCACGAGGCGCGGCGCGTGATGGGGCCGGAGTTCAACGCGACCTCGCCGCAGATCGCCGCACCCGTGCTGGCCGGCGCCATGTGGCTGATCGAGAATCCCGACCGCGGCGTCGTCGAGCCGGAGGATCTCGACCACGAGTACATCCTCGACATCTGCCGGCCCTATCTCGGGCCGGTGATCGGTGCATGGTCGGATTGGACGCCGCTCAAGGACCGCGAGGTCCTGTTCCCGGAGCCCGACATGGACAAGAAGAGCCCCTGGCAGTTCGAGAACTTCCGGGTCCGGCGCTAGTCGCTCACTCGTATTCGTGGTCGCCGATCACGTCGCGGAAGAGTTCGGCATCGACCGAGCGGCGCAGGTGCTCGACCGCGTCGATGCGCGGCTCCGGCGCCCAGGTTTGAGCCTGCACCTGATCGCGCGCGTGCAGATCCTCGAACAGATGGCCATGATGGAGGTGGATGTTGCGCTTGCTCATGACTCTCTCCCGTCGTTCTTCTATGCGCCGCCCGTCGCCGCGGCGCCGCCGCCGATGACCACGCGCTGCTCGAGCGGCCGGAAGGTCCGGCTCCGACCCTGAGCGACCGCCGCGGCCAGGACGGCCGCCGTCATCAAACCGACGACGATCCGGCCGCGTCCGATGCCTTCCTGGTGGTTCTTCATGATCCGCATGTGGGGCTCGGGTTCATGCCGTGGTGTGATGCGCATCAACATGGGCGCAAAGATGCCGCGGGATAACGCGGCCGTTGCTGGAAGGATTGTCCGCTGCAGGTTGATAGTCGCCAGCCGGATTTCCAATTAAGCCATTGATTTGGCTTTCGGAAATCGGCGAACGGCGCCGTCCGGCAGCCGGGTTGCGGTCGACCGACCCTTTGACTATGGTGCCGCCCGCCACCGGGACCGGTCACCGGACCCGCCTTGAGGATTGGGGCGTAGCCAAGCGGTAAGGCAGCGGGTTTTGGTCCCGCCATCCCAGGTTCGAATCCTGGCGCCCCAGCCAACAATCCCGCAAGCTATTGATTTCATTGAAGAGTGTCTGCCGCCACTGCGATGCTTTGCGGGCGTGCGACACAACACTGCGACACGGATGGTGTCACAGACGATCGCCGGCCCGCTTCACTGGAGGCGGCCGATGGCGAACTCTTCGCATCTTGTTAACCGGAACGGTGTCTTCTATTGGCGTCGGCGATTGCCTGCGCCCTGGGTGCGTGCCTTCGGACGCAGCCAGCTGCTGATCTCGTTGCGGTCGCGCGACCCCAAGGCAGGGCGACGCATCGCACGGGTACTGACGGTGGAATTTGATCGCATCGCTTTGCACATGGAGTTGGAAAAGCGGGTCCCGACGGAATCAGAGCAGGCTCTGATCCTCAAGCGGCTGTACGAGGCGGTGATCCAGGAGTGCCGCCAGGAGCGTGCCCGCTGGTATGACGGGGACGAGCTACCTCCGGAGGCCTATCAGGACAATGGGCCGTCGCTTCCGCCGGACCACCCAGCCATCCTCGACGACATCGAGACACAATCGTTCTTCATGGATCCCAAGGACACGGCCAAGTCATTGCGAAGCGATCTGGCCGCGAATCGCTATCAGCCGATCCGGTGGCTGCTGAGGTCCGTCCTCGCAGAGCAAAGCATCGATCCCGAAACGGACGAGACTGCGTTCAGGAAGTTCCTGCGACTGGCGATCCACATGGCTGCCAAGGCCTTCGACGATGCCGAAAAGGACGTCAACGGCGAGATGCCGATTGGACTGGATGCGCTCGTTGCAGCGGGCCGTGCTGGCCTCAACCTAGCCGTCGAAACTGATGCGCCTCCAAGCATTCGAAGTCAAGACAACGGCGCTAGGCAACAGGTGCCGGCGCATCTGGCACGTCCCTCCGCACGCCCGCTCAGTGCTTACGTCAAGAGTTTCCTAGAATCTGAGGAAGCGCATGTCACCGGCGGCACTCACGGGCAGAAGAAGGCGGCGTTGAACCTTCTGCTACGAATTGTGGGGGACATCCCTGCAGATTCAATCAAGCGAAGCCACTCGGAGAAACTGCACGATTATCTGCAGAGGTTGCCAAGCACCTTCGGAAAGTCTTCGAGGCATAAGACAGTCGACATTGCGAAGATCCTCGCCGACGAGCCGGGTGCAAACACGATGAGTAGCGTCACCCTCGATCGGCATTGGCGAACAATTCGCGCGTTCTATCAATACGTCAGTATTCAGGACGACGTTGGCCCTATCGACCTCAATCGAATCTTCAACGGCTTTCGTTGGAATCCGAAGGTAAAGGACGAGGAGCCGCGCGTTCTGTGGAGCGATGACGCGCTTGAGAAGCTCTTCGCCTCGCCAATCTGGACTGGTTTCGCCCCTCACCCAAAGAAGCGGCATTGGCGTCATCGGCCAGGCGCCGTTATCGTCAAGGACGAGTACTGGTGGCTCCCGCTTATGGCGCTCTATCAGGGAGCACGTCTGGAGGAGCTCTGTCAGCTAAAGGGTGTCGACGTCAAATCTGATGAAGAAACGGGCATCGTTTTTCTCGACTTCCACAGCGACATGCGACTGAAGAACGAAGCGTCGATCCGGAAGGTGCCCGTGCATTCGGCGCTCATTGCGCTTGGATTTCTCGATCTCGCAAAGGCTGCGGGACCACAACTGCTGTTTCCTCGACTCGTTGCCGGAGGCCGGGATGCAAAGCTTGGCTTCGACTATTCCCAAGAGTTCAAGCCATACCGAGAAGCGATTGGCGTCTACCGGAAGCGCATGGACTTTCATTCGTTTCGTCACAACTTCACGACGAAACTCTTACGCGACCATAGCATCCGTGAGCTACTTACGATCGACGAGCTCACAGGCCACGACACGAAGGAGCGTAAAGAGATTCGAGAGAAGGGCCATAGTATGACCATCGGATACTTCGGTGGTAACCTAATGACAACACTCAAAGAGGCAGTTGAAAGGGCTGTATACCCTCAGATCGACCTGGGCCGGCTTGTGCGTCTCGCCGCGGAGGCCGAGGCGAACGTGAAGATGCTACAGGAGCGACATCCGATGGTCTGGGGCGATCGCGCCATCCTGAAAGAGCGGAAGGTGCGCCCGACGCGCTCTCGGGCCGCGGAGTAGTGAGATTAGCCTCCCTGTCCTGGAAACCTTCCCACGGTCGGCTCTAGGCGCGGCAGATGCTGTGGCGACCCTCGGCAGACCTAATGTAACGGCAGCCCCCGCCTTCCAAAGCCTAGAGTTGTCCCTGAGAGAGAAGCGAGTAGTGCCCCGCTTCCGTCTCTAGCTCGGAAATTCGAGGTGCTCGACGCCGTCGAGCAAGGTGCCGCCGCGCTTCTTGCCCACGTTCGCCCGGCAGATGGAGCCAGGCGTGCCGACCTCGACGCACCGGCCATCCAGCATCAGCCCGATCGTCTTGCGCTTCAGACCCGAGATCGGGTCGCCCCAGGCGCCATGCTGCTTGAAGAAGAACGCAGTCCCGCCGCTCCGGCATTCGTCCCGCAGTGACCTCGCCCAGTCGGGATGCATCGGCCGCGATCGCGGTCCTGATTCGCCGCCGACGATGCACCAGTCCAAGCCAGCCGCCTTCAGGTTCCCGGCGTTCGCCCCGGCCAGGCCGATGGATTGCCGCAGGCTTACGGCACCGAGGAGCGGCTCAGCCGAGATGAAGCGCACGGCCGCCGGCGTCTCCAGCAGCAGCGGGATGCGTTCGTCAGCCCACTTCTGATCTTCGACCGAGACGCCCACCCAGACGTTGCGCAACGGCCAGTCTGGTAGGAAGGCGCCCGGCTTGTACTGCCGCATGATCTCTTCGATCCTGCCCGGGGTTGCCGGATCGCTTAGCCACGCTTTCATGCGTGCCGCGCGCTTGGTCAGGGTTTGGAAGGTGTGCAGAGGGTTGAGCGCCATGACCGCCCACACGGCTTCCCGGTCGCCGTCCGGCAGGTTCTCGTGGCCGATGTCGGACAGGGAATTCGCGAAAGCCATCCGCCGCTTGCGCCAGCGAAACGGCTTCAGCAGAGCGGGCTGCCAGAGCCGGAGTTCACCGGTCCAGACCGGGGTTCCCTTCGCCGTTGCCGTCAATCCGGCGAACTTCCCGGCGATCGACGGATTGGGGTTTCCGGACATCCGGTGGGCGTCTCGCACCGCATAGCAGTGCGAGCAGCCGGGACTCGCGATCGAGCAGCCGGCGATCGGGTTCCACGTATCATTCGTCCATTGGATCTTCGTGTTCTGCGACATCGCTATTTCCTTCGCTTCGGTCGGTTCTTGTGAACGGATGGTCGGGCCTTCGAGCTCGGCTCTGGACTCCCGACATTGATGACGATGCTGGCACCGGCCTGCATGCCGTTGCCCCTCGCCAGCAGCGCTTTCGCGAGCGCCAGGATCTGGCGGAGTTCGCCCTCGGGGCCGGGAACGGGCATCCCGAGTTGTTCCTGTCCCGGCGCTTTGGCCGGACCGCCGCACTGGCGCGGGCCCCGAGCCCCGCCGCCCCGTCGATCGACCAGGTCACTGTCCAAAACATTGATTCCGAGCGCACGGCAGCCCAGGA
>DASZSL010000092.1:0-24475 GCA_035548715.1 Dongiaceae bacterium
ATTTCGCAAGGTGTCGCAAGCGCCTTCGAGCGCTGCCCCCTCGTCGTCACCATTGAGTCGATATCTAGACGAGCCACGGCGTGACTCAGCCCGGCTTTACTAGGTATGTCCGCTATGCGCCGCCAGGAACGGACCACCGAACGCCCACGAGAGCATCGAGCCGATTGGAGGCAAAGGGATTCTGAAACGAGACCGAAGCCGGAGGTGCCGGCGGTACTCGGCCTCCGTGATTCGAAGTGGCGTCCCCAAGGGGATTTGAACCCCTGTTCTAGCCGTGAGAGGGCTATGTCCTAGGCCACTAGACGATGGGGACATCCGGGCGCTGTGCGGCCCCTCTGATAGAGGATGCGGCAAGCGCGATCAAGCCTCTTCTGAGCTCCCGAGACACCGGCGTATCGTCAACCAAGGCTCTGAGTTTGCAGGATTCCTCCCCGGGAGCGGCGCTCACGCCGCTTCCGCCGCCAGGCGGCCGGCCATCTGGATGAACGCGTCGACATGGGCGGGGTCGGTGTTGAAGGCCAGCACCAGGCGCACCACGCCGGGGCCGGCATCGCCCCAGTCGGAGAAGTCGAAGCCGGCCTTCCTCAACCCGGCGATCACCGGCAGCGGCAGCGCCGCGAAGACCTCGTTGGCCTCGACCGCATGGAGCAGCTTGACCCGCGGCAGCCGCTGCAGGCCCTGGGCGATCCGGGCCGCCATCGCGTTGGCGTGGCGCGCGAAGGCAAGCCAGCGGTCCTCGGCGAGATAGGCCTCGAGCTGCGCCGAGACGAAGCGCATCTTCGAGAAGAGATGCCCCGCCCGCTTGCGGCGAAGAGCGAAGGTCTCGGCGAGCGTCGTGTCGAAGAACACGACGACCTCGGCGCCCAGGGCGCCGTTCTTGGTGGCGCCGAAAGCCAGCACGTCGACCCCGGCGCGCCAGGTGATCTCCGCCGGCGAGAGGCCGAGATGGGCGGCGGCATTGGCGAAGCGTGCGCCGTCCATCTGCACCTTCATGCCGCGCGACCGCACGACTTCGGCGAGCGCACCGACCTCGTCCGCGCGGTAGCACGTCCCCGCCTCCGTCGCCTGGGTCAGGCTCAGCGCCGCCGGCTGCACCCGATGCGGATCGCCGCTCAGCGTCGTCTCCAGCACGCCGCGCACGGCGTCCGGCGTCAGCTTGCCCGAGGCGCCGGGCAGCGGCACCAGCTTCGCGCCGCCGGTGAACATCTCCGGCGCGCCGCATTCGTCGAGCTGGATATGCGCCTCCTCGTGGCAAAGGATCGCGCCGTAGGGCGGCGTCATCGCCGCGAGCGACAGCGCGTTGGCCGCCGTCCCGGTCGCGACCGGGAAGGCCCGCACCTCGCGCTCGAACATCTCGCAGAGCCTGGCCTCGACCCGGGCCGAGATGTCGTCGCCGCCATAGGAGGTTGCGGTACCCTCATTGGCGGCGATCACCGCTTCCATGATCTGCGGGGCCACGCCCGCCACGTTGTCGCTGCGAAAATCCATAACCTCTTCCCGAGCACTCTCTATATTCGAGCCGATGATGACCCAGTCTGCGACCCAGGCCGAGATGCCCCTCCGCGTCGAAATCGCGGCGGAGCAGGAAGGCGAGCGGATCGACCGCGCCCTCGCCGCGGCCCGCCCCGAGCTCTCGCGGAGCCGGGTCAAAGCCTTGATCGAACAGGGACATCTCAGGCTGGCGGGAGCGACGATAGAGGACCCGTCGCTGAGGGTCAAACCGGGCCAGGTGTTCGAGCTCGCCGTGCCCGAAGCCGCCCCCGCCAGGCCCCAGGGGCAGGCGATCGATCTCGACGTGGTCTACGAGGACAACGACCTGATCGTGATCGACAAGCCCGCGGGCATGGTGGTCCACCCCGCGCCCGGCAACCTCGAGGGCACGCTGGTCAACGCGCTGATCGCCCATTGCGGCGACAGCCTCAGCGGCATCGGCGGCGAGCGCCGGCCGGGCATCGTCCACCGCATCGACAAGGAGACCAGCGGCCTGCTGGTCGCGGCCAAGAACGACGCGACGCACCAGGCGCTCTCGGCCGCCTTCGCCGCGCATGCCATCGAGCGGGCGTATCTCTGCCTGGTCTGGGGCGTCCCGTCGCCCGCGGTCGGATCGATCACCGGGAATATCGGCCGCGATCCCCGCGACCGGAAGCGGATGGCCGTCGTCGCCCGCGGCGGCAAGCCGGCCCATACCGATTACCGGGTGCTCCGGGCCTTCGGCCTGGGGGCAGCCCTGGTCGAATGCCGCCTCCGGACCGGGCGGACCCATCAGATCCGGGTCCATATGGCCAAGATCGGCCATCCCCTGATTGGCGACCCGACCTATGGCAAAGCGACGCAGGCCCGCCGCGCCCGACTCGGCCCGGCAGCCCGGGCGGCGGCCGAACGTTTCCCCAGGCAGGCATTGCACGCGACCCTGCTGGGCTTCACACACCCGAGGACCGGGGAATTCCTCTCGTGGCGCTCGGAATTGCCAAAAGATTTCAAGGACCTGGAACGGGCCCTCACCGGCGCCGCCGGATAGCGGACCCGGGCGGTGCCGGCCGGCGGCCGGTTCCACACCGCCCCTTGAATTGCGGCTTTGTTAACCTAAATTAACCCCAGTGGTTGACTGCCCCGGTCGGATATAATGCCGGCCGGAGCGCACGGAAACCACCCGCCTTGCGTATCAGTTTCAAGGCGGGGCCGAGGCTAGTTCGGCATTCGAAAGGAATGGGGATCATATGGCAACGACGGCACTGCGTACCCTCCCGGCCCTGAGCAGCGACAGTGGGCTCTCGCGGTATCTCTCGGAGATCCGCAAGTTTCCCATGCTCGAGCCCGACCAGGAGTTCATGCTGGCCAAGCGCTGGCAGGAGCATGAGGACGCCGAAGCGGCGCATCAGATGGTCACCAGCCATCTCCGCCTGGTGGCGAAGATCGCCATGGGCTATCGCGGCTACGGCCTGCCGCTCTCCGAGATCATCTCGGAAGGCAACGTGGGTCTGATGCAGGCGGTGAAGCGGTTCGACCCGGATCGCGGCTTCCGCCTGGCGACATACGCCATGTGGTGGATTCGCGCCGCCATTCAAGAATACATCCTGCACTCGTGGTCGCTGGTGAAGATCGGCACCACCGCGGCGCAGAAGAAGCTGTTCTTCAACCTGCGCAAGGTGAAGGGCCAGCTCAAGGCGATCGAGGACGGCGACCTGCCGCCCGAGACGGTGAAGGAGATCGCGAACCGCCTGGACGTGACCGAGGGCGACGTGGTCGACATGAACCGCCGCATGACCAGCCACGACCACTCGCTGAACGCGCCGCTCAAAGTCGACGGCGAAGGCGAATGGCAGGACTGGCTGGTGGATGACGGGCCGAGCCAGGAGCAGCGCCTGGCCGACGACCAGGAGTTCGGCCGCCGGCACAAGCTGCTGGACCGCGCGATGACGACGCTCAATCCCCGGGAGCGCAAGATCCTGGTCGAGCGCCGCCTGAAGGACGAGCCCGCGACCCTCGAGGACCTCTCGAAGGAGTTCGGCATCTCGCGCGAACGGGTCCGCCAGATCGAGGTCCGCGCCTTCGAGAAGATCCAGCGCTCGATCCGGGCCGCCGCGATCGACGAGCGGCTGACCGCCGAATAGCCTAATCGGCCAGGCGCCGTACCGGCTCGCCCCACTGCTCGACCAGCTCCGCTTGGCGCTTGCGGAGCCGGGCGAGCCGGGTGGCCGATTTCGTCTCGGCGATGCGGCGGCTGAACACCGGCATCACCCAGTGGATGGTCCAGCCGCAGCCCGCGCCGACCAGCGCCGCGAGCCAGCCCATCATGTTGCCCAGGGTGGGACCCACGGCCGCGAAGCTGAGATCCGCCACCCAGAGATCGTGCAGGAACCACAGCGCGCCGGCGAAGTTCAGGCTGCCGACGGTGATGGTCAGGTGGCGGCCCGGACCCGGATCGACGATCCGCGCGACCAGGGTCGGGATCATCGCGGGGATCAGCACCAGCGTCGCCGGGAGCAGCATCAGCGCCACCGGCACGGCCAGGATCATCAGGAGCAGGCCCCGCTTCTTCGGGGGTTGAGGCGTCGCCTGCGCACCGGTCGTCGCCATTGTTCCCTCACGCCACCATCATGACGGCAAAGCCGGCGACGACCGCGCTGGCGAGCAGCGCCGAGGTCGCCGCGGCGCTCATCCGCGCCGAGGCCTGGATCAGCGCCGGCTCGGTCAGGCCGCCGCCCTCCAGCCACTTGGCCTCCTGCTCCAGCGCCGCGTAGCTCTGCTGGGCCTCGATGAAGCCGTTGGCATCGATCTGGCGGGTCGGGCCCTCCTCGTCGAGCATCTCGGCGAGCTGCTGGAAGTCGGCCTTCGCCGCGAGCTGCTTTGCCCTGTTGCGCAGCTCGTCGCGGGACTTCAGCCGATGGAAGCTGTCGATCACCGGCCCCAGCATCCCGGCGATGCTCTCGCCGAGCCGCGGCAGGTCGTGGCTTGCATGGACGTTGTGCACCGCCGCGATCAGCCGCAGCACGCCCAGGCGGTAGGCCACCTGGTCCGCCATGTTGGCGAGCGCGTTGAGATCGCGCTCCACGCTGCGGCCGATCCTGGCGGCGATGAAGGCGGCGATGTGCCGGTCCATCGGCACCGTGCCGGCATCGGCGCCGGGCAGCGCCGCGTCGATCGCCGGCAGCAGGTCGCGCAGGTGGTTGACGCAGAAATCGGCGATCAGCTCGCTGCGGCAGGGCGCCAGCGGCTCCAGCTCATAGAGCGCGCGTTCGATGCTGAAGCCGGGGCCCGGCCGGTCGACCAGCGGCTCGAGCGTGTCGAGCACGCGGCGGAGCTGCGCCAGGTCGGGCGTCATCTTCGGCTGCTGGTCCAGCCAGCCCTGCGGCAGGCGGCCGCGCAGCAGCTCGGCGAACTCGTTGCGCAGCGGCGCCTGGTCGATCGCCGCGGCCAGCATGGCGCCGAGCGCGTTCGGATTGACGCGGATGCTCTTGTAGCAGAGCGGCAACATCGGCCCCATGAACTCGATCAGGCGCGACACGGTACGGTGCTTGACGGCGCCGGCGGCGCCGTGACCGAAGGCCATGCCGCGGATCTGCGCCAGCGGCTGGGCGACCTTCTCGTCGTTGAAGCCGCGCTGCAGCCAAGCGTCGAGCTGCCCGCTGTCGACGAAGTCGACCGCCTCGTCCCAGTGCCAGGCCATGGCATGGGCGATCGCCGGCTTGCTGATGTGCTCGCCGCCGCCGAAGCGGATCGGCCGCGTCGCCCGCTGCGGCAGGCTGGGCAGCACCGGATTGAAGTACTGGCCGAGCATCCACATGTCGAGATTGCGCACGGTCCAGCGGTCCGACACCTTGTCCGAGAGCAGGCCGCGCAGCAGCTCCGCCATCGT
The DNA here is from genome assembly GCA_035548715.1 of Dongiaceae bacterium. GTDB lineage: Bacteria > Pseudomonadota > Alphaproteobacteria > Dongiales > Dongiaceae > Dongia. The sequence goes on from DASZSL010000092.1 coordinate 5,357, forward strand.
CGGCGAAAACTTCTCGCCCTCCGACAGCGCGGAGAACGAGCCGAAATTGATCTTCACCGCGACCACGGCCTCGTCGCTGAAGCCCTGCAGCGGCCGGCGGCCGATATGCAGCGAGAGCAGCAGGACTCCGAGCGCATAGAGATCGTCGGCCACGGAGCCGACGCTGCGGCCGAGACGGTTGGCCGGGCCGTTCTCGACGGTCTCGTAGGCGACCGGCTGGTCGGCGCCGGGCATCGCGCCGAAGCACGGCCCGAACAGGACCTCGCCGGAATTGCCGGCGGCGTAGAAGATGTTGGTGGGCCGGATCGCGCGATGCGGGATGCCGAGCTGGCCGAGCTCGCGCAACATCTCGGCCGCGGGCTTGATGATCGTGCGGGCCAGGGCCTGCTCGTTGAGCCTGGGCAGCGGGTCGTCGTCGGTCTTGGCCATCCGTTCGCCGGCGGGCTGCAGATAGACCATGGCCGGCCGCCGGCCCCAGACCTGCGCGCCGCCTTCGATCCGGACCGGCCAATCCACCATGCCGGCGGCTTCCGGCCAGAGCACCGGCACCTGGCCGCGCCGCTCCGGCAGGTCGAGGCCGCGGCAAGGCAGCGTCCCCGAGGCGATCAGCGCGAAGAGCTTGCGTCCCGGATGGCTCTGGTCCTCGGCCGCGAAGGCCTGTGCCGAGCCCTGGTCGAATTGCGCGAGGCGGCTCGCCGGCTTGATCTCGAACCGGTCGTGCAGAATGACTTTGTCGCCGTTATCCGCCATGGCCCTGCCGCGCGCTGAGGGAGCGCGTGATTCTGGGCCGCTGATGGTTAAGAGGTGGTAACGATCCTGCCGATTCGGAGGGCGGCTCCGGCGCGGAAATCAGTCCGCGAAGGGATCGCGGACCAGGATCGTATCCTCACGCTCGGGGCTGGTCGAAAGCAGGGTGACCGGGGCCTCGATCAGCTCCTCGACCCGGCGGATGTACTTGATCGCCTGCGCCGGGAGCTGCGCCCAGGAGCGGGCGCCCTTGGTCGATTCCGACCAGCCCTCGATGGTCTCGTAGACCGGCTGCGCCTTGGCCTGGAGCTGGGTCGCGGCCGGCAGGTGGTCGTAGCGCCGCCCGTCGATCGTGTAGCCGACGCAGATCTTCAATTCGTCGAAGCCGTCCAGGATGTCGAGCTTGGTGAGCGCGATGCCGTCGATGCCCGCGACCTTCACCGACTGGCGCACCAGCGCCGCGTCGAACCAGCCGCAGCGGCGCTTGCGCCCGGTGACGACGCCGAACTCGCGGCCGCGCTCGCCGAGCAGCTCGCCGATCTTGTCGGTGAGCTCGCTGGGAAACGGCCCCGAGCCGACCCGCGTCGTGTAAGCCTTGGTGATGCCGAGCACGTAGCCGACGGCGCCCGGCCCGATGCCCGCCCCCGCCGCAATCTGCCCCGCCACAGTGTTCGACGACGTGACGTAGGGATAGGTGCCGTGATCGATGTCCAGCATCACCGCCTGGGCGCCCTCGAACAGGATGCGGTCGCCGCGGCTGCGCGCGACCGCCAGATCCTGCCAGACCACGCGGATGAAGGGCGTGATCTTCGGCGCCACCTCGCGCAGCAGGTTCAGCAGCTCGCCGCCATCGACCAGCGGCGCGCCCATGCCCTTCAGCAGCGCGTTGTGATGCAGCAGCAGCGCCTCGACCTTGCCCGGGAGGCTGTCGAGGTCCACGAGGTCGCAGGCGCGGATCGCACGGCGCCCGACCTTGTCCTCATAGGCCGGGCCGATGCCGCGCCCGGTCGTGCCGATCTTGCCCGCCCCGCGCGCTTCCTCGCGCAGCAGATCGAGCCGGGAATGCAGCGGCAGGATCAGCGCGGCGTTCTCCGCCAGCGCCAGGTTGTCCGGCGAAACCGCGATGCCCTGGCCGCGCAGAGTGTCGATCTCCTTCAACAGCGCCCAGGGATCGACGACCACGCCGTTGCCGATCACCGAAAGCTTGCCCTTGCGCACGATGCCCGAGGGCAGCAGCGACAGCTTGAAGGTCTGGTTGCCGATGACCAGGGTATGGCCGGCATTGTGGCCGCCCTGGAAGCGCACCACGACGTCGGCGCGCTCGGAGAGCCAATCGACGATCTTGCCCTTGCCCTCGTCGCCCCATTGCGAGCCGATCACCGCGACATTCGCCATCCCACTACTCCAATGCGACAGGCTTGCCGTCCGCGAACACGTGCGAACAGCCGAGCCGCCTTGCTTCCTTGCGTGCATCGCCCGCCGTGAGGCCATGCACCGTGATCCAGCCCTCGCCGCGCAGCCGCTGCGCCACGCCGGGCGCGGCTTCGACCGGCACGAAGAGCCGCTGCATCGCCCCCGGCACCGGCAGCGCCCGCAGCAGCGTGTCGAGATAGAGCGTGAAGCCGGTCGCCGCCTCGCCCGCCTGGTTGACGTAGCGCCCGCCGCGGCCGAACTCGCCGCGCACCTTGCGCCCCAGCAGCGAGAAGGTCATGCCGGTGTGATATTCGAAGCCGCGGTGGTCGGTCGGATCCACGGTCAGCGTCAGGTCCGGCCGCGCCGCGCGCACGGCGTCCAGCACCGCGCGCAGCCGGTCGCGCTGCAGCGCCGCCTCGCCCGACAGCGGCAGGGCGCCGAGCGCGCTGACGGCACTCTCGGCCGGCCCGACCGCGTGCAGCAATCTCTCCAGCACCGGCACCGCCTGGGCGGGCGCGGCCTTGACCGCTGAGATGTCCTTGCGGTCCAGGGCCGCGATCAGCGGCCTGGTATCGGCGATGCCGAAGCCCTTGAGGATGGTCGGCGCCAGGGTCGGCATGTTGAGGTCGATGACCAGGTCCTTGATCCCGACCCGCTCCAGGGCCTCGGCGCCGAGCAGCACGACCTCGGCATCCGCCGCCGCCTCGGTCGTGCCGATCAGCTCGACTCCGGCCTGGGCGATCTGGCGCTCCGGGCGCATCTGCTCGCCTTTCACCCGGAGCACCTGGCCGGCATAGGAGAGCCGGACCGGCCGCGGGGCGTTCTTCAGCCGGCTGGCGGCGATTCGCCCGACCTGGGGGGTGATATCGGCCCGCAGGCCCATCATCCGCTGGGAAACCGGGTCCATCAGGCGGAAAGTGTCGGCCGCCATGGCCTCGCCGGGACCGGAGAGCAGGCTGTCCTCGAACTCGATCAAGGGCGGCTTGACCCGGTCGTAGCCCCAGGCGGCAAAGCAGCCGATCAGCCGTTCGACGGTAGCCGCCTCGAAGCCCGCATCGGGCGGCAGGCCGTCGGAAAGGCCTGCAGGCAAAAGAAATCTTTCGCCGGATGAGGACATGGACTGACCGCTGGGCCGGGGTGAATTGAGGTCGCCCGAGGGGTTGGAAAGCCCCTGGGGCCCAAGGTGACCGGGGGGTGGTAACCGATTTCCCGGCCGGCGACAAGCCGGCCAGGAACCCGCGTGAAATCGCAATTTACCCCGAATTGCAACAATTCGGTTCAATGACTGTCATCAGAGTGTAACGGCCCGCGCCTAGCTTGCGGCCATCGCGTGGTCGCCTCCAAAGCATCGTTTCGGCCATCGACGGTCGCTTTGCGGAGACCGGCGCGCGAGGGCTTGCCTAGAGAAATCAAGGAGAGAGAGGCTCCCATGAAACTGGAACTGACCCGCTGGATCGCGGCTGCCGCCCTGTTCAGCTCTGCGGCCATCGCCGTCCCCACCCTCGCTTCGGCCGTCGACATTTCGGGCGCCGGCGCGACCTTCCCGTACCCGATCTACGCCAAGTGGGCGGATGCCTACCATAAGGAGACCGGCGTCGGCCTGAACTACCAGTCGATCGGCTCCGGCGGCGGCATTAAGCAGATCAAGGCCGACACCGTGACGTTCGGCGCCTCCGACATGCCGCTGAAGCCCGAGGAGCTCGACGCCGCGGGCCTCACCCAGTTCCCGACCGTCATGGGCGGCGTCGTCCCGGTCGTGAACCTCGAAGGCATCAAGCCGGGCGACATCGTGCTCGACGGCAAGACCCTCGCCGACATCTTCCAGGGCAAGATCACGCAGTGGAACGATCCGGCGATCCAGAGCCACAACCCGTCGCTGAAGCTGCCGGATCAGGCGATCGCGGTCGTGCACCGCTCGGACGGATCGGGCACCACCTTCATCTTCTCGAACTACCTCTCGCAGGTCAGCGACGACTGGAAGACCAAGGTCGGCGCCAACACCGCCCTGGAATGGCCGGTCGGCATCGGCGCGAAGGGCAATGAAGGCGTCGCCGGCAACGTCGCCCAGACCGGCGGCTCGATCGGCTACGTCGAGTACGCCTACGCCAAGCAGAACAACCTGACCTTCACCAAGATGGTCAACAAGGACGGCCATGCGGTCGCTCCGTCGGCGGAAGCCTTCCAATCGGCGTCCAACAGCGCCGACTGGGCGGGTGCCAAGGACTTCTACATGATCCTCACCAACGAGCCGGGTGCGGGCACCTGGCCGATCGCCGGTGCGACCTTCATCCTGGTCCACAAGCAGCCGAAGGACGCGGCGGCGGTGGCCGAGGCCCTGAAGTTCTTCGACTGGGCCTATGCCAAGGGCGACCAGATGGCCAACGACCTCGCCTACGTGCCGCTGCCGGACACGCTGGTCGATCTGATCAAGAAGAGCTGGGCCGCCAACATCGTCGGCGCCGACGGCAAGCCCGTCTACGCCGGGATGTAAGCCCATCCTCTCGGACGCATCGGGGGAGCCGGGCCGACTCGACCCGGCTCCCCACCGTATTCCAGCCGGCTCCTTCTACCCGCCTGCTTCCCAACCTGTTATGGATCAAGCGTCGAGATGGCCGAAATGTCGTTGAGCGAAACCTTGACTGCCACGGGCGAGAGCAGACCCCGAGCGAGTGCCAGCCCGATCGGTGATCGCGTGCTGCATGCGATGACCTTCGGCGCCGCGGTCCTGGTGCTCGTCGTCCTCGGCGGCGTCTTCGTCTCCCTGGTCCAGGGCTCCTGGCTGGCGCTCCGCACCTTCGGCCCCGGCTTCCTCACCAGCGAGACCTGGAACCCCGCCACCGAGATCTTCGGCGCGGCGGCGCCGATCTACGGCACGCTGCTCACCTCGGCCATCGCGCTGCTGATCGCGGTACCGGTCGGGCTCGGCATCTCGATCTTCCTCACCGAACTCTGCCCCGCCTGGCTGGCGCGGCCGATCGCCATCGCGATCGAGCTGCTGGCCGGCATTCCCAGCATCATCTACGGTATCTGGGGCCTGTTCGTGCTGGCGCCGTTCCTGCAGAAGTATTTCCAGCCCGGCGTGATCGGCTTCTTTCATCACGTGCCGGTGCTGAACAAGCTGTTTGCCGGCCCGCCCTACGGCATCGGCATCTTCACCGCGTCGATCATCCTCGCGATCATGATCCTGCCCTTCATCTCGTCGGTCACGCGCGACGTGTTCGAGACGGTGCCGCACGTCCTGAAGGAAGCCGCCTACGGCCTCGGCTGCACCACCTGGGAGGTGGTGCGCCGGGTCGTCATCCCGCATACCCGCGCCGGCGTGATCGGCGCCGTCATGCTGGCGCTCGGCCGCGCGCTGGGCGAGACCATGGCGGTCACCTTCGTGATCGGCAACGCGCACCGGATCGCCGCCTCGATCCTGGCGCCGGGCACCACGATCTCGGCCACCATCGCCAACGAGTTCACCGAGGCGACCGGCGACATCTATACCTCGTCGCTGATCGCCCTCGGCCTCATCCTGTTCGTCGTGACCTTCATCGTCCTGGCGCTGGCGCGCTGGATGCTCCACCGCATGGAGAGGCAGGGGAAATAGCCCATGGCCAGCACCGCACTCCCCGTCCGCCGCCGCGCCCGCAGCAAGGTCATGATGGGCCTGTCGATCGGCTCCGCGCTGCTCGGTCTCATCATGCTGGCGATCATCCTCGGCACCCTGATCTACAAGGGCGTCAGCGGGCTCAACCTCGCCGTCTTCACCGAGATGACGCCGCCCCCGGGCGAGGAAGGCGGCCTGCTGAACGCGATCTTCGGCAGCGTGGTGATGACCGTCATCGGCATCGTCATCGGCACGCCGATCAGCATCCTGGCCGGCACCTATCTCGCAGAATACGGCCGCTATCGCCGGCTCGCCCACATCGTCCGCTTCATCAACGACATCCTGCTCTCGGCCCCGTCGATCGTGGTCGGCCTGTTCGTTTATGAAATCCTTGTGACAACCCTGGGACACTTCTCCGGGATCGCCGGCGCCCTCGCCCTCTCGATCCTGGTGATCCCGATCGTGGTGCGCACCACCGAGGACATGCTGCGGCTGGTGCCGGACACGCTGCGCGAGGCCGCCGCCTCGGTCGGCACGCCGCGCTGGCGGATGATCGTCTCGATCGCCTACCGGGCCGCGCGGACCGGCATCACGACCGGCGTGCTGCTGGCGGTCGCCCGCATCTCCGGCGAGACGGCGCCCCTGCTCTTCACGGCGCTGAACAACCAGTTCTGGAGCACCAATCTCAACCAGCCGCTGGCCAGCCTGCCGGTCGTCATCTTCCAGTTCGCGCTCAGCCCCTACGAGGATTGGCAGCAGCTTGCCTGGACCGGCGCCCTACTGATCACCCTCTCGGTGCTGAGCCTGAGCATTTTTGCCCGCATGATCACTGCAAAGAAGGCGAAGTGATGAACGCCGAAACGCTCCCCGATGCCGTCCGCAGCGCCGGCGGCAAGGAAAAGATCTCGATCCGGAACCTGAACTTCTATTACGACCAGTCGAAGGCGCTGAAGAACATCAACCTGCCGCTCTATGAGCGCCAGGTGACCGCCTTCATCGGGCCCTCCGGCTGCGGCAAGTCCACCCTGCTCCGCATCCTCAACCGGATCTACGAGCTCTATCCCAAGCAGCGCGCCGAGGGCGAGGTGCTGCTGGACGGACAGAACATCCTGACCAGCAAGGAGCCGGTGGACAGCCTGCGCTCCAAGGTCGGCATGGTGTTCCAGAAGCCGACGCCGTTCCCGATGTCGATCTACGACAACATCGCCTTCGGCATCAAACTCTACGAGAAGCTGTCCGCGTCCGAGCTGAGCGACCGGGTGGAATCGGCGCTGCGCCGCGCCGCGCTCTGGGACGAGGTGAAGGACAAGCTCAACACCAGCGGCCAAGGCCTCTCCGGCGGCCAGCAGCAGCGCCTGTGCATCGCCCGCACCGTGGCGGTGAAGCCCGAGGTCATCCTGCTCGACGAGCCCTGCTCGGCGCTCGACCCGATCTCGACGGCCAAGATCGAGGAGCTGATCGACGAGCTGAAGGTGGACTACACGATCGCGATCGTGACCCACAACATGCAGCAGGCCGCCCGCTGCACCAACTTCGCGGCCTTCATGTTCCTGGGCGAGCTGATCGAGTTCGACACGACCGAGAAGCTCTTCACCTCGCCCGTCCAGCCGAAGACCCAGGAATACATCACCGGCCGCTTCGGGTGATTCCGGTACCCACGAGGTTCAAGCGGCGGCTGCCATGGCAGCCGCCGTTTTCGTTTCAGGCGGGACGTCCGGGCCGCCCCCCGGGGGGCGTTCGAGCGTGAGCCGGAGCCCCGCTGTCACACTTCCAGGCGTCCGCGCAGCACCGAGACCGCATGCCCCTGGATCTTCACCCGGTCGCCTTCGAGCTTGAGCCACAGCTCGCCATGGCGCTTCGAGACCTGGTGGGCATGGAACGTGGTCTTGCCCAGCACGCCGGCCCAGAACGGCGCCAGAGTGCTGTGCGCGCCGCCCGTCACCGGGTCCTCGGGGATGCCCCAGGTCGGGGCGAAATAGCGCGAAACGAAATCCACGCCCGGCTCGTCGCCGCGCGCGGTCACGATCACCGAATGGTCGAGCGCGCCCAGCCTGGTGAAATCCGGCCGGAGCGTCTTCACCTCGGCGGCCTTCTCGAACAAGGCGACGTAAGCGTCGAAGCCCTTGCTGTAATGCAGCTCGACCGGCTTCACGTTGAAGCACGCGGCGACCCTGGCCAGTGCCTGCGGCGCCGGATGGATCACGTGCTTGGGAAAATCCAGCTCTAGACGAGCGCCGGCCTTGGCGACCGAGAGCGGGCCCGACCGGCTCTCGAACACGATCTTCTCCGCGGTCGCGCCGAGGTTGCTGAACAGCACGTGGCCGCTGGCAAGCGTCGCGTGGCCGCAGAGATCGACCTCGACGGTCGGCGTGAACCAGCGAATCCGATAGTGGCCGCCTTCCGGCGCGAAGAACGCCGTCTCGGCGAGATTCATCTCCGCCGCGATCGATTGCATGACGGAGTCCGGCAGCCAGGCTTCCAGCGGCACGACCCCCGCCGGATTGCCGGCGAAGGGTCGGTCGCTGAAGGCGTCCACCTGGAAGACCTCGAGCTCGGTCGTCATCGCGGACACCCGATCCATGGCGCGATCACCGCCAGAACGGCTTGGAGATCTCGCCTTCGACGTCGGCATAGGTCAGGCCGATGTCGCGCAGCATGCGGTCGTCGAGCCGGGCGAGGGTGAAACGCTGGCGGCGGCGCTCCTGCCAGACGGCCAGTTGCTCGAACGCGGCGGCGACGGCCTGGAGCACGAAGCTCCGGCGCGGCCTCATTCCAACCTGGGTTTCACCCACATTGTATCGATACATTTCTCTCTCCATCGGCTCAAAAAAGCTGAATTACCGTGATTGCCTCCCTTGTGGCGGCATTTTGTCTTGACGCGCGATGATGTCAATCGTTACATTGTCATCATGACAATCTGGCAACCCGAGATCTCCAGCCTCCCCGGTCCGCGATATCTTGCGATCGCTGAGGCACTTGCGGCCGATGTGCGCAGCGGTCAGCTCTCGCCGGGCGATCGTCTGCCCACCCATCGCGACTTGGCATATCGACTGGGTGTGACGGTCGGCACAGTGAGCCGGGCCTATGCCGAGGCCGAACGGCGCGGCCTGATCGGCGGCGAGGTCGGGCGCGGCACCTTCGTGCGGCCCGATGCGCGGCGGCGGAAGAACAACGTCCTGCCGGCCGACCAGGACGCACCGCTCGGCCTGCCGCAGGTGATCGATCTCTCGGTCAACATCCCGACGCCGATGACCAGCGATGCGATCATCGCCGAGACCATCGCGGATATCGCGCGGCGTCCCGGCATCGCGCGGCTGATGGACTATCATCCGCATGCCGGCGTCGCCGCGCATCGCGAGGCCGGCGCACAATGGCTGACCGAATGCGGCTTCCCGATCGAGGCCGGCCGGGTCATCGTCACCGCCGGCGGACAACATGCGATGACGGCGGCGCTCGGCGCCTTGACCGAGCCGGGCGATGTCGTGCTCGCCGAATCCCTCACCTATCCGGGCCTGCGCCGGCTCGCCGATTTCCTGCGCGTGCGCGTGCACGGCGTCGCGATGGACGACGACGGCATCGACCCTGCCGCCTTCGAGACCGCCTGCCGCTCGCTCAACCCGAAGGTCCTCTACTGCGTCACCAACCTGCAGAATCCGACGGCGCTGGTGATGCCCGCCGGGCGCCGCCAAGAGCTCGCGGCGATCGCGCGGCGCCACGGCGTGAAGATCGTCGAGGACGACGTCTACGGCTTCCTCCTGGGCGAGGACACGCCGCCGGCGCTCGCCAGCTTCGCGCCGGAACTCGGCCACTACTTCACCAGCCTCTCGAAGTCCATGGCGCCGGGCCTGCGCGTCGGCTATCTCGCTTTGCCCGCGGGCAGCAAGGACGACTTCACCCAGGTCGTCCGCTCGACCACCTGGATGGCCACGCCCCTGACCGCGCAGATCGGCACCGAGTGGATCCAGAACGGCGTCGGCCGCGAGCTCGCCGACGGCCACCGCAAGGAGGCGATCGAGCGCCAGCAGATGGCGCGCCGCATCCTCCGCGGCCACGACCTCTCGCCGGAGCTGCGCGCCTATCATCTCTGGATGCGCCTGCCCGATCCGTGGTCCGCCGAGGCCTTCGCCCTCGAGCTCCGGATGCGCGGCGTCGCGGTCACGCCGTCGAGCGCCTTCGCCACCACGCGCAACGCGCCGGCGGCGATCCGTCTCTGCCTCTGCGAGCCGCCGGAGCGGGAAACGCTCGAGCACGGCCTCGAGATCATCGCCTCCACGGCCAAGGGCATCCCCGGCGCCGGCATCAATGCCGATATGGGCGTCGTCTGACCGTGAGCGGCCCAGGGGAAGACGCGGGCGCCGCGCGCTCGCGGCTGGAGGAATTTGCGGTCGGGCTGCGCGACACGCTGCCTTTGATGATGGGCTCGATCGCCTTCGGGGTGATCTTCGGCACGCTGGCGACGACGGCGGGGCTCAGCGCCTGGCAGACCATGGCGATGTCGCTCTTCGTCTTCTCCGGCTCGGCGCAGTTCATCGCGATCCTGCTGCTCGGCAGCAATGCCGGACTGGGCGCGGTCTGGTTCGCGACGCTGGTCCTCAACCTGCGCCACCTGCTCTACGCCGCGACCCTGGTCGATGAGGTGCGGCACCTGAGTCAGGCCTGGCGGTTCCCGCTCGCCGCCTTCCTGACCGACGAGACCTTCGCCGTGATGGAGCGCCGCTACCGCACGCCCCCTTCCGCGAAGGCGGACATTGGTCCCCGGGGCGGCGGTCCGAACGCCCACTGGTATTACGTCGGCTCCTGCGCCGGCATGTACGTGAACTGGCAGTTCTGGACCGCCATGGGCATCGTCGCCAGCGAGCGTTTCGAGGAGTTGAAGCACTGGGGCCTCGAGTTCGCGATGGTGGTCAGCTTCATCGGCATCGTGATGCCGCTGCTCAACACGCGGCCCTATTGGGCGGCCACCATCGTGGCCGGCGTCGTGTCGGTCGCCGCCAATCCGCTGCCCTACAAGCTCGGCCTGATGCTGGGCGCGCTCGCCGGCATCGCCGTCGGCCTGGCGCTCGACCTCAAGCAGCGCGGGCTTCGGCCGCCGGCCGAAAATCCCCTCGCTCCCCTCACCGACGCCAACAGGAAGACCTGGGCATGAACATTTCGGTGATGATTCTCGGCATGGCGCTGATCAACCTGGCGATCCGCTGGCCGGTCTATCTCTTCGCCAACCAGTTCCGCTTCCCGCCGCTGATCGAGCGGGCGCTGGCCTTCGTGCCGGTCGCGGTCCTGACCGCGATCATCGTGCCGACGGTGCTTTACCCAGACGACAAGGTGCTCGACGTCTCCTGGCACAACCCGTCGCTGCTGGCGGCGATCGTCGCCGCCGTGGTCGGCCGCCTGACCAGGAACCTCTTCGCCACCATCGGCATCGGCATGGCGGCGTACCTGCTGCTGCGCTGGCTGCTGCCGGCCTGATCGCATGACCGGACCGCCCCCCGTCTTCGCCCGCAAAAGCGACCAAGTGCCTGGCCGGACACGACTTTGTCCGCTCCGAGGCGACCCAGGTGTTTTCCGCTTTCGTTTAGGTCCGGTGTAGGTCGGGCGCGCCGGCCTATGCCGCCCGGCCCGGCAGCGCGGTCAGCAGCGCGGCGACGACCAGTGCCGCCGCAGCGCCCACGGTCGCCGTGGTGAAGCTGCCCGTCACGTCCCGCGCATAGCCCGCGACGGTCGGCCCCACGATCTGGCCGATGCTGAACGCGACCGTCATCAGCCCGACGACGCGCCGCGGATTTCTCCCCGCCCGCCGCCGCGCCGCTTCCAGGCCCAGAGCCGTGATCGCCATGAAGGTGCCGCCGAGCAGGATCGCCGAAAGCAGGATGCCGGCGAGCCCGGTCCACAGGCTGAGCAGCACCCCGACCGCCTCGGCCGCGCAGGCCAGAGCGTAGCCGCGCATCAAGCCGGTGCGACGGCCGACCGTCATCCAGATCCAGACCGAGGGCGCGCCGGCCAGGCCGACCACCAGCCAAGCCAGCGGCTCGAACGCCCGCAACGACGGCTCGCCGCGCACGATGGCGACGATGAAAGTCGCGGTGATCACATAGCCGAAGCCGAACAATCCATAGGCCACGACGAGCCGCGCAAGGCCGCCGACCCGGGCCGGGGCCTCGTGCGCCGCCGCCGGCGCGTGCCTCTCCTCGGGCGGCGGCATCAGCGCCGCCACGACGACGGCGCCGAGCAGCGTCGCCGCGCCGGAGACGAGCCACATCGCCTCCCAGCCGACCGGCAACAGGATCACCAGCGAGGAGAGCGCGATGCCGATCCCGACGCCGCCGAAATGCACCGCCGAAAGCCCGCCGCGTCCGGCGCGCGCCAGTCCCTCCAGCACCTGGGTCGAGGCGAAGACCAGGGAGAAGGCGCTGGCGATGCCGCCCAGGAACCGCATCGCGGCGATCGCCGGAACCGCCGCGAACAGGCCGGCCGCCGCCGTCGTGACCGCGCTCGCGGTCAGCGCGCCGATCAGCCATCCGCGCGGCGATCCGGGCAGCCGTGCCGACGTCGCCAGCGCGCCGATCAGATATCCGAGGAAGTTGGCCGAGGCGATCAGCCCGGCCTGGCTGCCCGAAAGGTGCAGTGCCTCGGCCATGAAGGGCAGGATCGGCGTATAGACGAAGCGTCCGATCCCCATGGCGCAGCCCATCGCCACCGCGCCCGCGAGCGCCAGGCGCAGCGACGTGCCGGCATGGAGGCTCACGGAATGCCTTCGGAGCGCAGCGCGAACCTCTTGCGATACCCAGGATGGTCGCTACATCTGGACACTATTATGTGCGCCTTGCCAATGAGCCCAGTTTGGCCGCTCAACAATTCTGTCAGTATTGCTGACCTATAAAATACGCAGACAATAGATCGGCGGCAAGTGGTTTGACACGACGCGCCAGTGCTCGCCCCCATCGCCGCTCGCCCAGAGATTGCCGGTCGTCGATCCGAAGGCGAGGTCCCGCCCCTCGCCATCGACGTCGAGGGCATGGCGGTAGACCAGGTCGAAGCACGGCCTGGGCGGCAGGCCGGCGGTGATGCGGCGGAAGCTCTTGCCGCCGTCCTCGGTCTTCAGCACGCAGAAATCCTGGTCCGACGGGATGCGCATCTCGTCCTTCTGCGCCGGGACGAACCACGCCGTGTCGGGGTCGCGCGGATGCGCCGCGACCGCGAAGCCGAAGGTCTCGGAGATGGTGCCCCACGCGCCGGCGCCGTCGGTCGAGCGGAACTGCGCATTGTGGTGCTGGATCCACAGAGTATCCGGGTGTGCAGCGCAGCGGACGATGCGATGCGGGTCCTGGATGCTTGGATTCTCGCGCTGGTCGGGCGGCATATAGGCGGCCCACATGCCCTTCGAGGCGCTGCTCCAGCTCCGCCCGGCATCGGTCGTCGCCCAGGCGCCGCCGCAGGAGATGCCGGTCACCATGCGCCGGCTGTCCTTCGGGTGGATCGCGATCGAATGCAGGCCCGGCGCGTCATTGCCGCCGCCGAACCATTCCTTCTTCGAAGGGATCGCCTCGAAGGCTTCGTTGAGCTGCCAGGTGACGCCCTGGTCGTCGGAGCGGAACAGGCCGGCCGGCATGGTGCCGGCCCAGATCGTCCCCGGCATATCGGCGCCCGCCGGCTCCAGCGCCCAGATCATGCCGACGCTCGGCGCGTCTTTCTCATCCAGCTTCGGGAAGGCGGGCGCGGCGACCTCGATCCAGGTGACGCCGCCATCGTCGGAGCGGTGCAGCTTCGCCCCGAAATGCCCGAGATTGAGCGCCACGTAGAGCGCACCGTCCCTGGGGTCGTGCATCGCCATGGAAACCGGCTGTCCGAGGAAGGCCTGGCGCGCGATTTCCCAGCTCTTACCCTTGGGCTCGAAGATCAGCAGGCCCTTCCGACTCCCCACCAGCATGCGTGACGCCATGGTCCTTTACCTCCCTCAACCGCCCGAGCTTCAACCGCCCGAGAGCGCCTGCAGAACATAGATCTCGGCATCGGCCGCGATCGGCCGCGCGAGATCGTCGCCGCCATCGATGCGGGCGCCGTCGCAGAAGATCACCACATGCTTGCGCAGGCGCTCCTGGTCGTCGAGCACGTAGGACCTGACGCGCGGATGCCGGGCGAAGACTTCGTCCAGCGCGCGACGCAGCGTGTCGCCGCCGACCGTCATCGCGCCGGCCGGCGCGACCTTCCGCAGATGCGATGTGAACTGAACCGACGCCATGCCGCCATGATCGGCAAGGCACGCGGGAAAGCAAGATGTCCCGCGGTGACGATCGCGGGCGCGGTCAGACGGCGGCGGCTTCCACCGCCTTGGCGATGTCCCCAACCACGCGGAGCACGAGTGCCTCGTCCTCGCCCTCCGCCATCACGCGGATCAGCGGCTCGGTGCCGGACTTGCGGATCAGCAGGCGGCCCTTGCCGTTGAGCTCCGCCTCGCCCGCCTTGATCGCCGCCTTCACCGAATCCTGGTCGAGCGGCAGTACGGCGCCCGCCTTATAGCGCACGTTCTTCAAGTATTGCGGCAGCGGCTGGAACAGGCGCAGCGCCTCGCTCGCCGGCCGGCCCGACTGCACCAGCACGGCGAGCGCCTGCAGCGCCGCCATCAGCCCGTCGCCGGTCGTGGCGAAATCGGTGAGGATGATATGGCCCGACTGCTCGCCGCCGAGATTGTCGCCGCTGCGGCGCATCTCCTCGACCACGTAGCGGTCGCCGACTGCGGTGCGCTTCAGCGCGATGCCGCAGCTCTGGAGGAAGCGCTCGAGCCCGAGATTGGACATGACGGTCGCCGTGACCGAGCCGTTCTTCAGCCGCCCGCTCGCCGCCCAGGATTGCGCGATGACGGCCATGAGCTGGTCGCCGTCGATCACCTGGCCGCGTTCGTCGACCACGATCAACCGGTCCGCATCGCCGTCGAGGGCCACGCCGATCTGGGCGCCGCGCTCGCGCACGATGCTCTTCAGCGCCTCGGGATGCACCGCGCCGCACTCGCGGTTGATGTTGGTGCCGTTGGGCTCGACGCCGACCGGCACGACCTCGGCGCCCAGCTCCCAAAGCACGGTCGGCGCCACCTTGTAGGCCGCGCCATGGGCGCAGTCGATGACGACCTTCAGGCCCTCGAGGCTCATGCCTTTCGGGAAGCTCGATTTCACGAACTCGATGTAGCGGCCGGGCGCGTCGTCGATCCGTTTCGCGCGACCCAGCTCGGCCGAGGGCGCCAGGCTCTTGGAGAGGTCGTTGTCGGCGAGGCGCGTCTCGATCTCGGCCTCGATCCCGTCGTTGAGCTTGAAGCCGTCGGGACCGAACAGCTTGATGCCGTTATCCTCATAGGGATTGTGCGAGGCGGAGATCATCACGCCGAGATCGGCGCGCATCGAGCGCGTCAGCATGCCGACCGCCGGCGTCGGCATCGGCCCCAGCAGCATCACGTCCATGCCCATGGAGAGGAAGCCCGAGGTGAGCGCCGTCTCCAGCATGTAGCCGGAGAGCCGCGTGTCCTTGCCGATGATGACGCGATGGCGATGGTCGCCGCGCGTGAAATGCGCCCCCGCGGCCAGCGCCAACCTGAGCGCCGTCTCCGCCGTGATCGGCTCGCTGTTGGCGAGCCCACGCACCCCGTCGGTGCCGAAAAGTTTACGCCCCATGGCTCCCAGATCCGAATCGCTCCGATGCCCGCAATTATAGCACCCGGTGTGGCAGAAGCGGCGCTAAACGCACCCGCCGGACGGCCCCTCAGCCGCCCATGGCCAGCCAGATTGCCCTGGCCTGGTAGGTCTCGGCGACGTCATGGACCCGGATGATCTGTACCCCCTGGTCGAAGCCGGCCAGCCCGGCGGCGAGCGAGCCGGCCACGCGGTCCTTCGGCGGCTCCTTGCGGCTCAGGCGGCCGACGAAGCTCTTCCTCGAGACGCCGAGCAGGACCGGGCAGCCGAACACCTGGAATGCCGCCAGCTCGGTGAGCAGCAGGAGGTTGTGCGGGTCCTTCTTGCCGAAGCCGATGCCGGGGTCGAGGGCGATGCGCGCCGGGTCGATGCCGGCCGCCGCCAGCGCCTGCAGCCGCGCGTCGAAATAGTCGAGGAGATCGAGCGTGGCGTCGGCGTAATGCGGATCGGCCTGCATGGTCCGGGGCTCGCCCTGCATATGCATCAGCACGACGGCCGCGTTCGTCTTTGCCGCGGCGACGACGCTGCCGGGATCGCCGGCGAGCGCGGTAATGTCGTTGATGATGCGCGCACCCGCGGCGACCGCCGCCGTCATCACCGAAGCATGCCGCGTGTCGATCGAGACGACGAGGCCGCGCTCGGCCAGCGCCTTCACCACCGGCAGGACGCGATTCAACTCGTCCTCGGCCGAGACTTCCGCCGCGCCGGGACGCGTCGACTCGCCGCCGATGTCGATGATGTCGGCACCCTGCTCGGCGAGCTTGATGCCTTGGGCGATCGCGCTCTCGGCCGTGGCGAAATCGCCGCCGTCGGAGAAGCTGTCGGGCGTCACGTTGACCACGCCCATGATCAGCGGCCTGGCGCGATCGAAGCCCGCCCAGGCCCGGCGCGGCGTCATCAGCCCATCGACGAGACTGGACAGGCCTTTCGACCCGTCGAACACGCGCGCCACCACCGAGCTCAGCGGCAAGGGACGCCGCGCGCCCTCTTCCCCCGGCTTCCGTTCCGCGATCTCCATCGCAGTGAAGCGGATCGGCCCGCCGGCGAGCGGCAGGGCCATCCCCGCCGCGAAGGCGCGCTTGGCGGCGCTGCCGCGCAGCAGGCCGCGCGGCAGGAGGTAGCGTCGCGTGACGCCATCCGCCGCAATGGAAAAGCCCCGCCGCAAGGCGGGGCTCGAGACGGAGCGGACCGTCGTTTCCAAACTCAGGCCCCGGGCTGCGGCCTCGGCTCCAGGCCGCCCGGACGGGTGACCGTGGCGCCCGCGGTCGGGATCGAGGAGCGCGGCTTCGGCGTGTTGGTGTCGCCGGTGGTCTGGCGGATCTTCTCGCCGCGCAGCAGCGCCTGCACCTCCTCGCCGGAGAGCGTTTCGTATTCCAGGAGCGCCTTGGCGACGATGTGGAGGCCGTCGATGTTCTTCGACAGGATGTCGCGCGCCTTGGCCTCGCCCTCCTCGACGATGCGGCGGACCTCCTGGTCGATCAGCTTCGCGGTCTCGTCGGAGACGTTCTTGCGCTGGGTCACCGAGTGGCCGAGGAACACCTCCTCCTCGTTCTCGCTGTAGCGCAGCGGCCCGAGCTTCTCGCTCATGCCGAACTCGGTCACCATGCGGCGCGCCATCTGCGTCGCCTGGCGGATGTCGTCCGAGGCGCCGGAGTTCAGGTGGGATTCGCCGTAGATCAGCTGCTCGGCGATCCGGCCGCCGAAGCACATGGCGATCCGGCTCTCCATCCAGGCCTTGGAGTAGCTGTAGCGGTCCTTCTCCGGCAGCGCCATGGTGACGCCCAGCGCGCGGCCGCGCGGGATGATCGTCACCTTGTGCAGCGGATCGCAATCCGGCAGCTCGAGGTTGACGATGGCATGGCCGGTCTCGTGATAGGCGGTCGCCAGCTTCTCCTCGTCGGTCATCACCATCGAGCGGCGCTCGGTGCCCATCAGCACCTTGTCCTTGGCCTGCTCGAAGTCGGACATGGTGACGACGCGCTTGCCGAAGCGCGCGGCCAGCAGCGCCGCCTCGTTCACCAGGTTGGCGAGATCGGCGCCGGAGAAGCCCGGGGTGCCGCGCGCGATCACGCGGGCATCCACGTCGGGACCCAGCGGGACCTTGCGCATATGGACCTTCAGGATCTGCTCGCGGCCGTTGATGTCGGGGTTCGGGACCACGATCTGGCGGTCGAAGCGGCCGGGGCGCAGCAGCGCCGGGTCGAGCACGTCCGGGCGGTTGGTCGCGGCGATCAGGATCACGCCCTCGTTCGCCTCGAAGCCGTCCATCTCGACCAGCAGCTGGTTCAGGGTCTGCTCGCGCTCGTCGTTGCCGCCGCCGAGGCCGGCGCCGCGATGGCGGCCGACCGCGTCGATCTCGTCGATGAAGATGATGCAGGGCGCATTCTTCTTGCCCTGCTCGAACATGTCGCGCACGCGCGACGCGCCGACGCCGACGAACATCTCGACGAAGTCGGAGCCCGAGATGGTGAAGAACGGCACGTTCGCCTCGCCGGCGATCGCGCGAGCGAGCAGCGTCTTGCCGGTGCCCGGGGGACCGACCAGCAGGCAGCCCTTCGGGATCTTGCCGCCCAGGCGCTGGAACTTCTGCGGGTCCTTCAGGAACTCGACGATCTCCTCGAGCTCGCCCTTGGCTTCCTCGATGCCGGCCACGTCGTCGAAGGTGACGCGGCCCGCGCGCTCGTTGAGCAGGCGCGCCTTGGACTTGCCGAAGCCCATGGCCTTGCCGCCATTGGCCTGCATCTGGCGCATGAAGAAGATCCAGATGCCGGCGATGATCAGCAGCGGCGCCCAGTTGATCAGGATGGTGAGCAGCGGATTGACCGAGTCATCCTCGGCCTTCGCCTTGATGGTGACGCCCTTGGCGATCAGCGTCTCGACCAGCTTCGGATCGGCCGGCGCATAGGTCGAGAAGGCCACGCCACCCTGCGCGAGATGCCCGGTGATGCTGTTGCCCTGATTGGGCGACGTCAAAATCGTAACGTCACTCACCTTCCCCTGATTCACATCGCTCAGGAAGTCGGAGTAACTCATCTGCTCGTTGCCGGTCTTGCTGGAACCGCTCTGGAACACCTGGAAGAGGACGATCAGGAGCACCATGATCGCCGCCCAGATGATGAGATTTTTCCCAATGTTCACGGTAATACCCTCGCCCTTCCGTGAGGTCGGCGGCGCCCTAGATCTTGCCCATAGCCAACGGCCCCTTTTGGACGGAACCCGCCCGCAAAAGAGGCCGCATCCTCGACACGTTACATAGTGTGCGTCGGTTAATAAGCAACTGTAAAGCCGCTAGATGTCACCGGATTCAGCGGCCGGAACCGCGCCGCGACCGGCGGACCGAAGCCGAGATGCGGGACGCCGGCCAGCCGCTCCCCCTGCCATAACGCGGGCAAGGCCTTGCGGGCCGCAATGGGGATGGCGTCTCCGGTTTCGGGCGCCGGCCCGTCGGGATCCCGCCCCAGCGACCGGATGCCGCGCTCCCCCAGTCGCGCGATCGTGAAGCCGGCCTCGGAATCGGGGCTGGCCGGGATCTCGAGGAGAAAGCGCCGATCCCAGAGCAGCCGCATGCCCGGCCGGACCGGCACCGCCGCACCGATCGCCCCCCAATCCCGGCAGACCTGCAGCCGTCCCGCCTTTACGGAAAGATAACACCCACCCAAGGTGAACCCGGCCGGGCCGAGCTCGCGGAGCCGC
>DASZSL010000093.1:0-4750 GCA_035548715.1 Dongiaceae bacterium
CGCGCCAGGCCTTCCTCGACGCTGGGTTTGTGGCCGGCGGGGATCCACCAGAGCACCTGATACTGCTGCGCGGGCTTTTCGAACCATTCGCGGCGGCGGGCCATCACCAGGCGATGCGCGGTCTTGTAGACGAAGTCGAACAGGCTCTCGACGCTGGACCAGACCGACATGTTGACGATGAAGTTCGGGTTGTCGCTCGGTTTGATGTCGGTGGCGTTGCCGCTGTCGCTCTGCAGCCGCCAGACGAAGCCCGGCGCCTGGTCGGCCAGCGCGTTGATTTCGTCGAGCTGATTCATGAAATCGGCAAGCTGCGGGTGATCGGTCGCCTCCACCGTCACGCCGACATTCATTTGCGCGATGTGCCAGCCGCTCATGCTCCGCTCCCGATGGTTGCCGTACCGGACGGCAACTATCGGGGCGGTGCCTTAGCCGGTCAAGACAGAGTCGGCTATGCCGCGAGATGCGCGGTGCGCCAGCCGGCGTCGTTGGCGGCCGGCGGCTCGTGCAGGATCGGCGTCGCTTCCAGATGCGGCAGCATCTCTTCCTCGAGGCCGGCGACGCGCTGGAAGGCGAGATAGATCGCCGGGTGGGCGACGATCAGCACCGGGCCCGGGCGCTCGAGCGCCGCGTTCATCGCGCGCACGCCGCGCGCCAGGAACTTGCGGACCGATTCCGCACCGTCCGGCGTCACGCCGTCGCGCCAGGCTTCGAGCCAGCCGCCGGCGAGCTCGCCGTCCAGGCTGCCGAAGCAGCAGTCGCGCAGACCCTCGATCGTCACGATCGGCGCGTGGATATGCGCGGCGACGATCTCCGCGGTGGTGAGCGCGCGGTCCTGCGGGCTGGTGCAGATGGTCTGGATGCCCACGCTGCGCAGCATCTCGCCGGCGCGCCGCGCCTGCGCGAGGCCGCGTCCGTTCAAGGGCGCGTTGATGCGTCCGGCGAAGCGGCCGTCGCGATCCCAATCGGTCTCGCCGTGATTGAGGAAGAAGAAGCGGGTGGGGTGGAGGTTGGCCGTTACAGTCATGATACAAATCCCCAACTCTTGCGCTGCACATTGCCCACGGTCTCGCCAACCGTTCCCCTCTTCTCCCCACGAGAAGCTTTTTGGGCGAGGAACTTCCCTGGACCGCGGGCCGGTCGGACTCAAACCAGTCCGGCCGCATCAGGTTTCACGCCGAGGCGCGAATTACCATGCGTGTTAAATTAGTCGGGGAATGCGGCGCGAATAGGGCTGAGGCTTGACGAAGGAGAGACATGTGATGCGGCTCACATGTTGCGTGGTGAATATGCCTCACGCTGCGCGCATTGCAGCATGCATGTGCTGCGTCGCATCATCGGATTTGCGCCGCCATCGATCGAATACCGACTGCGAGGCTGACGCGCTGTCAGCCACCGACGGGTGATCGCGAGAAGCTTACGCCGCGGCTGCGGCGGAGGGACGCAGGCGCTCGTAGATGTCGAGCGCCGCACCGCACATGCGCGTGCGGCTGCGCTGGTCGCGCAGGGTCTCGATGACGCGCTGGCTCAGGATCTCGCGGTGATCGGCGGGCAAAGCGAGCGCCTCGCGGATCGCCCAGCTCAGCCCCATGGCATCGCCCGCCGGCGCGAGCCAGGCCATGTCATCGCTTTCCAGCAGCTCGCGCGCGACCGGGAAGTCGCTGGCGACGACCGGGCGGCCGAGCGCCATCGCTTCGATGATCGCGCGATTGTGAATGCCCGGGGCCAGGTAGGGCGCCACGACGACGTCGGCCAGCATCAGCGCCGCCGGCATGTCGCGGCATTCCTCGGCGAGCAGCACGCGGTCGCCGAGGCCGAGCTGGGCCACTTCCTTGCCGAGCTGATGGCGGAAGGCCGGGCCCTCCGCATCGGGGCCGACCAGGATGCAGCGCAGATCGACGTCGCGGATGAGGCCGAGCGCCTCGACCAGGGTGCCGTGGCCGCGCTCGCGGGCGAAGCGCCCGGGCAGCATCACCACCGGGCGGTCGTCGGGCACGCGCCATTGCTGCGCCATCTGGATCACGCGATGCGCGGTCACCTGCGCCGGGTCGAAGCGCGAGAGATCGACGCCGTACGGCACCAGGCCGATGCGGTCGCCGATCGCCGGCAGCGCCGCGGCCAGCTCGCGCTGGGCGAGCGCGGAGAGCACGACGATCTCGTCCACGCGCTCGAGCGCGGCGCGCAGGCGCTTCGGCAGCTTGGCGAAGCGCGCGGGGTCGGCGTTCATGCCGAGCACCAGCTTCACCGCGCCGTCGCCGATTGCCGCGCGCACCACCGGCAGCAGATCGAGGCCATGCACGTGGATGATGTCGATCGGGCTCTCGCCGATGAGCTTGGCGAGGCGCTTTGCCGCGGCGGCGCCGCTGAACGGCGCGCGGCCGCCGAGCTTGATCTCGACGGCCTGGGTGCCGTGGCGCTGCAATTCGGGCGGCACGCTGCCGCTGTCATAGGCGATCGCCGCATGGCCGCCGACGTCGTTGAGCGCCGCCGCGAACTCGATCGCGAGACGGGCCTCGCCGCTGTGGTCGAGCCGCCGCACGATGTGCAGGACGGACGCGCCGGATCGTCCGGTCCTTTGTCCCGGAGCGCGGCTGATGTAAGGAGAGGTGGCGGCGACCGTGTCGATCGTCATGTGCTTCGCGAATATCGCTGGACAGGTATTTTACAGGGATGAGCCGTTCCGATCCATCTGAAAACGACCGCCAGGCCGCCGCCCTCGGCGACTCGGAAGCGGGTGCGTTGCAGACGGATCACGGTACCTTTCTCGCCTACCGGCGACGCCCGGCGGCGCAACGGAATCAAAGCGATGCTGCCGCCGTCTTGCCGACCGCCGTCTTGCCGACCGCCGTCTTGCCGACCGTCGTGTTCCTGGGCGGTTTCAAGTCGGACATGACCGGCAGCAAGGCGACGGCGCTCGATGGGTTTTGCAACGCGCGGGGACTGGCTTTCCTGCGCTTCGACTACTCGGGGCATGGCGCATCGGGCGGCGATTTCCTCGACGGCACGATCTCGCGCTGGACCGCGGATGCGCTCGCCGTCATCGATAAGCTGACCGCGGGACCGCTGATCCTGGCCGGCTCCAGCATGGGCGGCTGGATCATGCTGCTGGCGGCCTTGCAGCGGCGCGAGCGCGTGCGGGGCCTGGTCGGCGTCGCCGCGGCGCCCGATTTCACCGAGGCGCTGATCTGGCGCGCGCTCTCGGGCGGCGACCAGCACCGTCTCATGGCGCAAGGCCGCCTGGAGCAGCCGTCGGAATATTCCGCCGAGCCATACGTTATCACCCGGGCGCTGATCGAGGACGGGCGCCGCCACCTGCTGCTGCAGGACGCGATCGACCTCGACATGCCGGTGCGCCTGCTGCACGGCATGGCCGATCCCGACGTGCCCTGGCGGCATTCGCTGCGCCTGGCGGAGAAGCTGGCCTCGCGCGACGTGCGCGTGACGCTGATCAAGGACGGCGATCATCGCCTCTCGCGGCCGCAGGATCTGGCCTTGCTCTGCGACGCGGTTGCCGAGCTCGCTCAGTCTCCGGCCGCCAGCAGCGCGCGCAGTCCCTCGCGGTAGCTCGGATAGCGCAGCGTCACGCCCAGGGCGCGCTTGATGCGGTCGTTCCGCACGCGTTTGTTGTCGTCGTAGAAGCTGCGCGCCATCGCCGAGAGCTCGGCCTCGGCGAACGGCACTTCCGGCGGCGGCGGCACGCCGAGCAGCGCGCAGGCGAAGGCGATGACCTCGGCCGGATCGGCCGCGTCGTCGTCGCAGACGTTGTAGGCGGCGCCCGGGTCGGGCCGCGCCATCGACGCGCGCAGCACGGCGACGATGTCGTCCACGTGGATGCGGCTGAAGACCTGGCCGGGCTTCACGATGCGCCGGGCCTTGCCGCTCCGGACCGTGTCGAGCGCGGAGCGCCCGGGCCCGTAGATGCCGGCGAGGCGGAAGAGATGCGCCGGCCGCGGCAGCGCGCGCCAGGCCTGCTCCGCCGCGAGACGGCGCCGGCCGCGCGGGCCGCTGGGGACGAGCGCGCTGGTCTCGTCCACCCAGCCGCCGCCGCGGTCGCCGTAGACGCCGGTCGTGGAGAGATAGCCGATCCAGGCCAGGTCCGGCGCCGCCGCGGCGATGGCCCGGCCGTGCACGTCCAGCACGGGATCGCCGCTTTCATCGGGCGGCACCGAGCTCAGCAGATGCGTGGCGGAAGCGAGCCCGCGCGCGAGCCCGTCGATCGGATGCGCGCGGTCGAACGCCACCGGCGCGATGCCCATCGCCTCGAGCTCGGCGGCGCGGGCCGCGTCGCGACAGGTTCCGGTCACCTGCCAGCCGTCGGCGAGGAGGCGCCGGGCGAGCGCGGCGGCGCTGTAGCCCAGGCCGAAGCAGAAGAGATGGGGCGATTGGGTCACGCGGCGCTATCCGCCCTGGCGGCTTGCATTTTCCGGTCCGCGCCCCGATCTTCTGCGGCGCGCGCCCTGTCCTATCGGGCGCCGGTCCGCCAGGCAAGGGCCCGGCTTTTTCGACGGAGCGCCATGCGTTCGATCCTGTGCCTTCTTCTTCTGCTGCTGCTGGTCGATGCCGGGCCGGCCCGCGCCGACCAGCCGGCCGGCGGCGATGCGACGCCCGCGGTCGCCAGCGAGGCCCAGCAGGAGCGCAAATACCAGGACTGCATGTCCCAGGCGCAGAGCGCGCCCAAGCAGGCATTGAAGCAGGCCATGGCCTGGGAGAAGGAAGGCGGCGGCGATGCCGCGCGGCATTGCGTGGCGGCCTC
>DASZSL010000094.1:0-8909 GCA_035548715.1 Dongiaceae bacterium
ATGAGTCGATCCGCGGCTTCGCGCGGTCGTCGTTCAATTACGCGCTGCAGCTCGGCTGGCCGCTCTATCTCTCGACCAAGAACACGATCCTCAAGGCCTATGACGGCCGCTTCAAGGACATCTTCCAGGAGATCTACGAGAAGGAGTTCGCCGACCAGTTCAAGGCGAAGAAGATCACCTACGAGCACCGCCTGATCGACGACATGGTGGCGGCCGCGCTGAAATGGTCGGGCGGCTTCGTCTGGGCCTGCAAGAACTACGACGGCGACGTGCAGTCCGACACCGTGGCGCAGGGCTTCGGCTCGCTCGGCCTCATGACCTCGGTGCTGCTGTCGCCGGACGGCAGCACGGTCGAGGCGGAGGCGGCGCACGGCACGGTGACGCGGCACTACCGCGAGCACCAGAAGGGCAAGGAGACATCGACCAACCCGATCGCCTCGATCTACGCCTGGACCCGCGGCCTCTGGTACCGCGGCAAGTTCGACGGCAGTGCCGAGCTGCAGCATTTCGCCGAGACCCTGGAGAAGGTCTGCGTCGACACCGTCGAGAGCGGTTCCATGACCAAGGACCTGGCGCTGCTGATCAGCCCGGACCAGAAGTGGCTGACCACCACCCAGTTCCTCGACAAGCTCGACGAGAACCTGAAGAAGGCGATGGGGTGAGCGCGATGAAGCTCATTCGGAACCTGCTGCTCGCCATGCTGATGATCGGCGCCGTCTCGACGATGGCGCGCGCCGACGGCAACACGATGACGCTCCAGCTCAAGGACGGCAACGTCGTCATCCAGCTCGAGCCCGACCTCGCGCCCAAGACCGTCGCGCATATCAAGGCGCTGGTGGCGAAGGGCTTCTACGACGACACGCCGATCCACCGCGTCATCCCGGGCTTCATGGCGCAGATGGGCGACCCGACCGGCACCGGAACCGGCGGCTCGGGCCAGAACGTGCCGGCGGAGTTCACCGACACGCCGTTCGAGCGCGGTACCGTCGGTCTGGCTCGCTCCTCGGATCCCGACAGCGGCGACAGCCAGTTCTTCATCTGCTTCGCCGCGGCGGATTTCCTCAACAAGCAGTACACCGTCTTCGGCAAGGTCGTGTCCGGCATGGAAGTGGTGGACAAGATCAAGGCCGGCACCGAGGCGAACAACGGCGCCGTCGACAACCCCGACCACATCATCAAGGCGACGCTCGGTCAGTAGGCGAGCGTCCCCCTCGCGCAGAACCCGAACGGCCCGGCAGGATGAAGTCCTCCGGGCCGTTTTGCATTTCCCGCATCTTGTATAATAATCTATACTTATATATAGTATATTATACTACGCTCCGACCACGGGATGGATTCGTGAAGCCTGCGGCCCAAAGCTTCTTTCGCTACCCGCTGGATCGCGTGTTCGAGAATCCGGCCAATGTGCGCGTCCTCCGCGCCGCGGTCCTGCACGGCGATTTCATGACCTCGGGAGCAATCATGCAGCAGGCGAAGATCACCAGGATGTCGGTGCTCTCCGCCCTGCGACGCCTTGCAGAAGCCGGTCTCGTCGAGGCGGTGGGGAGCGCGCGCCAGCGCCTCTATCGCGTCAATCGGCTGAGTCCGTTCGCGGCGCCGCTCGACGCGCTCTTTCAAGCCGAAGGCGCGCGCTACAGCGAGACCATGGCCGCGATTCGCAATGCAGCGGAACGGCTCGGCGCTGAGGCCGTCTGGATCTACGGCAGCGTCGCCCGCGGCCGGGACCGCCCCGAAAGCGATATCGACATCGCCGTGGCCTGTCCCAAAGGGAAAGAAACCAAAATCGGCGCGGTACTCCGGGACCGGCTGTCGCGGCTGGGGGACACGCCCTCTCTCACGCTGCTTGAAGCCCCGGACATCGCGAGGCTAGAACGAGAGAGCGATCCATGGTGGCGCGCGGTGAAGCGCGACGCCGTCACGGTCCTGGGCCCCGGGCCCGAACAATACGCCGACAAACTGAGACGGAAGGCGCATGACCCGGAGCGGAAGCCGAAAGACGGTCGGCACTGACTTTGCGCGCGGCAGGCTGGAGAACGCGCGCGCCTATCTGCAGGCGGCGCGCGACGCGTTGCAGCTTGCCGAAAGCGGCACGAATGCCAACCCGGCGATGTCCCAGATCGTGAACGCCGCGATCGCCTATGCCGATGCGCTGACCTCCTTGCGCGGGTCGCTGGTGAACCAGAAGGACCATGGCGCGGCGGCAAAGACGCTGCGGGAGGTCTTCCGGGGCGCGCTCCCGACCGCACAAGAGACCCGGCTCCGTCGGATTCTCGCGGTCAAGGACGAAGTGCAGTACGGCGCAAAGCCCGGCCGCGTCTCGGACGCGGAGTCCCTGCTCCGCCATCTGGAAAAATTCGCCGCCTGGGCCGAAGAGCAGTTCCTTTGAGCGTTGATTTCAGAAAGGCCTCCTGCGATGACCCATCGGCATCCCCTCGTCTTCCAGAACGTCAGCATCATCGACGGCAGCGGCGCGCCGGGCATCCTCGGCGATGTCGCGGTGGCCGACGACCGGATCGCCGCGATCGGCGCGCCGAACACGCTGGCCGGCGAGGAGGTCATCGACGGCACCGGACGCGCGCTCGCGCCGGGCTTCATCGACGTCCACACCCATGACGACCGGCTGGTGCTGATCGACCGCGACATGACGCCGAAGGTCAGCCAGGGCGTCTCGACCGTCATCGTCGGCAATTGCGGCATCAGCCTCTCGCCGCTCGATCCCGGCAGGCGCGGCATCATCCCGCCCTTCAACCTGCTCGGCGGCCGCGAGGACTTCCACTTCCCCCGCATGGGCGAATACGCCGCTGCGGTCGACCGCGCGGCGCCGGCCGTCAACGTCGCGGCGCTGGTCGGGCATTCGACCCTGCGCGTGCAGGCGATGGACGATCTCCAGCGCACCGCCTCCGGTGACGAGATCGAGGCGATGCGCGGGATTCTCAAGGAGGCGCTCGCCGCCGGCGCGATCGGCCTTTCCAGCGGCCTCTTCTACCCGCCGGCGATCAACGCCGGCCGCGACGAGGTCATTCCCCTCGCCGCCGACGTCGCCGAGGCAGGCGGCGTCTATACGACGCACATGCGCGACGAGGACGATCGCGTCCTGGATTCCCTGGAGGAAACCTTCCGCGTGGGCGAGCACGCGCATCTGCCGGTCGTCGTCTCGCATCACAAGTGCAACGGCCGGCGCAACTGGGGCCGCAGCCCGGAGACGCTGGCCGCGATCGACGCGGCGGCGCGGAGACAGGCCGTCGGGGTCGACGCCTATCCCTATTCCGCCAGCTCGACCGTGCTCGATCCCGACGCGATCGACGACGACCTGCGGACGCTCGTGACCTGGTCCGACACCCATCCGGAAATGGCCGGTCGCGATCTCGCCGACATCGCGCGCGAGTGGGGCTGCTCGCAGCGCGCGGCCGCCGAGCGCCTGGATCCGGCCGGCGCCGTCTACTTCCACATGCACGAGGACGACGTGCGCCGCATCCTCGCCCATCCGCTGGTGATGATCGGCTCGGATGGACTGCCCCACGACAAGCACCCGCATCCCCGGCTCTGGGGCACCTTCCCGCGGGTGCTCGGCCATTACGCGCGCGACATCGGCCTGTTCCCGCTCGAGGAGGCGGTGCGCAAGATGACCGCCCTCCCCGCCCGGCGCTTCAACCTGAAGGACCGCGGCAAGATCGCGCCAGGCGCCTATGCCGACCTGGTGCTGTTCGATCCCGCGACGGTGATCGACGCCGCGACCTTCGAGCGGCCGATCGCGCCCGCCAAGGGCATCGACCTCACGCTGGTCAACGGCGCCGTCGCCTATGCCGCGAACGGCGCGCGTGAAACGAGACGCGCCGGCCGCTTCCTGAAGCGCGCCTGAGCGCCGGATCAGGCGGCGCTTCTGCGGCGCCGCCAGCCGAAGAGGCCGAGCCCGCCCAGCGCCGAGACGAACAGCGGCAGGGCCGCGGGAATCGGCGTCGTGGCCAGTGCCGTCGGGGCGATCTCCTTCACATGCACCGTCCCGAGCTGCGCCGCATAGGTCGTATCGGTGCCCTGGATGTAGACGAGCTCCAGGAGCCCCGGGGAGGTGCCGCCGAACCCCTTGAGCGCGAGCAGCATGTCATTGGTGCCCTGCGTGAAGACGTCGTGACCGAACACGAACAGGTTGCCCTGGCCGGTCTGCGACCCGCCGTAGTCCTGGTAGACCCACTGGAGCGGGAAATCGAGATTGAGGTTCACGAAATCCACCGCGAGCCCCGACGTGGTCGGGGTCGAATGGCTCTGCGTCGGATCGAGCGTGATCGTGAAATGCCCGAGCGCGAGCGGGACCGGCGCGGGCGGGGGCGAGTTGTCGTACCATTGGAAGTCCGTGGCGGCGAAGGTCACGTCGTAGGTCATGGTCGCGGCCGCCGCCGGCGCGACGGCGCCGAGCGCCAGGATCGCGCCGCCCATCGCCGCGCCGCCGATGGCGAGCCGCAAGCGCCCGCCCGTCTTTCGTTCCGGATTGGCCATGGCTTGAGTCCCCGAGCTGCGCGCTGGGCGGCCGGCGCCGTGCGGCGCCGCCCGCAGCTTGCCCATTCTTCCGCCCATCGCCGTGCCTCTCCGCCCAACCCGCATTCGGGCAGATGATCACGGCGAGGCGGCGGGGAGAAATCGACAGAGGGCATCGTTTCGATGCCTGCCCTGTATGATGCGCTCGGGCCTTAACGCTTCTGCCGGAACAGCCAGCCGAGCAGCAGCGCCATGCAGCCGAGCACGAGGCCGCCGGTCGCGACCATGCTGCCGGTCAGCGCCTGGGGCGGCGGCGTGGGACTGCCGCCCGCCGCCTGCCGCGCCATGCCGATGGAGAGCACGACCAGCGCCGCCACGGCAGCCACCAGCGCGACGCCGCCGAGGATCATCACGGTGTTGCCCGCCTTGCGCCAGCGGGCGAGGCCGCGCCGGTAGCCGGCCAGGGCGTCGCCGGCCTCGCCGGCCTCGCCGAAGGCCGCGGCCAGCCGCGCCTCTTCCACGCCGCCCGCCCGGCGGAGCGCGCGGCGCAGCAGCCAGAGCCCGATCACGAACGGCGCCGGCACGCCGATGACGAGCACCGGCAGCGAGGGGAGCACCGCGGCGGCCATGGCGGCTTCGTCGCCCTGCTGCAGGTAGACGACGAGCGGGCCGAGCATGCCCCAGTCGAAGCCGGCATGCGCCGCGGCCGCCAGCAGCCAGCCGATGACGGGCAGGTCCCAGCGCCGCCAGCGCGACGCGACCAGGCCCGCCAGGAAGGTGCCCTGGATCATCATCATCAGCGAGTGGATGAAGCTCGCCAGGAAGCCGCGGCCGACCGCGATCAGCAGCGAGGCGCCCTCGAAGGCCCTGGCATAGAACGCGTTCTCCACCACGGCAAAGCCGAGCGCGGCGAACAGCGCCGTCTGGAACGCCTCGGCCGGCGTCGCGGTGCGGCGGAAGATCAGCAGCGTGGCCAGCGCGGCCAGCCCCTTCACCGCCTCTTCCGGCAGGCCGACGGTCAGCACGACGATCCGCAGCGCCGACCAGAGGTCGTGGATCTCCATCAGCCGCTGTCCGGTCGGCGTCAGCAGCACGGTGAGGCTGAAGGTGAGCGCGCCGCCCAGCACCAGCGCGACGGCGACGACGAGCCAGCGCGCCGGGCGCGGGAACAGCTTCTGATAGAGCGTCACCATCAGCCCGGCGCAGACCAGCACCGCGACGAGCGAGGGCCAGGGCGGGATGCCGTGCTGGAACTGGATGGTGACGGCGTCGTTCATGGGAAGGCGGACGCTTGCGTCCCGCCGCCCGTCGCTGCAGCACCGGCATGCGCCATGATCTCGATCGTCACCCCAAGGCGTGGCCTTGGCATGACGAAGAGAGACCGATCCACGAGCCCGAGACCTACGCCGCCTTGGTCCGGTCGGCGATCGCGGCTTCGATCGCGGCGATCGCGTCGCTCGCATTCGCCGCGTTGGGGCCGCCGGCCTGCGCCATGTCGGGACGGCCGCCGCCGCCCTGGCCGCCCAGCGCGGCACTCCCCGCCTTCACCAGGTCGACCGCGGACAACTTCTTGGTCAGGTCCTCGGTGACGCCGACCACCACCGAAGCCTTGCCGTCGGCCGTCGCGATCAGGGCGACGACGCCGGAGCCCAGCTGCTTCTTCAGGTCGTCGGCCATGGATTTCAGCTCCTTGGCCGGCACGTCGGGCAGCAGCCGCGCGGCGAGCTTCACGCCGTTGACGTCCTTGGCCTGGCTGGCGCCGCCGCCGGACGCGCCGACGCCGCCGACCGCGATCGCGCGCCGCGCATCGGCCAGCTCGCGCTCCAGCTTCTTCCTCTCCTCCAGCAGCGAGACGATGCGGTGCGAGACCTCCTGCGGCACGGCCTTCAGGGCCGCCGCGGCCTCGGCCACGATCTTCTGCTGCTCGGCGACGTATTTCTCCGCCGCGGCGCCGGTCACCGCCTCGATGCGGCGCAGCCCCGCGCCCACCGCGCTCTCGGACACGATCTTCAGGAAGCCGATATCGCCCGTCCTGCGCACATGCGTGCCGCCGCAGAGCTCGGTCGAGAACTCCTTGTGCTCGTCCTCATCCCGGCCGCCCATCGAGACCACGCGCACCTCGTCGCCGTATTTCTCGCCGAACAGGGCCATGGCGCCGGCCTCGATCGCCGCGTCGGGCGTCATCAGCCGCGTGCCGACATCGGCATTGGCGCGGATGCGGCGGTTGACCTCGTGCTCGATCCAGTCGATGTCCTCGTGGCTGAGCGCCTTGTTGTGGCTGAAGTCGAAGCGCAGGCGGTCCGGCGCCACCAGCGAGCCCTTCTGCGTCACGTGCTCGCCCAGCCGCCGGCGCAGCGCCTCGTGCAGCAGATGCGTCGCCGAGTGATGCGCGCGCAGGCCCCGGCGCCGCGCGGCATCGACCTTGAGCTCGACCGCGTCGCCCCTGGCGACGTTGCCGGAGACCACCTTGCCGACATGCACGTGGAGATCGCCGAGCTTCTTCAAGGTGTCGGAGATCTCGATGACGGCGCCTTCCGCCGTGGTGATGCGCCCGGCATCGCCCATCTGGCCGCCGCTCTCGCCGTAGAACGGGGTCTGGTTGAGGATCAGCTGGACCGCGTCGCCGGCCTTGGCGACCTCGACCTCCTTGCCGTCCTTCAGGATCGCCAGCACCACGCCCTGGGCGGTCTCGGTCTCGTAGCCCAGGAACTCGGTGGCGCCGACCTTCTGCCGCAGGTCGAACCAGACGCGCTCGGTCGCCGCCTCGCCGGAGCCGGCCCAGGCCTTGCGGGCGGTCTCGCGCTGGCGCTCCATGGCGGCATCGAAGCCGGCCTGGTCCAGCGCGCGGTTCTGGCCGCGCAGGATGTCGGCGGTGAGATCCAGGGGGAACCCGAACGTGTCGTAGAGCTTGAACGCGACCTCGCCGGGCAGCTTCTGCCCGGAGCCGAGCTTCGACGTCTCCTCGTCCAGCAGCTTCAGCCCGCGGCCGAGCGTCTCCTTGAACCGGGTCTCCTCCAGCTTCAAGGTCTCGGTGATCGCGGCCTGGGCGCGGATCAGCTCGGGATAGGCCTGGCCCATCTCGGCGCTGAGCGCCGGCACCAGCCGGTACATCAGCGGATCCTGGCAGCCGAGCTTGTGCGCATGGCGCATCGCCCGGCGCATGATCCGGCGCAGCACGTAGCCGCGGCCCTCGTTCGACGGCATCACGCCGTCGGCGATCAGGAAGGAGGAGGCGCGCAGGTGGTCGGCGATCACCCGGTGCGAGACCTTGTGCACGCCGTCGGGGTCGGTGTTCGACTCTTCCGCCGAGGCCAGGATCAGCGTCCGCATCAGGTCGATGTCGTAATTGTCGTGCTTGCCCTGCAGCACCGCCGCCAGGCGCTCCAGCCCCATGCCGGTATCGATCGACGGGCGCGGCAGCTTGATGCGCTCGGCCTTGGTCACCTGCTCGAACTGCATGAAGACCAGGTTCCAGATCTCGACGAAGCGGTCGCCGTCGGCATCCGCCGAGCCCGGGGGCCCGCCGGGGATCGAGGGGCCGTGGTCGTAGAAGATCTCCGAGCACGGGCCGCAGGGGCCGGTATCGCCCATCGCCCAGAAATTGTCCGAGGTGGAGATGCGCACGATCCGGCTGTCCGGGAAGCCGGTCAGCTTCTTCCAGATGCCGAACGCCTCGTCGTCCTCGGAATAGACGGTGACGGTCAGCTTGTCGGGATGGAGGCCGAACTCCTTGGTGATCAGGTTCCAGGCGAGCGGGATCGCCCGCTCCTTGAAGTAGTCGCCGAAGGAGAAGTTGCCGAGCATCTCGAAGAAGGTGTGGTGCCGGGCGGTATAGCCGACGTTCTCGAGGTCGTTATGCTTGCCGCCGGCGCGGACGCATTTCTGGGCGGTGGAAGCTCGGACGTAGGGGCGTTTCTCCTGGCCGGTGAAGACGTTCTTGAACTGCACCATACCCGAATTGGTGAACATGAGCGTGGGGTCGTTCCGCGGCACCAGCGGCGAGGAAGGGACGATCTCATGCCCCTCCTTGCGGAAGTAGTCGAGAAACACGCGTCGGATTTCGTTGGCGGTATGCATGTCCGTCCGGTCCAGGTCCCGATTTGGGGTTGGCAGCAGCGCCCCCGGAAACGGCCGGAAAGGACGGGTTCCGGGGCGCAATATCTCAGTATTTAAGGTTTTTCCGGCGGGGGCAAGGCTCGAAGAATCGACTGTCCCACAGAATCCAGGCCTTATTGAGCTGGCTCGGGAGCTAACTGCCAGTTCGTCGTAAACAACATCGCCACGATCAGACGCAAGATGGGGGATGCACACGGCCACGGAGCTAGGGCGCCAGCATGCAGAACTTGCGACGAATCTGGCAGAAACGAAAACGGGTTGACAACACGGCCTCTCAACTATGCACCGACGCCGAGATGGGAGATGCGCCGAGAGTAGTTGAA
>DASZSL010000095.1:0-18025 GCA_035548715.1 Dongiaceae bacterium
CGGAAGGCAGCGGGCGTTCCGCTTGACGCCGTCCGCGAATGCTTTGCCGGCAGCGGCGGCGCGGAACAGGCCAACAGCTCGGATCGCCCACCAGAGGAACAGCGCCCTGCCGAGGACGGCAACGGCCTCTGCGCCGAGGAAGGAGACCGCTCAAGGTGAAGGGTGATCATCTGAAGCTCCATGGCAAAGGGTTCATGCCACGAGCCATATAGCGTCGGTCCGACGACGGCGCCGGGAAGGGCTTAGAGCGCCGAAAGCCTCTTTCGGCGCCAGCCCATCCATCCCAATCCGCCAAGCGCGGTCGCGAACAGCGGCAGCACAGCCGGAATGGGAGTCGTTGCCACGACCGGCGCATCGCTGACCACCACGTTGTCCCATCGCAACCCTGCCACGAGGGGCGCCGAAGTTGCAGTCCAGGACACCGAGAGCAGGTTGGAAAAGTCATCCGTGAATGTCTGGAGGCCGATGCTGGCGTTGGTGCTTTGCGTGGCGTGGAGCGTCGGCCCGCCGCCAGTGAACGTGAACGCCATATTGAAAGTGACGGGGTTGCTGAAGACATCGAACATGTCCCCGAAGTCGATCGTCGCCAGACTGAACGAGCCCCCGCCGCGAGCGATCGCGCGGGGCTTTTCTTGTGCGCAACAGATTCGCCGCAATATCAAGCGGTTAGCGGCAGCGCCGCCGGCGCGCGGGATCTGCGACCCCCGGTAATTCAGCAATTGTTAGGAATTGGATGCTACACCGGCGCCATGTCACAGACGCCGGAACTTCCGGGGCCACTGGCCGAGCCCGCCCGCCCGCCCGCCCGCCGATCCAAGGCAGGCGCGGCCGAGGGGCGGCGCTCGGTCGTCTTCCGGGTGCTCGACCTGATCCAACTCGTTGCGGCCTCGCCGCAGCCGATGACGCTGGCCGAGATCGGCACCGCCTTGAAGCTGCCGAAGCCGACCGTGCACCGGCTCTGCGTGCGGCTCGAGGAGGCGCGGTACCTGACGCGCGAGCCGGGGCGCCATCGCTACCGCGTGGGCTCCGCGACCGAGCGGCTGGCCTTCAACGCGATCCGCCGCGGCTCGGCCAGCGTGCAATGGCGCCTGATCCTGGAGCGCCTGGTGGACGACATCCGCGAGACCTGCAATTTCACCGCGCCGGCCGGCAACGAGGTCATCTATGTCGAGCGCGTGGAATCGCGCTGGCCGCTCCGGCTCCATCTCGAAGTGGGCTCGCGCGTGCCGATGCATTGCACGGCGAGCGGCAAGCTGTTCCTCGCCTGCATGGACGCCGAGCGCCGCAAGCGCATGCTGGAGAGCCTGGCGCTGACCCGCATGACCGATCGCACCATCACCAGCCGCGACAGGCTGGAGGAGGAGATCGCCGCGGTCGCCACGCGCGGCTACAGCACCGACGACGAGGAGTTCATCCTGGGCCTGGTGGCGGTCGCCGTGCCGGTCGCCGATGCCCGGGGCCGCGTGGTCGGCGCCGTCGCCTGCCATGCCGCCAAGGCGCGCCTCGACCTGCCCCATGCCCTGGAGCACCTGGCGCGCCTCCGCGCGGCGGCCGAGGAGATCGGCCAGACGCTTATCTAGATTTCTCAAGTAGAACAGGGTGTTGGGCGCGGGGGTTCCGCCGGCTTGAAAAGTTAACGCCGGCGACCATTTATATCCCGTGGCGCTATTCCGGCCGAGGCCGGATGGGCCATGGCGGAGCGGGCCGGCAACGGGCGCTGCCGCCGGTGGTTGATATGAAGCTCGCTCTTAGGAGGGGCACCGCAATGTCCAGGCTTTCCTTGTTCAACAGCCCGCTGCTGCTCGGCTTCGACCAGTTCGAGCGCACGCTGGACCGGATTTCCAAATCCGGTTCGGAAGGCTATCCGCCCTACAACATCGAGCAGGTCTCGGAGGACAGTCTCCGCATCACGCTCGCCGTGGCCGGCTTCGGCCTCGACGATCTCGAGATCCAGATCGAGGACAACCAGCTCACGATCCGCGGCAAGCAGACGGAGGACGAATCGCGCGTCTACCTGCATCGCGGCATCGCCGCGCGGCAGTTCCAGCGCAGCTTCGTGCTGGCCGAGGGCATCGAGGTGATGGGTGCCGGCCTCGACAACGGCCTGCTCTCGATCGATCTCCGGCGCCCGAAGGTGGAGCCGCAGATTCGCACCGTGCCGATCAAGAAGGCCGGCGCCTCGGCGCGCGGCAACGGCGCGGCCAATGTGAGCGTCAGCGGATCGCCGAAGAATTGATGGCTCGACAACCGGTCGGGCGGCGTTGAACGGAACGGCTTTGGTGGAGTTCTGGGGACGGACCCAGGAGTAACGCACATGGTATCACTGGAACAGATTCGGAAAATCTCGGCCGAGGACCTGCTTTCCTTGGGCATGAAGGATGTCGCCTACCTCAAGGACGTCGAGGTCGATGGCGGCACTGTGGTCGGCATCTTCGCGGCCAACGGCCAGCAGCTCGCGCTGCTGCCCGACCGCAACGCCGCGATCGCCACCGCCGTCGAGAACGGCCTGGCGCCGGTCACCCTGCACTGACGCACGCCTTCGTCCTGAGGCCCGGCCTCAGGACGAAGGATAGCCGTACCGGTTCGGCCCGTCGGTCCCGCGCTTGAACAGCACGTAGAGGCCGCCGAGACAGCAGATCAGCCCGGCAATGCCCCCGATCACCGGAAGCTCGAACTCGTAGCTCGCCGATCCCCAATGCAGGGAGAACGTGGTGCTGAGCAGGCTCGGCAGCCACACCGCCCAGAAATAGAGCCAGCCCGACCTGTCGAAGTCGTGGCAGCGCTTCACGCCGAGAGCGAGGCCCGCCCAGGCGAGGAACGCGGCCAGCAGGAGGCCGAGCAGGATCGACACGGCCACCGGGAAGCGCGCCCCGGTCACGGCCCAGCTTCCGAGCAGCACCAGCACCACGACGACCGGCGCGAGCAGGAGCGAGTAGCCGAAGTAAGCCAGCCGGCGCATGCGGCCGCTCAGCATGAAATACGCTTCGATCATCGCAGTCCCCCGGCGCGAAAGCGCCGCCCCGAAGGACGGCGCTTGCAACCATTAGGTTAGGGCGACGGCGCCGAAACGGTCAAGCGGCGTGGCTATGGGCGCGGTCGGTGAGGAGCGCGTAGATCGCTTCGGCCTGGTCGGCGCCGCGGAGCTTCTCGCAGATGCCGCGGTCGCGCAGCAGGCGCGAGACGCGCGCGAGAGCCTTCAGGTGATCGGCGCCGGCGCCCTCGGGCGCCAGCAGCAGGAAGATGAGATCGACCGGCTGCTCGTCGATCGCCTCGAAGTCGACCGCGGGCTCGAGCCGCGCGAACAGGCCGAACATCGCCTTGATGTCGGCGAGCTTGCCGTGCGGGATGGCGATGCCGTTGCCGACGCCGGTGGTGCCCAGGCGCTCGCGCTCCAGCAGCACGTCGAAGATCTGGCGCTCCTGGGCGCCCGTGAGCTCGGCCGCGCGCTTGGCCAGTTCCTGCAGCGCCTGCTTCTTGTTGGCGACCTTGAGGCGCGGCATCACCTGCGCCGGGCTCGACAACAGATCTTCGATTTCCATCGATCCCTCGACCTCAGACTTCCGGCGCGCGATGCCGCTCAGAGTTGGGGCGGCTCACCGCCGCCCCAGCGATTTGACGTTGGACGGCAAGTCGGCGCCCGGCTTCAAGGCCGGATCCACCCAGCCGATGTTTCCGTCGCTGCGGCGGTAGACCATGTTCAAGCCGCCATGCGCACGGTTGTGGAACATCATCGCGGAAAGGCCCGCGAGATCGAGCCGCATCACCGCCTGGCCGACCGTCAGCGTCGGGATGTCCGCCTCCATCTCGGCGATGATCGCCGGGGCGGCGGCGCCGTTCGCGTCGGGCGCGCCTTCCTCCGATTCGGTGTCGGCCAGCACGAAATATCGCGCGACGTAGGAATCGTTCGGCTCGCGATGATGGTCGCGCAGCCGCTGCTTGTGGCGCAGCAGCCGCTTGGCCACGGTCTCCGCCGCGCCGTCGAAGGCGCCGTACGGGTCGGCGCCCTGGCCGTCGGACTGCATCAGGATGCCGCGGCCGACATGCACCGAGATCTGCACCTTGAAGAGGTGGCCCTGCTTGGAAAAGGTCGTGGTCGCGTCGATCGGGTTGGAGAAGTATTTCTCGAGAACACGGTCCAGGCTCTGGGCGACATGGGTTCTCAACGCCTCGCCCACGTCGATGCCTTTGCCGTTGACGGTCAGGTTCATCGTGCTTCGTCCAGTTGCCACGCTAAATGGATCGGGGCTTCGGCGCCACCGGTACTGCCCCGGGGCGCCGGGTCTAGCTTCGCGTTCGTTTTCCGCGAGATCCGTTCCCTGTTTCGCTGGGGGCCACGAGCGATGCGGCCCGGCCTTGCCCCCGCAAAGCGGCCGGGACCATAGGAACCGCGTCGCGCCAAGTCAAGCGCAGCGATCCCCCTGCAGAACCCTCTGCCAAAAACATGTGGCCACGATCACGTCGAACGCAAGGCCTTCTCCCGCCGGCGCTGGACCGACGACGGTATCCTCAACGATTCCCGATACTTAGCGACGGTGCGCCGGGCGATGTCGATGCCCTGCTGCTGCAGGATCGCGACCAGCCGGTCGTCGGAGAGAATCTCATCGGCGGGCTCCGCGTCGACCAGCTCCCTGATCCGGGAGCGCACCGATTCGGCGGAATGGGAGTCGCCGCCGTTCGCCCCCTGGATCGCCGCGCTGAAGAAGTAGCGCAGCTCGAACAGGCCGCGCGGCGTCGCCATGTACTTGTTGGTGGTGACGCGCGAGACCGTGCTTTCGTGCATGCCGATCGCCTCGGCGATGTCGCGGCGGATCATCGGCTTCAGATGCTGGATGCCGTGCAGCAGGAAGGTCTCCTGCTGGCGCACGATCTCCGAGGCGACCTTCAGGATCG
Source organism: Dongiaceae bacterium (assembly GCA_035548715.1). Taxonomy (GTDB): domain Bacteria; phylum Pseudomonadota; class Alphaproteobacteria; order Dongiales; family Dongiaceae; genus Dongia. The sequence goes on from DASZSL010000095.1 coordinate 4,891, forward strand.
TGGTGGCGCGCTGATGCAGCGTCTTCACCAGCCAGTTGGCGGCGGCCAGGCGGTCGTTGAGATAGTCGCGCTCGGCCTTGTTCTGCGCCTTGGTGGAAACCAGCGCGTGGTACTGTTGATTGACCAGCAGGCGCGGCAGCGTGTCGGTGTTCAATTCCACCGACCAGGTCCCGTCGGCGCGGCGGTTGACCAGGATGTCGGGGATGACGGTCTCGACCTCGACGGTCTCGAAGGAGAGGCCGGGCTTGGGATCGAGCGCCCGAATCTCGGCGACCATGTCGGCGAGATCCTCGGCGTCGACGCCGCAGAGCTTCATGAGCTGGTTGCGGTCGTGCCTGGCCAGGAGATCGAGATGTTTCAGCAGCGCCTGCATCGCCGGATCAAGGCGGTCGCGCTCCTTGAGTTGCAGGCCGAGGCATTCGGCGAGATCGCGGGCGAAGACGCCGCAGGGCTCGAACTGCTGCAGCTTGGCGAGGGTCCGCTCGACGAGCGCCAGCGGACAGCTCAGCCGCTCGGCGAGCTGCGCGAGGTCGCCGGCGACGTAGCCCGCGGGATCGAGCATGTCGATGATCTGCAGCCCGATGATGCGCTCGGTCGGATCGGCGATGTCGAGATGGAGCTGCTCCTCGAGATGCTCGCGCAGGGTGGGCGCCCGGCCCGCGGTCTGCTCGATGCCGTACTCGCCGTCCTCGAAGTCGCTGCGCCCGCCGGTGCCGCGCCAGGCGCCGTCGTAGAGATCGCCGCCGGCCATCCCGTCCTGCGGCGCGCTGGAATAGGTGTTGTTGTAGTCGGTGTCGAGCGGCGAGTCGCGCTCGTCGGGCATCGTCTCGCGCGCGTTGTACTCGGCGGCGTCGAGCATGCGCTCGGCATTTCCTTCCGGGCGCTCGGCAGCTTCTTCCCGGGAATCCTCGGCGGAGCCGGCAGAAGATTCCGCGTTGCGATCGTCGTCGCTCCGTTCGAGCAGCGGATTCTGCTCGAGCTCGGTTTCGACGTAGGCGATGAGGTCCTGGTTCGACAGTTCCAGCAGCTTGATCGCCTGCTGGAGCTGGGGCGTCATGACCAGGCTTTGCGCCTGCCGAAGATCGATCCTCTGTGTTACCGCCATGGCGCAACGGTACTACAGCGAGAACCTTTCTCCAAGGTAAACACGGCGGACCTGAGGGTCGCGCACGATCTCGCGCGGTGTGCCTTCGCGAAGCACATGGCCCTCATGGAGAATGTAGGCGCGGTCCACGATCTCCAGCGTGTCGCGCACGTTGTGATCGGTGATGAGCACGCCGATGCCACGGTCCTTCAGATGGGTGACGATGTCACGGATGTCGCCGACCGCGATCGGATCGATGCCGGCCAGGGGCTCGTCGAGCAGGATGTAGTTGGGGCGCGTCGCGAGGCAGCGCGCGATCTCCACCCGGCGCCGCTCGCCGCCGGAGAGCGCCATCGCCTGCACGCGCCGCAGGTGCTCGATCGAGAACTCGGTGAGCAACTGGTCGACGATCTGGCGGCGTTTCGCGCGGTCGGGCTCGCTCACCTCCAGCACCGCCATGATGTTGTCCTCGACCGACATGCCGCGGAAGATCGAGGCCTCCTGCGGCAGATAGCTGATGCCGCCGCGGGCGCGCTGGTACATCGGCAGGTCGGTCACTTCCTCGCCATCGAGATAGACGGCGCCGGAATCCGCCTTGATCAGGCCGGTGATCACGTAGAAGCAGGTGGTCTTGCCGGCGCCGTTGGGGCCGAGCAGGCCCACGACCTCGCCGCGCTGCACGCCGACCGAGACGTCGCGCACCACCGGCCGGCCGCGATAGGCCTTGCCGATGTGATAGCCGACCAGGCCCTCGATCGTCTTGGGATCGACCGTCATGCCGTTGACCTGGATCAACGCATGACCGTCGGCCGCGCGAAGCGTCTGCGCCGCGGCGCCCTCCGGCGCGTCGCCGTTCAGATGCACCGAGCCGACCGTGACGACGCCCTCGGCCGCGCCATCGGCCGCTTCGGCGGACTCGGTCTCCGGATCGGCGGTGCGGAGGCGATTCATTGGCCGCCCGTCGCGAAGTTCGGATAGGAGCTGCCGAAGGCGATCTCGCCGCCCGTGCCGCCGCCGCCCGTGCCGCTGCCGCCCGTGCCGCTGCCCTGGGGTGCCGCGCCGGGCGCGGCATTCTGCTGCTTGGGCTGGATCGTGGTGCGCACGCGCTGCCCCGGCGCCGGCAGCAGGCGGCTGATGCCCTTGTTCATGTCGAGCTCGGCGCGCGCGCCGTGGAACTCGCTGCGCCCCTGGGTCAGCACGACGTTGCCGGTCAGCACCGCGATCTGCGTCGTCGGATCGTAGACCGCGCGCTCGCAGGTCACGATCTCCTTGCCGGTGTCGATGCGCACGTGGCCTTCCGCCTTCACCTGGAACATCTCGCGCTTGCCGGTCCCGGCGTTCTTGCGGAAGTAGCTGGTCGCGCGGTCGCTCTTGATCGTGGTGCCGTCGCTCTTGGCGATCAGCACGTCGCCCTTGGCCACCATCGCATCCTGGTCCTGCCAGTACTCGAAGGCGTCGCGCGCGGTCACGGTCTCGGCGGTGCTCTCGATCCGCAGCCCGCCGCCGGTCACGACCAGCAGCCGCTTCGTGCGGTCGTAGTCGGCGTGGTCGCCATAGGCGGTCTGGCTCGGATTCATGATCTTGACCGCGCCGTCGGCCACGACGTGGTCGATGTCGCTGCTGCTGGTGCTGTAGGAGGCGGTCAGCGTGTCGGCGTGGATCTCGGAATCGCCCTGGCTCGCGACCGCGTTGCCGCGCGCCGTGTAGGTCTTGGCGTCGCGGTCCCATTCGATGCCGTTATCGGCACTGATCTCGATCGGCTGATTGCCGCCGCCGAGGTCGAAGCCGCCGCCGCCCGAGTCCGCGCCCTGGCCCTGCGCGCGGGCCGGCGCTGCGCCCAGCAGCAGCGCGCAGAGCAGCGCCAGCGAAGTGCAGCGGGCCACATCGAACATCATTGCACCGTTCCCCCGGTCGCCGGCTCGCCCGAGCCGTGCGATTTAGGATAGATCTTCATATAGGATCGGCCGAGGAAGATCACGGTGCGGCCGTCGTTGAGCACCTGGAAGCCTTCCGCCGCCAGGGTGCCATCGGGATTCTGGCCCTCGACCGGCTGGTCGCCCTGGGCCGTGTCGTTCCTGAGATCGACCTTCGCGGCATCGGTCTGGAACTGCAGGCCGGTATCGTGGAACAGCGTGACATTGCCGCTGAGATCGACGGTGTTGTTGTCGCGGTCGTAGACGCCGTTATCGGCGGTCACCGCCACCCAGGCGCCGTCGGTCATCGTCATGTCGGCGATGATCTGCTTCAGGTTGATGATGCTGTCGGGCTTGGGCGCGGGCTGGCTCTGCTGCGCATTCTGCGCGGGCGCGCCGGCCGGCACGGTCGCGTTCGGATCGGCCGCCGGCGTGTTGTCGGGCTGGCTCGCGGCTTCCGCGGTGATGGAGAACGGCCGGTTCCTGGCGTCCACGCCGTCATACTTCACCCGGCTGACGGTGACGTCGGAAGTCGGCTTCGCCGCGTCCGACGTCGCCTCGACCGGGTTGATGGTGATGTTGGGGAGCTGCACCCGCGACCAGATCACGATGTAGGCGACGCAGACCACGGCGATCAGCGGCAGGCCGATCTTCAGCGCCAGCAGCCAGTTGCTGCGCTTCTTGCGCTTGAAGATGCGGCGCGGCGCGATGAGGTCGGGAAACCCCGTCCGCCTGCCGGCGCCCGCCTGCTGCTCGTTGCCGGAATCGCCGGTCACGGCCTAGGCCACTCCCGCGCGCAGGCAGTCGTGCAGGCGGATGATGCCCGCGGGCTTCGTGCCGTCCACCACGAAGAGGCTGGTGATCGAGCGCTCGTTCATCAGGCGCACCGCTTCGGCCGCCAGCGCGTTGGCGCGGATGGTGCGCGGGCCCCGGGTCATCACGTCGCCGACCCGCTCGTTCAGCAGCGCCGGGCCCATGTGGCGGCGCAGGTCGCCGTCGGTCACGATGCCGACCAGATCGCCGCTCGCGTCGGTGACGCCGACGCAGCCGAAGGTCTTGGCCGTCATCACCAGCAGCGCCTGCGACATCGCCGCGTCGGCGCCGATCAGCGGCACCTCGTCGCCGACATGCATGAGGTTGGCGACGCGGAGCAGGACCTGGCCGAGCTTGCCGCCCGGATGCAGCTCGTGGAAGTCCTCGGCCGACAGGCCCTTGCGCTCGTAGAGGCCGATCGCCAGCGCGTCGCCGAGCGCCAGCATCATCGTGGTCGAGGTGGTGGGGGCGAGACCCATGGCGCCCGCTTCCGGAATCTTCGGCAGCACCAGCGTCACGTCGGAGGAAGAACCGAGCGCGCTCTCGGCCTTCATGGTCACGCCGATCAAGGGAATGTTCCAGCGCCGCGCATAGCCGATGATGTCGGAGAGCTCGGCGGTCTCGCCGGAATTGCTGAGCGCCAGCACCGCGTCCTTCGAGGTGACCATGCCGAGATCGCCGTGGCTGGCCTCGGCGGGATGGACGAATTGCGCCGGCGTGCCGGTCGAGGCCAGGGTGGCGGCGATCTTGCGCGCGATATGCCCGGACTTGCCCATGCCGGTGACGATGACGCGGCCCGAGACCGCGGCCAGGATGTCCAGTGCCGTCAGGTAGGCGCCGTCGAGACTCTCGGCGAGGCGCTTCAGCGCGTCGGCTTCCTGGATGAGGACGCTCTTGCCCGCTGCCAGATCGTCGGCCGGCAAGCCATCGGGGCGGCCGCCCGATCGGGATGGGGAAGCGCTCACGGTGCTCGCGGCGGCATTCGGTGCTCTGTTCATCCGCTCGATCTCTCGTCCCCAGGGCAAGTTTGTCAGACATCCCACGAAAACAGAAGGGATTTCGGCATTGCAGGCCGGCGCCGAATCGGCGCGAATCTTAACCTCGATCGCCAACAGGATCCGCCCCGCGGGATCAATCGGGCGGGATCAATCGCGCGGGATCAATCGGGCGGGATCAACCGCGCGGAATCAATGGGCGAAGATGTCCGGCTCCTCCCAGCCCAGGAGATCGAGCTCGCCGCGGGTCGGCAGGAACCGGAAGCAGGCGGCGGCGAGCTCGGTCCGGCCCTCGCGGGCCAGCAGCGGGTCGAGCTTGGCCTTCAGCCGATGGAGATAGAGCACGTCCGAGGCGGCGTAGCGCAGCTGCTCCTCGGTCAAGTCCGGGCTGCCCCAGTCGGAGGATTGCTGCTGCTTGGAGAGCTCGACATCGAGCAGCTCCTTGCAGAGATCCTTCAGGCCATGCCGGTCGGTGTAGCTGCGCGTCATCTTCGACGCGATCTTGGTGCAATAGACCGGGGTGCAGCGCACGCCGAGATAGGCCTTGAGCGCCGCCAGGTCGAAGCGCGCGAAATGGAAGATCTTGAGGACGTTGGGATCCTCGAGCAGCGCCTGGAGGCGCGGCGCGTGGTGCAGGCGCCCGTCTTCGGGCTTCGGGATCTGCACGAGATGGCTGACGCCGTCTCCGGCCGACATCTGCACCAGGCACAGGCGGTCGCGCACCGGGTTCAAGCCCATGGTCTCGGTATCGACGGCGATCGCATTGCCGAGATCGAGGCCGGCGGGCAGATCGCCCTTGTGCAGATGAATGCTCATGAACGCCCCTCGCCCCCGCTACCCATGGTGTTCGCCCACGGTGCTTCCCCGTGATCTTTCACGCGGACAAGCGGCGCGGCCGTCCGGCGGCTCATCCGATGGGACCCCGCGCTACCGCGGGGCCGCAGCCGGAAATCACCGGAGAGATGGTGCCCAGGAGAAGACTCGAACTTCCACGGGTTGCCCCACAGGTACCTGAAACCTGCGCGTCTACCAATTCCGCCACCTGGGCACAGGTGCGTGGTCGCGACCGGATCGCCCGGCGCTTCGGCCGGCGCATTCTGTCCATTAACGTTCCGAAGTCAATAATAAACCGGGCGGCCGGGCACGGGATTTCACGGCCCCGCCGCGACCCCGCCGATCGTTTACAAAGCCCGGGGGATGGCACATATCTAGCCGCCGATCTGGGGTGTTTCGGGAGAGTTCGGGATGACGCGCGGCCTGGCGACGGTGTTTGGCGGATCCGGCTTCATCGGCCGGTATGTCGTGCGGCGGCTGGCGCGCGAGGGCTGGCAGGTCCGCGTGGCGGTGCGCCGCCCCGACGAGGCGCTGTTCCTGAAGACCGCCGGCGTGGTGGGCCAGGTGACGCCGGTCGCCGTCAACATCCGCGACGAGCGCTCGGTCCGGCTCGCGGTCGCCGGCGCCGATCTGGTGGTCAACCTGGTCGGCATCCTGTTCCAGCGCGGCCGCCAGCGCTTCGATGCGGTGCATGCCGAAGGCGCGGGGCGGGTCGCCGCGGCGGCCGCGGCGGCCGGCGTCCGCAGCCTGGTGCACATCTCGGCGATCGGCGCCGACGCCAACGCGCCCTCGGCCTATGCGCGCTCCAAGGCGGCCGGCGAGGCGGCGGTGCGCAGCGCCTTCCCCCGCGCCGTGATCCTGCGCCCGAGCATCGTGTTCGGGCCCGAGGACGACTTCTTCAACCGCTTCGCCAAGATGGCGATGGTCCTCCCCGCTTTGCCGCTGATCGGCGGCGGCACGACGCGGTTCCAGCCGGTCTACGTGCTCGACGTCGCGGAAGCCGTGGCGCGCGCCGCGGACAACCCGGACCTGGCGGGCAAGACCTTCGAGCTCGGCGGGCCGCGCATCTACAGCTTCCGCGAGCTGATGACCCTGCTGCTCGCCGAGCTCGGCCGGCGCCGCCTGCTGATCGGCGTGCCGTTCGCGCTGGCCAGCCTGAAAGGCGCGATCCTGCAGGCGATTCCCTTCATCAAGCCGCCGCTGACCGCCGACCAGGTCAAGCTGCTGAAGCGCGACAACGTGGTCGCGCCGCAGGCCCAGGGCTTCAAGGAGCTCGGCATCACGCCGACCGCGCTCGAGCCGATCCTGCCGACCTATCTCGATCTCTATCGCCCGCACGGCTATTACAGCCGCGCCCGGGCCGGCTGACGGTCAGGAGCAGGCGGCGGGCGCCAGCGAGGTGAGCGCGTAGATCAGCGCGCCGCCCAGCAGCACGCGATAGACCGCGAAGATCGTGAAGGTGCCGCGCCGCAGCCAGTACATCAGGAAGGCGGTGGCGACGAAGGCCGTGACGCCGGCCCCGGCCGCGGTCAGCAGGACGGCCTGCGAATCGACCGCCTCGCGGGCCGCCAGCCCGAGATAGACGCGGTAGAGGCCGGAGACCGCCATCCAGGGGACGGTCAGCAGCAAGGCGAAGCGCGCCGCCTCCTCCCGCTCGTAGCCGAGGATGCGCCCGACGGTGACGGCGATGCCGATCCGGCTGACCCCCGGCAGCGCCGCCAGCCCCTGGAACAGGCCGACCACCACGGCCTGGCCGGTCTTCATCTGCTCCAGCCGCCGCACCGTGAGCCCGGCCTGGTCGGCGACGTAAAGCACCACCGCGAAAGCGACCAGCAGCACCGCGACGTAGATCGGCTGGGTGAGGGAGACGGCGAGCACCCCGCGCAGCACGAAGACGATGACGAAGGCCGGAAGCGAGGCCAGCAGCAGCTGCAGGATGAGGCGCCCGCCCGGATCGCGCTTGCCGCGCAGGATCCGGATGAGGCTGCGCAGCATTTGGCCCATGTCGCGCCAGAAATAGAGCAGCAGGGCGACCAGGATCCCGCCATCCGCCGCCGCGGTCAGCAGCTGGCCCCGCGCCGGCCAGCAGATCAGCCAGGAGACCAGGAGGCCATGGGCCGCGAAATCGATCGGCAAGATCTCGGACGCCCCCCGGATGATCGCCATAATCAAGATATCGATGTTCGGCACGTGGCGATCTCAATCCTTGGTGCGCTTTGCGCTTATAGCATCGCTCCGGGCCGGAAACACGTCTGGTAAATAGTTCCATTTCGGTACTAATTACACATGCGTACGAGCGCCGATCCGGGAAATGACGCTGCGCCAGCCGTGCCGTCCATGAAACTAAGACAATAATTTTGTCCTATTGGCGTATTTTCCTCTCGCGGCGCCGGGACGTATCGGTTAATTTGGCCGGCTTGCGAACGGATTGGGACCAGGGCCGCGGAGTTTGGGATGGCCGAGAAGCTGCTGAAATTCGTCAATTTGCAAAGAATGACGCCGGAGAAGCGGCCGACCGAGGTCCGCCGCAACGATTTCGGTGAGATCTATGCCGAATATGCGCCCAAGGCCGCGGCGTCCCAGGCCAGCCGCTGCTCGCAATGCGGCGTGCCCTTCTGCCAGGTGCATTGCCCGCTCTCCAACAACATCCCCGACTGGCTGAAGCTGACCGCCGAGGGGCGGCTGGAAGAGGCCTACGAGATGTCGGCCTCGACCAACACCTTCCCGGAGATCTGCGGCCGGATCTGCCCCCAGGATCGCCTCTGCGAGGGCAATTGCGTGATCGAGCAGTCCGGGCACGGGACGGTGACGATCGGCGCGATCGAGAAATACATCACCGACACCGCCTTCGACATGGGCTGGGTGAAACCCGCCAGGCCGCTGCGCGAGCGTCCGGAATCGGTCGGCATCATCGGCGCCGGGCCGGCGGGCCTGGCCGCCGCCGACCTGCTGCGCCGCAAGGGCTACCAGGTCACGGTCTATGACCGGCATGACCGGGTCGGCGGGCTGCTGATCTACGGCATCCCCAATTTCAAGCTCGAGAAGCCGATCGTGCTGCGCCGCGCCGAGCTGCTGAAGGAGGCCGGCGTCGCCTTCAGGCTCCGCTTCGAGGTCGGGCGCGACGCCCCCCTGGACGAGCTCCGCAAGCGCCACGACGCGCTCCTGATCGCAACCGGCGTCTACCGGGCCCGCGAGCTCCAGGCCCCGGGCTCGGGGGCCGGCAACATCGTCCCGGCGCTCGACTACCTGATCGCCAGCAACCGCAAGGGCCTGGGCGATCCGGTCCCCGACTTCGACTCCGGCGCGCTCGACGCGGCGGGCAAGAGCGTGGTTGTCATCGGCGGCGGCGATACTGCGATGGATTGCGTGCGCACCGCGGTGCGCCAGGGGGCCCGATCGGTGAAGTGTCTTTATCGGCGGGACCGTGCCAATATGCCGGGCTCGCAACGCGAAGTGGCTAATGCCGAGGAGGAGGGGGTGGAGTTCCTCTGGCAGTGCTTGCCGCAGGCTTTCCTGGACGCGCGCGACGGCGCGGTCCGGGCCGTGCGCACGACCCGGATCCACCTCGGCGCCCCGGACGCGACCGGCCGCCAGGTGCCGACGCCGATCGAGGGCTCGGAGTTCGACGTCGAGGCGGATCTCGTCGTGAAGGCGCTCGGCTTCGATCCCGAGGACCTGCCCAAGCTCTTCGACTCGCCCGCCCTGGCGGTGACCGCCGCCGGCACGATCAAGATCGACTGGCGCACCCTGATGACGCCGCTGCCCGGCGTGTTCGCCGCCGGCGACATCGTGCGCGGCGCCTCGCTGGTGGTCTGGGGCATCCGCGACGGGCGCGACGCCGCCGCCAGCATCGACCGCTACATCAACAGCGCGTCGCAACGTGCGGCGGCCGAGTGAGCCGGCGGCGTTACATCGCCGGGACCTTGAAAGCGGCGGCCGGGGGCCTTGCCGCGATCGTCGTGCTGCTCGCGGTCCAGCCGGCCGACGCCGCCGATCCGCCGATCGACCGCGACCGCGCCGCCGTGTCGCGGGCGCTGGCCCTGCGCTACTGGAACGATTCCGGGCTCGACAAGCTGCCGGCCAGCTACGACCGCGCGCGCTTCAACAACGCGATCAACGGCGAGGACGATCCCTATAACGTGCTGGCGTCGATCGCGGTCGCGACCCTGAGCGCCAATCCCGGGCACGAGGAGACCGCGCTCAAGTATCTGAACGAGAGCCTGATCCCCTTCGCGACATCGCACAAGTCGCAATACGTCTGCCTCGTCTCCGAGGTCTTCTACAACTCGCAGCAATCGACCGACGAGCTCAAGGGCTTCGCCGCCGCCAAGCACGCCAACGGCGCGGTGCCGATCGCCTTCATCGAATACGCCTATTTCCTGATCAAGACCGAGCCCGAGCGCGAGCATCTCGGCCTGCAGATGCCCGGCGACAACGGCATCCCGGAGGCGGTCGCCGCCTTCAAGAAGACGCTCGATCCCAAGGGCGGCACGCTGATCCCCGAGACCGCGGTCCGCCTGGACTGCGATCACCAGTAACCCTGACCGGAACACCACCATGAGCGAGCTGGAACTCGACCTCTACCGCCGCAACGCCGCGCATCTCCAGGCCAAGGGACTCTACGATGCCGCCGACGAGCACGACGCCTGCGGCGTCGGCATGATCGTCGCGCTCGACGGCGAGCCGCGGCGCGAGGTGGTGCTGAAGGGCGTCGAGGCCCTGAAAGCGGTGTGGCACCGGGGCGCGGTCGATGCCGACGGCAAGACCGGCGACGGCGCCGGCATCCACGTGCAGATCCCGCACGCCTTCTTCGAGGACTTCATCCGCAAGGGCGGCCAGGAGATCGGCCCGGCGAAGTTCGCGGTCGGCCAGATCTTCCTGCCCCGCACCGACCTCAACAAGCAGGAGCGCTGCCGCGTCATCGTCGAGCGCGAGATCCTGAACTACGGCTACACGATCTACGGCTGGCGCCAGGTGCCGGTGAACATCGGCGTGATCGGCGAGAAGGCCAACGCCTCGCGCCCCGAGATCGAGCAGATCATGATCGCCAACAACCGCGGCGTCAGCGAGGAGGCGTTCGAGACCGACCTCTACATCATCCGCCGGCATATCGAGAAGGCGGCGCTCGACGAGCACATCACCGACCTCTACATCTGCTCGCTCTCCTGCCGCTCGGTGATCTACAAGGGCATGTTCCTGGCGGAACAATTGACCGCGTTCTATCCCGACCTGCTGGACGACCGGTTCGAGTCCAATTTCGCGATCTACCACCAGCGCTATTCGACCAACACCTTCCCGACCTGGAGCCTCGCCCAGCCGTTCCGCGTGATCGCCCATAACGGCGAGATCAACACGCTGAGGGGCAACGTCAACTGGATGCGGGCGCATGAGACCCGGCTCTATTCGCCGGTCTACGGCGACCACATGGCGGAATTGAAGCCGGTCATCCAGCCCTCGGGCTCGGACTCGGCGGCGCTGGACAACGTGTTCGAGATCCTCACCACCGAGGAGCGCTCGCTCCCCATGGTGAAGTGCCTGCTGATCCCCGACGTCTGGGACGGGCGCACGGCGATGCCGCAGCCGATCCGCGACATGTTCAGCTACTGCAACTCGGTCATGGAGCCCTGGGACGGGCCGGCCGCGATCTGCGGCTTTGCCGGCAACTGGGCGATCGCCGCGATGGACCGCAACGGCCTCCGGCCGCTGCGCTTCGCGATCACCGAGGACGGGCTGCTGGTGGCGGGCTCCGAGGCCGGCATGGTGAAGCTCAACGAGGCGGGCATCCGCACCAAGGGCCGGCTCGGGCCGGGCCAGATGCTGGCGGTCGACCTCGCCGAGGGCAAGCTCTACGGCAATGACGAGATCATGGCCGAGCTGGCGGCGGCGGAGGATTACGGCGCCTGGGTGAAGGGCATCACGGTCATCGACGACCTGATCAAGGCGCGCCGGGGCGAGCCCGCGATCTTCGACAAGGACTATCTGCGCCGCCGCCAGGTCGCGGCCGGCCTCTCGGTCGAGGACCTGGAGCTGGTGCTCCAGCCGATGGTGGAGGAAGCCAAGGAGGCGATCGTCTCCATGGGCGACGACACGCCGCTCGCCGTGCTCTCCGACCATTACCGCGGCCTGCACCACTTCTTCCGGCAGAATTTCAGCCAAGTGACCAACCCGCCGATCGACAGCCTGCGCGAGAAGCGGGTGATGAGCCTCAAGACCCGGCTCGGCAACCTCGGCAACGTGATGGACCAGGACGAGACGCAGTGCCGCCTGCTGCAGCTCGACTCCCCCGTGCTGACCACCGCCGAGTTCCAGGCGATGCGCGCCTACATGGGCAAGAGCGCCGCCGAGATCGACTGCACCTTCGACGTCAACGGCGGCGAGCACGCCTTGCGCGACGCCATCCAGTCGATCCGCCGCCAGGCCGAGGATGCCGTGCGCGAGGGCGCCACGCACCTGATCCTGACCGACGAGAGCGTCTCGGCCACCCGGGCGGCGATCCCGACCATCCTGGCGACCGGCGCGGTGCACGTGCATCTGCTGCGCCAGCAGCTCCGCACCTTCACCTCGCTCAACGTGCGCTCGGGCGAATGCCTGGACGTGCACCATTTCGCGGTGCTGATCGGCGTCGGCGCCACCACGATCAACGCCTACGTGGCGGAAGCCGCGATCGAGGACCGGAGGAAGCGCGGCCTGTTCGGCGAGATGAGCCTGGACCAGTGCCTCGACCACTACCGCAGGGCGGTGGACCAGGGCCTGCTCAAGGTGATGTCCAAGATGGGCATCGCCGTCATCAGCTCCTATCGCGGCGGCGCCAATTTCGAGGCGCTCGGCCTGTCGCGCACGCTGGTCGCGGAATACTTCCCGTCGATGGCGTCCCGCATCTCCGGCATCGGCATGATCGGCATCCAGCGCCGGGTGCTGGCGCTGCATGCCCGCGCCTGGTCGGAGGACTTCGTGGCGCTTCCCGTGGGCGGCTTCTACAAGTTCAGGAAATCGGGCGAGACCCATGCCTGGGCGGCCGAGCTCATCCACCTGCTGCAAAGCGCGGTCGCCTCGGAATCCTACCAGACCTTCAAGAAGTATTCGGAGGGCGTGTTCAAGGCGCCACCGGTCGCGATCCGCGATCTGCTGGACTTCGTGCCGACGGGGCACCAGGTGCCGATCGACGAGGTCGAGAGCATCACCGAGCTCCGCAAGCGCTTCGTGACCCCGGGCATGTCGCTGGGGGCACTCGGGCCGGAGGCGCACGGCACCTTGAACATCGCCATGAACCGGATCGGCGCCAAGTCGGATTCCGGCGAGGGCGGCGAGTTCTCCTCGCGCTTCAAGCCGCGGCCCAACGGCGACAACGCCAACTCGGCGATCAAGCAGATCGCCTCGGGGCGGTTCGGCGTCACCGCCGAGTATCTCACCAACTGCCGCGAGATCGAGATCAAGGTCGCGCAGGGCGCGAAGCCCGGCGAGGGCGGCCAGCTCCCCGGCTTCAAGGTGACGGTGGA
>DASZSL010000096.1:0-18136 GCA_035548715.1 Dongiaceae bacterium
CCGCCACGCCGAAGAGTGTAGCGAAACGAGAGGCGGCCGCAATCCGCAGCGACGAGCCGATGTTCGTGCTGCTCGGGCGCAGTGTAGCGAAACGAGAGGCGGCCGCAATCCGCAGCGTGACGCCGAAGTGGTTCGCGACCACGACCAGTGTAGCGAAACGAGTGACCCGTTCGAAGCTCTTGGGTGCTCCGGGGGGGCATCACAAGCGAAATCTCGCCGACCAGACTTCGTATTGACAACGTATATACATCGGCCTATATCTTCACCATGGCCAAGCACCCCGCATCCCCGTCCAAAGCCGCCCGCGCCGCCGCGTTCGAATTGGCGGAGCGGCCGAGTGCGGCCATCAACCTGCGCATCGGGCCTGACACGCGTCGCCTGATCGACGATGCCGCCGCCGTGCTCGGCAAGACCCGCACCGAGTTCATGGTCGAGAGTGCGCGCCAGGCCGCGGTCGATGTCCTGCTCGATCAACGGCTGTTCGTGCTCGACCCCGCCCGCTACGACGCCTTCCTGCGCGCACTGGACAATCCGCCGGCGCCGGGTCCGAAGCTCAAGGCCCTGCTGCGCCGCCGGCCGGCATGGGAGCGCTGACCCCGGACCGCGAAGGCCGGCCTTCGAAGCTCTCCGCGCCGGTCCCGCTGACGGCGGAGCACGATCTCTCGGCGTTCGATTGCGGCCAACCCGCCCTCGACGACTGGCTGAAGCAGCGTGCCTTGAAGAACGAGAGCCGCTTCTCCCGGACCTATGTGGTCTGCGACGGTACTCGGGTGGTCGGATATTTCTGCATCTCCGCCGGCGCCGTCGAGCGGTCGGCGGCACCCGGGAAGCTGCGGCGGAACGCGCCCGACACAATCCCGATCTCGATCATCGGCCGCCTCGCCGTCAGCCGCGACCATGCGGGGCGCGGTCTCGGCGCCGATCTGCTGGCGGACGCATTCCGCCGCATTGCCGCGGCGTCGCAGAGCATCGGCATCGGCGCCGTGCTGGTGCATGCGAAGGACGATCGCGCCAAGGCGTTCTACATGGCCTGCGCCGAATTCATCGAATACCCCGCCGACAGTCGCATTCTCTTTCTGCCGATCGAGACCGTGATTGCCGCTGTCTAAGCGGTCTGGCCGACACGCCTCCTTCGCTGATGATCGCAGGAAATCCACTCCCATTCCCCTCTCCCAAGCTTGGAAGAGGGCAGGGTGAGGGTTGATGCAGCCGTATTGCTGCAGGCACGGATCGTTTGCGGGATCCAGCATGCTGCGTTGTGCTGAATTCAGCACGGTGTGCGGCAATCGTCATCCGGCGCGCCGAACGCGGCCCTTCGCCGCGCGCCGCGTGATAAAATGATCGCTGCCGTCCGGGATCGTCGCCGCCGCAAGCCGGCGCCGCCTCGACGGAACCTGCACCGGACCTACACGAAACGCGAAAACCACTCCCACCCCGGCGCACGGGATTCGGTGTTCAACATCAGAGGTCCGACTTGCTTCGACGGCCTGCAAAGACGGTCCCTGTCGTTTATGTCGCCCGCTCGCGCATTCCGGCGCGCCGCCGCATGGGCGGGAAGCCGCGCACCTTGACCGGACCTTTACCAAACGAGGAATCCACCCCCACCCTCGGACACCGGATTCGGCGTTCAGTCTCAGAGGCTTGACTCGCGTCGACCACCCGGCAGAGGGGCCCCGGTCGTAAAGGTTTCGCGCCCCCGCCCATGGAGAGATTGCCCATGGAGAGATGCCCATGGAGAGATGCCCATGGAGAGAATGCCCACGGAGAGATGGCTTGGCGGGTCTTCTCTTCGACGCGGCTGGCCCGGCCCGCTGGTCCGGCCCGGGCCGGGCGAGCCGTCAGGCGCGCAGGGGGCCGCGCAGGCGGATCAGCTTCTCGCGCTCGCGCTCGTGCCGGATCACCTCGGCGCGGACCCGCAGCAGGTCGCGGCGGGCGACCAGGCCGACCACGGTGCTCTCCTCGTCGGTGGCGCCGCGGCGCAGGATCGGGACGCGGCCGACATCCGCCTCGGCCATGCGGTCGGCCAGCTTCCCGGCCAGCTCGTCCTCGTACCCGGCCAGGAGATTCTGCCCGAGCAGCTGCTCGCCCAGCGTCTTCTCGCTGTCCCAGCCGGCGAGGGTCCAGCGCAGGGCATCGGCGCGCGACACCATGGCGACCAGGCCGCCGGCCTCGTTCACCACCGGATAGCTCTTGTGCCGCGAGGGCGGCCGTCCCGGGGGCGAGTCCGGTCCGGTGAAGAAGGCGACGGCCTCGCCGACCTTCATCGCCGCCGGCAGCGTATCGGCCGGCTTGGCCATGATCTCGCCCACCCGCATGATCTCGAACGGGTCGACGATGTATTCCCGGAGCACATGATGGCCGCGCCGCGCCACCTTCTCGGTCAGGATCGAGCGCTTCAGCAGCAGCACCGTCGTCGCATGCGCCATGGTGCAGCCGATGGCGAGCGGCAGGAACGCGCCGATATCGTGGGTGAGCTCCAGGGCGAAGATCATCGAGGTCAGCGGCGAGCGCATCGTGCCGCCCATCATCGCCGCCATGCCGACCAGCGCCCACAATCCGTCGTCGCCGCCGAAGATC
Source organism: Dongiaceae bacterium (assembly GCA_035548715.1). Taxonomy (GTDB): domain Bacteria; phylum Pseudomonadota; class Alphaproteobacteria; order Dongiales; family Dongiaceae; genus Dongia. Next base: position 2,578 of record DASZSL010000096.1, read on the forward strand.
GCGGGCGGGATCCCGTCGCCGAGGATCGCGCCCAGCGCGCCGCCCATGATCAGCAGCGGCGCCAGCACGCCGCCCGAGGTGCCGGAGCCCAGGGCCACCGACCAGATCACCGCCTTGACCGCGATCAGCATGATGGCCGAGGCGGCGCCGATATCGCCGTTCAGGAGCGCCCGGATGTTGTCATAGCCGACGCCGAGCGCCCGGGGATCGACCAGGCCGCCGAGCCCGATCACCAGGCCGCCGAAGACCGGCCACCACATCCAATGGATCGGCAGGCGCTGGAAGAAATCCTCGCAGGCGTAGACCATCGCGGTCAGCGCGCCGGAGGCCAGCCCGGCGACGATGCCGAGCCCGGCGGCGATCAGCAGGCCGGGCGGCGGCAGGAGGGCGCTTTCCGGCATCGGGAAGAGGACGCCGCCATGGGCCAGCGGGGCGAGAAGGTAGGGGCGCCAGGCGGCGGCGACCGCCGCGGCGATCGCGACCGGGACGAAGCTGCGCGGCTTCCACTCGAACAGCAGCAGCTCGACCGCCAGCAGCATCGCCGCGATCGGCGTGCCGAAAGTCGCCGCCATGCCGGCCGCGGCGCCGGCGACCAGCAGGGTCTTGCGCTCGGCATTGGAGAGGTGGAAAAGCTGCGCGAACAGCGAGCCGATCGCGCCGCCGGTCATGATGATCGGGCCCTCGGCGCCGAACGGCCCGCCGCTGCCGATCGAGATCGCCGAGGAGAGCGGCTTCAGCACCGCGACCTTCGGCTGGATGCGCGAGCGGCCGATCAGGATCGCCTCCATCGCCTCGGGGATGCCGTGGCCGCGGATCTTCTCCGAGCCGTAGCGTGCCATCAGGCCGATGATCAGGCAGCCCGCCACCGGCACCAGCACCGACCACCCGCCCAGGTGATGGCCGGCGACCGGGACCGTCGTCGCGGAGAGCCGGCCGTAATAGGCGAGGTTGGTGCAGATCGCGATCAGGCGCGTGAGCGCCCAGGCGGCGCCGGCGCCGGCCGTGCCGGCCACCAGGGCCATGGCGGCGAGGATGAGCAGGCGGCGGTCGGCGCTGAAGTCGCGCAGGGAATCCGAGGGAGGATGCATGGGTGTGGCCCGTCCGGTGCGGCTGATGATTATTATATCGCAATACGATATATTGGCCGGACTTTCCACCATGCGATGGCGGGCCCGCGCCGCGCGTCTTGCCTAGCTGCCCCGGGCCGGTCCAGGATTGGCCCGGAAGCCGATCCACGCGAGTGAGGACGATGCCCAGACGCCCGGACAGCCGTGCCAAGGCCGGCGGCGCCAGCCCCAGCGCGGCGGACTATCGCGCCCTCGCCAGCTTCCGCTACACCCTGCGCAAGTTCCTGGCGTTCAGCGAAAACGCCGCCAAGGGGGTGGGTCTCACCCCGCAGCAGCACCAGGCCCTGCTGACCATCATGGGCTACCCGGAGCCCGATGCGGTCACGATCGGCGCCCTGGCCGAGCGGCTGCTGCTGAAGCACCATTCGACGGTGGAGCTGGTGGACCGGCTGACCGAGCTGGAGCTGGTCAAGCGGGTCCGCGACACCGCCGACCGGCGCCGGGTCATCCTGCGCCTGACCAGGAAGGCGCAGCAGCTCCTGAGCAGCCTCTCCGCCGCGCATCTCGAGGAGCTGCGGCGCTTCCGGCCGGTCTTCGCCGCGCTGCTGGAGCGCCTCGACGAGTAGGCGCGGCGGTCCGGGTCAGCGCGCGAATTGCGGCAGGGCCAGGATCTGCTTGACCGCGCCGATGCCCGATTGCCAGGCGCCATGGGCCGTCGCGAAGGCGTCGGGCGAGGTCGCCTCGCCGGCGAAGAACAGCTTGTCGTCCAGGGGCTTCGCCAGGGCCGCGCGGGCCTCGCCGCCGCCGGGCCTCAGCACGGAATAGGCGCCGCCGATATAGGGGTTCGTGGTCCAGGCGGTCGCCTTGGCGCGCGCGATGTCCTTCAGGACCGCGGCGCCGAACAGCCGGGCCAGCAGGCCGCGCGCATGCTCGATCATGGCGTCGGGGCCGGCGAGGGCGAGGTCGCGGGCGAGCGCGCCGCCCGAATAGAGCGTCGCCATCGGCCAGTCGAAGGGATGGATGTTGAAGGCCGCGGTCGGACCGTCGGGCCAGTCCATCAGGGCGAAATGCATGTCGAGGCCGGCGAAGGGATCGACGGCGAACTCGAAGCCGACCTTCTCCGCATGGCCCATCGGGAGCTGCGCGATCGCCTGCAGCTTCGAATCCGGGAGGAGCGGGAAGAATTTCAGCCGCTCGCCGGACAGCACGGCGGTCGACACGGTGACCAGGCAGGTCTTGGCGAACAGCATGCCGTCCAGCGTCCCGACCATCACCGCGTCGCCGCCCCAGTCGATCGACTTGACCGGGCAGGAGAGGCGGATCTCCACCGCGCGCTCGACCTCGTTGGCGAGCGCCGCGATCAGCGCGCCCATGCCGCTCGAGACCGGCCAGTTCACGCCGGTATTGGCGTCGCGCGAGACGTCGTAGACCGAGACATGCTCCGGCTCGGTCGAGATGTAGGGCGTGAAGCCCTGGCGGAACAGCCTGGCCCAGCGGCTCGTCGGGTCGATGCAGGTCGCGGCGGCCACGTCGCGGCCGGCATCGCCCGCTTCGTGCATCTTGCCGTAGGTCGCCTCGGACATGGCGTGGTAGTCGTCGACGATCCGGTCGTTCACCCACCAATGGCCGTCATGGATGCGGAACCGGATCGGGTCGCGGCGATAGCGGAAACCGAGCCGCTCGGCCATCGGCGTCAGCGGGTTGACGTCGGCGGAATGCAGCCACTGGCAGCCATGGTCGAACGGCTCGCCGAAGCTCTCGAAGTCGGTGAAGGCGCGGCCGCCGACCCGGTCCTGCGCCTCGAGCACGATGGCGCGGATGCCGGCGTCGCGCGCCGCATGCGCCGCGGCGATCCCGGCGGCGCCGGCGCCGACGATGACGAGATCGTACTCGCTCTCGGTCATGCGCTCGGCCGGGCGCGGGCCGCGGCCGATCATGCGCGCCCCGCGATCGCGCCGAGGAACGCGTCGGCGCAGTCGAGATAGCGCGCGATGTCCGCTTCGTCATGGGCGAAGGAGACCTGCGGCCCGGCCGAGGCGACGGCGTCCCAGATGCCGCGATTGGCCATGAAGACGCGGCGGGCGTCGATCATCTCGACGTCGATCGATTCCGCGGCTTCGGCGGCGTTCGCCGGCAGGGTCGGCTTCAGGCAATAGCCCGAGCGCGGGCCGAGGCAGAACGCCTTCCAGTCGAGGCCATGCCGCCGGAACAGCGCGTCGAGCCCGCCCGCGAGCCGGCGGCCCAGTCCCTCGATGCGGCGGTAGCCGTCCCGGGTCAGCACTTCTTCCAGCGCCGCCTTGGCCGCGGCGACGGCGATCGCGCTGCCATAGGTCGTGCCGCCGGTCGCGAGGCCCCGCGGGCCGATATCGATGTCGAGATGCTTCTCCATCGCGTCGGCGACCGCGCGCGTCATGCCGTAGAGCGCGAAGGAGATGCCGGTGCCGAGGCCCTTGCCCAGGGTCACGAAATCCGCCGTCAGCTTGCGGCTGCCGGCGAGGCCGCCATAGGCGAACTGGAAGGTATGCGCCTCGTCGAGGCAGAACAGCGCGCCGTGCCGCTTGGCCAGCGCATGGAGTCCCGCGAGGTAGCCGGGTGCCGCGTCGACCAGCAGGCAATTGGTCAGGGCCGGCTCGATGATGACCAGCGCGATCTCGTCCTGCCGGAGCACGCGCTCGGCGGCGGCGAGATCGTTGAACGGCACGATCACCGATTCCCGCGCGGCCCTGGACGAGAGGCCGAGCTGGACCGGCACCGTGCCCTGGCCGCGGTCGGTCACCAGGGATTCGTCGATATGGCCGTGATACTGGCCGTCGAAGACCAGGATCTTCGAGCGCCCGGTGATGAAGCGCGCGATGCGGATCACCTCGGTATTGGCCGCCGAGGCGGAGAGCGTGAACTGCCAGGCCGGCAGGCCGACGCGGCGCGCGAGCTCTTCCGTCACCGCCAGCGTGTCCTCCGGCGGCAGCAGGAAATGCGCGCCGCCGGCGACCGCGCGCGACACCGCCGCGACGATCGGCTTCGGGCCGTAGCCCATGGTCATGGCGAGGTCGCAGACGTTGAAGTCGCAATAGCGGTTGCCGTCGATGTCGCGGAACCAGGCACCCTCGCCGCCGGCGGCGACGATCGGCGGCGTGCGGTGGAGCCCGGCCATCCAGGCGACCGGCACGCCGTTGGGCATCGAGCCGCGGGCGCGCGCGATCCAGGCCTCGGACTTCGGGGTGCGCCGGCGGAACGCCGCGTCTTCCGCGCGGCGCAGGTCGGCAAGGGCGCGCCGGTCGATGCCGACGGCCGCGGCGAGGGTCATGTCCATGCTGCCTTGTAGCAGGCGTCCGGACGGTTTGGGAGAGGCGCCCCGCCGATTTGTAGGGCCGATTCGTGCCGCCGATTGGTCCTCCCGATTTGTCCTCCTGATTTGTCCGGGCACGCCGGGATCGATAGAGTCGCCGCCATGACCGTCATGCCATCCACGACCCTCGCCGACACCATCGAATGGCTGAACGACAGCTGCCCGGGGGCGGAATCGACCGATCTCGTGCTGCCGGAGCTCTGCGGGAGGCTGATCGGCCATGGCGTGCCGCTGGCCTATGGCGGCATCTTCATCCGCACGCTGCATCCCGAGATCATGGGACGCCGCTTCATCTGGCGTCCCGGCATGCCGGTCGAGGCTACGAGCGTCGGCTACGATCTGTTCGACGATCCGGAATATCGCGGCAGCCCGATCGCCTGGGTGTTCGCCAATGGCGAGCGCCTGCGCCGCCGGCTCGGCGATCCCGACTGCCCGAACGACTTCACCTTCCTCGATCGGTTCCGCGCCGATGGCGCCACCGACCTCGTGATCTCGCCTTTGCGCTACAGCGGCGGCGAGGTCCATGTCGCGGCCTGGATGACGCAGCTTCCGGGCGGCTTTCCCGACCATGCGGTCGCGATGCTGCACGCGATCGAGCGCCCGGTCGCGCGCATGGCCGAGATCCGCACGCTCAAGCGCATCGCCGTCAACCTGCTCGACACCTATGTCGGCGGGCAGGCGGGCGGGCGGATCCTCGGCGGCCATATCCGCCGCGGCGACATCGAGGCGATCCGCGCGGCGATCTGGCTCTCCGACATGCGCGGCTTCACGGCGCGCGCCGACCGCATGCCGCCGGCCGACCTCGTGGAGCTCCTCAACCGCTACTTCGACTGCCAGGTGCCGGCGATCCGGGAGGCGGGCGGCGAGGTGCTGAAATTCATGGGCGACGGGCTGCTCGCGATCTTCCCGGTCGGCGATGCGGGCGAGGCGGCGGTCTGCCGCGCCGTCCTCTCGGCCGCCCGGACCATCGAGGCCGCGATCGCCGGCGCCGATTGGGGCGGGCTGGAGGCGCCCGGCGGCATGAAGTTCGGCGTCGCGCTGCATGTCGGCGAGGTGATGTACGGCAATGTCGGCAGCGTGAACCGGCTCGACTTCACCTGCATCGGCCCCGCGGTCAATCTCGCCGCGCGGATCGAGAAGCTCTCCGGCGAGATCGGCCGCACCATCCTCGCCTCGGCCGACTTCGCGCGGCATTGCGGCGACGCGCATCTGGCGCCGCTCGGCGCCTTCGCGCTCAAGGGCGTCGCCGCCGAGCAGACGGTGTACGGGCTGGCTTAGGCCGCCGGCGGCGCCGTCACGCGCCGCTGGCGGTCTGCGCCGTCTCCACGGCCGCGGCGGCGCGGACGCGGGTGATGGCGTCGAGCAGCGAGGCGGCGTTGTAGGGCTTGGCGATGATCTCGAAGCCGGCCTGGTGCACTTCCGCTGCCGGCCGCGCGAAGCCGGTGGAGAGCAGGATCGGCAGCCAGGGGAAGTGCTGGCGGACGCGCCGCGCGAGGTCGAGGCCGTTCATGCCGCCCGGCATCACGATGTCGGAGAGCATGAGGTCGAAGCGCTCGCCGCCCAGGAGCAGCGCCAGCGCGGTGCCCGCGTTGCGCACGTGCTGGCTGCGATAGCCGATCATGGAAAGCACCGTCATGGCGGTGGCGGCGACCTCGTCGTCGTCCTCGACCAGCAGGACCATGCCGCCCCGCATGACCGCCGCCGCCGGCTGCCCGGCGGTCTCCGCGACGGCGGCCGCGGCGGCCCGCGGCAGGTAGATCGCAACCGTGGTCCCGGCGCCCGGCACCGTGCTGATCTCGGCGGCGCCTCCCGCCTGCTGGGCGAAGCCGTAGACCTGGCTCAGCCCGAGCCCGGTTCCCTTGCCGATCGCCTTGGTGGTGAAGAACGGCTCGAACACCTTGGTCAGGAGCTCCGGCGGTATGCCGGTGCCGGTATCGGCGATGGCGAGGCGCACGAACTCGCCGGGCGCCGGCGCCCCGCCCTCGAAGCCGCCGATCCAATGGGCTTCCGGCGTCGCCGGCCTGATCTCCGCGCCGGCCGGGATGTTGCGCGCCTCGATCCTGACCAGGCCGCCCGACGGCATCGCGTCGCGGGCGTTGACGCAGAGGTTCATCAGGGCGAGCTCGAGCTCCGCCACGTCGCATTCGAACGGCCAGAGATCGGCGCTGAAATCGGTGACGATGCGGATGTCGCCCCGGGTCGAGCGCTGCAGCAGGTCGGCCAGCTCGGATGCCCGGCGGTTGAGGTCAACGACCTCGGGCTTGACCGACTGCCGGCGCGAGAAGGTCAGGATCTGCCGCACCAGGCGCGCGCCGCGGTCGGCGGCGCGGCTGACGGCCGCGGCGGCCTGGCGCTCGTGGCCCTCCGGCAGCCGGTCCTCGAGGAAGCCGGCATTGCCCATGATGATGGTCAGGAGGTTGTTGAAGTCGTGGGCGATGCCGCCCGCCATCTGGCCGACCGCCTCCAGCTTCTGGGTCTCGCGCATGGTCTCGCTGATGCGCTCGCGCTCGGCGACCTCGGCCTCCAGCGCCGCGGTGCGCTCGGCGACGCGCTGCTCCAGGGTCTCGTTGAGGCCCCGGAGCTCGCCCTCGGTGCGCTTCAAGGCGAACAGCGCGTCGGCCAGCTCCTCGGCGCGCCGGATCGCATCGCCGCGCTGCCGCTCCAGCGAGTGGGCGAGGCGCGAGAACAGGGTGCGGGTCTCGACCAGCAGCACCATCAGGATGAAGGTCGCCGCCATGAGGCCGTAGAGCCGGCCCACATAGAAGCCGAGGTCGAACCGCCGCTCGTTCAGCATCGCCGAGAGCGCGATGTCGAACACCCAGGCGCACATCACCACCATCAGCCAGAGGTCGAGCACGCTGTGCGGCTTGCGGCGCCAGAGCAGCAGGACGTCGGCCGCGGCCAGCACGCAGATCGCACCGACCACGATCCGGTAGGTCATGGTGTAGTGGGGCGCCCCATCGACCACCATCAGCAGGGTGGGCATGGAATCGTGGCCGATCGTCGTCAGCAGCACGACCGCGGCCAGCAGGGCCAGGACCACGGCGCTGGCGATCAGCACCGGATTGCGGCGGCGGGCACCATTGCCGTTGCCGCTGACCGAGGGCAGCGCCGCGGCGGCGGTGTTGCCGTTCTGCTGCACGTAGAGCAGGACGGCGAGCGGCAGGCTGGCATGCCAGAACATGTAGAGCCAGACCGTGGTCTGCGAGCCGCCGCTGAGCCAGCCGCCCGGCGCCAGCAGGCCCGGGAAGGAAAGCAGGTGGGCGAGCGCCATCAGGCCGGTGAAGAGATAGCCGCTCGCCAGCATCATCAGGCCGCGCCGGCCGAGGATCGTGAACTGCCCGAACAGCAGCACGGCGGTGATCATGTCGTTGATGAAGACCGCCGAATCGTAGGCCGGGATGAAGGCGTCGATATGGGCGAGGTCGAGCTTGGCGTAAGGGATCGCCGCCAGGAAGACGCCGAGCGAGACCAGGATGACCACGACGCCGAGGCGCCGCTCGCTTCCCGTTGCCGGGAGGCTCGACAGGAACATGCCACCGCTTTGCGACATGACGCGTGCGCCCTCGATGGAGACTCGATTCCCCGCTGCGAGAATCGACCGGTTGCGGTTAATCTCTCGTTAACATTCCGGACAGCCCGGCCTTCCCCGCCCGGTCATCATAGCCCGCCGCCGCGGCGATTCCCACCGCCGGGTCGGCCGGTTTGCCCGATCCTCGCCGGTCATGCTATGGCCCTCCACCCATGACGGAAGGGTGCAGGGCAGAGGGGGCGAGGAATGGGTGCGGGGAAGACCATCGTGCTGTTTCCCGAGGCGGCGTTCGGGCCGGCGCTGAACTGCGTCGGCATCGCGCAGAAGCTGAAGGCGGCGGGCCACAACCCGGTCTTCGTCTGCGACAAGGGCTTCAAGGGCGTGTTCGAGAAATACGGCTTCGAGGAGAACCTGGTCGATATGTCGGGCGGCATGTCCGACGAGGAAATCGCCAAGTTCTGGGCCAATTTCATCGCCGAGAAGGTGCCGCACTTCAAGCTCTCGCCGATCGACCAGCTCCCGACCTATGTGATCCCGGTCTGGGAGGCGATCGTCGATTCCGCCATGCTGGCGGAGGAGGGGCTGAACGCCCATCTCCAGCGCATCAAGCCGGACCTGGTCGCGGTCGATAACGTGATCCTGTTCCCGGCGATCAAGCGCGCCGGCTGCCCCTGGGTCCGGATCATCTCCTGCTCGGAGAACGAGATCCCCGATCCCGACATCCCGCCGCATCTCTCCGGCTGCCACGAGGACGACAAGGCCGGCTTCAAGGCCTTCGAGGACCGGTTCCTGGAGCTGGTGAAGCCGACCCATGCGCGGTTCAACGAGTTCCTGGCGAAGATCGGCCACCCGCCCTACCCGCTGGGCGAGTTCTTCGAGGCCTCGCCCTACATGAACCTGATGCTCTATCCGAAGCCGCTCGCGTTCAAGCGGCGCCATCCGCTCGATCCCGGGCGCTTCCAGTATCTCGAAGGCTGCGTGCGCGAGGAGGGGAGCTACGCCGTCCCCGCCTTCGCCGCCAACGAGGGCAAGCCGCTGATCTATGTCAGCTACGGCTCGCTGGGCGCCGCGGATGTCGCGCTCTACAAGCGGCTGATCGCGAGCTTTGCCAAGCTGCCCTACCGCTTCCTGATGAATGTCGGCGACTATATCGGCGAATATGCCGAGGTGCCGGGCAACGTGCATCTCGAAAGCTGGTACCCGCAGCCGGCCGTGGTGCCGCTGGTCGACCTCTTCATCCATCACGGCGGCAATAACAGCTTCAACGAGGCGCTCTATTTCGGCAAGCCGGCGATCATCATGCCGTTCTGCTGGGACGGGCTCGACAATGCCGCGCGCATCCACGACACCGGCTACGGCGACCAGCTCCCGCGCTACACCTGGACCGACGCCCAGCTCGCGGGAACGATCGACCGCCTGCTGAAGGACAAGGCCATGGCCGCGCGGCTCGCCGACGTGTCGAAGCACATGCAGGCCGCCAGGGGCACCGACAAGGCGGCGAAGATCCTGGCCGAGATCGCGACCACCGGGTCGTTCAAGCCGTGACGTCTCGCGAGAGTGGGGTGGCATTCGTGACAACCAACCTACAGTCCAGCGCTCCCCATATTTACGATGCACAAACCTTCGACGACCTCGCCGATTGGGGCCTGCAGGCGGATTGCCTGGAGGGGCCGTCGCGCTCCTCGGGGCGGCTGCTCTACAAGCGCCCCGATCCCGGCGTCGGCGGCAATTCGCCGGAGACCGGCTTGTGGGTCTGCACGCCCGGCAGATGGCCGCTGGCGATCCCGCGCGACGAGTTCTGCCATTTCATCGCCGGCCGCGCGACCTATGTGCGTGACGACGGCGAGGTCATCGAGGTCCGTCCCGGGACCTGCGTCCATTTCGAAGCGGGCTGGTCCGGCATCTGCACGGTGCACGAGACCATCCGCAACGCCTACATGCTGCGATAGGAGTTTTTCCGTTGAAGACACCCGTTCTCTACGACCCGAAATCGGTCACCGAGCTCAAGGACTGGGGCCCGGTGCCGACCATGATCGAGGGCCGGTCCCTGACCTCGGGCGTGCTGCTGCACAAGGGGCCGAACGGCGAGAACGAGAGCGGGATCTGGGTCTGCACGCCGGGCTACTGGAACTGCGAAGTGACCCGGGACGAGTTCTGCCACTTCCTGCTCGGCCGCTGCACCTACACCCATGAAAGCGGCGAGGTGATCGAGATCCGCCCGGACACGATCGCCTTCTTCCCCCAAGGCTGGAAGGGCACCTGCCGCGTCCATGAGACCGTGCGCAAGGTCTACATGATCCGCTGATGCTGCAGATCGAAACTCGGTGTTTCCGTTTACTCGGTCGTCGTCCTCGAACTAGGTCGCGGGATGACGACCGGGTGTGAGATGAGCGGCACGGTTTGAAGATGAAGCACCTCTACCATCCCTCCGCGCTCGACACGGCGGCGCCGGTGCCGAGCTGGTGGCGCGAATCGGTCGCCGCGCCGCCGGCGGAATACGCGCCGCTCGAAGGCGATGTCGAGACCGATGTCGCCGTCATCGGCGGCGGCTTCACCGGCCTCTCGGCGGCCTATCACCTCGCCAGGGAGCACGGCATCAGGGCGGTGGTGCTGGAGCGGGCCTATCCCGGCTGGGGCGCCTCGGGGCGCAATGGCGGCTTCTGCTGCATGGGCGGGTCCAAGCTCTCCTGGAAGAAGACCATCACCACCTACGGCCTCGACCAGGCCCGCGCCTTCCACCAGGCGCAGGCGGAATCCGTGCAGATGGTCGGCGACCTGCTCGATGCCGAGAAGATCGATGCCGACCGCACCGGTACCGGCGAGATCGCGCTCGCCCACCGCAAGTCGATGCTGGCGGCGATGGCGACCGAGGCGAAGTTCATGGCCAACGCCTTCGGCGCGCCGTCCAGGACGCTCGACCGCGAAGCCCTGGCGGCCGAGGGCATCGCCGGTCCGCATTTCCACGGCGGCGTCGCCAACCCGGTCGGCTTCGGCCTCAATCCGTTCAAATACGTGACCGGCCTCGCCGCCGCCGCGGCACGGCAAGGGGTCCGGATCGCCGCGCATTCGCCGGTCACCGGCTGGACCCGCGAGACCTACGGCCATCGCCTGGCGACGCCCAAGGGCAGCGTGCGCGCCGACAAGGTGCTGATCGCGACCAATGGCTACACGCCGGAGGATCTGCACGAGGATTTCGGCGGCCGCCTGCTGCCGGCTCTATCGTCGATCGTCGTCACCCGGCCGCTGACCCCGGCCGAGCTGAAGGATGCGGGCTGGCATTCCGCCACGCCGGCCTATGATCTGCTCAACCTGTTGCATTATTTCCGGCTGCTGCCCGACGGGCGCTTCCTGTTCGGCGGGCGCGGCGGCCTCTCCGCGGAGCCGGGCGCGCTGGAGCGCCAGTCGGCGCGGATCGAGGCGGCCTTCCGCCATTACTATCCGGCCTGGCGCGGGGTCGAGATCACCCATCGCTGGTCGGGCTTCGTCTGCCTTGCCGCCGATCTGCTCCCGCATGTCGGCGCCTGGGAAGAGGAGCCCGGCAGCTATTTCGCCCTCGCCTATCACGGCAACGGCGTCGCGCTCGCCTCCTGGTCGGGGCGGGCGGCGGCGCGGCTGATCGCGACCGGCGAGCATGCGGCGCCCGCCATGCTGCGCAACCCGCCGCCGCGCTTCCCGCTGCCCTTCCTGCGGCCGCTCTATCTCCGCGGCGCCTATCTCAAGTTCGGCATCGACGACCGCCTCGGCCGTTAACCGGTCGACGCCGACCTGTGAGCGGCGTCACCGGCCCTTTCGTTGCGCCGCTTTGAACGAAATGGGATGTTCCCGCGACCGAAGGGGACCTCTTTCTTTCAACATCCAGTTTCTTTCAACATCAGGTGCGATCATGTCGCGTTCCGCTCTGCTCGGCGCCAGCTTCCTGGCGCCGGTTCTGCTCATGGTGTCGATGTCCGCGACCCTCGCCGAGGGCGAGCTGGCGACGGATCAGGCAAGCTCGACCTTCTCGATGAAGCCCGCCGAGGACGGTCTCTACGAGGTCACCACGGTCAACACCCGTTTCGAGACCGACTTCGTCCCGCCGAGCACGGGCGCGGAAGCCGGCGAGCGGGGCGACATCTACCAGCTCGTCGAGATCGAAGAGACGCATGTGAACAAGGAAGGTCCCGGGGCCGACGGCGAGCGGGTCGCGGGCAAGGTGAAGGCGACCGTCTATCCGCTGGAGAAGACCGGCAAGGGCGCCGCGAAATTCACCATCGAGGCCGAGGGCGACGAGTCGAAGGTCGATGGCCCGTATCTGACCGTCACCCGCTGGGGCTGCTGCGCCCTGAGCTCGACCGACGCGGTCTACAGCCTGCAGAGCGGCAAGTACCTGTTCAATTCCACCGGCTACGGGCCGTCCTTCCAGTGGACGACCCTGACCTCGAAGAACTTCGAGCGCATCCTGGCCTTCCACGTCGCGCCGACCGAGATGGACGACGTCGTGCTGAAGGGCGCGCCCAACGCCGCCATCGTCATCGCCTATGCCACCCGGACCGAGCCGCTGCAGCGCGTGCTGGTGACCGTGCCGAAGGAGCTGCTCGACAGCGACGACGGCCCGCTGAGCTGGGATCCGAAGCTCGAAGTCTCCAACAAGGCCCAGCCCAAGCCCTCCGACCACATCTGGAGCGACAAGCTCGACCAGGATCCGGCCAAGGTCTTCACCGACATCACGGTGCAGATGACCCTCGGTCCAAAGCTCAAGATCGTCGTGCCGCTGGCCGGCGACAAGCTGCAGCTCGACAAGGCCAAGCTGCCCAAGGGCTGGGCGTTGGTGGAGGTGCAACCTTAGGCGTCCGTCAGATCCTCCGCCTTCGCGGCGGATCGCGCGGAAGGGAGCGCGGGGTCGCAAGCCGCCGTCGGCGGCATGCACTGCGCCGGTCGGCATCACGCCGCTGACGTTCTCGCCGCTCAACGATGTCCCGGAAAAAGAAGCGCCGGCGGGCAGTTTTGGGGGCTTGAGGGGCCCGCCGGCGTGGGAGAGCCGCAGGATTCTTCCAGAGATCCGGCGGCCGTGTCCCGTTCAGTCAATCGCAAACATAGGGAACACACGTCGGGCCGCACGCCCGACGCTCTACTATGTCGTCAGGACGCCGGATTTTTCCAGTGAGGGTCGTCACACGAAAATGCACTGCCGACGCGTTTTCGCATCACGTCAATTTGATGAGAATTTTAGCGGTCGCGGGGACGCGCGGGTTACCGGCGGGGATGGCGGATGACGCTCTCGATCGGCCGCATCGGATCGACGCGGGGCCGCACCAGCCCGGCGACCAGCCCCGCGGCGTGGAAGTTCAGCAGGGCCACGGAGTAGAGCCCCATGGCGAGGCTTCGCTTACGCCAGGCTTGCAGCGGCACCGGCGCGATCAGCAGGACCAGCAGGACGACCGTCCAGGCGAGGCGCGCCGGCGAGGCCAGCAGCGCCGCGAGCGCCGCCAGCAGGAGCGCCCACCAGGCGATCACCGCCAGGTAGAGCAGCGAGCCCCGGAAGGCGCGTACGAGGTGCCGGGTGCCGAGCTTGGCCCGCAGCAGCTCGCCCTGGCCGAACACGTACTTGGTCCGCCAGCGCGCCAGCAGCAGCCGGTAGGGCGGCGTCGCATGGCCGTAGTGATGGACCGAGGGCCGGTCGAGACGGCGCAGCCGCCATCCCCGATCCGAGAGGCGCAGGCCGAGCTCCAGCTCCTCGCAGGCATGGAGATTGCGGTCGGTCAGATAGCCCACGCCTCGCAGCGCCTCCATGCGGAACAGGCCGCCGCCGGCGAGATAGTCGTGGACGCCCGGCCGCGAGGCGGGCGGCACCTTCTGGGCGCGGCGCTGGAATTCCAGGGTCAGCACCTTGTCCACGATGATGCCGGCGACCCCCGCGAGCTTCGGGTCGGCGTCGAGCGCGGCATTGGCGTCGGCGAGGAAGCCCGGGACCAGCTCCATGTCGCCGTCGAGCAGCAGCACGCGGCGGCCCCGCGCATATTGGAAGCCCAGCTGCCCCGAGCTGCCGCAGCCCCGATCGGCGGCGCGCGTCAATTGCACGACCCGGACCGGGAAGCCGGAGGCGATCGCGACGGTATCGTCCTCGGACAGGCTGTCGGCGACGATGATCTCGGTGGTCCGCGGGTCGGTCTCGGCCAGGATCGAGCGCAGGCAGGCCGCGATCTTCCCGGCCTCGTTATAGGTCTTGACGATGACGGAGAGCTCGGGCGTTTCCACGGCCTTCATCCGCGGCCGTGCGCCGTCAGAGCCGGCGATAGATCCAGGACGGGATGTAGTGCTTGCGCTTGTTCAGCACCACGCCCTGCAGCTTGCCGCCGGCCGCCTCGATCTCCTCCATGGCGCGGCGCACCACCGGCACGCGGGTGCGGTCGGCTTCCACCACCAGCAGGCAGGAATCGGCGAGCGCCGCGGCGCTGACATAGCCCGCGGCGTTCAGCACCGGCGGGCAGTCGACGATGATCACGTTGAAGACGTTGCGCAGCCGGTTGAAGAGCTGCGGCAGCAGCCGGAGATCGACCTCGGCTTCGTCGCCCTCGTCGATCAGCAGGCCGGCGAGGTCGATCGCCCCGCCGCGGGGCAGGGTCAGGCGCACGGTGCGGATCGGGGCGCCGCGTGCCGTGGACCACAGGCTCTCGACGAACTTGGTGCCGAAATGGCCGGCCTGGTTCGACTTGCCGGCGGTGCCGTCGATCAGCAGGATGTTGTTGGTGGGCGAGCGCGAGAGCGCGATCGCCAGCTCGCGCGACACGGTGGAGGTGCCTTCGCCGGTCTGCGAGCCGTAGATCGCCAGCACCAGCGAGCCCTTCTCGACCACGTAGGCGTTGACCGCGGCGGTGATGCTCAGCAGATGCCGGCCGAGCTCGCCGTTGCCGGCGCCGACCGCCTTCTTCTCGACGATCATGTGGCGCTCGACCGCCTGCGGCAGCCCGCCCTCGACGCCGCGCATCAGGGCCGAGCCCGGGCCGGCGGGTCCGACCCGGGTCAGCTCGGTCGATTCCGAAGTCGCCGCCGGGTTGGCGCGGTCGTGGGAATTGTGTTCGTCGTCGCCCATCATGTCCATGCCGGCTCCTCAGACGACCTGCCGCAGTTCCGGAACCCGGCTGCTCGATGCCGAAAGCAGCCGGTCGAAATAGGCGACGGTCGCCTCGATACCCTGTCTCAACGCCACGCGCGGCTCCCAGTTCAATGTCTGACGGGCATAAGTGATGTCCGGCTGGCGGCGCTGCGGGTCGTCCATCGGCAGCGGCTGGTGGATGAACGGCACCTTGCTGCCCACCACCTCGCGGATCATGTCAGCCAGCTCGCGGATGGTGAACTCCTTCGGGTTGCCGAGATTCATCGGCCCGGTGACGGTATCGTCGGTCGCCATCAGCTTGAGGAAGCCGTCGATCAGGTCGTCCACGTAGCAGAAGGAGCGCGTCTGCTGGCCGTCGCCATAGAGCGTGATGGGCCGGCCCTGCAACGCCTGCACGATGAAGTTGGAGACCACGCGCCCGTCCTGCGGGTGCATGCGCGGGCCGTAGGTGTTGAAGATGCGCGCCACCTTGATCTTCAGCGCGTTCTGGCGGTGATAGTCGAAGAACAGCGTCTCGGCGC
>DASZSL010000097.1:0-19885 GCA_035548715.1 Dongiaceae bacterium
CTCGCGCTGGCGCGCGCCGCGACGGCGGCCGCGGTGCTGGCGGTCGCCGCCTTCGCCCACCTGCCCGTGGCCGACCCGACGCTCCGCGATCCGGTGGATCAGGTCGCGGCTCTCGCAGCCCGATGCAACATCCTCCTCGCCGCTGGCGAGATCGATCCTGACGATATCCCGCGGTGGAGCGGCGCGCTGGCTGGCGCCGTGCTGGCTGTGGCACGGCTCTGCGCCGGACGCGCTTTCCTCCAGCGTCTGGCCGAGCGCGTTGCGGCGACGGTCGCCGATGCGCCGGTCGAGCCGCAGGCCGTGCCGGATCTGCCGGAAGGCTCGACGCTGCGCGCGGTCGCGGATCAGCTCGCACGCCTGGCGGAACGCATGACGCCGCGTCGCAGTATCTGGGGCGACGGTTCGGACGCAGATTCCGCGATCGATGCCGAGATGCTGCGCCAGGGCGCCGATGCGGCGCCGATCGGCAAGAAAGCCGATTTTTCCGGCGCCGCGGTCAACTTCCACGACTGGCCCGCCGTCTACGATGAATATCGCCGCCTTGCCGGCAACGGCCTCAAGCATCCCGAGCACGGCCTCGGCGCCAAGGAGTTCCTGGAGTCCGTCGTCAGCGGCAGGAACCCGATCTCCGCCGCCTATCGCCGGATGTCGGACGGGCCGCAGGGATCGAAGGCGGTGTTCATCCGCCACACGATCGGCAGCTATCGCCGCCTGGCGCAGCAGCAGATCCTCGGCGACCGCCGCTTCCGCGACTTCGCCGCCTATGTGCAGCGCATGAAGGCGCTCAAGGACTCCAGAGGAGCATCATGACCGTCCCCACCTCGATCAACCGTGAGCAATACGCCACGGACGGCGTCACCACGGTCTTCACCATCCACTTCCCGTTCTTCGACGACACGGACGTCAACGCGATCTTCGTCGATGCCGGCGGCTCGGCGACGACCCTGACGCTCTCGACCGACTTCTCGGTCGGCGGCGGCAACGGCGCCGGCGGTACGTTGACCACTTCGACGGCACTCGCGGCCGGCGGCACGCTGACCGTGTTCCGCGACGTCGCCTATACGCAGGAGGACGACTACGTCGAGAACGATCCCCTGCCGGCGGCGACGCTGGAGAGCGGCTTCGACCGCGCCGCGATGCGCGACCAGCAGCTGAAGGACGCCGTCGATCGCGCGATGCGCTTTCCGCCGACCATCGATCCCGGCGTCTCGGCGGTCCTGCCGTCCCCAGCGGCCGATCAGCTGCTGGGCTGGACCGGCGACGGCAACGCGCTGGAGAACAAGAGCCTGCCCTCGGGCAGCGCCGTCTACGGCAGCGTCGCCAATACCAGGATCGGCGTCTCCTCGGCCGAGGCGGTGACGCCGGCGAGCCTCGCCGCGCTCTGGAAGAAGGGCGCCGACATCGCGAGCGCCGCGACCCTGGCGAAGCCCTCGGATCCCAATCTCGGCGGCTATCACGCGGTCGGCGGCACGACGACGATCCAGTTCTTCTGGAGCGGGGAGGCGAACGGCTGTCCGCTCGAGCTTTGCTTCGACGGCGTGCTGACCCTGACCCACGGCGCCAGCGGCGCCGGGCATCTCTATCTGCCGGGCCTCGCCGACATCACGACGGCAGTCGGCGATAGCGCGGGCTTCAGGTACGAGACCGCGAGCCAGCGCTGGCGCTGCACCCGCTACACCCGGGCCGACGGCACGGCGCTCGTCGCGCCGCCGCCGGTCAATACCGCCGGGGCGCTGCTGTCGCTGTTCAACAATTGCATCTAGGAGAAGGACATGTCGGCCAATCCGAATTTCGCCGCCACGCCGAAGCAGGGCATGGCGCAGGTCTCGACCGCCAACACCAACCGCGACGGCACCGGCACCACCGTGCTGCTGGTCAGCGGCGGGTCCAGCGGCAGCCGCATCGAACGGGTGCGCGCCACCGCCGCCGGCACCACGACGGCGGGCGTCCTCCGCTGGTTCCTCTCGCTCGACGGCGGCACCACCAAGCGCCTGCTGCGCGAGACGCTGGTGACTGCGGTCACGCCCTCGACCACCGCCGCCGTCTTCATGGCGGAGGAGGTCTTCCCCGGCGGCCTGCAGCTCCCCAGCGCCAATGCGCAGATCTACGCCGCCACCCACAACGCCGAGGCCTTCAACCTCTTCGCCGAAGGCGGCGACTACTGATGAACCGGGGTTTGCTCGGTCCGGATGCGGTGAGCGCCGCGATCGGCTTCTACCAATCGCCCTACGTGCCCCTGTCGTCCTATGCGGGGGCCCGGAAATACATCGTCCCGCATCCGCTGAACCGCCGCCCGATCTATGCCGGGTGCCAGTTGCGCTGCCGCGTCCAGGAGGGCGGGTACCTGCCGCGCGACGAGACCATCTACGTCCCGACCGACAGCACCGCGTTCAACGGCTTGGTCTTCATCTACCGGCCGGACCGGGTGGAGTTCGTCTTCCAGGCGGTCGGACTCAGCATCAAGAACAAGTCGACCGGCATCACCTTCTCCACGACGCCGGCCAACTGGGAGCTCAGCCTGCTGGTGCTTGCATGAATCGCGGTCTTTTCGGCACGCCTTGGCGCGATCGGCTCGGCGATCTCTGCGCCTTCTTCCGCGAGGGCGCCCTGCCTGCGGCAGGCGGGGCAAGCGCCGCGCCCAATCCGTTCGGCATGCCGGTCGTTGCACGCTCGATACTGCGCTGTGTCAGCCCGGTGAACGGCTTCAGTACCGGCGACTGCTGGCATACGCCCTTCACCGGCGCGAACTCCACCGTCAACACGACGGAATGGGGCTATACGCGCAACGACGCCATGAAGGTGGCGACGATCAGCGGACCCGACGGGAGCCAGAGCGGCCGGTACGGTCTGTTCGTCGACGGGACGACCAACGCCTACGTGCCGCTGGCGAACTTCCGCGAGGTCTACGTCCTGGTGGGACCGAAAGGACCGCGCGCCGGCGTCTCGCATCTGCCGTCGTTGCAGCGCTTCACCACGCCGCCGCGCCCGTGCGCGGCCGCGGCCAACTACGTGGAGAAGAATCTCCTGGGCCGTCCGCCGGCCTTCGTCAACGTGCTCTACAAATGCATCAACCCCGAACTCGGCTATGCAGTCGGGGACATCGTCGATCGAGGCCATTTCCAGCAAGGCGGCAGCTCGACCGTCTCCGATTGCATCCGCACGAACGAGCGGATCGTCGAGCTCCGCACGCCGGTCGCCGGCGACTATTACCTGCCGCGGGCGACCACCGGCGCGGTGAGTTTCATGAGCCCGACCTTCTGGCAGGTCTTCTTGGAAGTCATAGGGTGACGTCATGAGCGTGACGACAGGGGTTGCCGAAGGACGTGCGTCAGGACCCCAGGCCGACCAGCCGCCCGGCCGGCCGTCCCATCAGCCGCCCCATCAGCCGCCCGGGCAGCCCTGGCATCTCGACAAGTCGGTGCCGATCGGGCTCATCGCAGCGATCCTGCTGCAGACCGCGGCGGCGATCTGGTGGTCGGCGACGATCAGCGCCCGGGTCGACCAGCTCGAAGCCGTGGCCCTGGACAACAAGACGACCGGGCCGCGCCTCGCGGTGCTGGAATCGCAGCTCACCGACATCAAGGCGGCCTTGCTGCGGATCGAGGCGCGGATCGCGGCGCCCTGACCGGCCACCCATGAAAGGCTCTTCATGCTCGACTATCTCGGACACAGCCTCGCGGCCTCGCTCTGCTTCGGCTTCGCGGCGGGGATCACCTGGTGGCTGCTCACGCGCTTCCTCGACGTGCTCGCCGGCGGCTGGCGGCACTTCAAGAAGGCGGATGTGCTCGGCATCATTCACGGCGATGCTCGCGCGACTGCTCATTATTACGGTTGCCGCCTCATCGCCGCAGCCGTCGTGGTCGGACTCGTTCTCTCCTCTGTACGATTCTGAGTTCCGCGGCGCCGCCGCGGCGTGGATGCCGGACGGACCCGACTGGCGCTGGGCCAAGGCGCAGGGTGTGCAGGAATCCGGCCTCGATCCCGCCATATGCTCAGGCGCCGGCGCCTGCGGGATCATGCAGATCATGCCGGCGACCTGGACCGAGATCTGCCGGGCGCTCGGCTGGCGCGACGTCTCGCGCCGGTCGGCGCCGCACAGCATCTTCGGCGGCACCTACTACCAGGCGAGGATGGATCGGATCTGGTGGCGCGGCCGCACGATCGCCGAGCGGCATGCGCTGGGCCTCGCCAGCTACAACGCGGGGCCGGGCTCGATTCTGGCGGCACAGGCCGCATGCGGCGGCGCACGTCTGTGGCCCGGCATCGCGTCGTGCCTCGCCGCGGTGACCGGCGCCGCCAACGCCCGGCAGACGACGGACTATGTGCGCAACATCGGCCGTTGGCGGATGGCGATCAAAGGTTGCCGCTGGCGCGGCCACCGCGGCGGCTGTGCGCCCGGCGGATGGACATGAGGAGATGGACGTGAGGCTCCAGACCGATCGCAAGATCGAGATCCTGCGGCTGGTGAGGACCGGCGCCGCGACCTATGCCGAGGCGAGGGATTCCGACGATCCCGCCCGCAACGCGCCGGCGATCGTCGAGAGCCGCGAGTTCGCGCCGGAGATCGCGGTCGCTGCCGGCGACCTGCTCCTGATCCGGGTGCTGGAGTGATCGCCGCGGCACTGGCCGCCCTCAAGGGGCTGGGGGTCGTGCGGTGGGTCTGGGCTCGCCGCGCCTGGTTGAAATGGGCGGCGACCGGCTTCGTCGTCGCGGCGCTGTTCGGCCTCTGGCGCTGGGAGCGGCACGAGCGGAACGCAGCCGAGGCCGGCGCGGCGGCGGCGATCGCCGCGCGCGACCTCGCGCGGGCCGATGCGCAGCGCTGGCATGACGCCAGCGACCTGCGCGATGCGGCGATCGCACAGGTGAACGCCGTCCTGGCGCGGCAGAACGCCGCGGTCGAGAAGCTGCGCTTCTCGCTCGAGGCCGCCGACCGGGCGGCTGCGACGTCGCAGGCGCTGAGCCGCGATGCCCGCGCGCAATTCGACCGGAGGATCAAGGAGCTTGATGATGAAGCGAAGCAGCATCCCGAGGATGTCATTCCTCTGGGCGGCATTGTCCGCAGCCGCGTTGACCGGCTGTGGGACTGAGCCGGGGAGCCGGACGATTCCCCTGCCGCTGCTGCCGCAGGTGGTCGACGTGCCGGTGCTGGTCAGGATCCCGATCGGCATGACCGAGCCCTGCCCGGAGCCGCCGCGGCGCCCGATCGCGACCGATGTCGAACTCCTGGAGGCGGCCGACGCCTTCAAGGTGGCGATGCGCTGCAACGCCGCCAAGCTGAAGGCGATCGAGGAAGCCCAGGGCCGGCCGGCCGGCGGATGAGCCGGCTCGGCCGGCAGCTTTCCCGCCGTCGCGCGGACTTTCAACCGCCGCGAAGGCGATGCTAGACTGCGCCGCATGGACCCCGCGAATGTTGCGCATCGGATCTTGATCGTCGATGACGAGCCCGATGTCCGCGATTCCCTGAAGACCATGCTGGAGAGCTGCGGGCATGCCGTGGCCGAGGCCGGGAACACGACCGAGGCGCTGATCGCCATCGAGGTCAGCCGTCCCGATGTCGTGCTGACCGACATCTTCCTCGGCGACGACGACGGCTATGCCCTGCTGAATGCCCTGCACGCGCTCGAGGAGAGCATCCCGGTCATCGCCATGTCCGGCGGTGGCTCCGGTCCCGACGGCGAGGACGCGCTGAACCTCGCGACGAAGCTCGGCGCCGCCGGCATCATCGACAAGCCGTTCCGCCTGAAGGACCTGCTCGAGATGATCGACCGGGCGGTCGCCGGCGCGCGCGGCGCGGGACTCTAGGCGGCGATCGCGTCGCTTCTCCGCTCCGGCGGCGGGCCGCTGCGCGGCGGCGGGAAGCGGACCAGGACCGTCGTTCCGACCCCCAAGGCGGAATCGATCCCGATCGTTCCGCCATAGGCATCGACGATGCTCTTGCAGATCGAGAGCCCGAGCCCGACGCCTTCATGCTTCTTGGCATAGGCGCCGTCCACCTGGGTGAACGGCTTGAACAGCCGGCCGATCGACGCGCTGGGGATGCCGATGCCGTTGTCGCAGACCCGCAGCACGATGGCGCCCGCCGCGTCCGCCTCTCCCTCGACGGTGACGACGCCGTTGGCCCGCGAGAACTTGATCGCGTTGCCGACCAGGTTGAGCAGGATCTGCCGCAGATGGAGCGGATCGATCCGGAGCGTCGGGCAGTCCGGGCTCACCTCGACGTGGAGCGCCACCGACTGCCGGGCGATGCTGTCCTGGAGCATGCGGCGGATTTCGTGCGCCGCCGCGAGCAGGCTGACCGCGACGTCGCCCGGCTCGACCTTGCCGCGCTCGTAGCGCGCGCTGTCGAGCACGGTCTGGATCAGGTTCAGGAGATGCCGCCCGGAAGCCAGCACGTCCCGGGAATAGGTCAGGTAGCTCTGATTGCCGTGCGGGCCGAGCAGCTGCTCGGCCATGATCTCGGAAAAGCCGATGATGGCGTTGAGCGGCGTGCGCAGCTCATGGCTCATATTGGCCAGGAAGTGGCGCTTGGCCTCGTTGGCGGCTTCGGCGGCCACCAGCGCCTCGGTCTTGCTCTCGACCTCCAGGCGGTTGGCGCGGAACAGGTACGCGATGATGCAGCCGCCGGCCAGGATGAACAGGCTGCCGATCAGGGTCAAAGCCAGCGGAAAGGCGATCCGCCGCGGCAGCTCGCGGGCGAGGTAGCGCATGTCCAGCGCCGCGAAGACGTGCAGGCCGCCCAAGCCGTCCAGCGGCCCGCTGCTCACCAGCGCGCGGTCGATCCCGGAGAACCGCTCGACGAGGCGGGCGCCGGGCGAGCCGGATTCGCCGAGCTCGGCGGCGGGCCGTGCGATCTGGCCGACCAGCTGCGGCTTGATCGGCCAGGTGAGCAGGATGGTGCCGTCGCCGCGCATCGCGCCGACGATCGAGGGGATCGTCGGCATCAGCAGCCCGTATGGGCCTTCGCCGACGCGGACCGGGATCAGCGCGACCAGCGAGCGGACGCCGAAGCCGTTGGGCCGCGCCGTCATCACCACCGGCAGCGCGTACCCCATGTGCGGGTCGTAGCGCAGGCCGCCAACGACGATCGCGCCGTCATTCGCCGTCGCGTGCTTCTGCCGCGCCACGGCGCTCGGCAGCGGTGCCTGGTCGATGGCGTATTCGCGGCCGAGATTGTCGGTGACGTCGATGGCGATGGCGTTTGGGTCGGAGCGGGTGAGCGCCTTCAGGTAGCCCTGGAGCCCGGTCATTGCGTCGGGGGCGTCCCTGTCGCTCTGCTCTTGCAGCCACCTGTCCGCGGCGATCAGCAGCGTCTCGGCGGATTCGATGCTGCGGTCGAGCGAACCCGCCATGATCTGCTGTGCGCGCATGACCTGAAGCTCGAGGGTGCCGTGCAGGTCGCGATATTGCTGCCAGGCATAGGCGCCGAGGATCAGCCAGCTCGCCAGTGCCAGCGACCCGGCGAAAACGATCGCGAAGAAGTCGGCGCGCTCATGCGCCTTGCGCACCAGATGTTCTAGCGCGCCGGGCACCGCACCGGCCCTCTGCCGACGATCGTCCCCATGACTCTTCCTCCGACCTGGCCAGAGTCGTTCGCTCCGCTCGCCGAACCTAACGCGAGACCTATGATCAATGTCTTAAGTTTTCGATGGGTGTGGCATCTAACTCCATATATTGACACAGGATTTTCGGAGAATCCATGGACTGCTTTGCTTAAGAATATTGATTTGCATCAAGGAACGCGACGCGGCGACGGCATAGATCGAGTGTGTGGCGGCTGTCTGCCGCCGTGCGCCGTGCGGGATCATGGACCTTAACGCACCGCTGGCGCGTTCGACGGAGCCCCTCCCAAAGCGAGCGGGAGGGGCTTTGTATCGCCGCTCCGGCTGCATCGTTCCCGCCGTCATCAGGCCGCCGTCGTCACCCTCGCTGGGCTATGCTGCGTGACCGGACGGAGAGGCAGCAGATGCAGGATGTCATCCAGGGTTTCAACCGCTCGGTCGCCGAGCTGGGCCAGGTTGCGCGCCGCCTCGATCCCGCCGGGATCGAGGCCTTCGTCGCGGCGATCGTGCGCGCCAAGCGCGTGTTCCTGATCGGCGCCGGGCGCGAGGGCCTCTCGACCCGCGCCTTCGCCATGCGGCTGACGCATCTCGGCAAGGAGGCGCATTGGGTCTGGGACGACACCACGCCCGGGATCGGCGCCGGCGATCTCCTGATCGCGACCTCGGGCAGCGGATCGATCGGCCATATCGACTATGTGTTCGACCGGGCGGCGGCTGCGGGCGCCGAGACCGCCGTCGTCACCGGCGATCCGTCCGGCGTCACTGCCGGCAAGGCGAAGACGCTGCTCTTCCTGCCGGCCGCGGTCTACAAGGGCCGGGCCGAGGTCGTGCCCTCGGCCCAGCCGATGGGGAATCTGTTCGAGCAGGCGCTGCTGATCCTGTTCGACCAGATCGCGATCGCGCTCGCCGGGGAGCTCGGCGTCAGCAAGGACGCCATGTCGGCGCGCCACCGCAACGTGGAATAGCTACGCCGCCTTGACCCCGGCGATGTAGCGCTCGACCTCGGCGCGCATCACGTCCGCCTGGCGCGCGAGCTCGGACGACGCCTCCAGCACCTGCGCCGCGGCGGCGCCGGTATGCTCGGCGGCGGCCGAGACCGAGACGATGTTGGTCGAGACCTCCTGGGTGCCTTGCGCCGCCTGCTGGACGTTGCGCGAGATCTCGCGGGTCGCGGCGCCCTGTTCCTCGACGGCCGAGGCGATCGCGGTCGAGATCTCGTTCACCCGGTTGATCGTGCCGCCGATGCCTTCGATCGCGGTCGCCGAGCGCGCCGTCGCGTCCTGGATCGCGCGCACCTGGCCGGTGATCTCGTCGGTCGCCTTGGCGGTCTGGGTGGCCAGCGTCTTCACCTCGGCGGCGACCACGGCGAAGCCCTTGCCGAGCTCGCCGGCGCGGGCCGCCTCGATCGTCGCGTTGAGCGCCAGCAGGTTGGTCTGCGCGGCAATGTCGCTGATCAGTCCGACCACCTCGCCGATCTTCTGCGCCGCCTCGGCCAGGCTCTTGACCTCGCGGTTGGTGTCCCGGGCCTCGTTCACCGCCGTGCCGACGATGCGGTTGGATTCCGTGACCTGGTTGCCGATCTCCTGGATCGAGGCGGTCAGCTCCTCGGTCGCCGAGGCGACGGTCTGCACGTTGGTCGTGGTCTCCTCCGAGGCCGCGGAGACGACGCCGGCCTGGCGCGCGGTCTCCTCCGCCGTCGAGGTCATGGAGGCCGCGGTCGCCTGCAGCTCGGTGGCGGCCGCGGTGACGGTCCTGAGCGCCGCGCCGGAGGCCTGGTCGAACTCGGCGGTCAAGCGCTCGATCTGCTGCGCCCGGTGGAGCTGGACCGCCTGCGCCTCGGCCTCGCGGGCCTGCATCTCGCGGGTGCGGATCAGGTTGTCCTTGAAGACCTGCATGGTGGCGGCGATCTCGCCGATCTCGTCCTTGCGGCCGAGACCCTGGATGTCGGAATCCGTGTCGCCGTCGGAGAGCTTCTTCAGGCGCTCGACCGAGCGCGAGATCGGCTTGGCGATGGCGTAGGCCGCCATCGAGTAGCCGAGCGCGATGCCGCCCAGCACGCCGATCGCGGCGGTCGCCAGCATGGTGACGTCGAGCTCCTCGCTGAGACGCCCGGCGGCGCCGACCTCCTCCTGCATCTGCGTCTTCGAGATCTGCGAATAGGCTTCGGCCGCCTGGTCGGCGGTGTCGGCGTCGGCGCGGCTCGCCAGGGCGGAGGCGATGATCTGCTTGCGCGCGTCATTGGCCTCGACCTGGGAGCCGAGCTCCTTGGCTTTCGCGACCGTGGTGTCGAGCTGCGGGAAATAGACGGCGAGGGCCTTGGCGAGCACGTCGAGTTTGGCCGCCTGTTCGGCATCGGCCGTCTTCTCGGCTGCGGCGAGCAGCTCCTGGAGCTCGGCCTTGCGGGCGGCGATCTCCTGCGCCGCACCCTCGATCGTGGCGGGAGAGGGATCGGCGGCAATCCGGAACTCGGCCCGGTTGAGGCCGACCACGTGCTGCTGGATCCGCTCGCCGGCGGAAGAATCCATGCCGGTCTCGGCGACCATTTCCGTCTCTGCGTCGAAGGTCTTCACGCCGTAGATCCCGACGCCGACCACCGCCGCGATCACCATGGAAAGGAGACCCACCAGCGCCATAAGCTTGTAAAGAATGCGCCAATTCGAAAACTTGGTCATCGCCTGTCACCGTGTTTCCCACGAAGTCTCTGGGAAACTACCGGGTGCGAGTTAACAAGCGGTGAAAGCTAGCTGATATTCGACAGGTTTCTGCTGGGTGATGCAGCATCGGAGACATGCGCCGTCTCCCGGCCGAACACGCTGCGGCCGCCGAAGAGCGGCGAGCTCTGTCGTTCCTGTGCGATGAACGCTTCGGTGCTGGGTCCCGATACCAGGCCTTCGACCGCGCGCGCCTGCGCATCGAGCCGGCGGAGCGCCGAGAGCTCCTCCTCGCGGCCGAGCTTTGCCCGGGCGAGCGCCGATTTCAGCACGCCGATCGTCTCGTCATAGACCTTGAGTGGCACCGCGTAGGGGTGCCGGTCCTTGCCGCCATGCGCCAGCGAGAAGCGCGCGGGATCGGCGAAGCGGCAGGGCGCGCCGTGCAGCACCTCGGCGACCATGGCCAGCGCCTGCACGGTGCGTGCGCCGACGCCCGGGGTCAGCAACAGCTCGGCGAAATCCTGCGGGCCGCGATCGGCTGCGGCCGAGAGGGTGGCGTGCAGTCGGCGCTCGATCACGTCTTCGCCGCGCACGTCGTGATGCGCGGGCATGACGAGATGCGGCAGCATCTCCTGAACCGGAGCGGCCGGCGCCGTCTTGCGGCCGTCGAGCCTTGCCGCCTCGAGTGCGAGCCGGTCCGGGCCCAGATCGGCGAGGAGGTCGAGCTGCGCCCGCCGCGACGGCGCGGCGCGCTGATCGGCGAGGTTGACGATCGTGCCCTGGTTCTCGCCGTCGATCGCGGCGTGCGGATCGTCGATGAAGCTCGTCAGCCCTTCGGAGAGCCAGTGATAGCGTCGGGCGAGGCGCCGGCCCCCGTTCATGCCCTGCTGCACCACGGTCCACTTGCCGTCGTCGGCGATGATGAAGCCGTGCAGGTAGAGATCGAATCCGTCCTGCACCGCGGCGCTGTCGACCTTGGCGACCAGGCGGCTGGTCCTCGCCAGCGCGGCGCCGTCGAGGCCGAGCCGGTCGCCGATCGCGGTCAGCTCCTGCGGCGTCGTGCGCGAATGCTTGCCGCGCCCGCCGCAGACATGGATCCCGAGCTCGTGCTCGCGCGGCCCGAGCCCGCGCTTCAGAGCCCCGATGACGCTGGTGGTGATGCCGGAGGAATGCCAGTCCATGCCCATGACCGCGCCGAAGGACTGGAACCAGAAGGGATTGGCCATCCGCCGCAGGAACTCGTCGCGGCCGTAGTGATGGACGATCGCCTCGGCGATGATCGCGCCGAGCCTCGCCATCCGCGTCGCCAGCCAGGCCGGCACGCGTCCGCCGTGCAGCGGCAGATCGGCACTTCCGGCGCGTCGGGTCATGGCGGCGAGTGTATCGCGGGAACGGACTGGGAACAACAAGCCCTTGGCCGGCCCCCGGCTCTGAGCAATTGCCCGGCGTTTGGGCATGTGACTATGCTGCCGCGGCAATGGCCGCGTTCGACCTCATCATCTTCGACCTCGATGGCGTGCTGGTGGACAGCGAGCGCCTGAGCTGCGGCTGCCTGCAGCAATCGCTGGCCGGGCTCGGCATCGAGATCGGGCTCGGCGAAGTCTATGAGCGCTTCCTCGGCCGCGGCTTCCAGGCGGTGGCGGAACAGTATCGGCAATGGCGCGGGACGGCGCTGCCCGACGACTTCCGCGCCCGGCTCGAGGCGGCGGTGCGCGCCGCCTTCGCCGCCGCGCTGAAGCCGATGCCCGGCATCCGCGATCTCCTGGCATCGCTGCGCACGCCGTATTGCCTCGCCTCCTCGAGCGACCGCGCGCGGATCGCGCTTTCGCTGGAGCTCGCCGGTCTCAGCGACCGCTTCGCCGGCCGCGTCTTCGGCGCCGAGGCGGTGGCTCACGGCAAGCCGGCGCCCGACCTCTTCCTCCACGCAGCGCGCGCGATGGGGGCGGCGCCGGAGCGCTGCCTGGTCGTCGAGGACAGCGGTCCCGGCATTGCCGCGGGCCGGGCCGCCGGCATGACGGTCTGGGGCTTCGCCGGCGGCAGCCATCTGGCCGGCAACGGCGCCGAGCAGCGCCTGCGTGCTTCCGGCGCGGCCCGGGTTTTCGCTAAGATGGACGATCTGCAGCGCGCCCTGGCGGCGTGACAAAGCGGGGCGGGGATGGCTTCCGACAACGAAAGATCGCGGCTCGACGACGCCGCCCGCGCCGGCTGGCTCTATTACATCGCCGGCAACACCCAGGACGAGATCGCCAGGCGGCTGAAGGTCTCGCGCGCGACCGCGCAGCGCCTGGTCTCGCTCTGCCTGTCGGAGCGGCTGATCACCTTCCGCCTGGAGCATCCGATCGCCGCCTGCATGGAGCTGGCGGCGCGGCTGCAGGACAGGTTCGGCCTCGTCCATTGCGAGGTCGCGCCGACCAACCCGGCGGCGCCCAATGCCCCCAACGGCGTCGCCGAGCGTGCCGGCGCCCTGCTGGAGGCGACCTTGCGCGCGGACAAGCCGGCGATCATCGCGATCGGCACCGGCCGCACCATGCGCGCCGCGGTCGAGCAGATCCCGCCGATGGACTGCCCCAACCACCAGCTCGTCTCGCTGGTCGGCAACATCTCGCCGGACGGCTCGGCCAGCTTCTTCGACGCGCTGGCCCGCCTCACCGATCTCACCAAGGCGCGGCATTACCCGATGCCGCTGCCGGTCTTCGTCGCCTCGGAGG
Organism: Dongiaceae bacterium; assembly: GCA_035548715.1. Classification (GTDB taxonomy): domain Bacteria; phylum Pseudomonadota; class Alphaproteobacteria; order Dongiales; family Dongiaceae; genus Dongia. The sequence goes on from DASZSL010000097.1 coordinate 12,919, forward strand.
CCGAGCGCCAGCAGCTGCTGAAGCTCGGCCCGGTCTCGCGGGTGCGGGCGCTCGCCGCCAAGGCCGACCTCAACCTCGTCGGCATCGGCCAGATCGACCAGAGCGCCCAGGTCTATGTCGACGGCTTCATCAGCCACGACGAGTTGCTGGAGATGCTGCGCCTGGGCGCCGTCGGCGAGGTGGCCGGCTGGGCAATGGATGCCCAGGGCCGGGTGATCGACGGCGGCACCAACCGCCGGCTGACCAGCGTGCCGCTGCCGGCCCCGGCCAGGGCGCTGACGGTCGGTGCCGCGCTCGGCCGTTCGAAGCTGCCCGCCATCCGCGCCGCGTTGAAAGGCCGGATCATCAACGGCCTGATCACCGACGAGGCCACCGCACAGGCGCTCCTGAAGGAATAGCCCCTCGTGCAGGAATAGCCCTGCGGAAGGAATAGGGCGGCTGGGGTCTTCGCCCCCGTCCGGCAATACCGCAATGCAGCGACGAATCCCCATTGACTCCCGGCGCGCCCTGGTGTGAGCGTATGTTCAATACAAGGGCAAATGCTCACTACCACTTGGGAGGAACTGATGAAGAGGCTATTGGGGGCCGCATTAAGCGGTGCCGTTCTGCTGGCTGCCCTGCCGGCGCTCGCCGACACCACCCTGACCATCGCCACGGTCAATAACGGCGACATGATCCGGATGCAGGGGCTCACCAGCGACTTCACGGCCAAGAACCCGGACATCCAGGTGAAGTGGGTGACCCTGGAGGAGAACGTGCTCCGCCAGAAGGTCACCACCGACATCGCCACCAAGGGCGGCCAGTTCGACGTGCTGACCATCGGCACCTACGAGGTTCCGATCTGGGCGAAGAAGAACTGGCTGGTGCCGCTCGACAATCTCGGCGCCGATTACGACGTCGATGACCTGCTGCCGAAGATCCGCGACGCGCTCTCGGTCGACGGCAAGCTCTATGCCGCGCCGTTCTACGGCGAGAGCTCGTTCACCATGTACCGCAAGGACCTGTTCGACAAAGCCGGCCTCACCATGCCGGAGAGCCCGACCTGGGACTTCATCGTCGATGCGGCGAAGAAGCTCACCGACAAGTCGAACGACGTCTATGGCATCTGCCTCCGCGGCAAGGCCGGCTGGGGCGAGAACATGGCGTTCCTGACGGCGATGTCGAACTCCTTCGGCGCCCGCTGGTTCGACGAGAAGTGGGAGCCGCAGTTCAACTCGCCGGAATGGAAGAAGACGCTCGAGACCTACGTCAACGTGATGAAGGAAGCCGGCCCTCCGGGCGCCTCGTCCAACGGCTTCAACGAGAACCTCGCGCTGTTCAACGCCGGCAAGTGCGCGATGTGGATCGACGCCACCGTCGCCGCCTCCTTCGTCAGCGATCCCAAGCAGTCGAAGGTCGCGGACAAGGTCGCGTTCGCCCTGGCGCCGAACACCGGCCTCGGCAAGAACGGCAACTGGCTCTGGGCCTGGAGCCTCGCGATCCCGGCCGGCTCGAAGAAGGTCGACGCCGCGGAGAAGTTCATCTCCTGGGCGACCAGCAAGGGCTACACCGAGCTCGTGGCCTCGAAGGAGGGGTGGGCCAACGTTCCGCCGGGCACCCGCACGTCGCTCTACAACAACCCCGACTATCTGAAGGCCGCGCCGTTCGCCAAGCTGACGATCGACTCGATCAACTCGGCCGATCCCAACCACCCGACGGTGAAGCCCGTGCCCTATGTCGGCGTGCAATACGCCGCCATCCCCGAGTTCCAGGGGCTGGGCACCACCGTCGGCCAGCAGTTCTCCGCGGCCCTGAGCGGCGCCGCCACGGTGGACGCGGCGCTGGCCAACGCCCAGAAGGCGGTCGAGCGCGAGATGAAGCGGGCCGGCTACATCAAGTAGCCTCCCCAAGGGCGTTTCTGACATCGTGGTCCGGGCGGCGGCTTGCCGCCGCCCGGGTTAAACTCCGGCCATCCGATCAAGCGCACCGGTCGGATGGCCGATTTTCTTCCGGGGTTGAGTGTTCGCAGGAGCTGCCTGAGGCCTCTCAGAAAAAGAAAGAAGAAACATGGCGACGCAACAGACGCGAACTCTCGGACGAGTGCTGATAGCCCCCGCGGTCGGGTTGCTCTTCGTGTGGATGATCGTCCCGCTGGCGATGACCATCTACTTCTCCACCAGGAACTACAATCTGCTGGAGCCCGGCCAGGACACCTTCGCCGGCTGGGACAATTTCTACTACTTCCTCACCGATCCATCCTTCATCGCCTCGCTGGAGAACACGCTGGTCCTGGTCGGCTCGGTGCTGGTCATCACGATCGTGCTCGGCGTGCTGGTCGCTCTGCTGATGAACCTGCCGATCTGGGGCCGCAACTTCGTGCGGCTGATGGTGATCGCGCCGTTCTTCGTCATGCCGACGGTCTCGGCGCTGGTCTGGAAGAACCTGCTGATGCACCCGGTCTCCGGCCTCTTCGCCTGGATCATGACCTCGGTCGGGCTGCAGCCGATCGACTGGTTCGCCAATTATCCGATGCTGGCGGTGATCCTGATCGTCGCCTGGCAATGGCTGCCCTTCGCCACGCTGATCCTCTTGACCGCGCTGCAGTCGCTGGACGAGGAGCAGAAGGAGGCGGCGGAGATGGACGGCGCCGGCGCCGTCTCGACCTTCTTCTACATCACGCTGCCGCATCTCGCGCGGCCGATCACCGTGGTGATCCTGATCGAGACCATCTTCCTGCTGACGGTGTTCGCCGAGATCTTCGTCACCACCGGGGGCGGCCCGGGCCTGCAGACCACCAACATCGCCTTCCTGATCTATTCCGAGGCGCTGATCCAATATGACGTCGGCGGGGCTTCCGCCGGCGGCCTGGTCGCGGTGGTGATCGCCAACATCCTGGCCTTCTTCCTGGTCCGCATCGTCGGCCGGAACCTGGAAGCATAGGAGGGCGCCATGGCACGCAAAGTCACCACCAGGCAGGCGGCCGTCAGCACCGTCGGGGCGTGGGTCGTCGGCTTCATCATCTTCTTCCCGATCCTCTGGATGATCCTGACCAGCTTCAAGACCGAGCTCGACGCCTTCGCCACGCCGCCGAAGTTCCTGTTCTTCCACTGGACCATGGAGAACTACGGCATCGTCCAGGAACGCAGCGACTACTTCCTGCACGCGATGAACTCGATCATCACCGCGGTCGGCTCGACGCTGATCGCCATGCTGATCGCGATCCCCGCCGCCTGGTCGATGGCCTTCGCGCCCTCGAAGCGCACCAAGGACATCCTGCTGTGGATGCTCTCCACCAAGATGATGCCGCCGGTCGGCGTGCTGGTGCCGATCTATCTCATCTACCGCGACAGCCAGCTGCTCGACACGCGGGTCGGGCTCATCATCGTGCTGGGCCTGGGCAACCTGCCGATCGTGGTCTGGATGCTGTTCACCTATTTCAAGGAGATCCCGAAGGACATCCTGGAGGCGGCGCGCATGGACGGCGCCTCGATCGGCAAGGAGCTGATCTACGTGCTGACGCCGATGGCGGTGCCGGGCATCGCCTCGACCCTGCTCCTGAACATCATCCTCGCCTGGAACGAGGCGTTCTGGACGTTGAACCTGACGACCTCGGCCGCGGCGCCGCTCACCACCTTCATCGCTTCCTATTCCAGCCCCGAGGGCCTGTTCTGGGCGAAGCTCTCGGCCGCCTCGACCATGGCGATCGCGCCGATCCTGATCCTCGGCTGGTTCAGCCAGAAGCAGCTCGTGCGCGGCCTGACCTTCGGCGCGGTGAAATAAGAAAAGACACGAATAAGAAAGCAGGGGAACACGATGGGCAGCATCACGCTGGAGCATGTGAAGAAGTCGTTCGGGACCAACGACATCATCCCGGACGCGAGCCTGGAGATCGCCGACCGCTCCTTCGTGGTCTTCGTCGGGCCCTCGGGCTGCGGCAAGACCACGCTGCTGCGTCTCATCGCCGGCCTGGAGGACGTGACCGCGGGCAGAATCCTGATCGACGGCGCCGACGTCACCAACGTGCCGCCGGCCAAGCGCGGACTCTCCATGGTGTTCCAGTCCTACGCGCTCTATCCGCACATGAGCGTCCGCGGCAACATCGCCTTCGGCCTGAAGATGGCCGGGGTCGGCAAGGCCGAGATCGACAAGAAGGTCGAGCATGCGGCCTCGATCCTCAACCTCACCAGCTATCTCGACCGCAAGCCGCGCGAGCTCTCCGGCGGCCAGCGCCAGCGCGTCGCCATCGGACGCGCCATCGTGCGCGAGCCCAAGGCCTTCCTGTTCGACGAGCCCTTGTCCAACCTCGACGCCGCGCTCCGCGTGCACATGCGCCTGGAGGTGACGCGCCTGCAGCGCGATCTCGCGACGACCGCGGTCTACGTCACCCACGATCAGGTCGAGGCCATGACCATGGCCGACAAGATCGTGGTGCTGAACGCCGGGCGGATCGAGCAATACGGCTCGCCGCTGGAGCTCTACGAGCATCCGGTCAACCAGTTCGTCGCCGGCTTCATCGGCTCGCCGAAGATGAACTTCATCGACGGCGAGGCGGCCAAGCAGGCGGGCGCCGCCACCATCGGCGTCCGGCCGGAGCACATCTCCGTGACGCGGGACGGCGAGGGCTGGGAGGGCACGGTCAACGTCGCCGAGCATCTCGGCAGCGACACCTTCCTCTATGTCGACGTGCCGGGCATCGGCCTGATCACCGCGCGCGGCGCCGGCGAGCTCGGGATCCATTCGAAGGACAAGGTGCGGCTGTTCGCCGAGCCGCACCATATCCATCGTTTCGACGAGACGGGGCGGGCGATCCGATGAAGCTGGACGGAAAGGTCGCGATCGTCACCGGCGGCGCCCGCGGCATCGGCCGGGCCATCGCCGAGCGCTACGTGGCCGAGGGCGCCACCGTCGCGGTCGCCGATCTCGACGTCGCCGAGGCCGACAATGCCGCGAAGGCGATGGGCGACAAGGCCTTCGCCGTGCCGCTCGACGTCACCAAGCGCGCCTCGATCGATTCCATGATCGGCGCGGTCGCGACCCGCGCCGGCGGCGTCGACATCCTGGTCAACAACGCCGCCGTGTTCGACCTCGCGCCGATCGTCGAGGTCACCGAGAAGAGCTGGGACCTCATGTTCGCCGTCAACGTGAAGGGATTGTTCTTCACCCTGCAGGCCGCGGCGAGGCAGATGATCGCGCAGCGGCGCGGCGGCAAGATCATCAACATGGCATCACAGGCCGGCCGGCGCGGCGAGGCGCTGGTCTCGGTCTATTGCGCCACCAAGGCGGCGGTGATCAGCCTGACGCAATCCGCCGGCCTCGACCTCATCAAGCACCGGATCAACGTCAACGGCATCGCGCCCGGCGTGGTCGACACGCCGATGTGGGCGGAGGTCGATGCGCTGTTCGCCAAGTACGAGAAGCGCCCGATCGGCGAGAAGAAGCGCCTGGTCGGCGAGGCGGTGCCCTATGGCCGCATGGGCCGCCCCGACGACCATGCCGGCGCCGCGGTGTTCCTCGCTTCCGCCGATGCCGACTACGTCGTCGCCCAGACGCTGAACGTCGACGGCGGCAACTGGATGAGCTGACGATGACGCATGTCGTTGCCCGTCCTCCCACCCTGAACGGCTGAGTAAGAGAGAGAAGTCCCATGTACCTGGAAATGTTCAAGCTCGATGGTCGCGTCGCTCTGGTCACCGGCGGAGGGCGCGCGATCGGTCTCGCCTGCGTCCAAGCGCTGGCCGAGGCCGGCGCCAAGGTGATCATCGCCGATTTCGACGCGAAGGTGGCCGCCGAGGGCCAGGCCGAGATGAAGAAGAAGGGCCACGACGTCGAGACGGTCCTGATGGACGTGACCAAGACCGACCAGGTCAACCGGGTCGCCGACGACGTGGTCAAGCGCCACGGCAAGATCGACATCCTGGTCAACAATGCCGGCATCGCCCGCAGCGAGACCCCGGCCGAGACCGTCGCCGACGAACATTGGCTGAACGTCATCGACGTGAACCTGAACGGCACCTTCTGGTGCTGCCGCGCCTTCGGCAGGCACATGCTGGCCCGGAAGTCCGGCGCCATCGTCAACATCGGCTCGATGTCCGGCTTCATCGTCAACAAGCCGCAGGAGCAGAGCTACTACAACGCCTCCAAGGCGGGGGTGCATCACCTTACCAAGTCGCTGGCGGCGGAGTGGGGGGCGCGCGGCGTCCGGGTGAACGCGGTGGCGCCCACCTATATCGCGACCCCGCTCAACGAGTTCGTGAAGTCGAAGCCGGACATGTACGCGGCCTGGATCGGCGGCACGCCGATGGCCCGGCTCGGCGAGGTGCACGAGATCGCTTCGGTCGTCCTGTTCCTTGCTTCCGACGCTGCAAGCTTGATGACAGGCAGCATCGTGCTGGCCGACGGCGGCTATACCTGCTGGTAGGCGCGTTCCTTATAACGGCCTTATAACCACGCCGTTCGGGCGGCGGTCGACTCGGCGATCTCCGGTTGAGCTCGTGGCATCGCGGCCACAGGCGGTGAAATTCAGTCACGCCTTGCGCCCGACGCCTTGTGGGCGTTGGGAAAGCTCCAGTAAAAATCGAGTCATCGGCCGGTCATAATCCCTCGCTGGCCGCGAGCGTTCCGTTGCGATCTTGGGGGAATCGGGGAAGGCCGCGATCGACGGCCGCAACATCGGGATCCGCATGAAAAGACTCATTCTAGGCAGCACCGCGCTGATCGGTGTGGCGTCCCTGGCCGGCGTCGCGCAGGCGTCCGATGGGATCAAGCTCGACGTGGGCGGTTTCTTCCAGACCGTCTACGGCGGCGTGTTCGACAGCAAGGAGAACAAGCACTTCGGCGATCACCATAACTACGACCGCTTCCTGCACAACGCGGAAGTCCACTTCAAGGGTGAGACCACGCTCGACAACGGCCTGACCGTCGGCGCGCGGGTCGAGCTCGAGGGTGAGAATGCCGGCGACCAGATCGACAAGGCGTTCGTGTACTGGTC